>CAVUCR010000043.1:0-24577 GCA_963739895.1 uncultured Ignavibacteria bacterium | reverse complement strand
AATTGCTTTAGAAGTAGGTTTTAACAATCCTTCATATTTTGCTGAGTGCTTTAAAAAACAATTTGGAATAAATCCATCACAATATATCAGAAAACCGGAATAAATAATTAGCATTTAATAGAACACAGATTAAACGGATTTGGCTGATATAAACCGATTAAATTATTATCTTTAAAAATCTAGCTTATCCTGGATTACTGGTTTGAACACAAATTATAAAGCGTGACAAAAAACGGATCAAAATATCCGTGCAAATCCGTTTAATCCGTCAAATCCGTATTCTATTTCCGCCGGTATGCAAAATTGATAGTTATTTACGCAAAATTGGTAGAGAAATCCATCCTTAAATATTACCATTCCACCGTCTAAAATCATCCTTCTGCAGATGTTATACAACAATATACGTTTCCGCGTAACTGCACTTAAGAGTGTTGGGGAGGATGTGTAATACAATTCACTAAAAGGAGGTCGTATGAAAGCACTTAAATCTATTCTCGTTCTCTTTTCTTTTGTGAGCTTATTGTTGGTTGGATGTTCTGACCAACCACAATCACCGGTATCTCCATCAGACCAAACTTCAATAAAGAAGAATTTTACCAGGGAATTCACAGGAACTAATACTCCATTTGAGGTAATTAATCCGGGATTATTACTTATCCCGATGGTAAAGTAAAGGTGAGAAATCACTTAGCATTAACTGTATTTGTTGCTACATACTTACCAGGTGATACAGGTCCCGATATACTTTCCGGTTCTGGTGAAGTGGAGATTAACGGATTAATCGATGCGAATACCGCAATTGGGCCATGGCAGGGAAAATTCAAGTTGATTCCTGAGAATGCCGGCGGCGGTACATGGCAATTTACCTGGCATGGTACCTCTGCATTCAGTCCGACAGCCTGGCAAGGAGGACCGGGATTTATTATACCACTTAAAGAAACAGGACATGGTGAAGGGGGTAACATAAATGGAATGCAATGCCGTATGGAAGTCATAATATATTCTGCCTTAGACTTTTCAGGCTGGTATGGCGAAGTCACCGGAGGAGTTATAACGTCTCATTGATTTGTATTATCAACGGTAGTCATTCAATTGAAAAATCGGATGACTGCCGGACAATAATTATTAAATGGAATTTAATTTATATGAATGAATTAGAACCCTCTGAATTTTATTTAAGTCAGAATTATCCTAATCCTTTTAGTGATAAAACAACAATAAAATTTTGTGTGGCTTATAAAGGTAAAGTGAGACTGGAAGTTTTTAATCCTGAAGGTGAGATAATAACAATTCTTTTAAATGAAGAAAAAGAAGCTGGTACTTATAAAGTGGAGTTTACTGCCTGCGGACTTTGTGAAGGTGTTTATACCTGCCGGCTTCAAGCCGGAGATTATTTATCAACGAAGAAAATGACGAAAAGTCATGACTTCAAAGGAAATTAATAAAATGAAAATGAGAGAGTAGTCCCCCTTAAAAAAGGGGGAAGAAGAGGGTTGTCAACAACACAAATGTTAAGAAGAAATTAGTAGAATGAACCCCTTCGCCCCATTTAATAAGGGAGACTCTTACCCTTTTAGTTGAATTTAATATTAAGGCAGTTAAAAAATGTTTCTTAACTAATTATTAATAAAGGAGGTTTCTATGGTACAGTTGGATTTCAGGGAATACTGCTTAATTGTTGTTTCCTCAGTTTTATTTTCTTTTAATGTCCTTGCACAAAACAATGCATGGACAAAAAAGGATATACCAACCCCAAGGTCTTATCCGTCTGCAAATGTCGTTGGAAATAAGATATATGTTATTGGAGGGTCCGACGCATCTCTTAACGATTTAAGCGTTAATGAAGTCTACGATCCTTCAACTAATACCTGGGAATCTAAAACACCTATGCCGACAGCCAGAGGATTCCTTTTTTCAGGTGTTGTAAATGATACTATTTATGCGATGGGAGGTGGTTATCCGGTATCAAAAGCAAATGTGGAAGCTTATGACCCGGTTACTGATTCCTGGAAAATAAAACCTAATATGCCAAAACCAAGAATAGGACCTAATGCAGCCGTTGTTGATGGAATAACGTATTTAATAGGAGGTGATTATAATAAGCAAGATTGCCAGGCTTATGATCCGGTAACAGATAAATGGACAGATAAAACACCAATGCCATCAGCCGGAGGAGCCTTATCGGTAACTGTTTATAATAAATTAATATATACATTCGGCGGCTCCTCTAATTCATCTTCTGAACCATGGACAGCATTATCAACAGTATATGAATATAATCCCCAATCAGATACCTGGACAAAGAAAAAAGATATGCCGACTCCAAGATTTGCATTTCAGACATATTTAGTGAATGGAAAGATTTACGCAATAGGCGGAAGCAATGCATGGGGGACGTCGTTAGCTGAAGTTGAGGTGTATGACCCGGCAACTGATACCTGGGAAACAAAACCAAAAATGCCAAAATATGTAGCATGGTTTGCAGGTACAGTATTTAATGATAAAATTTATATAATTGGTGGAACACCGGATTGGGTATCAGGCAGAAATGAAGTTTGGGAATATGATCCATCTCTTGATATACCTAAAGAAGCCTGGACAAAGAAAGCAGATATACCAAAAGGCGGGGGTACAGCAAGCGTCGTTAACGGTAAAATCTATGTCTTGGGTGGAACCAGCATACCGGATCTTAATGATTTAGCATTCAATTTTATGTATGATCCTTCGACAGATACATGGGATACTAACAAAACGTGTGTGCCAACACCAAGGGGATTCCTAACCTCTGCTGTTGTAGATAATAAAATTTATGTTATCGGAGGAGGATATCCGGACTCTACAAACAAGAATGAAGTATATGATCCAGCAACCGATTCATGGACAACAAAAAAGGAGATGCTTAATTGCCGGATTGGTCCGAGGGCAGCTGTTGTTGATGGTATAATATATATCTTTGGCGGTAATTATAATGAACGAATTTGTCAAGCTTATGATCCTGCTGCAGATACCTGGACAGAAAAAAGCCCAATTCCATCTGGTGGAGGTGTTGTATCTGTAACTGCTTATAATGGATTAATATATATCCTTGGAGGATCAGATGAGAATTGGAATGCATATTCAACTGTATATGCTTATAATCCAAAAACGGACACATACACACCGAAAAAGAATATGCCCACTCCCAGATTTGCTTTTCAAACATTTTCAGTTAATGGAAAAATTTATGCATTAGGCGGAAGCAATGCATGGGGCACATCGTTAGCTAAAGTAGAGGTATATGACCCGGCTACCGATACCTGGGAAACAAAACCGAAAATGCCGAAATACATAGCATGGTTTGCAGGAGCAGTGGTTAATGATAAGATTTATGTAATCGGCGGAACACTGGATTGGGGCATGACAGGCTATCATTCTGTATGGGAATATGACCCGGCATTAGATACAATAACAACAGGTGTTGAAAAAGAGCTGATAACTCCAAAAGATTTTGCTCTCTATCAGAACTATCCGAATCCGTTTAACCCAAGCACAACTTTGTCATTTGTCATTGGTCATTCGTCATTAGTGTCGCTCAAAGTGTACGATGTACTCGGAAGAGAAATAACAACCTTAATTAATGAAGAAAAACCTGCAGGAACTTATATAATAAAATGGAATGCAGAAGGATTATCAAGTGGAGCTTATTTCTATCAAATAAAAGTCTCCACTGACGGCGGGCAATCAGGAACTAATGTTGAAACTAAGAAAATGATCCTCCTACATTAGGAGCTTCGGAGGTCGGGTTTTACTTCGTTATAAGTAGGTAATTAAATTTAATATAGATGACATCTTTTTGATATGAAAAAGATGTCATCTCTACAAACAATAAGTTGTGAACCTTCGATGGCTGCATCCGGCTATCTGCGCAACCCCCGGAGGTTGGCATTAAGGAGGTTATTATGAAGATATTTAATAAAGAAATTAAAGCGAATTTCATATTATACTTTACGGGTTTTGCTGCATTATTATGGTTTTTAATTAGGGTAATTCCAAAACCCAGCAGAGCAGCATATCCTTGCCAGCGTACAGCTTTCCCTATAGCCTCTGCTTTTGTCCTTTATATAATGAATCTCCTGACTTCATCCTTGGCATTCAGATATTTTAAAGAACATTGGAATTCCGGGAATAGTATAATTGCGGCAGTATTTTTAGTCATCACCTTAATCAATGTATCATTTCTTTTTCAATCCGATAAACCCTATACCTATGCTAATTATAAATCCGTTTTGGAAGGACCAAATCAGCCTATCGGTTTGGGAAAAGGAATATTTCCCGGCAGGGTTGTTTGGATACACGATTCAACCGCAGTTAATCAACAATGTACAAACTCAGATGACGATTATTGGTGGATGGATGATAATTCCGATCAAAACGTTATTAACAAGATGGTTTCAAATGCACTGCAGAAATTGACAGGCAAAGAAACTGATGCAGAAGCGTGGGATGCAATTTTTAGATATTACAACGCTACCCATAATAAAGGTGATGTTGGATATAAAGTAGGAGAAAAAATTGTTATCAAGCTTAATCTGAATAACGGAAGCACTAATGATTCAGTCAGAAGCGATCCGAGACCTCTGGATACATCACCGCAAAGTATATATGCAGTTTTAGATCAACTTATAAATGTGGTTAAGGCTGCCCAGGCTGACATTAGTTTTGGCGACCCGGGCAGAAATACCGATAATATCTTTTGGAATAAGTTTCATCAGATTTTCCCTAATGTAAAATACTGGGGCAGCGGCAATGGACGAACACCAATTATTGAATCAGACAAGCCTGAACTTTATACCAGCGACGGAACGATGGAGCTTCATTTACCTACCTGTTACCTTGAAGCCGCATATATGATCAATATTCCCGTGCTTAAGCAGCATCATAGAGGGGGCATTTCTTTATGCAGTAAAAATCATTTTGGAACTTTTGTCCCCTTTCTCGGAAGTGCTTTTTCACTGCATTACAGTCTGCCGTGTCCGCAAGGAAATGGGGATGTTGAAAACGGCGGGTATGGAGCATATCGAATCTTTGTTGATTTTATCGGTCATAAAGATATGGGAGGTAAAACGATTCTATACCTTATTGACGGGTTATGGAGCTCAACAAATTGGGGCGACCCGCCCTGGAAATGGAGAATGGCTCCATTCAACAATAGCTACCCGGCTTCTATATTCGTATCTCAAGACCCGGTAGCTATTGAATCCGTAGGCTTTGATTTCCTTTATAATGAATTTTATGTGGGTAATCCGAGCGGTAATGAATTTCCGCATTATTCCGGCGTTGATGATTTTTTGCATCAGGCAGCAGATTCTATAAACTGGCCTAAAAACATCCTTTACGATCCTGAAGGAGACGGTTCTTATCTCCCGAGAAGCATGGGTGTACATGAACATTGGAATAATGCCGAAGAGAAAAAATATTCAAGAAATCTCGGTGCAGACAAGGGAATAGAATTAATCCAGGTTCAGGGCATTACTTCAGTTGATGTTCATGAGACAAAAGAAAAAACATTCACTTTTATTCTTGAAAATAATTTTCCCAATCCCTTTAATCCAGGCACTACGATCAGGTACCGGATTACTAAACCGGCTTTAGTCATGTTGAAAATCTATAATATCAATGGTGAGAAAGTTCGAACTCTGGTTAATCAAAATCAAGATACAGGTGTTCATGATATCAAGTGGGATGGTAAAGATGATGAAGGACAAACTTTATCTTCTGGAATTTACTTTTATCAGATTTGTGTAAATAATTTTTCTCAATCTAAGAAGATGATCCTTATAAAATAATTCCACTTTACAGAACGATTAGCTTTAGGTCAGCAAACCAATCTGATCTAAGTTATCAAGCCATTATCAATATAAAGGTAATACCATGAAATTATATAAATACTTTTTGATTTTGACAGCAATTATTTTTTACTTTAATAATTCCTATCCGCATAATTATAAGAATCAATCACAGGATAGTTTAATTTTAGCTCCCGATATTGCAGCGCCTCCGGTAATTGATGGATTGGAAGATGATTCATGCTGGAAGAATGTTCCATGGCAAAGCATTGATCAGGTTTGGTTCCCCTTCCCTTTTGATACGGTTCCTTATGAAGATTACTCCGGGAAATTTAAAGTGGTATGGTCTTCAACCGCCAATCTTCTTTATTTCCTTATTGAAATTACAGATGATGAATTTGTTGACGGATTTGATCCGGATAGTAATAAGGGGGCTATCTATGATTTCGATATATGCGAAGTTTTTATTGATGAAGATGCTTCGGGAGGATTACACATGTATGATAACGGTGAACAAAATGCCGAGAATGCTTTTGCCTACCACATATATGCACCCTTCCCTGTCGAAGGAGAAGTATCTACCAATCTTTATGTATTTGATATGGCTAGTACCCCGGTAAATTGTGCTTCCCATTTTCCTGAATTTGTATTGAAGAGAATAACCAAAAATATTGCTCGCTGGGAATTTTCTTTGATTGTATATAATGATACATATGAAGAAAATAACAAGGGAGCTGCAAGAGTAGAATTATCGGCAGGTAAAATAATGGGATTATCATTAGCTTATTGCGATAACGATGATCCTAGTGAAAATCCCAAAAGACGTGATAACATGTTCGGCTCAGTTTGGGAACCGGAACCGCGCAATCTTCATTGGCAGAATGCAGATTATTTCGGCAGGATAAAATTGGTATCCTCTTTATCAACCGGAATTGGGGAAGAACACTCTTCTAGACTGGACAAAACTTTTTATTTGCAACAGAACTATCCGAATCCATTTAATCCCAGCACAACAATAAAATATTCAATCCCTCAACAAACCGTAGGGAACGAAAATTTTCGTTCCCTACATTTGATTATATATGATGTTTTGGGAAGAGAAATAACTACTCTTGTTAACGAAGAAAAACCTGCAGGTACTTATGAAATAACATGGAATGCAGCAAACCTGCCGAGCGGTGTGTACTTCTATCAGCTTAGGGTAGGTAATCCCGAATCAAGTTCGGGACAAGTTTTTACTGTAACAAAAAAACTTATGCTGCTGAAATAATATTTTGAAACTCCGAGACTTTTGAAAAATTTCGCAGGTTTTCTTTTCTGGGGAATTGAAGGAAGTAAATAATATGGAAACTTTATTTTAGACATATCTGTCAAAAATATTTTTTATATATAATTTTATGTTGTCCTAGTCATTTTAAAAATATTGAAGAAGATAGAATATTGCACTCCTACGGAGTGCCTACATTTAGATGGATTTTTATTTTCTACAAATATATCTCTCCTACGGAGAGAACTACGGAGAGAAGAAACTGAGTGTAAGAACTCCAATAGGAGTTCAATATTTATAGAAAAGAATACACCTGAAAAGCCAGAACTCCGTTAGGAGTTCAATAAAAGAAGCTAAGAGATTTATTTGAATGGATTATTTTTGAATTGGATTTAAATAGTAAGAAAAAAATGCAATATTTTTTTTCTCATTCTAAAATTATTTTGGACAGCAATGATTTTAGATAATGAATTATTACAATTGTACTGATGTAATTTGATTTTAAAAAAATCTGTTATAAATTGTTTTTGATTTTTAATGGGGTTATGACCGCCAAGTCCAAGTATCGGGTAGAGTCTTCGTACCGAGGCGTCAGGACTTGCCTAGAAGGCAGTAATTCTGTTAACAGAAGCGCCCTGAACTCATTGCTGGCATAACCCCATATTTAATTTAACACTTTCCCGTTTTATCATCTCTCCTTACTATCTTATCTTCTACATTTTTATTGATTTTTAACCTAAAAAAAGCTACAATTACATATATCATTCCTAAAACAATATAAAACCATCCTTTCTTAGATATATTGTTTAATTCTGAAGTTCGATAATTTTCCGGGGGTTTTATGATCGGGGAAACTTTTTCTCATTACAAGGTTCTCGAGAAACTCGGTTCGGGAGGTATGGGAATACTATATAAAGCCGAAGACCTAAAACTCCACCGGGCTGTAGCTTTGAAGTTTCTTCCAATTGAATTTACGAGCAATGATGAAGCAAAAAACCGCTTTATTCGGGAGGCACAAGCGGCTTCATCCCTTCAGCACAATAATATCTGTACAATACACGAAATTGATGAAACCGAAGATGGGCAGCTTTTCATTTCAATGGATTATTATGAAGGTGAAACTCTAAAAAATAAAATCCGGAGAGAATTACTGAGTATTGATGAAATAATAAACGTAACCACACAGATTGCCGAAGGATTAAGTAAAGCACTCGAAAATGGTATCATCCATAGGGATATAAAACCTGCAAATATATTCATCACCAAAGAAGGAATAGTAAAAATACTAGATTTCGGATTAGCAAAGAAAATAGACAAGACACAGTTTACAAGAGTGGGAGATAAAATTCGGAACAACAGATTATATGTCGCCTGAACAGATAAAAGGAGAGAAAGCTGATCATCGAACAGATATATGGTCGTTAGGCATTTTGCTATATGAAATGCTGACAGGTCGAGCCTCCTTTCAAGGCAGATTATGAACAGGCAATAGTTTATTTAATTTTGAACCAGGAACCGGATGATGTAAGAAAATATAGGGAAATTATACCAGATAGGCTCATAACTATTTTAGAAAAGTCAATTGCAAAAGATAAAGAAGACAGGTATGAAGATTTGGAATATATGCTTGAAGATTTAAGAAAGATCATAAGCAAAATCGAAATTGAGTCTACTACATTCGAAATTCCTGCACCAAGTCCATCACATTCAATAGCAGTTTTACCATTTATAAATATGAGTGCAGATCCAGAGCAAGAATATTTTTGCGACGGATTAACAGAGGAATTGATTAATGCATTATCCAAAATTAGTGATTTAAGAGTAGTAGCCCGCACATCGGCATTTGCATTCAAAGGCGGAGGTGTGGATGTAAGAAAAGTTGGTAGAAAACTGGATGTAAAAACTGTACTTGAAGGAAGTGTAAGAAAATCTGGAAATAACCTTCGAATAACAGCACAACTTAATAAATGTTATGGATGGTTATCACCTTTGGTCGGAGCGATACGATCGAGATTTAAAAGATGTGTTCAAAATTCAAGATGAAATTTGCCTTGCAATAGTAGATGTTCTAAAAGTCAAATTCCTTGAGGAGGATAAAGAGAAACTACAGAAACGGTATACTGATAATATTGAAGCTTATAATATGTATCAACAAGGAATTTATTTATTCAACCAGCTAAATTTTAATTTATTGGATAAAGCTATTAACTATTTTAATAAAGCCCTGGAAATAGATCCTAAGTTTGCTCCTGCTTTCTATGGTCTTGGAATGTGTCATTTCTATTTGGCTTACTTTGGAATAAAGAGAACCCGGGACGTCAAAAATGATATGAAAAATTGCATTGAGAAAGCTCTTGATATTGATGAAAATCTTTGTCAAGCTTATGATCTTTTAGGATTATTTAATGCATGCCTCGAATGGAAATGGACTGAAGCTGAAGCAGCATGGCGACGCAGTCAGGAATTAACACCTTATAATGTTGGACATATTGTTGATTATAGTATTAATCGTACTACATTTAAACAATTTGATTTTGCGAGAAAATTAGCAAAAAAAGCTAAGATTATTGATCCGCTTTCCAATTACGTAGAAGTATGCGCTGCATTTCCGGATTTTTGTACGTTCAAATTTGAGCGTGTCGTTGAGAGACTTTCAAAATATTTAAAATTAAATCCCCCATTTTGGTGGGGTTTATGGACTCTATGGCGGACTTTTTCTTTATTGAATAGGAAAGAAGAAGCTGTAGATGCCTGCAAGAAGTCATTTTTAGCGATTGGCATAAATGAAGTTGTAAAGGTTATAGAAAAAACCAGAATTGAGGATGCCATTAGAATTACAGCCTATACAATGGCGGAATTTTATAAATACCAATATACTTCGCCTTATGATATTTCACTTTTATTCATTAATGCGGGGGAAAAAGAGAAAGCTTTAACATGGTTGGAAATAGCTATTGATGAGGTAGATCCTAAATTGCACTTTGTAAATTGTGACCCTGATTGGCAGAACGTACAAAATGATAATCGCTTTATAAAATACCTTAAGAAAATTGGCTTTAAAACATGATTGACAGAACTATATCACATTATAAAATTCTTGAAAAGCTCGGCGAGGGTGGTATGGGCATTATTTACAAAGCCGAGGATTTAAAGCTCAAAAGAACTGTAGCTCTCAAAGTCTTACCTGAATCATTTACTAAAGAGGAAGAATCCAAAAGAAGATTTATTAATGAAGCTCAAGCTGCATCTTCACTTCAGCATAATAATATCTGTACGATACACGAAATTGATGAAACCGAAGATGGGCAGCTTTTCATTTCCATGGATTATTATGAAGGTGAAACTCTAAAGAATAAAATTTGCAAAGAGTTACTTAGTATTGAAGAAATATTAAACGTAATCACACAGATAGCAGAAGGATTAAACAAGGCACATGAGAAAGGTATTATTCACAGAGATATAAAACCTGCAAACATATTTATTACAAAAGATGGAATTGTAAAGATACTTGATTTCGGTTTAGCCAGGAAAATCGATCAGACTCAATTTACAAGAACAGGAATGAAATTCGGAACTACGGATTACATGTCACCTGAACAGATAAAGGGAGAAAAAGTCGATCATCGAACTGATATATGGTCTTTAGGAATAATCTTATATGAAATGCTGACAGGACAGCAGCCGTTTAAGGCAGACTATGAACAGGCAATAGTCTATTTAATATTAAACCAGGATCCGGAAGATGTGAGAATATTTCGAGAAGATACTCCTGATAGGCTTTTAAATATTTTGGAGAAATCAATTGCTAAAGATAGAGAAGACAGGTATGACAATTTAGGATTGATGATTGATGATTTAAGGAATGTATTGAATGAAAACGGGATTCAGTCTTATCACTTTGAACTCCCTGCCCCGCGACCATCGCAATCTATAGCGGTAATGCCCTTTGTAAATATAAGTGCGGATCCTGAACAGGAATACTTTTGTGATGGGTTAACTGAAGAATTGATAAATGCATTATCCAGGATAAGAGACCTGAAAGTTGTTGCACGAACTTCTGCATTTACTTTCAAAGGCGGGAGTTATGATGTAAGAAAAATAGGTAGAAAATTAGATGTAAGAACAGTACTTGAAGGAAGCGTAAGAAAATCCGGTAGTAGGGTGCGCATCACCGCTCAGCTGATAAATGTCATAGATGGGTATCACCTTTGGTCGGAAAGATACGACCGGGAATTAAAAGACATATTTAAAATACAGGATGAAATCTCCCTTGCTATTACTAATACACTTAAAGTCAAGCTTCTTGAAAATGAAAAAGAAAAGCTATTCAAGCGTTATACTGATAATGTAGAAGCCTATAATCTTTATTTGGAGGGACATTATTTTTTCAATCAGTTCAATTTTAATTTATTTAACAAAGCGATTGAATATTTCCATAGGGCTCTTGAAATAGATAGTAACTACGCTCTAGCATATTATGGACTGGGAGATTGTTATTTCTCAATGGCTTACTTTGGCATAAAAAGAACTTGCGAGATTAAAGAAGATATGAAGAAATACATTGAAAAAACTATGGAGATTGATGAAAATCTAAGTGAAGCTTATGACATGCTGGCTTTATTCAATGCATGCCTTGAATGGAAATGGGTTGAAGCAAAGTCTGCCTGGCAGCGAAGTGTGGAATTAAATCCAAATAATGTATTTGCTCTATTAACCTTCAGTATCAACAGGTCATCATGGAGAGATTTCGAATATGCTAAAAAATTAATTGGGAGAGCTAAAAATATCGATCCCCTTTACGACTATGGAGAATTTTGTGCGTCTCTGCCCGATTTCTGTACTTTAAATTATGAAAAAGTCATTAAGCGTCTTTCAAAATACCTGGGATTAGCACCTCCTTTCTGGTGGGGTTTATGGACATTATGGCGAGCACTGTCATTAATGAACAGAAAAGAAGAAGCTGTAGATGCATGCAAAAAATCATTTTTAGTATCAGGCAGGAATGATATTGTTCAGGTGATGGAGAAAGCAGGTTATAACGAAGCAATTGGAACTGCAGCTAATTGTATTGCTGAGATTTATCAGGACCGCTACACCTCACCTTATGATCTTTCACTTTTATTCATTCATGCAGGTAAAAAGGAAGAAGCTTTTTACTGGCTGGAAAAAGCTGTTGAAGAAGTAGATCCCAAATTACACTTTTTGAATTGTGATCCAGAATGGCAAAGTTTACGGGATGATGAACGTTTTATAAAATGCCTAAAGACAATTGGTTTTATAAAATAAAAGGAGGAAACCTCATTAAATCATTTTGACCTTAGTAACAAGAAATACAATCAATATTTTCAACCTTATTACCTTATTCTACACCATTCAATGAGCAGGTTCTATAAGGTTATAAGGTTTAATTAACTGAAGAGGAGTGGGAGTTACTAAGATTAAAAACAAAAATAAGGTTTCATAAACTAAACTCTTATTAAATAATCAATGGTAAAACTAAAGATTGTTTTTTGTAGAATGTTGAAATGATTGAAAAAATTATATCGCATTATAAGATTATAGAAAAACTCGGCGAAGGTGGGATGGGAATTATCTACAAAGCCGAGGATTTAAAGCTCAAAAGAACTGTTGCTCTAAAAGTCTTACCTGAATCATTCACAAAAGATGAAGAATCCAAACGAAGATTTATTAATGAAGCTCAAGCGGCTTCATCCCTTCAGCACAATAATATCTGTACAATACACGAAATAGATGAAACTAAAGATGGTCTACTTTTCATTTCCATGGATTATTATGAAGGAGAAACTCTAAAGAATAAAATTTGCAGAGAATTATTAAGCGTAGATGAAATAGTAAAGATAATAACCCAGATAGCAGAAGGATTAAGCAAGGCACATGAAAAAGGGATTATTCACAGGGACATTAAACCGGCAAATATATTTATCACAAAAGATGGAATTGTCAAGATACTTGATTTCGGTTTAGCCAAGAAAATAGACCAAACTCAATTTACAAGAATAGGAATGAAATTCGGAACTACGGATTACATGTCACCTGAACAAATAAAGGGAGAGAAAGTTGATCATAGAACAGATATTTGGTCTTTAGGAATAATCTTATATGAAATGCTGACAGGACAGCAGCCTTTTAAAGCAGAATATGAACAAGCAATAGTTTATTTAATCTTAAACCAGGAACCGGAAGATGCAAGGAAATTCCGCGAAGATATACCTGATAAGCTTTTAAATATTTTAGAAAAATCAATTGCTAAAGATAGAGAAGACAGGTATGAGGATTTAGGATTGATGATTGATGATTTAAGGAATGTTACAAATGAAAAAGAAATCCAGTCTTATCAGTTTGAACTCCCTGCCCCAAGACCATCCCAGTCAATAGCAGTAATGCCGTTTGTAAATATGAGTGCGGATCCAGAACAGGAATACTTTTGTGACGGCTTAACTGAAGAATTGATAAATGCATTATCCAGGATAAGAGACCTGAAAGTTGTTGCACGAACTTCTGCATTTACTTTCAAAGGCGGGAGTTATGATGTAAGAAAAATAGGTAGAAAATTAGATGTAAGAACAGTACTTGAAGGAAGCGTAAGAAAATCCGGTAGTAGGGTGCGCATCACCGCTCAGCTGATAAATGTCATAGATGGGTATCACCTTTGGTCGGAAAGATACGACCGGGAGTTAAAAGATATATTTCAAAATACAGGATGAAATCTCTCTAACCATTGTGGATAAATTAAAAGTAAAGCTTCTTGAAACTGAAAAAGAAAAGCTGCTTAAACGATATACAGACAATATTGAAGCTTACAAATTATATCAGCAGGCGATGTATAGTTCCTACCAGATTGATATTAATTTATTTGATAAAGCTGAGGAATTATTAAATGAGGTACTTAAAATAGACCCTAACCATGCTCCTGCTTATTCTGGTTTAGGAACTATATATTTTGGCAGAGCATACTTTGGACTTAAACGAACATCGGAAGTAATAAAAGATATCAGGAAATGTGTTCAAAAGATTTTTGAAATAGATGAAAATCTATGTGAAGGTTATGATCTTTTAGGTTTATTAAGCGCTGTTTTAGAGTGGAAAAGGATGGAAGCAGATAAAGCATATCAATGCGGACTAAAATTAAATCCCAATAATGTAAATGCTTTAAGAAATTATAGTATTTATCTGGTATCTATGGGTCAATTTGATTCAGCAAGAAAATTTGCTGAAAGATCCAAAAAATTGGATCCATTGTCCGATTATTCAGAAATATGTGCTGTTTTTCCAGATTTCTATAATGCTAAATATGATAAAACTTTTAACCGTCTTTCTAAATACACTGAAATAAAGCCTCCTTTTTTATGGGGATTAATGTTCTTATGGCGTACTCTTTCTTTTATGAATAAAAAAGAAGAAGCCATAGAAGTTTGCAAAAAAATATTTTCAATTACTGGATTAAATAATATCACCCAGGCAATGGAAAAAGCTGGTACTGAAAATGCAATTGAAACAGCAGCAATCAGTTTAGCTGAAATTTATAAGTACCACTATGTTTCGCCATATGATATTGCAATACTATTCAGTCATGCGGGCAAGCAGGAAGAAGCATTAAACTGGGTAGAAAAATCTGTTGAAGAAGTCGATCCAAAATTGCATTGGCTAAACGTAGATCCCGAGTGGCAAAGTGTACGGAACGATGAACGTTTTATAAACTGTCTAAAGACAATTGGTTTTATAACATGAAAAAGAGGCATGAGTGCATGAAAACCTGAGCGCTTGTGAAGAAGCCTATTCATGCAATCATCCATTCATGCAAACAATATATGTTCAATATTAAATAAGAAGATGCTCATTTATTCAAATATTTCAATGATTAAAAATATTAATATTGAACTCCTACGGAGTTCTAATATTTCTGTTTTGTTCTATTTCTACAAATATTTAACTCCTAAAGGAGTTAATAGCAAAAAAATAATAATCTTAACATAGACTATTAGAATCTTTATTTGAATTTGCTTAAATATAAAAGAAGACATGTACTTTCGAAAGAGCTCCATAGGATTTCTATATAAAGGGTTCAAACTATTTTTTAACAATTAAAATAAAAAATGGGGGTATCTAAATGGCAAATACATATACACAATTATATATTCATATTGTGTTTGCAGTTGAACATAGAGATAGATTAATTCATTCTTCTTTTAAAGATGAATTAATGAAATATATAACAGGAATTGTCCAAAACAAAGGGAATAAGCTGATTGCAATAAATATTATGTCCGATCACGCTCATATTTTTTTAGGATTGAACCCGAAGAATGCAATTTCTGATCTAGTAAAAGATGTAAAAGTATCCTCAACTGATTTTATTAATGAAAAGAAATGGTTGAGGGGTAAATTCCATTGGCAGGAAGGTTATGGTGCGTTCTCCTATTCACATTCTCAAATAGATAAGGTTGTTAAATATATACTTAACCAGGAAAAACATCATAAACGAGTTACATTCAAAGATGAATATAATAAAATGTTAAAAGCGTTTAATGTTAAATACGAAGATGTTTATTTATTCAAATATTTCGATGGTCTAAAATATTAATATTGAACTCCGATGGAGTTCTAATTTCTGTGTGTTTTCTATTTTCTATAAATATTTAACTCCTAACGGAGTTAGTAGGACAATTAATGGATTGTAATTTTAATATTTACTGTACAATAAAATTAGATTCCCCGGTTGAATTTGTTAAAATACACCTTATGAAAAAGAAAGAAAGAAATTCATTTCGATTGAACTCCGGAGGAGTTCAATATTTGTAGAATAAATAACCAAATAAAAACGGAACTCCGTTAGGAGTTCTATATAAATGTCTTTAAAGAAGAATATATTAAAACGTAAAGGCGTTTAATGTTAAATACGAAGATGTTTTTTTATTCAAATATTTCGATGGTCTAAAATATTAATATTGAACTCCTATCGGAGTTCTAATTTCTGTGTGTTTTCTATTTTCTATAAATATATAACTCCTAACGGAGTTAAGAAGATAATTAATGGATATCAATCTTAATTTTAAAAGCGTTTAAAGAAAAACCCGAAGTTGATCGATGACACAAAATATTGATATAGAACTCCTACGGAGTTCAAATTTCCCTGTTTTGTTTTGTCGTTACAAATATTTAACTCCTAATGGAGTTAATAGGACAAATAAATTATGACAGTTGCAATATTAAATACAAAATTAGAATGTATAAAAGAAGAAAAATAAAGTTGCTGCACGTTTGAACTCCGGAGGAGTTCAATATTTGTAGAATAAATAACCAAATAAAAACGGAACTCCGTTAGGAGTTCTATATAAATGTCTTTAAAGAAGAATATATTAAAACGTAAAGGCGTTTAATGTTAAATATGAAGATGTTTATTTATTCATATAGTTTTATGAGTTTAAAATATAACTTAATCCAACCCGCAGAAATATTGAACTCCTTCGGAGTTCAGCTTTCTCTTCTTTTATATTGTTTTACAAATATTTAACTCCTAACGGAGTTAATAGGAAAAATAATGAATAACAATACTAACTCAAGCTACACTACAAAATTAGAATCACTAGTAGAACTTGCTCAGGTGCTTGGTCAGCAGAATGATTATGAAGAAGTGCTGCGATTGGTTGTTGAAAAAGCATCTAATCTTGTAAATTCCAATGCAGCATTAATTATGATGATAAATCCAAAGACGCGGAATACAATTAAGACAATTTATGCTGAAAGAAACATTGATGATGTGCAGCATAATTTTATTCATACAAACATCAGCGGATGGGTGATTTTAAATAACAGCTCATTACTTAGTCCTGATTTAAAATCGGATAATCGTTTCAGGAAAAAACTATTTGATAAAGTAGAGGCTAAATCCGCTATTTGTGTGCCATTCAGAGTGGAGAACATTATAATCGGTACTTTATTACTTTTAGATAATGAAAGAGAGAGAGCTTTCACCGATGATGATCTTTCTTTAATTGAGAAATTTTCTGCAGTTGCTTCCCCCTTCCTTCATTGCATTCAGGATCTCTCTCAATTTTTTATATCTCCACTCCCGAAACAAGCTCTATTAAGCAAATATACAATGCTGGGATTACTTGGAAAAAGCAAAAAGTTTATCGAGCTGCTGCAATCAATTGAAGCGGCAGCCCGCTGTGATGTGAGAATATTACTGGAAGGAGAAAGCGGAACAGGTAAAGAACTGGTTGCCAGAGCAGTACATAAATTAAGCACAAGAAATCAAAATAATTTTGTTGCGATTGACTGCGGGGCAATTCAGCCTAACTTAGTTGAGAGTGAATTATTCGGACATATTAAAGGAGCATTTACCGGTGCTTCTTCTAATCGTAAAGGATTGCTTGAAGAAGCAAACGGCGGAACTCTCTTTATGGATGAGATAAATAATCTACCTTTTGATATGCAATCAAAACTGCTCAGAGTTCTACAGGATGAAGAGGTTCGTCCAGTCGGCAGCAATCAATCCAGGAAAGTAAATGTCCGTATTATAACTGCTTCAAGCTCTTCTCTTCAAAAATTGGTTATTGAAAAAAATTTCAGAGAAGATTTATATTACCGCTTGAATGTTTATCCTATCTTTGTCCCTTCCTTAAATGATAGAGCAGAAGATATTCCATTCCTTGCTGATCATTTCCTCAAGAAATTTTCTCTTGAACAAAATAAAGAAATTGAAGGAATTCATGAAGAAGTATTGGATTATTTGAAACAGCGACGTTGGTCCGGAAATATAAGAGAGCTGGAAAATTTAATTGAAAGATTAGTTACCCTGACTACTAAAAAGCAGAAAATTATTGATAGAAAAATATTGCCGCCCGAATTACTGAAAGGAACTTAAAAAGGTAAAAAAGAATTTCGAAAATATTCCTGAAACAAAATCTTTAAGTGAAAGCTTAACAGATTATGAAGAGGAATTAATTAGAAAAACTTTAAATAGCTGCAGCTGGAATCAATCAAAAGCAGCACGTTTATTAAATATCTCTGAACATGCTATGCGGTACAAGATGACAAAATTGAAAATAATAAAACCGAAATAATACAAAAAGACCCACCCCTCGCCCCTCCTAGGAGGGGACAATGCGTTCGCTTGGAGATAATAACAACACCTAAGTAATAAACACAAAATATAAATTTTCTTATCTAAATAACTTTTTAGTAATTTTTTTAACTACAGTTTATTTGTATATAAAAAGATAGAACTTAGTAGTGAAAAGATATGAATGATAATGAAAGTCCCCTCCACCGGAGGGGATTTAGGAGTGGGTTAGAAATCCCAAATATCAACTTTTAACTGAGATATTGCAATAAGGAATATCTTTCCATCGTAGTTGAAAACAAAGCCGATTGGAAGATAACATTCTTAGACGATACCAAGCAAAGTCCAAGAACCCACCTTCACTAAAGTTTCTGCCTTTGTTAAAACTTCGGCAGATATACCGGCGGGTATACAAGAGCAAGTTAAAGTTAAAAATTCTATTTATAAATTCGTCAATATTGGCGGGCTATTTTAGATAAATCTCTTATTGCCTACCTCAACGTGATTCATTTTATAACTTCATAAATAACAGTGACTTAGTAAATTAAAACACTTACAATTATTTGCTGGCACTTTTTTGGGTTTAGCTGCAAACGTAATTAAATGAATAGTACTAAATTCAAACAAAGAGAGGGAGGATACTTTATGAAGTATTTCAAATTTGCAGCTGTTCTTTTAGCTTTCGTGGGACTTACGCTGATTGGCTGTTCCGATAAATCGCAGTCGCTGGTAGATCCCATTGATCAGCAAGGTTCATTAGAAAAAGCAGTTATTACCAATTTCACCTTTTCCCATTATCCTATAGAACCTCCATTCGGAGGAGACGTTAAGCTTGTGCCAGGGGGAAAGTGGCAGCTAAAGAAGGTGGGTGTAAAGGAATTAGTTACTTCTTCCGATCCACTTGTATCGGGAATTATGATCCACTATCTAAGTGCAACAATGGATGCTGTTTCTGGAGAAGGTCCTGTGCATGGAACATATACATTAACACCAACAGCAGATGTTGGTGGTGGAGTATGGGAAGGTACCTATGAAGGATATAGGAGTAAGATGCCTGGCAGTGATATATACTTTACGCTGCCCTTAAAGATAGTGGGGCATGGAAAAGGCGGAACTATTGACGGGATGCAAACCTTTTTTAATAGCACTATAACTGCTTGGGGTACGCCACCTGAAGGATGGTATGGCAGTGGCGACGGTTTCTACAAATCGCATTGATCCATGCTGAATTAAAGTCAGTCATCCCGATAATTCGGGATGACTGCTGAAATAATTTTTGTAGGAGATTATTATGAATAATTTTTACTTTAAAAAATATGTCTTTATTGTCGTCTGTATAATTTTTATTTCTGTATATATCCATGCTCAAGATGGATGGACAAAGAAAAAAGATTTACCAAAGGGTGGAGGTTCTGCCTGTGTTGTGGATGGTAAAATATATGTGCTTGGTGGTACTACTGCTGGTGGTCTTAATGATCTAGCATACAATTTAGTTTATGATCCTTCCATAGATTCCTGGGAAGAAAAAGAACCTATGCCGACTGCAAGAGGATTTCTTACTACTGCTGTTGTAGACGGAATTATTTATGCTATTGGTGGCGGCTACCCAAATGCTAAGAACAAGGTAGAAGCTTATGATCCTGTCACTAATTCCTGGACAACAAAGGCAAATATGCTTGATAATCGATTAGGTATGAAGGCAGCCGTAGTTGATGGTATGATATACATAATAGGAGGTAATTATAATCAACGCAATTGTCAAGCTTATGATCCAGTTACAAATACATGGACAGAGAAAAAACCTATTCCCGAAGGAGGAGGAGTGTTATCTATAACTGTGAACAACGGATTAATCTATGCATTAGGTGGAGGATACTATAGTGCATCTTCAGTAGTATATGTCTATGACCCGCAAACGGATACTTGGACAAAGAAACAAAATATGCCAACGCCAAGATTCGCCTTTCAAACATATTTAGTTGACGGGAAAATCTATGCTATTGGGGGAGCTCAAATAGAATATGGTGCATCATTAGCAACAATAGAAATATATGATCCAGATAACGATACTTGGGAAACAAAAGGAAATATGCCAAAGAATCTTGCATGGTTCACAGGTGCTGTAGTAAATGAGAAGGTTTATGTAATTGGAGGAACATCGAATTGGGCAACAACAATCAGTTATAATGTATGGGAATATGATCCTTCATTTCATACAGTCGTTGCTGCAGGTAATGTAAGCGGAACATGGACACTTGCAAACTCACCTTATCATATAAATGGAGAAATAATAATTCCAAACGATTCGACACTTACTATTGAGCCGGGAGTGGAAGTTGTTTTTATGGGACACTACAAACTTAATGTTCAGGGAAGGCTGCTTGCAATTGGTTCAAAGAAAGACTCGATAAGATTTACTGCTGAAGATAAAAATGCTGGTTGGCACGGAGTAAGGTTTATCAACACTCCAAATACAAACGATACCTCGAAACTTATATATTGTTCATTTAAATATGGGAAAGCAAATACTGGGGTTAATACTGGAGATGATAGAAGAGGCGGTGCAATTTTCATCCATGGATTTGGTAAAATTATAGTGTCTAATTCACTCTTTGAATTCAATATGAACAATGGTGAAATCTCAGTTGCGACAGGAGGTTCTGCAATCTATATAGAATCTGCTTCACCATTAATAAAAAATAATACTTTCTTAAACAATGAAGGCACTACCGATTGTTCGATCCTATGTGTTTACAGCAATGCTGCTATATTAAATAATGTTTTTTCTAATAATAAGGGTTGCCACGGCCCTATCTTTTGTTATTATAATGCACCGACGGTGTCGGGTAATATTATATCTAATAATATAACTACCAGAGCAGGAGGCGGAATTTTCACTATGTCATCCAACACAATAATAACCAACAACATAATAATTAATAACCAATCATTTGGAATTGAGGGTGAAGGTGGCGGTATTAAATGTTGGATGGATGATAAATCAAAAATTATAAACAACACAATTGTTAATAATAGCGCATCCCATGGAGGTGGTTTTTGTTGTAATAACAATGCCGATCCGATCCTAATAAATAATATTACTATGGGGAAATACATCCCCAGATGGTAAACAGGTAAATCTTTTAGATATTAACTCAGACCCGCATTTTTTCTTTAACGATATCGAGGGGGGAAAAGAAGGATTTGGCGGAGCAGGAAGTAGGAACTAAATATATAGGATTGTATGAAAATAATATTGATTGTGATCCTTTATTTACGGATAAAGAAAAAGATGATTTCCATCTTTCTGATTCATCGCTTTGTATTGGAGCAGGTACAGATTCTGTAAACATAGAAAATGTTTGGTATCGAATTCCTTCCTGTGATTTCGACGGGAATCCAAGATGTACTCCTTCCGGTTTTCCTCCTGACCTGGGTGCTTATGAAAATTCTTTGAAGTCTCCGGTCACAGATGTTGACGAAGAACTAACAACTCCAGGAGAATTTGCTGTTTACCAGAACTATCCAAATCCGTTTAATCCAACTACAACAATAAAATATTCAATCCCCGCGCAAACCGTAGGGAACGAAAATTTTCGTTCCGTACATTTAATTGTATATGATGTTTTGGGAAGAGAAATAGCAACTTTAATTAATGAAGAAAAACCTGCAGGCAATTATGAAGTAACCTGGAATGCAGCAAACTTGCCAAGCGGTGTGTATCTCTATCAGCTTAAAGCAGGCAATTTTACTGCAGCGAAAAAGCTTTTATTGATAAAATAATATGAGCGCCAAAACCTCCGAGGTTTTCCCACATAGTGGTGGCTATGCCAAAAACCTTGGAGGTTTGGATTTACCAGCCTAATCCTTTATAACTATAATGAAAGCAGAAGCTTTAAGCCAAGTCAGTCTCATCTTCAACTTAATTCTTACTTAACAAAAATATACCACTCACCCCTTTAAAATTAAGTTTTTATGATTTTAGAAAGTATACAGTAGTTATCATATATTGTAATATATTAAGTGAAGATAGGAATAATATATATAGATCCGGCTACTAATTTATCGATTTACTGACAACAAATCCTTCTCCTCCCAGGAGAAGGATTATAGGATGAGGTCTTTTACTAAGTTAGATATATTATGTTTTTATATATTTCGAAGGGCTTTCAATTAATATCCTATATTCAACATTTTTATTGATTTTTAACCTGAAAAAAGCTACCATTGTATTAAACAATCCTAAAACAATATAATATTATTCCTCCCTAGATATATTGTTTTAATCCTGTTGATTGTTAATATAGCGGGGGTTTTATGATCAGGGAAAATATTTCTCACTATAGAATTCTTCAAAAATCGGCGAATGTAAGCCTTTCCACGCTTTTATCCTTCAAAGTTTATTTAATTGGAGGCTTAAAATGATAGGCCAGACAATTTCACATTATAAAATTTTAGATAAACTTGGTGTAGGCGGGATGGGTGTTGTATATAAAGCTGAAGACATCAAACTCAACCGTACTGTAGGCCTTAAATTTCTTCCTCCCTCTTTTTCTTTTGATAAAGAAGCTAAAAAAAGATTCATTCATGAAGCTCAGTCAGCATCAGCGCTTGATCATTCTAACATATGCAATATTCATGAAATTGGTGAAACTGCAGAAGGACAATTGTTCATAGTTATGGCTTACTACGAAGGTGAAACGTTAAAGAATAAAATTGAAGGGGGGGCACTTGATATTACGGAAACTATTAAAATTATATTACAAATAGCTGAAGGTTTAAATAAAGCACATGAGAAAGGAATAGTTCACAGAGACATAAAGCCTGCTAATATCTTTATTACAAATGAAGGAATTATAAAGATACTGGATTTCGGATTAGCAAAGTCATCAGGAAGAACTCAATTGACTGAAACAGAATCTACAACTGGTACGTGCAATTATATGTCTCCTGAACAGGCACTTGGAGAAGAAGCAGATCAAAGGACAGACATTTGGGCATTAGGAATAGTGATGTATGAAATGCTGACAGGTAAGCCTCCTTTTGATTCCAACTATAACCAGGCAATTATATATTCAATATTAAACAGAGAAATAGACCTTGAGAATCGCCGAGGTGCTATGCTGATCTCTACCGCACCTGCTCCGCCCCGCACCCGTATTTGCGTGACATCGTGGCCGCCGGCAAACTTGGCATGAAGACCGGCGAGGGTTTGCGCAAATGGACGCCGGAACAAGCCGATGCGGTCCGCGCGCGGCTGTCGCGTTTTCTCGCCACACAGGCGAAGGCGCGGAAGCCGGAGCGGCGCTAAACTAGGCCTCGTAATTGTGGACGAAGTCCTCCGGCACATTCGGACCCCAGGCATAGAAGGAATCTTCCGCCAGATGATCGCCGCTCGGCCAATCCGTCGTTGCCGGGATGTAGTCGATATCGGCGGAGTATTCGGAAAAGCTGCCCCAGGGGTCCTGGACGTAGTGGAAGTAATTTGAGCCGAGCACGTGGCGGCCCAATCCCCAGCCCTTGGCAAAGCCTTTATTGAGCATGTGCATCGCGCCGGCGCCGATCTCATCGACCGATCCGACGTCCCAGCTGAAATGATGATGGCCGGGCGCGTTCGAGCGCGCGAATGCGATCATATGGTGATCGCTACCGTGGATGCCGTGGAGAAAGGCGATGTTGTCGCCGGAATGGTCGGACAGCCGAAGACCGAGGACGCGCGTGTAAAACTCGATGGCTTTGCGCACATCACGCGTAAACATCAGGACGTGAGCGAGACGGCGCAGCGCGATACGGGGCGTTTTGCTGCGGTAGGGCGCACCGCGTTCGCCGGGACCGGCCGAGCGAGACGTGAACCGGCTTTTTTCGTCCGGCTGAACGACTTTGCCGCAACCTTGATCTCGACGAGCACGCCGTCGTGATCGTGGAACCACAACCCTGTTCCATTCGATTTCCGGCGGCGGATCGAGGCGCCTCACCCCCATCTGTTGCAGGCGTTCGGAAAATTTCTCGATGTCGTCCTCGAATGCGCCAAATGAGACATATCCGAATTTCTTGCGCGGGCCTTCGCTGATACTGCCCCAGACATGGGGCTGCTCGACCGTCCTGAGGGTCAGCAGGTTGCCGTTTCGCCCGACGTTGAGACCGAATTCGCCGTAGAAATTTTGCGCGACCCCGAGATCGGGGACTGCAAAGTGAAAGTGATCAACGGAATGAACGCCGAGCGCGCCTGGACGGCGAGTTGGCCTCGATGAATCCTTGGATCGCCGTCATCGCAGATTTTCTCCCGTTGCGGTGGCTCGATCTGTCACAAACCCCTGAACAAATATTATTGTCAATAAAATATTTTTTTCTTGCTTTTGTAGTTTCGAGCAATACGCAACCGTACCAGTAGTATACACA
>CAVUCR010000042.1:0-32107 GCA_963739895.1 uncultured Ignavibacteria bacterium | reverse complement strand
TATCCGGGTTCCAGTGTATCGGAGGCTGAACCTGACCCGAGTTCGTTACACTATCCCAATCTACCGGATAAGCATAAGGGTCACCAATCTGGTTCCAACCCGGCAGCAGTTTTACACTAAATGTTTCGGATGAGGATACCGTAACCGCATTTTTTATATTAAAACTTTTACTATCATTTTCTATAAACCAGAATGCATTCCCCGGTACCAAATCTCCATTTAAACTTGGATATTCACTATATGAATTTGCTGCCGGGTTCCATCTTAGTATCCTCCACTTTGTATTATTGTATACTCCGTAACTGCTCCCAAGGACAGAGTCTATCTGAGGGTTTGATATAAGCAATGGGATTGAAATCATCCGGTATACCGAGCTTTTCATTGCAGTCGGATAAGTATATTCAGGAACACTAACTGATATATATGCCGGATTATTTGCCGGGTTATTAGCTGGATATGTTACTGTATAACCTTCTTCTGAAAATACTATGTAATACTGTATTCCCCTGATTGTCGAATATGAAGCCGGAATCACCCCCGTATATGAATTATTCGACAATGTTAAATCTGTCTGCTGATAGGCGGTTTCTCCCGCTCTTCTGTAGTACAACTTATTACTATTAAAATTGAAACCTTGAGGCGGACTGATTGTCAAATCCGTATTTTGACCAACATTATTATCTGCAGGCAATTCTACTGATATAACCGATGCTCCCTTGCCTATTAGCCTAACCGTATCTGTTAATAATGTTGAATTACTAAAAATCACCAATAATGCATTTTTATTGCCCGAGGCAGCCGGAGTAAACTTTATATTTATGTTTATTGAAGCAGCAGGAAATATCGTGTCGGGAACTGCATTATTAATTATTGTAAAATCACTTGAGCTTGAGCCTATTATTGAATAATTACTTACTATTAAATTTCCTGTACCGCTATTCGATATTTTTAAGGCAGATATTGAATCACTGTTTATTTTAATACTTCCGAAGTCTATTTGTTTACCGGATAAGCTCAGTACTGCTGAGGTACCCTTGCCGGTTAAAGCTAATGTATCGGAACCGCCTTCGGAATTACTGCTGAATATTATCTCGCCTGTTTTATTACCCGGAGATTTAGGAGTAAACTTAATTCTATATCCTTTTGATATTCCTGGATGAAGCGTATCAGGGACAGAGGAATCAAGCAAGCTGAAATCCGTTGGATTTGTTAATGATTTATTTGAGAATATTATATTTACAGTCCCATTATTTGTTATATTTATAGATTTTTGGAGTGAGTTACCGACATCTACATTTCCATAATCCAGCTGCCTGGTTGAAAAGGTTACAGTTCTGAAAATTCCCGTCCCTGTTAAAAATACCGTATCCGGGCTGCTCGCTGAATTGCCCGTAAATATCAGACCGGCTTTTTTAATTTCTGCTGTTTTAGGATTAAATCTAATAGTGTAATCTTTTGAATTATTAGCATGAATTGTATCCGTTGTTAATACGTTTGTCAGACTAAAATTAATTTGATCACTTAAAAATATGCTGGAAAATATAATAGCCACAGTACCGCTATTAGTGATTGTTAAAATCTTTTCAAGTTCACCGCCGACATCGACGTTCCCATAATTGATATACCGACTTGAATAACTAAGATTTCGGATAATACCGTTTCCTACTAAATTTAAAGTATCCGGACTGCTTTCTGAATTTCCAGTGAATATTAATTTACCTGCTTTATACCCCGCAGTGTTCGGTTTAAATTCAAAATTATAATTTTTAGATTTTCCCGCATGAATTGTATCGGGAACTGTTACTTCCAATAAACTGAAATCACTTTGATCAATTAAGTTTTTATTAGAAAATATAATATCTACTGTACCATTATTTGTAACAGCTATAGAGTCTTTCAAAGAACTTCCGACATCTACATTACCAAAATTTATTTCCCTTGTTGAAAAAGTAAGAGTTCTTTGAATTCCCGTTCCGGTTAAATCTACAGTATCCGGACTGGTTTTAGAATTACTCGTTATTATTAAGTTACTTGTTTTAATGCCCGGGGACATCGGATTAAATTTTACCAACAAGTCATTTGATTTTAACGAATGAATTGTATCAGGTATCGAGGTATTCATTAATGTAAAATCATTGCTGTTTGTTAAATTTTTATTTGAAATTACTATATCTACCGTACCGCCATTTGTAAGAGATATTGATTTTTCCAGCCAGCCGTTTACATCAACATTACCGTAATCTATCTGCTTGGTTGAAAAAGTGAGTGTTCTAAGGATTCCGGTTCCCAGCAGATTAACAGTATCCGGGCTGCTTTGTGAATTACTCGTAAATATTAATTTTCCTGTTTTAAATCCGGAAGATTTCGGATTAAATTCAAAATTATAATCTTTAGATTTTCCTGGAGAAATTGTATCTTGTGTAGAAATTCCGGGTAAATTAAAGTCAGTTTGATTGGTTAAATTTTTACTTGAAAATATTATATTTATCGTACCATTATTTGTTATGGTTACAGGTTTTACTAATGAACTGCCGACATCAACATTTCCAAAATTTAGTTCCCTCGTTGAAATAGTAAGGGCTCTTTGTATTCCAGTACCGTTTAAGTTTACAGTATCAGGGCTTGTTTTGGAATTGCTTGTAAATATGAGTTTACCTGCTTTAATTCCTGAAGATTTCGGATTGAATTTAATTGTATAATCTTTTGATTTTAAGGAATGAATTGTGTCTGTTGCAGATGAATCCATTAAAGTAAAATCACTTGGTTCGGTTAAATTTTTATTTGAAATTACTATATCTACCGTACCGCCATTTGTAAGAGATATTGATTTTTCCAGCCAGCCGCCGACATCAACATTTCCATAATTTATCTGCTTGCTTGAAAAAGAAAGTGTTCTGATAATCCCGACACCCGATAGATCAACCGAATCAGGGCTGCTTTTTGAGTTGCTGCTAAAAATTAATTTACCGGTTTTAATTCCAGAAGATTCCGGATTAAACTTGATATTATAATTTTTGAATTTCCCAGGGTGGATTGTATCAGGTACAGACATTTCCGATAATTTATAATCAGTCTGATTTGTTAAATTTTTATTTGAAAATATTATATCAATTGTACCATTATTTGTTACAGTTAGAGATTTTCCTAATGAGTCGCCTACATCAATACTCCCATAATTTAGCTGCTTACTGGAAAAAGTGAGCGCTCTAAGAATCCCGGTGCCGGTTAAACTTATAGTATCTGGACTGGTTTTAGAATTGCTGAGAAGTATTAATTTACATGTTTTAATTCCCGTAGACTGAGGATTAAATTTAATTTTATAATCATTTGATGTGCCCGGCTGAATTGAATCCGGTACTGTACCATTAAATATATTGGAAATAAAATCAGTTGGATTTGTTAAATTTTCACTTAAAAGTTTAATTACCGTAGTCCCGCTATTTATAATTTTTAATGTTGTTTCCAGGGTGTCTTTTACATCAGCATTACCATAATTTATTTGCTTGCTTGAAAATATGATTGTTCTAATAATCCCTGTTCCTGATAAATTAACCGTATCAAAGCCGCTTTTCGAATTGCTGGTGAATATTAATTTGCTGGTTTTAGTTCCTGAAGATTTAGGATTAAACTTGATATTATAATTTTTGGATTTTCCTGGCTGGATAGTATCCGGTACAGATTTTTCCAATAATTTAAAATCTGTTTGATTCAGTAAATTTTTATTTGAAAATATTAGATCAATTGTACCATTATTTGTTACAGTTATAGATTTTCCTAATGAGTCGCCGGCATCAATACTCCCATAATTTAGCTGTTTACTGGAAAAAGTGAGTGCTCTAAGAATTCCGGTGCCGGTTAAACTTATAGTATCATGACTGGTTTTAGAACTGCTAAGAAGTATTAATCTACCTGTTTTAATCCCTGTAGATTGCGGATTAAATTTAATTTTATAATCATTTGATGCACCCGGCTGAATTGAATCCGGAACTGTTCCATTAAATATATTGGAAATAAAATCAGTTGGATTTGTTAAATTTTCACTTAAAAGTTTAATTACCGTAGTCCCGGTATTTATAATTTTTAATTTTGTTTCCAAGGTGTCTTTTACATCAGCATTACCATAATTTATTTGCTTGCTTGAAAATATGATTGTTCTAATAATCCCTGTTCCTGATAAATTAACCGTATCAAGGCCGCTTTTCGAATTGCTGGTGAATATTAATTTGCTGGTTTTAGTTCCTGAAGTTTCAGGATTAAACTTTAGATTATAATTTTTGGATTTTCCTGGCTGGATAGTATCCGGTACAGATTTTTCCGATAATTTAAAATCTGTTTGATTCAGTAAATTTTTATTTGAAAAAATTATATCCACAGTACCACTATTTGTTATCGTAATTATTTTCCCCAATGAATCACCAACATCTACATTACCATAATTTAATTGTTTACTAGAAAAAGCGAGAGTCCTTATAATGCCGGTACCAGTTAAATATATTGTATCCAGACTTTTGGTTGAATTGTTTGTGACTATTAATTTGCTCGATTTTATCCCGGAAGATTGCGGGCTAAATTTAATTTTATAATCATTTGAAGTATTTGGCTTAATTGAATCTGCAACAGTTCCGCTAAATATATTAGAAATAAAATTAGTAGGATCTGTTAAATTCTCAGCTAAAAGTTTAACAGTAAATGTACCGTTGTTTGTAATTCTTAATGTATTTTCCACTGTATCTTTTACATCAACATTTCCAAAATTTAATGAATCTGAGGGGAAAACCAACGGTATTGGAGCTCCATATCCTGAAAGCTTTATTGTATCGGGACTTGTTGAAGCATCACTTACAATTTCGATATATGCTTTACTTGACAAATCCTTTGCAGTATAATTAATGTGCAAATATGCTTCCTGGTTAGCAAAGATAGTATCAATTTGGCTAAGAGGATCTAAAAGGAAATCATTTTTGGGTGCAATTACCGATATGTTAAAAATATGCAGGTTTGCTTTACTGTTATTCTTAAGTCCTACATACTTGGAAGCTGTATCTCCTATGGCTATGTAATGAGTAGTATCCACCAAACTTTTATAACCGAAAGGTACAGCAGCTGATGGAATTTTGAGTTGAGGCGACGGAATTTTTGCAACATAGATATCCGGATACCCAATGCCGTATAATATGAAACTATCAAAATTAGCTTGATCATAAAAGTATCCTGACAGCACTAAATCGCCATTAGGTGCATTATCAATTCCGCCATAACCTGCACTATATACAGATTTACTCCACATTTTCTGGCCATCTTTATTATACCTGTCTATGTAAAGATATTGATCGACGCTCGCAACTTTTGAAAGTTTATTTGATATTAAATTTTTGTTTAGTGATCCCTTAATTTTAGGGGACATTTTATTCAGCCGAAATTTTGGACCCGGTTCATAAGTGGGGGGATATGAAGCTGAAACAACCGATACATTTCCTGCAGGATCAGAAGTTATACTTCCCTCATAATTATAGCCGTAGTAACTATCCTTTTTAACCCAGAGAGGAGTTCCATTATTATCATACTTGGCAATGAATAAATCACTAATGGTCGAACTAGAAATTTGAATACTCCCAAAAGATGCGGTTCCTGAAAAGTTTCCTGTAATATAAATGTTATTGTTCTTGTCGGTTGCAATATCGTATCCATAATTATAATTCTCTGCACCCCCAGCTTGTTTAACCCAGGCAATTATTCCGCTGGCATTATATTTTGCAAGCATAACATCGGCAAATCCAATAGATTTAACAATAATATTATCAAATGTCACAGTATCTCCTATAGTTCCGGTGATAAAAATATCACCATTACTATTTGTTGCTACACTTTGACTTATATTATCATAACTATCTCCTCCGGCACTTCGAGCCCATAAAATATTCCCCTGGGGATCATACTTTGCTACAAAAATATTATTGATTCCTGGTCCGTTAAGATAGATACTGTTAAAATTAGCATCATATTGAAATCCTCCGGTAACAATACTATTACCCTGCCGATCAGTTGTTACTCCGGAGCCGAAATCATCATATTCTCCCCCTCCGTGTCTAATCCAGAGCAATTGTCCGTTGGGAGAATATTTTGCTAAAAAAACATCTTCGCCTGAAACTGTTCTCAGAATGATGGAATTAAAATTTGCTGAATCCGAATAAACACCGGTTACAAAAATATTTCCATTTGTATCAACTGCTACGGAATAACCGTAATCGTAGCTTTTACTCCCTGCATGTTCAGCCCAAATGATATTTCCGCTGGAATCGTATTTGGCAATAAAAATATCGCTGGAGCCAAATGAATTTAAAACATTCCCTTCAAATGTTATTGTACTGTCAAAATACCCTGTAACTATTATGTTGCCGTATTTATCAACAGCAGTGCTATTTGCATAGCTTGACTGGCTGCCTCCTCCTGCTTGGACAGCCCAATCAAAAGTTGGTGCTTGAGCTAATAATGCCCCCGGGATCAAAAACATAAGAAAAGAAAATAAAGCGGTATAAAATTTCATTAAGGTTTTTTTAAAATTTATTATTTTTTAGAACGATGTTAATTTTTATAGAAATTAAATTAAAAAACCATGTTAATTCCTGCGCCAAAAGAAAAGCTGCTAATATCGGGTTTGTTTGAAGCGCTGCCCCTGGAATATTTCAATATCACCGGTATGCTGAACTCGGAGGAAATTTTAATATTAGGATTTATATTAAAACCATAAACCGTATAATCAGAGAAAAAAGATGCAGTTTTTTCATAAATACTTGTAAATATACTATAAGTCAATGAGTATTTAGAAGAAAATCTCTGATTAAAGTTTACGCCGATATAAAATTTGTTTGGATTCAGCTTTAAGCTTGCAAGAGTTGAGGTAATACTGTTGGAGAAGATATTATCTTCAAAATATTTTTCAGAGATAATGCTGTAGAGCAGTACGGCAGAAAGTCCATTGAATCCGAAATATTGTTTATATACTGCATCAAGAACTGTCATGTTGCCGCTTGAAAAGACCTCATTTCCATTCACTTTATCATTGCCGAAGAAAACACTCATTATATCTCCTGTTAATGTTTGAGTGTCGCTTAACTTTATATCTAATCCGCCGGTAATTGATATTTCGTTTGCAGGTTTATATTTATCACTAAAATCACTTAAAGGCTGGTATTCTGTTTTAATTTGATAAGAGGCACCTAAACCGGCGACATAATTATCTGATAATTGATGTATCCATGAGACACCTAAAATTATATTTGCTCCCTGGCCAAAATTTGGAGTTCTCATTCCAAATAGATCCTGACTTATAAACCTTACTGTTTCAAACTGAGCAGCAGAGAGTTTTGTTTTTCCGCTGGGTAAATTTATACCGGCATTTGTAACCAGGTTATATTTTGAAAAACTTTGTCTCAGGGAAATTTGAGAATCAGAAAGACCGTTCAGATTATTAAGATCACCGCCAACTGAAGCATATTTTGTATTAAATAATAAGCTTGTATTATGTGAAGGATAATAACCCATAGAGATAATATTTGTAAACTCCGAAAAATGAGTACTTCCTTTTATGCTCCAGGTTTCAAAAATAGGCAGGACACGAACAGACATCCGGTTTGTTCCTGTATAATAATCTTGAGAATAATTGACTTCGGTAAAGAGTATAAACAACAAAAAGATATTGAGAACGAAAATTTTCATTTCTTATTCCTCAAAACTTATCTTAAAAAATTTTATTTAATATCTGTCTTGAATTAATCAGGCTATTGTAAAGGAGGGGGTGGAGGCGGATCTGGCAAAGGGGTAGTTAAATTTTGTTTATCCTGAGCTGGGCTTCGGTTAAATTCATCTCCGGTAAAGTTAGATAATACATTATTATCAATTACTTCACTTCTATTTTGAACAAGATTAATTTCTTCACCTTTAATTGCAGGATCTTCTTCTCTTAGGTTTGATACTAATTGTTCTCTATTGCCGCTGCTTTTTCCCATACTCTGCGTTGTCTGCTGCTTTTCATTTGCCGCCTTAAAGTGCGGATCCAATTGTGAGGCTCTCTGGAAAAATGAGGCGGCACTTTTAAAATCCCCGGCATCTTCCTGCATAAGTCCTTTGGAATAAGCCAGGAAAGATTGAAGATTTTGAGTAGGGACTTGTGCTATTGCTTCTTTTTCTCCCTGGCTTAATTCAATACCATTCTTTTGCAGGAAAGCGAACACAATTTCTTTCTGAAGCGTAAAGAAGTCTTTAAGATCACCTGATTTATTAACCCATGATTTTCTTTGACTATCTTTTACAGCCCAAGAACCCAGATCAATTTTAAAATTTCCGTTATTTGTTACATCATAATCTCCGGAAACAATTGTGCCTGCCCCTAATAATTTGCCCATTCTTGGAGCGGTAGATTGATCAACCAGTGAAGACTGTCCGAATTTTAGTTCATCTAATACAGCCTGGATTCTTATTCTTTCCAGGATTGTTAAGGCTTTTACTTTTGCCAGGTCTATACTTACCATCTCACTAAAACCGCGGCTTAGCGGAACATAATCTTTATTAATCCCTTCATATATTAAAGGAAAGACTGCCATGGTACTATCGGAGATGTTTTTATTCGGAAGATCTTTTTCCCTTTTTATTAATGAACTTACATCCGAGTAAGCCTGCTGTCTTTTCAGCCATAAATATCTTCCCTCCATTAATTCTCTATAAGGAGAATCTTTAAGAATACCGGTATATTTCTTATAATATTCAAGTGCATCATCTTGTTTATTAAAGAATTCAAGATTCAATCCTTTATAAAAAATCACTTCGGGATCATCAGGACTTAATTTAATTGCTTTATCAATATATTTCTGAGCAAGATCATTCCGGTGTGTTTGTATGTAGAAAACGCTTAGATGCTTTAGTGCATCTGCATCGTAAGGATTTTCATCAGCTCTCCGGATCCATCCGTCAACCTGTCCCTTATACATTTCCGGGTCATCCATAACTGAGCCCGAGGAACATGAATAAAAAAGGATAACCGGCAGAAAGTATAGAATGGAAACTGCGGAGCGAACAAATATTTTTTTATTTATATTCATCTTAATATATACTTTTTAAGTTCATTATCTTTTTAAAACGTGCTCTAACAAAAAGTTAGCAACGTTATAAATCTTAATCTTAAATCTTATAAGGATGGATTAAGAGTATAATAAAATCATGATTAAGAAAATTGCGTTTATCATACCAATTAATTAACCAAAGGAGCAATGCTTTGAGCTTTTATTTTAGCTTTTTCATAATTCGGATCAATCTTTAAAGCTTCTTCAAATTTATCGTAAGCATTTTTATAATCATTGCTTTCTAAATAGCTTAAGCCGACCGAATAAGCCATAATAGCATCCAAAGACGGAGCTTGAGATATATCTTCCGCTGTTTCCTTCTTTAAAGTAACATTAATATTATCAGCTATTTTCTTTCCTAGTTTATCAACTAAATCAAAAAAATTATCCAGATCTCCCTTTACTTCATCAGTTAATAAGATTTCGCTTGACTCCACCTTTACAAGACGTGCGCCCAGCCAGATTTGATCACCTAAAATAATAAAGCTTCCAAGGAGAACTGTCTGGACACCTAATTGTTTACCAAGCCTGACAGCACCTTCCATATCATATTGATCCTGCAGCTTAATTTCATTTAAAATCCAATTGATCCTCTCTCTTTCAATAACCTTTAAATTGGTTGAATTATTCAGCCGATTAATCATAAGATCGGCAAAACCCTGCTCCATAGGATCGTATTGAGTTTTATGGTCAACAGACCGGTTTTTAAAATCAATTATCGCCATGGTTTTCATACCGGGATCGGGCTTTTCAACTTTGTATGAGCCGGAAAATTCTTTACGCGACTCATAATACAATTTCATAAATACAGGGGGTTCATAATCCGGGTTAAACACCACCATTGGCGGTTCCAGTTTTAATAACTTAAGTATTGCATCTTTTGCTTTATCATATAATCCTTTAGCAGTATAAGCCCTCCCTAAAAAACGAAGAGCATCTTTTTGTACTTCTGCATCCGTACTATCGATAGAAAGCTGAGTTAAAACATCAATAGCTTTATCAAACTGGGCAGATTTATAATATTCTTCAGCTTCATTCAGCCTTGCTTTTTGATCATTCTGAGCTTGACATTCGGAAGTAATGATTAAAGCAGTAAAGATTAATAGAATAATGTGAATGTATTTGAATGAAAAATTTTTCGGTAAATTTAACATGGCGGAACCTCTATGAAAATGATAAATTTTTTAATTGACTATAATCCATTAAGAAATTGTGGGTGGTTTTTATTTCTATAAATAAGCGGCTATTCCAGTGCAAGGTTAAAATTTCAGGCTGAAAATTCGATTTTTATTTTAAATGAAATACTAAAGAATGTGTTTTTAACTCAAAAGTTGGAGTTATATTCAAAACTGCGTCGTCTTCAACGGTTTTGTAACCTGCTTTTTTAACCGTGATTTTATATGTTCCCGGTCCTAGAAGAGTATCGCCAGGAGTGGTCTTCCCGGTATTTTCTCCATTTATATAAACTGTCCCCCAAAAAGCATCCCCTTTAATATTAAGGGATTGGATGTTAACCTGCTGACGAAAATAGCATGTTATTGATTTAATTTGCTGCTCATTCAAATTTACTGTTAATTCGTTAGAACCGAATTCAGAACTTGCAAATTTAATTTTATGCTGACCGGCCGCGACACTGCTCCGTATTACTTCATTTGTACCAGATGCAATTTTATTTTTATCTACAAAAATATCTGCGGAAGGAACTGCATTTAAAACTAATATGGAGTTAGCCTTAACATCAGCAGCAGGTATTAGGCTTGCCAATATATTGTTATCACCAAAAGTCACATGGTAATTTGGCTCAAACCAATCTTTGTAGCCGGTCATTTTCAATGCTATCGAATAATTTTTAATCGCTAACGAATCTTTATAAAAAGGAGTTTTACCAACCATTTTATTATTAATTAAGACTATTGCTCCTTTAGGACTGGAGTCAATGGAAAGGTTAGCGAACTTAATAATATTCTCATTGTTCCCGTTCTTATTTACTGAAATATTCTCAGAAGCTTTTATATTTGTATTGGAAGTACTTTCCTTTTCACTATTGAAAGGTTTTGTTAAAAATATATATGCAGAAAAAATTATAACTATTAATAAAGCTGCAGATGCAAAAATGAATTTTTTCTTTTTCTTATGTGAACCATTTATAAAAGCTCCGCCACCTGTTATTATCTGAGTTTTATCCTCGCTAGACTTTTCAGCGGTTTCAAAGTAATATAGCTCTGAAAGCATTTCGTTTATATTCTGAAATCTTTTTTCAGGATTTTTATCTATGGCTTTCATTATATATTTTACAAATAACTTTGGAATGCCCGGGTTATATTTGTCGGGAGATTCTATTTTTCCTTCAATAATTTGTTTTTGAATATTAAACTCTCCTGCACCTTTTTCAAACGGAGTTCTCCCGGTCAACATTTCGTATACCGTCATCCCTATCGAATAGATATCGCTTCGATTATCAATTTTTTCCCCTTTAATTTGTTCGGGTGACATGTAATATAAAGTTCCCGCAGTCTGGGTAACGGCACTTTTTTCCCCATGTTCCTGAATTAGTTTTGCCAGGCCAAAATCCATTACTTTGACCGTCCCATCTTCACATAATAAAATATTATTTGGTTTTATATCGCGGTGTATCACTCCAACTTTATGTGCATGGTTTATAGCATTTAACAGCTGCCTTACAATCTTAATAGTTTCATTAATTGAAAGCGATCCTTTCTCTCTTAGCCATTCTGAAATGGTTTTTGCATCAACATACTCCATAACCATAAATAAACCGTTATCGGTTTCTCTTAATGCATATACACTAACAATATTTCTATTTTCAAGTTTGGCTAAAGCTATTGCTTCAGTTCTAAAACGTTTCAGGAAGCTTTCATCTCTTGCAAAAAAAGGATCAATCATTTTTAAAGCAACGGTTTTTTCAAGATTCAAATCAGTTGCTTTATAAACGACTCCCATTCCGCCCCTGCCTATTACCTCAATGATCTTATAATTGTCTATTATCTGCCCGAGCATTGTATCCATGTCGCTAGATTCGACCTCTAATTCTATTAAATAATTTCTAAAAAATATACTTTATACGGTTTGTATCGATTTCATTTATTGAGTAACGATTCACAGTCAATTATTAATTTCTGCAGCCTTTGATTTGACGGCTGTATTTCCAGTGCTTTACGGTAAAACCTAAGCGCATCTTCAAGCTTGTTTTCATTTTTTAATTTTTCAGCCTTGTTTATATAGGCTACAGCAATATTATTAATTCCCTGGAGAGCACCTAAATGCATTGGTTCGTTGCTTAATATTTTTTTATAAATGATCAGTGCATCTTCTAATTTCTCGTTTTCAAATAATTTATCTGCTTGTGCCTGCAGATTACTAAATGAATCAGTACTTTTTTCAACTGTATTATTATCAATTATCTGGGATGTGTCTTTTTCACTTACCAATTTTTCATTTTTAACCGATTTAAATAATTCTGTAAAATAACTTTTATATTTTATCCCTGCAGCTACGACCAATAAAAAAAATATTACTAATAAGGCCGGCAGAAGAAAACTTTTTTTCTTCACCGGGAATGCATCTTGATGATTTTTATAAGATGATCCATCAGGACCTATTTTAATAACTATAACAGTTACATTATCTTTTCCGCCTCTATCATTTGCCAGATTTATCAACTTGCCGCAGGAATCTTCCGGGGAATTTGCTGTAACAATTTGTAATATCTCTTCTTTCGTTACATGTGCAAGACCGTCCGAACATAAAATATAACTTTGACCATTTTTTATTGTAATGTTTTTATAATCAATATTTACTTTTGGTTCAACTCCTAACGCCCGTGAAAGTACTGATTTGGAAGGATATACTTCCGCTTCCTTTTCCGTCAATATTCCTACTTTAACCATTTCGTGCACTTTCGTATGATCTTCAGTTAACTGCTCAATTTTCCTTGATAAATTATTTTCAATCATGTAAATTCTCGAATCACCTACATGAGCAATAAAACCTTTATCTTCTTTTAAGAGAAGTGCAGTACATGTCGTCCCCATCCCCCTGAATTGTTTGGAGCTTTCGGATTTCTTATAAATATTAATATTAGCTTTTTCTACTGCTTCTTTTAATGAAGAAGATAAATCCGCAGAATTTGTAAAATAAACATTTTGGATAGTATCGACTGCCAGACTGCTCGCTTCTCTGCCGCCGACATGTCCGCCCATTCCGTCCGCAACTATAAATAACTGCCCTTTTTCAGAATACAGGTTAAAATCATCTTGAGGAAACTTCCCGAAACTATCCTGGTTTTCAATTCTTATTAGGCCAATATCGGAATTGCCGTAATATGAAAATGTTAGCTTTTCTTTTTCAGACATGTATTTTAGAATTCTATTGCTTCAACAAAAATTTATCAATTGTTGAGATTTTGCAGCGGAGCTTTTAACGGATCAACGAAGTTGAATCCGAACAATTGAGGATTTTCCCCAATTACTGCTGCAGAAAAAATATAAAAGACATAGTTATAAGTTTCTTTAGGAATTTTATCCTTAAACTTTGTCAGCAAGTTCCAAAAATTTCTATCACGCGGATTTTCAGGCAGCTTCCTAATTAAATCAATTATATTATATTCTCCCCAATTATAAGAAGCCATAACAAGCAGCCCGGATGCCTGTGCATCAGTATTATAAATATCACTTATATATTTTGCTGCTGCTGCAGATGCTTTTAGAAAATTATATCTGTCGTCACGCGGATCATAAGCCCTGACACCTGCTAAAGGACCGATAGATAATCCATATTTTACTGCAGTTTGCGGTATAAACTGCCAAATACCTTTTGCAATTCCATACCGAGTTTCCGGTCCGACTATTTCATCTCTAAAATCACTTTCCTGCAGAGCGAGGTAAAAAAATTGAGGAGCCATATGCTGCCTAACAAAATTGTCCACAATCACTTGGGGATAATCATTCTGGCTTGCTCTTTGGATAGCATTAGGTAATCTGTTACTGGATTGCCATTTCTTAATATAACTTTTAACTTCATCAATAAAATCTTTTGGAACGTTTAATTCGCATTCTCCGAAAATTCTTGCTGTTTGAATAATTAATTTATCCTCTTCGTTCATATTATAAACACCGAGTTCGTCAACGAGCTTATCATAATTGTTCTCAAGCTGTTTATGTCTTTCATCAAATTTTTGAAGAGCATCACGGGTCGTAATATCGCTGCTGTTGGCGAGCTTCTCTTTAAAAGTTGATATTTCAAGCTCTAAAGATTTCATATCATAAAAAATACTTTCGGCTAAAAGTTTTTGTTTGCTTTCTTTTATATGCTGGTAAATAGAATATGCCGCTGCTGCCACTGCAATTATACCGATAATGATAATTAACTTTTTATACTTTGATGTTTGTTTTTTCTTAACAACTTTGAAAGCTTCCCTCATCATCCTGGTATGTTCACCCATTTCATGTTCACTTTTTGATTCATCAAAGTAATGCTGGATATAGCTGGTAACTGTTCCTCCGTCTGGAGAACTGGTTATTCCAGGGTGTGCTGGTTCCTTAGAGTTTTCAAAAGTAAATAGGACTATTGGACCATTTTTACCGAGTTCAAGTGATGTGGAATTTTTTATTTCAATTTTGCTAATCTTATCTCCATTTAGAAATGTACCGTTGCTGCTCTGCTTATCAATTACCCGCCACTTATTATTTTCAAGACATACTTCAATATGCGTACGACTGACAATTCCTTCATTGATTTGAATAGAATTATCTTCGGATCTTCCGATTGTAAATGATTTATCAAAAAAATATTCTTTCTTTGAAGTATTCCCCTTTACAATTTTAACTTTAAGAACTTTTACATCAGGGTTAAATGCATCCGATATTTTTGTATCGTTCATCAACTAATATCAATAATTTATTTTTGAGTTTTTGGATCAAAGGAGAGCATCATTCTTAAAACCTGGGGACCCAGAGTCTGCCTGGTTTTTTTTGTAAAAGATGCCGTAAGCTTATAAGCTGTTTTTTCAACCAGAATAAAAATCTGATGCTGGTAAATCCGTACATCATCAAGAGGGAACCAGGAAAAAATAGCTTCGTAAGCATCTATTCCGTTATCCAGCTTTATTTCGCCTCTTTTCAATAAAGTACAGCTTTTCAATTCCTCCTCCAAAGTCTTAATTTGCCAATCGGCATAATCAATTAAATTTTCAAAAGGAACTTCCGGATCAAACATTAATAATAACATTATGCTGAATGCCATCAGTAACCGGGCCGGTTAAAGTATAAATTGTTTTATCCTGCCAGTCCTCAAGAATTTTGATGGTAAAACAATTTGCCAGGAAAGGTTTTGTTTTATCTTCAACTTTTTTATTCTGCTGTACCGGCTGCTGCTGAGTCTGCTTCTGCCCTATTTGAGCTGAAGGCTGTTCAGCTTTTTTTTGCTGGTCTTCCTTGGCAGAATCGTCTTTATTAGGATCGTTTTGAAACTGGCGGTAGTAATCTGGGATTTTCATAGTAAAAAATTATTATAACTTATTTTCAGTTTGTTTCGAATTAATTATGATTTAAAAACTATCATAAATTGGTGCAGGTTTTACTCCAGGGTACTTTGCATTAATCGCTGCATGTGCATCATTAATAAGTGCTGCCCGGAAAACAGCATTATTCTTTAATAAATTATACTGTGTCTGTACCATTTCAATTGCTGTACCTTTTCTATAAATTTTTATAATAGTTGATCCCTTAATACAACGCAAATGGAATACCTTATTACCATCAATTATCCTCCATTCTCTATCATCTTTTTCAGTTGATCCTACTGCTGCTACTGTTAAAGCGTTACCATTGGCCGTAAAAACTGCACTTAGATCATTAATAACATTGTTATTTAAATGAGCCAATGTCCCGGCGGGTGCTAGTAATGATGTTAAATTTACCTCAAATAAATATACAGCAGGATAATGATCAAAATAATGAATACCTGCTATTGTTCGGTTCCTGTTTGCTTTAATTTTATTATCGTCATAATTTAATGCAGTTTTGGTTACCGGATTTCTGGGTGATTTGACCTTGACAATTATTCCTCTGGCATTATAAAGATCTAACTGAGGATCACCAAGTTTCCTATAATATGAAGGATAATCACAATTCAAATAATCTTTCCAATCATGTTTAGGACACGTCATTACATAATTAGGCCTCTGTTGTGCCTCAATACCGCCGTTATACCAGTCTCGGATGGAAGTGATGTATTCGAATGCAATATGGTAATCGACAGCAGGTGGATTTGGAACTTGGCCAGTACAATAATTCTGATTAAATATTCCACGCATTCTTGTCCCATATTCCTTAGTAAGCCTAGGGGTATATCTAGCAATAGCATTGCTAAGTTCTGCACAGCCAAGCCAGTTACTAAAAACATTTCCTATATCTCTCTTAAATAAATCAATCGCTTCATTAATTCCACTATTAATCTAAAATGCGGCACGGTTTCCTGTAGTTTTTTCGAGTCTTGCTCCATTTTTATAATAAATATGACATCGATCCCCCTCTTTACATGGACCCGGGGATTCCATAACATCCCATAAACCTGTACTTCCAATTTCTTCACACCTCCATTTAAAAGAGATTTCCATATCTATTAGAAAAGGCTTTTTATTGTGTACAATTAAATTTTGATTGTGAGCATCAGCTACACCAAAATTGAGTCCAACTGCACAATACCATCCAAATAAACGATAATAGTTTATAAGTTGGTCATTATTCAGTGCAATCCAATCCCATTTTGGCTGCTCTTTTTTAATTAAGCTAGTTTCAAATTCTGTTTCATAACCACGTGGTCCAACAGGTTTAGCTTTTGGTCTATGTTTAAGAAATTTCAAATAGCCATAAGCGTTAGTAAAACTTCCACTATTCCGCGGAAAGATTGGATAGACAGGAAGAACAGGATTAGGTTTTCCAGCAAACGAAAGATCAGCATTTAAATGGTTGTTAGCAATTTGTGAATTAATAATTTCCAATAGACTGCCGCCAGGAGGATTTGGTAAAGCTCCTGTATATGAACCAGAAACCTTTTGTGTATCTCCGACCAGAAGGTAATCCAATGTGAGATCTGACGGTTTGTAAACAAGTTTTAATAATTTTGTCGGAGTTATTGTGAGCATATTTTTTATTGATGATCCAACTGATATAGGACCAGCAGGCGGTCTTTTTTTTCCTAAGAAAACTAAAATAACAACGGATTTCCCTTCTTTATGCGTATCGCTCCCAGTTGCAATTATTTCTTTTAGTTCAATCAAATTCCATTTTGGAAAAAAAATATCCCTTAAATAATTCCAATCATTTTCAACATCTGTAAGAAATTTAATAAAATATTGAATGAATTGATTTGTTATTGTTGTTATAGCATGATTGGCTAAAGTATTTTGATGAACACCGTTAAATAGAATTTGAATATCTGCTGCGGCTGGGTTTGGTAATGTATTATGATTATTAGGTGCAAGAGCACAATGATATTCCCAGGCAAAATATTCAAGACGAGCTGCTAAAGTCGCCAACAATACCCTGCGCTTGTTTTTTTCAAGTGCTGGTTTTATTCTATCTGGTGAGTTAGTCCTTAAATTTTTTAAAGCTGTATTTGCGCGATCAATTTCGTCTGAATAATATTTTGCCGTGGCGAGTGAATAATTATCATTTGACCCTCGGGTAGCACGCTTGGAATCAGGTTCATCCTTAAGGATTTTTTTTAATGCATCTTTGAATATTTTTTCTTCTATAATCGGCATAATTAGTATTTACTCTTCCTTAAAGATTTCTTTTAATTTGGATATTGTAGGATCATCATCCTTTTCAAAATTGATTTCACCTGTTTCTAATACTTCATGCTCACTTTGAAATTCACGAATGGCTTCTTCCGTCAATTGTCCTATCTCACCGTATTCTTCACCGCAATTATAACCCAGGTTATTTAATCTATCCTGTAATCCTTCAATCGTATTTACCGGATTAAGGCGGGCAACACCAAAAATAAAGGTTTCGTAAAGATCAGGATTTTCTTCAAGCTCATCTTCCGGAACAGAAATTTCTTCCTCTTCCCAAAAAGCTTCATCTCTTTCAAGCGGATTAGAATTGTCATTTTCTTCATCATCAATTGATTTTTCTTTTGGAACCGGAAACCATACCCGTAGTTCAATCTCTTTGGATATTGGAACATTCTCAAAGACTAATCCGTCTTCCCTTGTCTTTTTTTCTTCATTTCCAAACTTCTTTTTATTAATCCAAATTTCATATTTAACATTTTTATATGGTAAACCATTGTCATCTCTTAAAACTAACTGGAATACTGATTTTGGCGGGTATATCTTTATTGTATTGCGTTTTCTATCTTTTATAGAAATCTGTTTTGAATCTATTTTCGGAATCCAAACCTTATCCCCTTCATGAAGAATAAACGGATTTGTTCTAATTTCCTTTAAACTCTTATTTTGTGAATGATCATATATCAGCTTCCAATTCTTAATTCCATAAGAAGAGGCTATTATCGGTACATCCTCATTTTTTTCAGCAATATGCCACACATCGCGAGCTTCATTCATAGATAACATTCTGCAAGTGTTTGAGAATTAAACAACAATAGTTTCGGATGGTGAATCATCTTCCTCTTCTTCAAAGGGGGGCGGCTGTTCATCTTTTGTTACTTCCCACCATGCATCGTCCCGGAAAGGGAACTTTATTTTAAACTCCCCGTTTTTTTCAAAATCGAAGCAAAAATATTTTCCAAATTCGTCAAGTCTGCCTTCCCTTATAGAGGAATCAGGAAGTTCCAGTAAAAATTTTTCATTAGGCAAAAGTTGTCCACTGTCATCAATAAGTTCAATAAAGAACCAATTCATTGAAATCAAATCCGAATCTGCTGTAACTTCTGCAGCTTTAATTCTATAAAAAAACTGCGGAGCTTTATCATTGCCATTTTTAACTTCAGCCAGTAATTCATCTGCTTTACCGAAATATTGAAACTCCCATTCGGCTTCAACTTTTTTATTCTTAATAAGCGAAGGGAACTTTGTTATCAATTCATGAACATTATCCGGATGACGTTCCCAAATTTGAACTTCAGCTTCATTACCATCTGCTAATCCAGTTATATCAGCTTTAATTTTTAAGATGTCTCCCTTAAAAGTTGTTTTTTTCTCCCATTTGGTGTTAGAAATCTTTACCGGCGGAAACAGATAAACTGAATTTGATTTTTTTTCTAACCCGTGTTTAGGCAGCTTAACATTTGCAAAGAGAATATCTTTTGCTTTTTCAGGGACTGTAATTTGAGTCCAGAAATTATTACCGAATATTTTCTTTTTAATTGTCCCAAATTTTTTTCCTGATTTGTCTTCTATTTCTATTTGGATATCGGAATTGATACCTACAAATTTTGTAAAAACTTCAAGCCCTACATTTGTGCCGGGAGCAGCAGCTGCAGTTGTCCATAATACCTGCTCGATAGATGATTGGAGTTTTACCTTGTGAGTTTTATTTGTATTACCTTTATGCTCCGGCATTTTATATAAAAATTAATTCAACTGAAACATTTTTACTTCTAAACGCTTCCAAAGAAATGCGAATCGGTTTCCAATATTTGATGATGAACATACTGTTTATTTCCACTGTTCAAAAAAGAGTTAACAAATAAATTATTACTCTGATCAGTTATAGGAATTCGTAACTGATAGCGATGCCGCCCTCCTCTGCAATTTAATTCTTTAGCGCTGTTATCCCAATGAAAACTCCAATTAAGATTATCAACAAAATCATCAAGACTTTTATAACCGAATTGTTCATATTGTGGAAACGGGTTAGAGGATTTCATCTTATCATCATTTGATAACGCTTGTTTTAAAGTATCTTTTTTATCAGCTGGATTAGAGCCAAGACTAACAGAATATCTAAATAATTGGTTATCATTGTGATGCTTAAAAAGCCTGTCAATTGTTTCGGCTGGATCTATCGGGATGCTGCATTTATGAAGTGTCTTTGTTTCGGGCTGTGAAATATTTGCAGGTACCCATTCTGTATATTGAGCAGATGTAATAGCATTACCAAAAATATCAGCAAATAAAGGAGTATGGTGAATGTATGCCTGAACAACCTGGTTTTTATTTACAAAAGCAGTCTTATTATAAATTTCAAAATTATAAAGCATATTTTCATACCGGTATATGGTACTGCCATGGGAAAAGAAAGCAAATCGATCTAAATGTTTTGGGCCGGTAACTGTAACATGACCGCCAAACAATTTTTTTATAAGCTGAAGGAATCTGGGTTCCTTGCCTATATTGCATCCTCTTATAAGGACATGACCATCATTCCTGATTAATCTGTTTGTCATTTGCGGTCTGGAGCTGCTTTTTATATAATCATCAAGATCATAATATGATATTTGCGGAACAGGAGAATTGTTTCTAAGTTTAAAAAATAAAAACCCACCAGCATTTGCATGGCTTACAATAATAACATCATTAATAGTGGTTGTTATTTGTCCTCCCGATTCAATTATACTTAGAATTGCATCAAGCGAATCCAAACCCTGTACACTCATTATTGCTTTTGTTGCAGGTCTTCTGTTCATAAAGTTTTCGGCATTATGTCCAAAATCATCTGCCGGCATCACAAACGCATAATCAGATGTTTGGAAACCTGCAACGAATGTCTGGGATTGACCGGTGCCGCACTGATCAGCGACTACAACAAAATCACCTCTTTTAGCCTGGAAATTTTCATCCGTTACAATTGTACGGGTCCCGCTTCTTGTGTAATGAATTACTCCCTGGCATTTTAACAATTCAGGTACACGTTTATCAGCGTTTTGAATGGCTGGAGACAAGTAAGGTAGTTTTAAGAACTCTCCAATAGTTCTGTCAAGATTTACCGAGTAAACCGGCATTTTTAAATCAAATTCTATCGGGAAAAATTATTAAATATTCGCCTGCTGGTATGCTGTCTTCAAAAGCTACTGCATTTTCGTTGAGTTTTCCTTCCTTAATGGTTCCGTCAGGAAGATTAATCTTGTACTTTTCATTCGGAACAGGATTTCCTTCGAGATCTTTTAACTCAATTCTTAGAAAATCTTTAAATTCCATATTATTCGATTTTATTGATGCATCGAACAAACGGATGATAAAAAAATATGCCGGAGCTATATATCCTTTTTCACTATCCTCTTTTCTTGGTATATTTTTAACATTCCCGGGAAATTGAAATTCCCAATGAGCTTCTATTTTGCTTCCTTTTACAATTACCGGGAAATTGGTAATTAATCGATGGGCACCATCTGGATCATTTTCATATATTTCAATCCGTGCTTCCATACCATCATTAACATTTTTGATATCTGCTCTTAGCTTAACTATTTCACCTCTCCTGACAACGTTCCTATCCCACTTAGCATTCTTTATTTCAATAGGAGGAAAAACCATTATCGGCATTGATTTTTTATTTAAACCATGCTTTGGAAGTTTAACAACAGCAATTAATTGGTCCTTCGCATCTTCAGGTACCTGAACTTTGAAGGACATATAATTGCCGATAATTTTATTCTTATCTTTAATAATAGTTTTCCCTGATTGATCATTTATCTCTATATTAATTTCCGAATTATTCCCTACATGATGAGTGAACACTTCAAGTTCAGTTGTTCGTCCTGCAATTACGGCGCGTTTGTTCCAGAAAATCTGCTGAATGGAAGATTTCAGTTTGGCTTGAAGAGTTTTATCAGTTTGACTTTTAAATTCGGGCATTATGTTTTAGGTGTTAAACAGCAGAGATTGTTTTGAGTTGCTACAAATATTTCCTTGTTATCTGTTAATACCGGTGGAGTTGTCAAAACTTCATCGATAAAGTTGTAAATCGGCTTTCTTTCCCCTGATTCGTTAAATGCAGACAACAAATTCCCCTCGGATACAATTAAAAATTCATTTGCAGTTGTAACTATTCCGCCGATTGTACCTGTAGTAAATGAATCCCATAATAACTTTCCAAGTTCATTAAAAGCAATTATTCTGTTGGTTGCAGATAAAAGAATATTATTTTTAGAACTAATTATGGGAGGAATTTCAATATTCGATGAAATTTCAGGAAGATTAAGATCTAAAATTAATTGACCATCAAACGAGAGAATCCATAAATGATAGGTGTTGTCTTCAGTTAAGGCTAAAAGATAAATTCTATCTTTCTCATCGAGGCTTAAAGATACCGGCCAAAATGATCTTTCAATAATATTCTTTACATTTAATTCCAGATCAGTAATTATTATTTGATTCTTAATTGCATAAATAAAATTTCCCTTATTTAATGCAGCAACTATTTTTGTTACATCTGAATCCAGACTATTAATTTCGCTTGAAGACCATATTCTATTTTTTATTTCCGGCGGATTGCTTAATAAATATGATTCGCAGGAAGCGTATAAAAATTTTGTAATTCTATGCGGATCTTTTGCTTTTTCAAGACTAGCTATTAATAAATAATCATCTTCTCGAGCAAAGAATATCCTTTTCCTATTTTCAGTTCCATTCACAAAAACTTTTATAGCCGGGTTATTAATGGGTATATTGAAAGCATTAAAAAATCCCGAGCCATCAAATGAATATACCATATCATTAATCTCATCAATAACAATATCACTATCGCCTAATTTTTCAGCCTGAAGAAGTTCCCCATTTAAATCAAATAGTTTCCACCATCCATAGCCCTGAAGAATTAAATATTTATCTTTATATAATAAAACAAACCTGGAAGGCAAAAAAGGATCAAGAGCGCTTTTCCATTTGATTTCCCATTTAACTTCCGGAAATACAGAGGATATTCTCGAATTTAATTGGTTGTTTGCGAATGGACGATAATAAAGTTTTTTATTTTCAGGCATAAAAAGCTGTACCAAAATACTAAATATTCATGAAGATACTTTTTAATTTTTTAATATCATATTTCATGGATTCAAATTTGATTTTTTAGAGACCTGTGAAATTTCTGCATTAGGAATAGCTTTTTTCACAATTTTACTTAATATGTCTTCTTTAGCAGCTAAATTTTTAGAAGTAGATGTATCTAATCCCACCATATCTCCAAAAAAAGGAAGGAACTCATCTCCAAGCGATGCCGGATTAGTTTCATCACTGACATCAGCTCCGATATCCAAATGATTGGATGATTTCCATTCTGATTTAAGTTTTTTACTAACAGTGACCTTAAAATGATGGGGATGAGATTGGATATCATCATGAGAAGGACCACTGTTATCGACTGCATTTACTTTTACATTATAAGCTGCCTGTGTAGCATTAGTTTTCTTAGGATTACCATCGTCTGGAGTTAACTTGAAGCCCAGCCCCTTTAAAAAATTTTGATTATCTTTATCTTTCAAGTCAATTACGAGATTATCAATAAGGAATCTGGGGTAAAAATAGATAAGACAGTGTTTGAAATTAACATCCGAAAAATCCCCTTTTACCTCATAGAGAGATGGAAAATCATTATAATTATCTATAATTTTTGATTTAACGCCTTTTATCGGCTTTATAACATGCTTATGTTTTTTTGCATCTCCAAGGGTAAATCTGATTTTCACATTTACAACCAATATTCCATCAAAAATCAAATCAGGTACCAATAAATGTGCAAAATCATCATCACCTAATTGATAAAGGTATAAATCAAATTTCCCCCTTGGCGTTCCGCCGGCATTTGATTCTATAAAAAGAGGCAGGTTGGTAAAATTTCTGTGCGGAGCCTTCTCATGATTTCGAATATGATAACTTCTGGTTTTATTTCCTGTTGTTTCTTCAACCAGCATAGGAACATCCATTGCTTTTCTTATAAATTCAGCAGAATGCCAGAAATACCGAAGTGAAATAAATATATTGCCGTTCATCATTGCTCCGTTTCCCGGAACAATAGAAAAAGGATCACCGGGGGTATTACAGGCGAAACTTGGAAATCCGTATGAACAGTAAAAATCAGGCTCGGTATATTCATCCGGTAGACTCCCGGCATGCCCGGTTTCATGAGCAGCTATGAACCAGCCGGATGAAGTAGATGTTGAAGCTTCCGGTTCAAAATGTGCAGTACCAAAAGCAGCATCTGTTGCACCACGATCTGTATTAACATTTATTAAGAAATGAGCTCTATTTAGAGGAACTATCTGAACAAAATAAAATGGCTTAATTACTATAGACCCATCAGAATTTGATATCGGTTTAATCAGCAAATTTCCTGAATTAAATACGTTACCCGGAGAAGCTTGATCAGGACCATTCCATCGTTTAACAATATTTTTTGCAAGATTCTTACTGTATTCATCTTTATCAAAAGTTATAACTTTACCGTTTTCATCTTTAAAAGTTTTCGGTGCCTTTGAATAATCAGGGTGATATCTGCAATAACGCATATTTAATGCAAACTCTTTACTATCAATTACATCACAACACCTTAAAAGGATTATATCAAAACGTCCGAATAAAAAACCAGGGAAAGTAGGAATTGATTTTTTTTTATCTAATTCATTGAAAGTTCCTGTTTTCAAATCCTCGACAGTGGTTTGGACATCTTCCTGTGAGAAAAAAGGCTGGATTGAAAAAAATCTTTTATTTATATCATTATCAAAATCTTTCCTATCAGGTCTTCTATCCATAGTCGAATGCACCGGAACACCCGCAGAAACACCATCAACCCATCGTACGGCTGCACGGGCACCGACAATATCATTTCCACTTGTATCAGAAGTACGTTTATTGAAAACGTCAAAAAGATTCCCCTGGCAAATTATTAATCTTACCCAGTCAGGATAATCAGCAATATAACAATGTTCTAAAATTTGGATATCGCTAAACGGGAAAAAATCAGCAACCTTAGTCCCTGGATTATATACTCCTTCATCAGATATAGGTTTTGCTTCATCGAAGCTTGGTTTTTTAAACTGGTGGAAAAAAATTGTCACTAAATCATGGGCTCCAAGCAGATGTTTATGCAACTTATTATCAGTAAGCACAATATCATCCAAACAAAAGACCAATGGTTTATCAGACGAAAAGCTATTTGAAATTTCATCATTAGTTAATTCTTCAAAGAGTTTACCGGTAGTTTTATCCAACCTTGTAAAATATTTTGTTGATTTCCATAACTCAGGCAAATCATAAAATTTTAACCTATCGGAAGATGGTTTAAGTTTATCATCATCATTAATTTGTTTAATCTTTCTGGATTTCGCATCTATTGATTCAATAAAAGTATTAGGGGAAGTCTTGAATTGTATCAAAACATTCAGATCCGGTTTTTTATCGTCTGTTCCATCAATCTTTTTTTGTATGATCCAGGGTAAAGCCTGAACAGATTTGAATGAATCTGTTTCATTCAGCATCCAATTGCTTTGAGTATCAGGTTTTGAATTTTTTCCCGAAGCAGTTTTTTTATCTCTAAATCCTTGAAGCATAATTGAAGGAGTACCAATTCTTTTATGGTTGTGATCGCTATGCCCAAAAAACCGGTCAAAGAACTCAAATCGTAAAAACTGCCAGTGCGGATTTAAAACCATTTCTATAGGAGCCGCATCAGAGCCAATATTTTTGGCATTGTTTAAGCCTTCAAATTCTTTTGTATTATTATTGTAGTTTGATGTGCTTTTGGGCTCTAACCAGTCGGCAGTTTTAAGAGTAAAAGTTTTCGGCAATAAAAAGAATCTGTAATTTTGTTCGAGAAGATCATTAAACCGAAAAGAATCCACAACTGCTTTTAAACTGATTAATTCGTCATTATTACTCATTTTATCAGGAGGCGGAGTTGCTACGAAAGTATCATCCGGAACATCAAACCGAAGACCGAATGATTCTTTTACACTTGAAGCTTCAAACTTGATTCTGGAATTATCGTCAAGCACTTGAGGAGGTTCTTCAGTTTTATCTTTATATACCACAGTAACAGGAAATTCCTTAGGAAAACTTCTGTTTTTCCTATCCGGCATCTGATAAGAAAACTTCAAAAATACTTTAACTTTATTTTGATTTGGAGGTGGGATAGGTTTTACAGGTATAGGTATTCTCTTGAATAAAGACGAGTTATATAAGTCGCATTTTTTCGGATAACAGACAAGTTTCTGGGGAGTACATTTTAAAACAGGTACAACATCATCATCGAAAAACAGAATTTCAACTCTTCTGTCCACAGGGTTTTCATTTTCTGTTTTTGCTTTGCTAGCTGGAAAAAATTCCCCACATCCGACAACCGGAGCAGGATGCGGAGGATTCTTTTCAACAAATTCAAGTTTTGAACGAACATCCTTCAATCCATCTTCAGTAATTCCCATCAAATTTATTAATTCCAATTCATACAAATCAAAAAAGGCTCCCCAGGTAGGCTTATCCATTTTTCCGTTTTCATCAATTTTTATAAAAATGCGGCTGAATTTATCCTTATGTACTTTTAGGATTACAAAATCCTGGTTATATCTTTGTTGAAATTTCAATATTGCAGATTCTGTATCAGAATTCAATGAATTAGTTTTCGGACCAGGATCACAATCATATTGAAAAGTTATAGAAATCCATTTTAAGATCTGCTGGATATCTTCGATTTTATGCTTATCAAAAGATGAATCAATCCAATTTATTCTTTTCCCGGTAAACATATAAAAAACATTTTCGGCTCTCTTTTGAGACAAATCAAGATTATACGATTCACTTCCTTTTTTATCTGTATGACCGGTTACTAAAATTTTCTTTTTATAAGAGTTTTCTTCCAGGAATTTATAACATGTATATAAAACTTTTAATCCGGTTATATGTTGCGGGTCTGGTTCTTGTTTATCTGAGGCACCGGATTTATAATCAGGTAAAAGAACCGCACTGTCAAAATGGAAATGGACATCTTCCATCTCGACAATATGGTAACTGAATTTTGTTTTAACTTTAATTTGATATTTCTTTCCCGTTAATAAACCGCTGACTTTTCCAACTTCACGGGAATCAACTTCAATTCCGTCTGACATTATTCCTCTTTGAATCTTGTAAGTTTGGGAAAACTGACATTATAAACTCCACCCGGCAATTTTTCCTCTTTTTTATAACCACTACCATCCAATTTCCCTTTCCTTACTTCACCATTCGATAAATAAATAATATATTCTTCATTTTTAACCGGCTTATTTCCCTCAGTATCCAGCAATTCTATTTCAAGAAAGTCTTCATAGTATAATAATCCCGACCTTGCAGTTAAATTTGGTTCAACAAGCACATTAAAATAAAATTCGGGTGATGAATATTTAAAATTTTCTTCGGTTGCATTACTGCTTTTTTTTTCTCCGGCGTCTTTGTTCGGTGCGTATTCCCAATCAGTACTTGCTTTATTCCCTTTAATACTTGTATCGATGGTTTCAACTAATACATCAGCCGTATTAAAATCTCTTTTCCAGATTGTAAATGATATTTTTTCACCATCATCGATTCCCTCCGACTCAACGCTCAATTTCACCTTATCACCAATTTTTGCTTTGTCTTTTGACCAATTTGCATTAAATAGGCTTTTTAGAACTACTTTTCCTTCCCCTTCAGGTAGGGAATCTCGATTAATTTTTCCATCAAGTTTTAAACTTCCGAATGAATCTTTTTGGTTAGTATCTGTAAACTTAAACGGTATTCCGCTTATAGAGTTACCCGCTTTATCAACAAATTCAAATTCAATCCAATGCTTTTCTTTGGTTGTTGCTTCAACATTATCGGATAATGCAGTTTTAGCACTTGCTGAAGCAGACCCAGCACCTGAGGAACCAGCACCTCCGCCGCTTGCACTTCCACTGCCAGCTTCACCAATCATGACTGTAGGACAACCCATCATAATCGAGTCCGGTGGCCCTACGCATGTTGCCATATCACCCATCCTGGCAGCAGGCATTCCGCCAATAAGAACTGTGGGACTTCCTAATGTAATAGGACCGCCGACATGGGGAATCGGCGGTACTCCAGGCGTCATCATCGGACAAACATGCATATCACCTATTCTTGCTGCTGGCATATTTCCTATTAAAACTGTTGGACAACCGACTACTATTGTTCCACCGTGTGCAGTCGGATTCTCCTAACCTTGCTGCCATTCCCATATTTAATTATCCTGGTTTATTTGAAGAATATCAATTTATCTTTACCAGCGAACCCTTAATTGTATTAATTCCAGAAGCTTCAACAGTGAGCATTGTTCCTTTCACCTGCATATTGACACCTGCTTCGGCCGTAACATTAAGTCCTTTCATTTTATAATCCATTGATGCTTCAGATGTTATCTTCATACCTTTCTGACTTAAATCTGATTTAGCTTCTTCCGTTATTTTCCCCTTGGCTTTTACTTCAAAATCAGTACTAACATCCACTTTTAAATTTTGTGATTTGATATTTATATCCCCTTTCGGCGCGAGCATATCAATATTGCCTTGCTTAGTCTCAATAACAAGTTTTTCATTTTTAATATCAATCAAAAAATGGTTATTTCCTTCCTTATCCGACAACTCAATCTTTTCTTCCCCTTCTTTATCGACAATCTTAATGAAATGCTCTGCTTTACTTTGTGCGGTTATACATTCATTTTTATGATCGATCTTGACAAAATATAATTTTTTATCGTTCTCATCTTTACCTTTACTCTGAATGATAATATTATCATTTTTATCATCAATTATTATTTTATGACCATCTTTACTTTTCACAACAATATTCTTATTCTTATCATCCATTGTAACAACGTGCTTATCTTTCGTGGTAATTTCTATTTTATCATCTTTGTCATCAAACAGCATTTTATTTAAATCAGGGGTAGCAAATGAAATCTGGGTTTCTTTTGATTTGTCATCAAGGATGATCTCATTCCCTGCAGCGGTTCTAATTACATTCTGCATTTTGTTTTTAGAAACAACCGGCGATGCCTGCGAGGGATTCGGAACAGTACCTAAACCGATAGGCCTGTCTACATTTCCATCAACACAAGCCCATAATAATTCCGTTCCTTTGTGGTTAGGGAAATGTGTTCCGTAACCTGAACCGGTATAATTCTGCACCAAACGAATCGGCATTGTAGCTTCCCCGTTTGATTTATCACTTATATCAAAAAGCATTTTGGCTTTATATCTTCCGTGATCATCGACAAATGCATATTCATCGCTCGTCCCGGATTCTATTTTTGCACTCATTATTCCGGAAATTTTGGGAACAGAAGTTCTCCTCGCAGGACGATAATCAATATCAAACGGTATTGCAGTAAATTTACATTCAAAATGGGGTGAGGGTCTTTCTTCATGCACAAGCAAATCGAACAATCCAGTTTGAGAACCTTTTACGGATAAACTTAGAATTACGTATTCTGAATTCCAGTCATCTCGAAAGTGTTTTTTTAATTTAAACCGGTAACCTGCTCTAAGCAGCCTGCTGTCGCTTACACCTGAAAAAATTTTGCTTTCGCTAATAAATTCCTGGTTTCTGATTTTTGCTAAGAATTCAGCATCTTTTTCATTCTCAAAATTATCTCCAAAATCATAATATTTACCCGGCATTTTTGAATTTATTTGGCTTTCAGCCATCAGTTGTTTTTCCGGAAACATATAGTTATAGTCTTTAAGCTGGACTGCACCAGTAACAACTTTTTCGCTGCAGTTAATATTTACTATTGTTTCGGTATCGCCAAAGACATCTTTATTTTCGTTATAATCTACATCTTCCGATGAATGAATAACCGGAAGTTTTACATTTGCATCAGTAAATACAATTACATCGGAACCGCTGCTGTGATCGAAGTAATAAAATATCCCGTAATGCTCAAGTTTTCTGTTAAGAAAATTAAAATTTGTCTCTTTATACTGAACAATATATTCCTGCTCAGGATATTGACTTTTGAGATCGATTTTCAGTGCACTTCCTTTTAAGCCGGCATCGGAGAGAACTTCTTCAATTAATTTATCAATTTTCATTTTCTGGTAAACTTCATTCTGATAGATCAGGTTTAACCTCCATAGCTTGGGGACTAAAACAAGTTTGTAAAAAGCATATTCAGGTGTTCTGCCATGCTGCTCGAAATTAGAGATAATTCCCTGAATTTTTTCAGGGTCTTCTTCTCCGCGTATGAATGTTAATGTTGCAGGCTTATTCAAAATTTTTGAAGAATCAAGAGTCATATCGTGTGAGACTATTTCGATACTGTATTCAAACAGCCCGGAAATTTTTTCTTCACCTTCAAAAGACAATACGTTTATTGAATCATCTTCAACATCGGATAAATGGATATCATAATATGCTTGATTGGCGTTATGTTTAAACATTAAAAAACCTATGTGATTATCAATGAATAATTAACAATTGTTAATTGTAAATTTTTAGTTAAACTTATACTTAAAAGAACCATCTTTTGCTTTGGATACAACAAGTTTAGTAGGATTTTTCCCTTCAGCCATAAACCCTAAAAGCTGAGAAGAAATTTCCGGTGCTAATTTACGGTCTACTATTGCATCAATATTACGTGCACCAGTTTCTGCTCTTGTACATGATTCAACAATATCATCAATAACTGCTTTATTAAATTCTACTTCCAGATTCTGGTTCTGCAGTAAACGTTTCTGAATTTTTCCCAGTTTTAATTCAACTATCGGTTTCATTACTTCTTTAGTTAGAGGTAGAAATATTATCGGCTTTATTCTTCCTAAAAATTCCGGTCTGAAATATTGATTCATATATGGCCTTAATTCTTCCAGTAAATCGTCGGGAGAAGTCATACCCTCATTATATTTTTGGAACAGAACATCGGATGCGAGGTTTGAAGTCATAAAAATAGTAGTATTGGAAAAATCAATATTTCTTCTGTCGGCATCCTGCAGCATACCGCGGTCGAAGATCTGCATAAATAAATCAGTAACAGACGGATTAGCTTTTTCAATTTCATCTAAAAGAACAACACAATAAGGTCTTCTTCTAACCGGCTCACTTAATGCTCCTCCTTCGCCATATCCAACCAACCCGGGATCGGCGCCTATTAGCCTCGAAGTATTATATTCACTCTGGTATTCAGTCATATTTAACGTAACCATGAATCTTTCATCGCCAAATAGTACCTCGGCAACAGCCCGCGCAAGTTCTGTTTTGCCTACACCGCTTGGCCCAACCAATAAAAATACACCAATAGGACCCTCTTCTTTTTTTATCCCTATTTTAGCCCCTCTTATTACATCGGCAATCTGTTTAATTGCATGGTCCTGCCCAATAACTCTCTTCTTCAAATCGGTTTCAAGTTGAAGAAGTGTAGTCATATCATCTCTCGTCATATTTCCAACTTTGATCCCGGTCCATGCCTCAATAACTTCAGCAACTGTATTGGATGTTACTTCGGCGAAAACCTGAGGTCCTCCATTTTGAAATGATTTTAGTTCTTCTCTCACTTTTTCAATTTCTTTAATAACATCCGGATCATCATTCTTTTTCCCGTCGCTATCGAATTTCTTTTTCCTGAGATCCATTAATTTCCTAGTAAGTTCACTTTCTTTAACCCATTTATCTTCATTGGTTTTAATTTCGGATTCTAATTTTGATTTTTGATCTTTTAAACCGGTAAGTACTTCCTGATCTATAACCAGATCCATGTCAGAATCTTGCTGCTGTGTATTTATTGCCATCTCAACAGATTTAAGGTGGCTTATCATTAACTCCAATTTTGCCGGCTTACTGGTAAGAGTCATTTTTACACGTGTAGCTGCAGTGTCAAGCAGATCCACGGCTTTATCAGGCAATTGTCTTCCGGCAATATATCTTCTTGATAATTTTACCGCCGCTTCCAGTGCTTCATCAGTAATATGAATACCATGATAAGCTTCATACTTGGTTTTGATTCCCCTTAGCATCAGGATCGCTTTTTCATCATCAGGCTCACCAACATGTATCGGCTGGAATCTTCTTTCAGAGCAGCATCTTTTGCGAAGTATTTATT
>CAVUCR010000041.1:0-49342 GCA_963739895.1 uncultured Ignavibacteria bacterium | reverse complement strand
AGCGTCGCTGCTGGGAAGAATAGAAACTTTTACACGTTGTGCAATTTTAGGTGCAGTTGGTCGTGCCATTTTTACCTCTCTTTTTGTTTTAGTTTTGTTAATTTAATTGCTAAAATTCCATCATATTTGGCAATTTCATGGAACAGTTCATTCTGCTCTTTTTCGAGCTTAGCTGCTACATCCCCATCTTTCTTTTGAGATACAATTTCCTGGTTGGTTAAATAAAGAGACTGCCAAACTGAAATAGACAGAGCTTGTTCCCAACCTACAAGATTATATGTTTCAATAATCTCCTTTAATTCCAGGAGATTAATTCTTGCAAGATCAAATTCCTTCAGCTTAAAACAATAATTTGCAAGATTAAGTCTTCGCAAAAATTTTCCTTTCTTTCTTTCTTCAATATTTAGATCTGATTGCATTTTTAATAAATTCTTTTCAAAATTTTCCGGCAAATCTCTGCTTATGCTTTCATATTCTTTATTTATCTGCTCATAGTCTTCTCCCAGGATTGGCGGCAGAATATTTTTACTTCCGCTTCCATCAGAATTTAGAACACTTTTAACATCATTATTCAGCCAATAAATTGTATCAGATTCAGCAAATGCTGTTTGTTTATCCTTAAATTTTAATTCAGCAAGATCCGGAATTCTTTTAAGAAGCACAGCAAGATGGAGTTTAATATCTCCAGCTGCAGCCTTATAATTTTCACCTTTTTTCTCAAGAGAATCTATTAAATATTTCTGGGCATCAAACCAATATCTGAACGGACTATTCTCTTTAATAAATTCACTTTCAATTCGTGCAATCAGCATGTCATAGTTTCCATTGCTGTACCAGTCTTTAATAAGTCCCTGTATTATTTTATTTGGTGCTTCTATTAGCGTTATTCCGCCGCTATCAACCGGTCTTATAAGGTTGGACCATTGTAATTGCCTGGATACACCAAAAACGAAATAATTTTCAGGCACCCTTTGTTTCTTTGTACCTTCCTCATCATACTCAAAGAAAAATGTTATGATTTTTCGTAACTGGACTAATGCATCTTTTTCAGAACTTAGAACTACTTCTTGAGCAGGAGCATTTACATTTGCTGATCTTCCTGGCTGTCCGACAGAAGTTGAGGAGACAGGTTTTTTAATTTCAGGAGGTCTCAATATAATTTCAGCGCTTGTAATGTGGGGTTTGATTACAGACAGCAGGGAATCGAAAGAAGGTTTATTATCCGTAAATAACTTTTCACATTCGTTGATTATTTCATTTAATATTTGTCCTGATTCTTTAATATCCGATGCATTGGATTTATTGATCTCTTCTTTTTCAAGAAGCTTTACTACACGGCCGGTGCTTATAAATTGGATTGATTTACTTTTATGTACCGGATTAGAAGGGTATAAATCATTTCCGAACTTTTTCAGTAAATGTAAAATTAAAATTAATCCTTTTCTAAACCCTTTAATATTTTCCGCTCTGTAATATGCAAAACATAACCAGACAGCAACTTTGATATCTTTGCTTTTTTCAGTTAGAATATTTTCCGACAGTTCAATCCATTTTTTATAATCAGGAATGGTTTTAGGGACTTCCATGGTTAGTTTAAAATATTCTTCATCATTCGAAGCATCAATTCCTGCAGGTTTATCACCAGAGACATCTTCTAAAAGTTCCTGAACAGCAGCCGGGATTTCTATTTCAACTGTTTTAGGCGCTTCAGTTTTGTTTTCTCCATTTACTTCCTTCTCATTTGTTCCCTGCACTTTGATATCATCCGATTCGGGTTTTTCTTTTTCATTCATTTCAAGTGTTTTCGCTTCATTTGTTTCAGACATACTAGGGTTCTCCAAATTTTAACTTGAGTTTGTTTTATAATAATGTAAAGGGCTAAAGCTTAGTAAGAATTTAGAATTTGCAGCAAATCTTTCAGATTTTTCTCATCGTTATTAAGAAAATCTTTTATGGAAGAAGAAACCTGGCTAAACCCTATCTTATCATTTACATTAAATATTCTGCCGCTATTTTCAGTGGGACAAATCATATCCAAATAATTTAATGGAGATGGTTTTGAAGGAAATATATAGAGAGATAGATTATTATGGACATCTTTGGTCCAGAACACTGCCGGTAAAAAAGAATTACCTTTTGATACAAACACCATGTTTATTAAAAAGCACATGTCTAAAACACTATTTTCATCAGTGGAAGTAAAGTCAAATTTTAAGGCTAATGTGCTGTTTTTAATCTCCGGATTTAAAATATTATTTATGATGAAGTATTTTTGTTCATCAATGAAATCTTTAAGTATTCTTAACCAATAATCCTCCTGCAAAGAGGAATTAATGAAAGCCTGGTAATGTTCATTTACTTTTTCTTCTGAAATATTAGCGGATATTTGATTAATATTTTCAGTTAAATCACTTATCGAAGTATTAATGCTGATATTGTTAAATACCTGGTCAAATGATCTAAACTCATTATTAAAAAAAAGCGGTTCTAAAAAAAACGATATCCTATCAAAAATATTTTTATTGAAGTCAAAGAAGATTAAAAAAGGGAAATCTCTATCGCTCTTATCATTACTTGGATAAATTACTCCTGAAATAAATTTGTCTGTTCCGGTAAAAGGATAGAAAAAACTTAAAGGCAAAGAATTTCTATAGACTAATTTCCAATCATTTTTCAGCTTTTGTTTGGCTAAGACCATTCCTTCCTGCAGCCAGTTATCCATAACAATAATTTCCTGATTACCTGCATTATACTTTACAAAATCATTAAATATTGGAAGCTTACCAAAGTATCCTCGTTTCGGACTATGATTATTTATTTCTTTCAAAGTAAAAAGTATCGTCAGTATATTCTATTTGGAAGATTAAATGAGCTGAATAAATTTGCAGCGAAAGGATTTTTAGAACTATTTGTATTAACAATATAAGATACTATTATATTATAGTCCCCCTGTTTTTTAAATAACCAATTAAATACATATTGAGAAGAAGATCCGCCCCTTGAAACTGTTGCATCGCCGAATAATTTAAATAATGCCCAATCACCGTCAAATGCTTTTGTTTCGGAACTGCCGTACCCGTGAATAGAAATATTAAGTCTCGCGCCGGGAGTTCCTTTGCTGCCGGGCCATGAATAATCTGTCCAGAACGGGACTCCCATTTTATAATAATTTTCAACTCCATCTAAATAGAGATAAACCTGCTCCACAATGGGCTTGTCGCCTAAAACAGGGTTTGATTCAGGTAATTGCGGCTTCAATTTGAAAGAAACATTAATATCTCCGTTTCTAAATAATATTCCGGAGATCTGATCAGCATTTTTCAATGCTGAAATAAAATCGGATGAAACATTTATTCCCTGCCCTTCCCATTGATTCACACTCCATCTTTCTTTATTTATGAAAGGACTCAACTCAGAATTAAAAAATGACCACAGAATACCATCGGAAGGTCTAAAGAAATCCTTAAAATCCTGTATCGGCGCATCACTGCCGTTATTTTTAAATGGGAAAAAATTTGCTAAAGTTCTGTTAAACGTATCTGAAATTTTTGCTTTCCACTCAAGGTTTAAATACTGACCTGCATCTGAAAGAATAGATTTCCAGGTTAGCTTAATGGGATCGATAAACAAATTTTCAAATGCCGGTACGTTATATATCGCTCCTCTAATAACTTGAACAGCGGTCGGCAGTTCAACAGCTCTCTGACTAATTACTTTTACTGCGTAATCTTTTGTTAAATCCTGCCCGCCCTTTACCGATTCCAGCACGCCGCTTATTCCAGCATACTGACCTATCACTGCATTTAAATCACCGCTTGGGCTGCCTCCCGGCGACCCATTAATAAATGCCCTGTATTTATTTACTTCCGTAAAAGTGCTGTTGTTTAAGCTGATTGGAGAAATAGAGCTGCCGGTCTTTTGTTTTGCAGAATCCTGTGACTGAATGTCGGATATAACCTGAAGCTGATCAGAAAAAACCTTCAGCAATAATATTAAAGGGGAATTTACAGGATCACTCAATAACTTTAAATTGTTGGATGACAAAGGAACTGTTTCAAAATTGCTATATTTTACACTTTGAATAAATTGAAGCCATGTATTTTTATAATCAGATACATACAAATTCAATAAATTTTTGCTCATTTCCCCGCTGTTAAAATTATTGGGATTCGTTGTCCTGACATTAGATTTTCCTAAAACCCAATCATCTCTCCCGGGATTTTGACTTTCTTCATTAATAGCATTTTTAATATAAGATTTCCATCCATCCTGTGTAAAAATAAATGGGACTTTTGAACCGGCACTCATCATGATGGAAAATCTTCCTCCGATAGCCTGTTCAAGAGTAATATCATTTGGAAACTGTGCCATGCCATTCTGCTTCATCCGGGCATAAATTGTCTCGGCATTTGGTTTATATTGAATCCTATTTCTTACAAGGTTAATTAGCAGGTTGTCATTTTTTACAGGGTAGACATCTTTATCCTTTAACTGGGAGACAAAAAAAGAAATATAATTATAAAACAGCTTCTTAAGAGTGTCTTTTTCATTTGAAGATGCAACAGGATATAAATTTAAGTAACGTGATTCCAATATCCCGGAAAGTTCGTTAGTCAGAAATCTAAATTGGGTCGTGTCCAGCTTTGATCTTTCATCGCCTAAAAGCAGATAGGCTTTTAAATAATTATAAATATCCCCGCCGGAATAGTCCTGCCCGTTTGCATAATTATTTAAATTTTTAGCAAGCTCATTATAAATATTTTGAGTAAAGAAATTTTCAGTTTTACTTAGGTATAATTTTCTTAAAGGACCATAAGCTTGATCACTTCTATCCAAACCGAAATTGATAAACGATTCATTGGCAGTTCCGTTTTTAACATTCACTATTAAAGCTCTCAAACTGTCCGATTTTTTGAATGTATTTAATAAATCTCCATTCCAATTGATGTTATTAAAGCTGTTTGAAGTTCCTGATATTTTTTTAAGAAGAGAAGCACTGCCATTATAACCAATAAATGTAAAAAGAGAAAAAAGAAGTAAACCAAGTACCGATGCAGATATCGTAATTGTTCTCGCAAAGCTTAGTTTTTTATTAGCCGCCGTTGTTTGCCCTGCAGTATAATCTTGATCATCTATTAAAACATTGTTTAAAAGATCTTTGATAAAATAAGTTTTTGTTTCAAGTATTTTATCCGATTCTTCACCGGTTAACTCAGGTAAATTAAATTGTTTAGCAATTTCTCTAATCGCTAAATCCAAAGGTACCCCTTCTTGAGTTCCGCTTGTGAAATAGAATCCTCTAAAAATAGGATTATCCTGGTAGGGATTCGGCTGAAATACTTCACCTATTAAATAAGATAATTTTTGCTCAAGAGATTTGAATTGAAATGGAAATAAAAAGACTTTACTTCGTTGTTCCCGCTTTAATGGGCCGCTAAGCCTGACTGTTCTAATCTCAAATAATCTATCCGATAACTTTTTAAATTCATTTTCAAAAACCGATTTGGGATTAGGATCAAATTGCTGGTGCGGAGTTAAAGTGGCGCCCCAAATCTGGGATCTTTCAGTTTCACTAAAGTCACCATAATATTCAACAAAACCCTGGAGCAAATCACATTTTGTAAATACAAAATATATTGGAAAATTTACTCCTAAGTTTTCAATTAGTTCATCAATTCTTTGCCGGATATTTCTTGCATGCTCATATAACTGGTTTTTCTCCGAATTAATTATTTCATCAATATTAATAGCAACCATCACACCATTAATCGGCTTGCGTTTTCTATTTTTCTTTAAGGTATCTAGAAATGCAAACCATTCCGGTCTATCTTCCGATTGAGTTACATACCTGCCTGCTGTATCAAGAAAAATGGCTGTAGTAGAAAAGAACCAATCACAATTCCTTGTACCGCCCACGCCTCTGAACCCTTCTTTACCAAATGGAAATTCCAGTCCGGAATTTTGAATTGCTGTTGTTTTTCCGGCCGCAGATGGTCCAATTAACATATACCAGGGTAAAGCATATAATGCGGCTTTGCCTTTTTTTCCTTTTCCTAATTTTGAATTTTTGAGTGAAGCAATTGCCGCTTCCAATTGTTTTTTGAATTGTTCAATTTCAGCTCTTTTTTCCGGACTCAGACTCTGCATTTGTTCATCAGCCTGGACATTGATTGATTTTTCAATCTGCCCTGCTTTTTGAATTGCTTTCATTCTATTAAAAAGTATAATGATCACCATAATCAGCAAAATAAATATCGATATGCTGATCCCATAAACCATTGCTACTTTAAAAACTACAGTAAGGAGATAAAACATAACAATAACTAAAATAAAAGTAATTGCAGCTATTGCCGTAGGTTTTTTCAGCAGATTTAAAAAAGTTTCCATATTGACTATGTTGTTTTATTTACTTATTTAAAAAACAGGAATAGAAGTTGAGCTTTGAAGTTAAATGCGAATTAAGTTTTACTCTTTTTGCATGAAATTAAATTAAGAAATTTCTTAGAGTTTCGATTACTTCAGATGCCCTAGAGGAAATTGAGGTTGACATAAATACATAAAATAAGACCCCGATTATTACTGCACCAACCGGGTAGATCCATAGAGGTATTTTCCCCTTCACGGTTCCAATGAATGTATCATGCGGTTTACCATTGGGAGAAATAGTATCGATTAATTTGTACATTTCCGGATGCAGTTCCATATTTAGGTCATCAATTATCCTCCGTAAATTTTCAGGAGATTGAAGCTGATATTTACCTTTAAATCCGAGCGTTAAACACAAATAGTATATTTCAAGAACATCTTTATTGCCGGAAGTTCTTTGTCTCAGTTTATTTAAATAATCAAAAAATTCTTCCCCCGCATTAAAAGTTTCGAACAACTTAAGTTGGAGCGGTTCGGAAAGCCACGAATCTTTCCGGCTCCAGGCGGAACTAATAATAGTCTCATCTAAAAAAGCTATAAGCGCAAACTTTGCAAGATGAATTTTTTCATTATCAATTGCGGCCATTCTTGCGTCACGTTCGAATTTATCAAACATTTCACTAATACGGTTTTTAAGAACCGAAGGATCGCCGTAATCGTTTGTACCTCTTAATTGTAATATTAAGATTAAACATCCGGATGCAAAATCCGCAAGTGTTGTGTTTTTATCAATTAAGTGATTATCAGCCAATTTATTATCCTTATTAGATGTTATTTCCTATTTAGAATCTCTATTTCATAAAGAAATTAGATTATAAAAAGTTCTAAAGTTGTTTTGAAATGTGTGCTCTCTCTCATTCAAAGATTCGCGCTAAGAATTTGTATTTACAATTTAAATATCCGATATACTTAATCACCCGGCATTAGAAGAACCAATTCCATTTGCATAGATTTAAATTCCGCCGCAATGAAGAAAGCAATATTATTTTTCTTTTCAATTTTGTCCCAGAATCGTCCTTCTTTATTAATTTTAAAATAATGTGCTTTTTCATTCACTTGAACACCTACAGGCGGGCGGGCAATATATTCAATGGATACACCTTGAATGCCTGCTTGATGCACGGCAAAAATTTCTTCATATGCAGAAATTTTAATGTTTTTGGGCAGTTCAGTAATAATTTTTTTCTCAGGGATGTCGCTAATAACTGAAATAAAAAATTGAGATGAAATTTGGGAGGGAGATAATTGTCCGACGAATAAAGTATCCGCTTGTTTTCTTAAGGGAATTATTATATCTCTTCTTTCAATTGTTTTCTGAACATTTAACATTGAGTTAATTTCATTAACTACCTGATTAAAAATTTCTGTTAAATGTTTATGCTCATATGCAGGGAACTCTCCTGTTTTAATTCCTAAATTTGAATATGTCGAAAGCTGACCAGCTAAATTAAGGAATAAAATGTAAAGGGCTTCAGGATGAATATTTTTTGATGAGTAATAATAGTTTAGCAAGGGGATATAAGTATTTACAGTCTGGAGCATTAAAAGAATTTCAACTTGAGTTAAAGATAGTTCCGGTTTGTGAATACTAGCTAATTTCCTTAACTCTTTGCTTTTTGAAACTAAAGATCCTAATATTTCACGGGTGTAATTTAACAATACTTCTGAGGCTGAAATAGAAACGGAAGAAACTATAAAATTTTTATCCATTGTGTACTTTCCATCTGCGCTCCTATTAATTTGTCCAATTTTTATAGAACTAAAATCTTCTAAAGATTCCTCTCCGAATTTAAATTGAAAATTCGGTTTGACAATTCCAATCGTCCGCATGTTAGAGCCGGTATTATAATCCAGAACCTCAGTGTTCTGAAGAATATACCTGGAATTATTTGAATTTACTGCCTCATCCATCTGACAATTATTCCCGGAAATATTTTCAGACGGGATGGACAAAAAAACATCCATTTTTTCTGCAGTTGCCGAAAACATATCTTCAAAAGACCTGATTTTGGGGAAAGGATCGTTGGCAGGCATATCAAAAAGTAAACCGTCGGGCATTATACCGGTGCATTTTACAAGATTAAAAGAACCGCCTGAAAGTGCCGCAAGATCAATTTGAATTTCCGTTAATCCCCAGTAATTTGAATTTAAAAAGTTTATCCTGGAATTTATATTATATTGGTTATATCTATCAATTTGCTGGAAATGATGCGGGTTTAATTTCATCCCCTCGTACCAAACAACTTTCTGTAATTTCATTAAAAAATTATTCCCTCTGTACTTTTAAATAATTTAAATGAATCTGCTTTTAATAATTAATCTGCATTTTCAACTGATAAATAATTCTGATGAACAAGTATTTTTAGAGAATTAATATCAGAATTAACAGGGATGACCTGCAGCCAACCGTCTTTCGCCGGGGAATGGAAATCTCCCACTACTCCGATATATTTGGCACCATCCTTTAATGTATAATCTTTTATTTGGAACGATTGATCGGGAACCAATGTAATTTCAAATTTTGAATCAGGAATAAGATCATCGGATATGGTTGCTTCAGGGTTTCTTAACAAAGATTCAAAACTGGCATGACTAAATTTATCCGAATTCTTTAGCTGATACATTCTTATAACAATAGCATTATTCCCATTGCAATCACCGTCACATTTCAAATTAACTTTGATGCTTTGAACTCCCCCGCCACAACCCATTAAAAAAAGGAAGAGACTTATTAATAGTAAATTGTATTTAAACATGATAATTGATTAAAAAGTAAAAATTAATGATAATTTATTTAAGAAGTAAAAGACACTATTAATCAGATTTTTTAAATTCTTTTCTGATATCCTCTCATAAAAGAAGGTCTAAAAAATTTTTTCTCGATATAATAGGGATCTGAAATATATTTCTGATAATTTTCTTTAATCAGATCCAGCACCTTTGATTTTCTTGCAAAGGATAATATTTTGTCTGAAGCTTTTTTGCTCTGGAATCCTTTTTCAATGATATTAGGGTCTAAACTCTGCAGCAGCATTTTACTTCCTTCCGTAATCGAGAGATTGTATCCTTCCAATAAACCAATTTGATGACCCAGCAATTTTTGCGCTTCATCTTTCAGCATATCCAATCTTTTTTTCTCTTCATCGGGCGAAATATCCGGGTTGAAGAGAAATTCTTTAATTTCCGACAGTGAACCTGTTGGAAGTGTATAATATTTTGTGACTCCGAAAAATTCCTGCCGGAACTGCAAAAAGCCTTCAATTAATTTAGTAAATATATCCAAGAAAACATCAATTGTATTTGAAAAATGAATATTAAAGGAATATTCTTGAGCCAGCGGTTTGTTATTATAATTTTTATTTGGCGGTGAAATTATTTTAGGCTGCTCGGCTCCCAAAAAATTTTTATCAATACTTTTATCTTTCAGATCATTAATTTTATATAATTCCTTATCCAGGAAATTTTCTGAAAGGCATTCGGTTATTATTTTATTTGATTCACTTTTTTCCAAGCTTATTAGATTTTGAAGCAGTGAAAGACGAAGCATTTTTTCCTTTGCAGGATAATCTTCAAGAGAAAATTTTGAAGATATAATCCGCAGGTTATCGATAATATTTGAAATCTCTTCGGCAAATGGGCTCGAAAAAATCATTGTTCTTTGATCATCTTCTTCGTCCTGTTTCACTTCTAAATTTATACCAAGCTCTACTTCCAATTCATAATCACCAATTCTTATTTTATTATTTGATTGTAAGGCATTCTCCTCATTTGATAAAATTTTCTCATCATTTAAATATGTAAAATTAGCTGATTCAAGATCAACTAATTGCAAAATCCCTTCCGTATTTATAATCTTTGCATGTTTTCTCGAAATAATTTTCAAAGGATCCGGGAGCACAACCTGGTTACTATTATCCCTTCCTATAAATACCGGAAAGCTACTAAATTCCAATCTTTTGGAAAAAGAAGCATCTGATTGTTTGGATATTATCAATTTCAATGTCATTTTTTACAATTTATTTATAGAATTCAATTAATTTGGGCATGGCTTCGCCGCCTTCACTTACATTAATTAAATTATTATTGAATAATTATTTAAGTACAAAGAGAATAATTAAAAAATCTACGGGTAAAAAAATTCTTTAATTAAAATAAGGTTTGTGGTTTTTTTAATACTGAACTTCGATCCGGTAACTTAAATTATATACTGAATAGATATAAATTCGCTTCATTAATAATAATTTATATTTTTAAATGGGATTATAATCTTAAAGGCAGAAAATTATTTCAACCATGTTTGTAACAATTTTTATAATAAATGTAACATCAGTTAAAAACATACCATCTCCACTTTTTCCAAAAAAGCGGGTTCACTACAAAAAAAGAAATAATCTTTGATGACACATCTAGAAACAAATCTATTTCATGCTAATTTCTAGATTCGCAGTTATTTAAAACCTAATCAGAATAGTTTAAGAGAAGTAAATGACTTCATCATAATAGAACTGACCAATAATTGCTTTATAAATTCAAGAACTATTATGATAAAAAGTTAGACAAACGGTTTTATATTGTCAAGTGATGTAGAATAAGAATATAAAATAATTTTTTTCGAGGAAAACAATTATTTTACTTTCTATAAAATAGTTGGATTTAATCACATAATATCAATACCATTATATTTAATTTTCATAAAAATTACTCCACTCCCCATATTTATACTTTAATGGAAGGATTAATTCTATAAGGATTGTGTAAAAAACTATTAAAATTGTTTGCGGAAATAAAAATCCCCTTTCGGGGAAATTTTTTTTATCAATGTATGAATAATTTTGAGAGGAGTCAATTAAACTCAAATAGAGATTGTTTTTAATAATTCAACATCTTTTCCCCTTCGTTTCAGCTCACTGATTACCTGCAGTCCAAAAATCGGATCTTCACCACTAAAGTTGTGGAAATAACCGTATTCAGCTATTTGAGCAATAGCATCTTTCTCTGCATAGTATAATTAGTTGTTTCCAACCTGAAAATATAAACACCGCTTGCTATATTTCTTCCACTAAATTCTACTTCATGTGTCCCTGCGTTAAATGATTGATTGTCTACTAGTGTTCGAACTGCCTGTCCCAATATATTATAGACTTTCAAAGTAACACTTTCCTGTTTCGGAATTGAGAATCTTATTAAAGTACTTGGATTAAACGGGTTTGGATAATTCTGATATAATTGATAACCAGCCGGATTTAATTGTTGTTTAAGTTGATCTATATACTCATCTGTACCAATAATCAGTTTAAAATTATTGTACTGGTGAGCAAGATTTAATTTAATATTTTTCTCTTCCCTCAGGTTATAGAAGTTATTCAATCTTTCATCCACTAAATAGATGTTATACTTGCCAAAATTTTCCGTTCCGCTGACACCAACATTTACCGGTTCATTTGGAATAGTTTTTATTTCCAAATCATATTCCTGTCCGTCTTTTATTTCGGGTTTTTGTTCAATAAAGAGATACTTTTCTCTTATAGGCAATTCATTTTTTACAATATCAATTCTGACCTTTTGAAAATCTGCCGGCGGGGAATAATAATCATAACCATCAATACCCTCTTTTGATAAGCTGTCTATTCCAAAAAATACTGCCGAATTCTGATTGATTTTTTTATCATCGATAGAAAGCTCTAGCAAATTTTTAGTTTCAATTGCCGAAGATTTTACTTTAGACAATTTTCCCGCAGATTGATGAGGTTCATAAAGTAATTTAAGTGTAGTCAGATTCCCGGTATTATTGAAATAATATCCCAGGTTAGGAACCATTAAAGTCGGATTATCAAAATTGCTTCCGTTCCAAGAATATAAAATTGAATTAGCAGCCAGACCATTTAAATTTTGAACATTCTGCCAGGTAATGTTTTTTTCAAATGGGTTTGAAATAAGGATTCCAGCCCGAATGAAGGGGAATTGAATATGTATTGTCAGAACTTAACTGAACCGGTGTAACCTGCTGATTAATGTTTATAGCATTCTTGCTTATTAACCAGTATCCTTTACCGGCAGAAAATTTTAGACTGCTGCTTGTTACAAGGTAATCCTGTGCATTCCCATTATCATCATATACATTCCAATCAAATTGATAGTCGCCTTGTGTAAGTGACGAAACTGCAATATTGCTATTCCCGGAGAGCCCTATAATTCTATAATTATTAATATTTGTTACATCTCCAAAACTAACGGATTGGTTTAAAGACAAGATAGAAGGGTAAATAAATCCGTTCCCAGACAAACTAATTATACTTGGATTACCTGAAGCATTATTATAAATCCTTAATGTTGCATTATATGCAACAGAGTCTTTTGGACTGAATGTAACTAGGACATCCCGGCTCGAATCAGGTTTCGCAATAAAACTTACCGGACTAGCTGTAAAACTGCTGCTGCTGCTTGCTATGCTGTCTATTTTGAGATCCGCACTACCGGTATTCTTTATATTTATTTTTTGGCTTTTACTGTCATTCCTGATTACATCCCCAAATGTAAGAGATAAAAAGGAAATAGTAATAGCTGCTTTTGCTGCAGAAACCCCTCTTCCACTTAAGTTAACTTTGCTTGGACTTCCGGATAAATTATGATATACACTCAAAACACCATTGTACGCGATTGTATCTACCGGTGTAAATATTACAATAACATCTTTATTAGAATCAGGTTTTACGGTAAAATTTAAAGGATTTGCTATAAAAATGTTATTATTACTTTTAATACTATCAATCAGCAAATCAGCGGTACCGCTATTACTTATATTTAATGTCAGCTGGGAACTATTGTTAACTGTAACATTACCAAAATTCAAGCTACTCTTTGATAAATTAATTGCTGCTACTTTTTGTGAAGTCCCGATGCCGCTCAAATTTATTATACTTGGGCTGCCCGATGCATTATTATATATTTTCATAGTGCCGTTATAAGATATTGAATCTTTTGGTGTGAATGTTACTTTCACTTCCTCGCTATCTCCAGGCAAAACGTTAAAATTGGTTGGACTAACTACAAAAACAATTTTATTATCGGTGATTATACTATCAACTAATAAAGCTGCATTACCGGAATTTCTAACAAATATGCTCTTTTGGATATTACTATTAACAGTGATTAAACCAAAATTTATTGCCGATTCCGATAAATTAATTATCGCTATTGCTACAGGTGCTCCGCTCCCGGTTAAATTTAGTATATTAGGACTTCCGGATGCATTATGATAAATTTTTAGAGTTCCATTATATAATATTGAATCTTTTGGAGTGAATGTTACTTTCACCTCCTGACTATCTCCAGGGGCAAGATTAAAATTTGTTGGAGTTACTAAAAAGACCGTTTTATTGCTGATTATTATACTATCAACTAATAAAGCTGCAGTTCCTTTATTTTTTACAAATAGATTTTTCTGTATACTACCATTGATAGTGACTGAACCAAAATTTATTTGCGATACCGATAAATTAATTATCGCTATTGCTACAGATGCTCCGCTCCCGGTTAAATTTAGTATATTAGGACTTCCGGATGCATTATGATAAATTTTTAGAGTTCCATTATATAATATTGAATCTTTTGGAGTGAATGTTACTTTCACCTCCTGACTATCTCCAGGGGCAAGATTAAAATTTGTTGGAGTTACTAAAAAGACCGTTTTATTGCTGATTATTATACTATCAACTAATAAAGCTGCAGTTCCGGTATTTTTTACAAATAGATTTTTCTGTATACTACCATTGATAGTGACTGAACTAAAATTTATTTGCGATACCGATAAATTAATTATCGCTACAGGTTTGGATGTCCCGGTACCGGTTAAATTTATTATACCTGGACTTCCCGATCCATTGTGAAATATGCTAAGTTTCCCGGTAAAGTCTGTTGTGTCAGTCGGAGTGAAAGTTATTTTAACTTCCTGACTATCTCCCGGTGTAACCGTAAAACTTTTCAAACTTGTAGAATAAGTTTTTTCATTACTTATAATGCTGTCAACTACTAATGAAGCTGTCCCCGTATTTTTAACAAAAAAACTTTTTTGAATACTATTATTTACGGTTACGGTTCCAAAATTAATATCTGTTGTTGATAAACTAATTACTGCATTAGTTTTAACTACTCCGGTTCCGCTTAAATTTAAAGTATCTGGATTACCTGCAGCATTATGATAAATAATTAATTTTTCACTATAGCTCAATGCTTGGAATGGTTTGAAAGTAATATCGATTTTCTGACTATCACCAGGTGCTATCGAAAGATTATTTGTACCAGCCGTGAATGCATTATTTTTACTTATTATGCTGTCAATATTTAATGATGAACTTCCTGTATTTTTAATAAAAAAAGATTTTGTTAAACTGCTGTCAATAAAAACATTCCCAAATTGAAATGACAATGATGAAAGCTGAATTACCGGGTATAATGAATTATATCTTAGAACTGCAAAATCAGAACTATAACCATCATTGGAAGTGCCGGCGGCAATTATCTTTCCATCTGTTTGAAGAGCTACTGAAGTACCCAGATCATTTGAATTTCCAAAATCAATAGTTGCAACGCCATTTGTCGCGAAAGTCTGATCTAATGATCCATTATTATTATATCTAACAATTACAAAATCATTATTTTTCCCGTTATACACATTCCAGACGACGTCTATTCTGCCGTCTGATTGAAGAACTGCAGAATTTGAATAACCATAAGAAGTACCTAAATCTGTAATCACTTTCCCGCTTGTACCGAAAGAGTTATCTATTGTGCCGTCCGTATTATATCGAACCATGGATAAATTATAGTTGCCCCCCATAACAGAAGAATACCCCACAAGAATAATTTTTCCATCCGGTTGAATTACTACAGAACTTTCAAAGTCTTCAGAATTTTGAATTTCAGTTTTCACTTTCCCGTTAGCACCAAAATTATTATCTATAGATCCATCTGAATTCAATCTAGCCATTGAAAAGTCAAAGTTTATACCGTTAGAAGAAGAACCGGCTACAATTATTTTTCCATCCGACTGAACAATAACCGAACTGCCTAAATCATCGGAATTTCCAAAATCTATTGTAACTTTACCTCCTGAGCCGAAAGTATTATCAGGTGAACCGTCAGTATTATATCTCGCTGCCGCAAAATCACTGCCTGAAGAACCTGCAACTAATATTCTTCCGTCTGACTGAATTGCAACTGAGCTTCCAAAATCATCTGAATTATTAAAATCGGTATTAACACTTCCCCCCTGCCCAAAATTATTATCAATATTACCGCTTGTATCGTATCTGATAACTAAAAAATCTGAGTTTGAACCATTATTATAAGAACCTGCAACTATTATTTTACCGTTTGATTGAATAGCAGCAGAGTTACCTGATATTCCGGTACCAAAATTTGTATTTACTTTCCCTCTATCACCAAAAGTATTATCAAGATTTCCATCTGAATCATACCTAACAACTGCGACGTCATAACTTGGTCCATTAGTTGTAGAGCCGGCAACAATTATTTTCCCGTTTTTTTGAATAACAACTGAATTCCCCGTATCGTAGGAATTCCCAAGATCAGTTTTTACTTTACCATCAGTTCCAAAAGAATTATCAACGGAGCCGTCCGAGTTATACCTTATAACAGCAAAATCAGTGTATAAACCATTTGTATAACCGGCTAGGATTATTTTACCATCCGATTGTATTGCTGATGAAGTATTCTGATCTTCAGAATTATCAAAATCAGTTACTACTTTCCCTCCAGTTCCAAAGTTATTATCTAAAGTTCCATTTGAATTATACCTGATAGCTGCGAAGTCATGATTACTACCATTATAAGTGGTTCCCGAAACAACTAATTTTCCATCAGTTTGCATCAACAAAGAAGAAGCAATATCATCAGAATTATTTATATCGGTTTTAACTTTTCCAAAAGAACCAAAAGAATTATTTAGAGAGCCGTCGGAGTTATACTCAACTACTGCAAAATCATTATTTATACCATTAAAAGAATAACCTGCTACGCATAGAATACCACCGGGCAGTTCTATAATCGAATTTGCCTGATCATTAGCGCTACCAAAATCCGTTATTACCTGCCCTGTTGTATTAAAAGTATTATCTAAAGAACCATCGGGATTATATCTGACAATCGCAAAATCATAATTGCCTCCATTATAAAAATTGCCTGCTGCTACTATTTTTTGATTCGAATCTATTAGAACGGAATTCACTTGACTATAATTTCCAAAATCGGTAACTACTTTCCCGGTCAGGTTGAAAGAGTTATCCAATGTTCCATTGGAATTATAACGAGCCAAAGTAAAATTAAAGTGAAAGTTGTTATATGCATAACCTGCCACAATTATTTTCCCATCTGATTGGATTGCAACCGATTTTCCATCTACCCCCGAGCCGAAAAAATCTGTTGTTACTTTTCCGGCTGTGCCAAAAGTGCTGTCTAATGTACCGTCAGATTTGTACCTTGCAACGGCAAATTTTTGATTATTACTATTTCCAGCAACAATTATTTTTCCATCATTCTGCAACACTACAGAATTTCCCACTTCTTGAGTGTTTGAAAAATCAGTTGTTACTCTCCCGCCATGTCCAAAATTATCATCTAATATTCCATCGGAATTATATCGTACCAGCACAAAATTAGCATCCGAACTAGGTCCATTGTATGAATAACCGGCTACAATTATTTTTCCATCCTGCTGAACTACAGTTGAATTTCCATAATCATCAGTATTCATAATATTTGTCGTTACTTTCCCGCCGGTTCCAAATGAATTATCTAACTCCCCCTGGGCAAAGCTAATATTTTGAATAAGAAAAAATGAAGCAGCTAGTAAAACTAAAAACATATTAGCCTCCTTTTAGTCCGGCTTTAAAAACATTTGTATAAAATAAATCTGAAGAGAGATAATCAGAATTTCAATTATTTAAAATGATATACTTAGCAACCATTACCTTAAGTGACCGACAAAGATTAATTTCCGGTTGGTCGTGGAGGCGGTGCTCCAATTTTAGTTCTTTCGGTTTGGGTTGGTGAAGTTGTTGATGAACTTTTCAGTAATAGAGCTGCAGCACCTCCAAGCAGCAATGCTCCACCGCCTGCATACATGTACCATGCAATTCCTCCAGCTTTTCCGGCAGATATTTTTATTTCATAATTTTGAAGTCCGGTATTATTTCCCAATTCATCTCTGAACGACCATATAATAGTCTTATTGCTTCCTGCTGGCACGTTTTCGAAATCACCAGATACCTGTTTTATAGCACGCGAGTTTTGCGAATTTTTATCAATTAACAATAATTCGATATTATACTTGTCATTGGTTCCTGTTTGCAAATCATACTTTATTTTAATTTGATTTCCTTGGAGCTGCTGATGAAGATTGGAGATTAAATCATTTGAAGATAAGATACTCGGCAGTATTGACATGTCCTGTTCCATACTTAAATCAATAACTGTTGTTTTATCACCTGCTACCTTTATTTCCTTAATTTCTTTTTTATAACCATTTGCAATTGAAATAAGTGAATATTCCCCGGCTTGAACTTTTTGTTTTTCATTTCCGGTCCATTCTTTAACTAGTACGGTATCCTTATAAAGTTTAAAACTTGCATTAACGGGTTTTGAGTTAACCTGCAATTCTCCCGAAGTTATACTATAAACCGGTTCAACATTTTCAACTAATAATTTTTTAACATCGAGAACCGGATTGGAATTAACGGAAGTATAGAACTTTTTATCATACAGCTTTTTATAATTTATTGTAGAATAAATTGTCAATTTATATGTATCACCGGAATCAGTAAGACTTACCCAATGCAGCAAATATTCCACCCCCAATATTTGGTTTAGTGATTTAAGAAAATCTTTATTTTCAGGATCCAGATCGTTTCCCAGGCTTGCTTTATTTTCAATTAAAACATCGGTAGGATATACTAAAAATTTATTTTTTATAACATTATCCTGTATTATACCGTCATATAATTTTTGTTTAGCTCCTATTAATTCCAGTATACAAATTTTGAGAGGTTCATCCCCCGTTAGTAATCTTGAAGATAAGGGTTTATAATTAACTTCATAAATTTGGGCATTTGAAGGTAAAAAGTAACCGATAAATATTAAAAGGAATAAAATTAATCTCTTTTCGAATTGTCTTTGTATCAAATACTTCATACTATTTTCCTATAATTAAATTTACTTTTGTTCCGCTTTGAGCTTTTACTGCAGCGTTAGGAATTTGATTTATTACTTTTCCCTTATTCTGCTCCGATGACGCAATTTCCAGAATATTTCCGCTTTGCAGATTATTTTCTTTAAGAATGTTCTTAGCTTGTTTAATAGTGAGACCAATTAAATTAGGGACTTTCACATCACTTGATTCTTTAGTTTTTGAACTGATTTTTGTAATCATCTCGTTCACATGGCGGTCTTCACCAAAATAATTTCTAATCCTGGTAAAGTCGTTTAAAGCAGATTTATAATTACCGCTTTTGAATTCTCTTTCAGCCATACCGGTTAAATTGTCTTTTATTCTTGGTAATAGTGAAATTACAAAAGAATTATTCGGGTCAAGGTTTTTTATTTTATCACAAATATTAAAAGCTTCAATAGGATCTTTATTTAATATTTCATCAGCCTGACCTTCTAATTTTTTAATTTTAATCCTGTTATCCAGAGTATTTGAAAATAGATTATTGGCTGGAAAATATTGCTGAACAGTTACTAATAAATTTTCTGCTTCATCAAGTCTATTCTTATTAATTAACTGTTTTATACTGTCGGCAATATAATATGATATATTTTCTAATTTACTTTCGGCATGTTCATTCCCCGGATTAATTTTTAAGGCTTCATTAAATATTTCAGCTGCATTTCTTTGGGGTGGAAAAATAACCTTATTTTTTTCAAGAAGCTGGTCTCCTTCTTCTAAAAGCAATTCTACTCTTTTTTTTTCAATATTACTAAGTGAATTCCAGTTACTGTTAATATTTTCATTTTTATTAAACGGGAAAACTCCGTTTGAATAAAGCATATAACCGACAACCGCAAAAAGAACAGCAGCCGTAACAGCCATAAATGAATAGCTTTTAAAATATCTTGACGGGTGATATTTTCTATTCAGTTTTTCATAGTCTTCTTGTGATATTTTAATTGTTTCATCATTGGGCGCTGTTTGGAAATTCCCGGTTTGTTCCTTCTTTGATTTTAAAGCCTGGCTAAATTCATCCCCATTTTTAAATCTAAGCTTCTTATTTTTAGCTAAAATTTTTTTAACTATGCTTTCAATCCACTTAGGCGCATCTATAACTATCTTATTTATCGGTTCAAGATCATTATTTATGATTTTATAAATGGTAGAAATCGGAGTATCACCTCTGAAAGGCAGGATACCAGTAATACATTCATACAAGACAATACCCAGGCTGTATAAATCACTTTGTGAATCAACTTCGCCGCCGATAGCTTGTTCAGGGCTCATATAATCGGGAGTCCCAATTACCATTCCGCTTTGAGTCAACTTTGTAGTGGTTGCAGCATGAGCAATTCCAAAATCTGTAAGTACAGGCCTGCCGTTTTCAGTAATAATAATATTACTGCTCTTAATATCTCTATGAATGATTCCCTTGCTATGCGCATAATTCAATGCTTCTGATATTGGAGCTATTATATTAATAGCATCTTCAATCTTAAGTCTACCCTTTTCTTGAATGATGTGATGCAGGTCTGTTCCGTCTAAGTATTCCATCGCTATATAATGGATTCCGTTGTCGACTCCCTCATCATAAATAGTAACTATATTATGATGATTCAAAGAAGCTGAAAGCTGAGCTTCGCGGTGAAATCTTTCTAAAAATTCTTTATAATGAATTAAATTTTTGTGAATTACTTTTAGAGCAACCGAACGATTCAAATTTATTTGCACAGCTTTATAAACAGTAGCCATCCCCCCCCTGCCTATCTCTTCTATGATTTCAAATCTATTGGAAAGAGCTAACTTAACTTCCGACTCGGAAGTAATTTCACCTAAAGGAACACCAGTTCCGGTTAATATACTTCCGCAATGCTTGCATTTGATGGCATTTGCTTTAATGATTTCGTCGCAATATGGACAGTGCTTGGTTTCTTCCATTAATAGATAACTTCTTGAAAGTATGTTCTAATTTTCAAAAAAATGAATGGTAAATTTAAATTGATTTAGTCTATGATATTAATTACCAATAAATGAACACTAAATTTTTATATAATAATGAGAAGGTTAGAAGTATATACGCAAATAAAAAGTACGGAAATATTAAAATTGTCTATCCAACTTAATAAAGATGAATACATCTTTTATCAGAAAAACTTATGTGAGCGAAGTTAATCTTAAATAAGATAAAGAGCAAGAAGAGACTCCCTAATTTATTCAATGGATGTATTTTAGATCAAAGGTAACAATGATTTGTTCAAAATAAATTGTCATTTTTGATTAACACCGCATAAAAAGTCGAATTACTGGTAAATGATTTACCTCGAAACGGGGGATAAAATATATTTAGCACAAACTGAAAAATGCGGGCCGGTCAAGATGTGGCGCCTTCAGATTGTTAATATGATATTAAAAAATTGTGTCTATTTCTTTCTCAAATTTCCCGCAAATATATTTTTAACGTCATTAATTTTCAAATGTACACTTATTATTTTAATGATCAAATTTGAAATCAAAGTTCATTTCTTAATTAAAATTTTTAGTGTAAAGTTCTAACGATTTTACTTTTTTATTAAAGCAGAATAAATTGCTGCTCTTCTATAGATTGAGGGCCGCTCGTTTAATTTTATTATGAGAGAATAGCCGGCATTCTCGAAAAAGTGCTTTAATGAATCGAAACTCAGAGGGAATGGCACCCACGCATTTGAAATATCGGTATCATATTCGACAATTAAAAAGGTGATTTCTGTTTTGAAGTTCATTTCAATTTTTTGATAAAAGAATTTTTATTGTTTACATAATGAAATGAATTTGCCATTAGTATTCCGTCTAGGTTACCGGGTAATTGATCTTTAATAAAATCCCTACACAACTTTTCCAATCGTATATTATTGTTTGTATGAATTTTGTCCAACGAAGTTTTATTCCTGTCTACCGCATATATTGTACTGCCTTGAGCAAGCAGATTTGCAAGTGCTTGAGTAAATACACCTGATCCGCATCCCAAGTCAGCCCAAGACTGTATGCTTGCTTTAGGGGTTATATTATTTCTTAGCAATTCAGCTGCTTCCTCTAATTTCATGCAAACTCTCAAATATAGTTACTTTAGTGAAGGTATACTTAATCTTTTACTTTTATATTATGAAATTAAATCTGCAGTTCAAGAACAAAATTATGAATATTATCTCTTTTGCGTTCTCGGGTATTTTTTAACGCACATTACCAAATTTTTTTCAGATTTAATATTGTTATTTTTCTTTTTTTATTATAGTTTCAAGCCCATTAATCATTTTTTCTTCCTTACTCTTGTCCAAATAATAATAAATTTAATTTTGTTTTGTTAATAATAATGACACAAAAGCAGAGTTTTGTAACAATAATATAGGAGACTATTATGTCGTTTTATTCAATTGTACTTTTTCTTCATATTACCGGAGCATTAGGATTATTTGCTGGGATCGGATTGGAATGGATGATCCTTTATCATTTTAAAAAAATCACCGTTACAGCAAATGCTTACGAATGGTCGGGTTCATTTAGCATATTACGAGTCGTTTTTTCATATTCCGGGATTTTAATCCTGTTATCAGGAATATACATGACAATCATCATAAAAAATATTACAGCATGGATTATTACAGGATTTATTCTTTATTTATTCTTAGCCGCATTCGGCAGCATTGTCATGGCAAAAAAAATCGGCCTGGTAATAAAAGCATTACCTGCCGAAGGGGAAAAATTATCGGAGAAAATTCTCAAACAAATTCAGAATCCTTTACTTCATCAATCTTTGAAGGTAAGAACATCCCTGGCTTTAGGTATAATATTTTTAATGACAGTAAAACCTGGCTGGCCTGTAACAATTGCAACAGTCTTAGTCTCTTTAATTATTGGATTTTCTTTGATAGTATTTAATAGAAAATAAAGGTTTTTAAGTAACGCGATAAATTTCCATAATATCTTCAAGTATTCTATCGAAATCAATTTTTAAATCAATTAAGCTGCCGTTATGAATATCAAATACCCAACCGTGAACCGTAAGCTTTCTTTCTTTAATTGCTTTTTGTACATCGGAAGTCTTAATTACATTTACACATTGTTCCTGAACATTTAGTTCAACCAATCTTTTGTATTTCGCTTCAGTATTTTTTATTGCGTTAAGTTCATTTTTATGTAAACGGTATACATCCCTGATATTCCTAAGCCATGGATTTAAAATACCTAAATCTTCCGACTGCATGGCAGCTTTTACACCGCCGCAATAATAATGTCCGCAAACTACAATATGCTCCACTTTAAGATTGTTCACTGAATAGTTTATTACGGACATAGCACTTAAGTCTGTGTTAGGAACCATATTTGCAATATTTCGATGAACAAAGACATCTCCCGGCTGAACACCCATTATTTCTTCGGCGGTTACACGGCTGTCGGAACAGCCAATGTATAAAATTTCCGGGCTTTGCCCTTTTGATAATTTCTTAAAATAATTTTTATCAACTTTTAATTTCTCTTCAACCCACTTCTGATTATTTCGGAATATTTGTTTTATATTCATTTCTTTATTCTTTAATTAATTTATAGGAATTTTTATCACATTAAAATAGTTCTTGCTTTTCATATTGAATAAAATTAGAAGATGGAATCATTTTAATAAGGTTTCACCAAGTAAGTATACTAAAATATGATGAATAATAGATATCAGGGCTAAAGCCCAGCCAAGAGCATGCTGCCCTGAAATATATAGTGCAGCAGCTGCAATTCCCGTTATTACTAATTCCTGGCAGAGTCGAAGAAGTTCAGAGTAATTTCCTGCTTTTTGGAAATCAACCAAACCCCAGAAGCCGAAGATAAGTAATGGCATTCCAATACCCAAAATTATTTTCATAATGCTTCCCTTTCCTGAATAGAATCCCCAATATCCTATCCCGGCTACGATTCCTATTTCCATAAGACTTCTTAAAACAAGATTTAATCTTTTAAATTGAGTTAACATAAAGTGGTTTTATTTTACATAACATTTGAGCGAACAATATAAGAAAATGTTATAACTATTCGAATTGTCTCATATACATGTTAAAAAGTGCTGGCGATCTTCCTGTTTAACAGATATTTTTTTATAATTAGATTTTCTTATGTAAAAATTGAAGGATAAAAAATAATGCTGCAGGAATTAAAAATTAATGTGCAAAAAACCTCTATAGTAGTTATTGATCTGCAAAAAGGGATAGCAGCAATTCCGACAGAACCCTATCCCGCTAAAGCTGTAATTGAGAATTCTGCCAGGTTATTAAATGCAGCCAGAGAAAAAGGGATGCCGGCATTTTTAGTTCATGTTACACCTTCACCTGATTTTAGAGATTTTTTAAATCCAATATCCGAAACTTCTTTCTCTATTTCTAAACGTGATCCTTCATGGAGCGAGTATGTTCCTGAATTAAATATCAAACCAACTGATTTTCTAATTACAAAACACCAGTGGGGAACCTTCTACGGAACTGAACTCGACCTGCAGCTCAGAAGGCGGAAAGTTGATACTATCATACTATGCGGAATTGCTACTAATTTCGGAGTTGAAAGTACAGCAAGATTCGCTTATGAATTCGGTTTCAACCAGATATTCGCCGAGGATGCTATGGCTGCTCGTACAAAAGAAGAACATGAATTTCCCTTAAAATATATTTTTCCAAGAATAGGATTAATCCGCAGCACTGAAGAAATTCTAAAAGCATTATGATTTAAGAAATAGCTATTCTGAATATAGAAAATAGAAGGATAAAACCTTTTCTTGACCGCAATTGTCAAATATTATTATTACCGATAAAATACGTGAAATTAGAAGGATTATTTTAATAGCGTATAAAATATTAAATTTAGTTTGAATTTTAAGGATTTTCTCTATTGTTAAGTAATAATTTATTATTTGTTCTTCTTTTATCAATTTTTTTATTTGTTGATGTTCAAACCTGTCTTCCTAATTCTAATATTGAAAAGAATATACAGAATAAGGATACAACCAGCAGTTTAGCATTCAAAAAAAACAGACCGGAAAAAAGGACAACTCTTTTTTACCAGCCTGATCTCTCATACCCCCTCTGGAAACAATTTAACCTGATTAGGGAAGCTAATTCCGGAGATCCTTTAGCACAGCATGAATTAGGAATCAGGTATCTTTTGGGAGATGGGGTTCAAGCCGATACTTTGCTGGGTGCATACTGGATTCACAAAGCTGTTGAAAATAATCTGACAGCTGCAGAATATAATTATGGTATTTTATTAATGAATGGATGGGGTGTAGGCTGGAATCCTTTCGATGCGTATGATTATTTTATGAAAGCGGCAAAAAATGAAATGCCGCAGGCAGAATATATTGTTGGTATATTTCACACTGATAACCTGGTAGTAAAACGTGATTGGGCCGTTGCTTATAAATGGGTAAAGAAAGCTTCTGATGCCGGTTTTGAACCTGCCAAGAAAACTTTGAAGGAATTGCAAGATAAAGTACCTGTTTCACTCCTGGATACCTCGGAAGCTAAAAGTACGGATAAAAAGAAATCAAAAGATAATAATGACGAAGAGAATTCTCTTTCTTCTACTCTGGGATTGTCTTTTATAGATTTTGAATCCGTTTCGGATACAGTTAAAGAAGTCACTATCAAAATGCTCCAAAAAGATCTCCTTTTAACCGGCGATCATAAAATAATTGATACCTTAACTGAATTTGATAAAGTTCTACCAAAAATTGATTCTTCGGATGTACCCGCATTATTGGAATCAGCGGAATCCGGTAGCCCGGAATCCTTAAATTTTATCGGAAATTTTTATGAAAAAGGTATTTATTATCCGAAAAATTTGATAACAGCTTTGTCATATTATATCAGAGCATTAAGATTAGATTCCCCGAGATCTCCCTGGCTTATATGGAATTTAACAAAAAATAATGACATTTCTGCTGATCTGCAAAAGTTAATAAAGGAAAAAGATCCTGAAGCAATGTTCGTCTGGTATGGCTTATTTGCCTTTGGCTACAATAACCAGATTGTACAGGAAGATGCAGTCAAGCTTCTGCAGCAAGCTGCTCAAAGGAAATATCTTCCGGCGCTAAATGAATTAGGTTTAGCTTTTAATAACGGCAATTTTATAAAAGCAGATCATGAAAAAGCATTTGCAATCTGGACAGAATCGGAAAATTTAGGAAGTATGGAAGCAAAGATCCGCTTGGCTGCCGCAGGAGTTTTCGGTTATTTAAAAGTCCTGGATTTGGATAATGCGGTTAAAACATTAGAATACGGGGATAACCTGGGATCTATTCTCTCACAAGTTGCCCTTGCTTATTGTTATGAAAAAGGAATTGTATTGAATGAAGATAAAGCCTTGGCTGTAAAAAACTTTAGAACTTCTGCTCAAAGGGGTAATCAATTTGCTTACAACGAATTAAAAAGAATGTACAATGAAATTCGTCCGGATAAAAAAGAATTTAAGATTAATTAGCTGAATCTCATTCCGGCTCGACCACTAGAATAATTACTATTGACTCTCAAATTCTGCACATTATCAACGGTAAACCCCATTTACAATTCTTATTCGGAATTCTGCTTTTGAATGTTAAGTAAACATCAAAAGGTTCAAAATATATAATATACTATAATATACAAAGGTTGTACAAACCGGGAGAATATCAAAAAAAATTACTGTTTGATAATTAATGGCAAATTATATATCCTATTTATTTATTCTTTAATTTATCTAGAGATATAAATTGTGCTTTACTGATGATTGGGCATCTTGAAAGTAGTGTAATATTCAGATTAGTTTATTAAGTTTAGTGTAATTTTACCGGGGAATATTAATGTTACAGGATTATAACCTTAAGAAAAAAGCAGCAATAATATCTTTATCTGTTGGGATTGGGATGTTTTTTGCAAAAATGGGTGCCTACCTGTTAACCGGTTCAGCAGCAATATTTTCAGATGCTGCAGAATCAGTAGTACATGTACTGGCTACATCGATGGCATTATTCAGCATTGTGCTGAGTTCCAAACCGGCTGATAAATCTCATTTATACGGGCACGGTAATGTTGAATTTTTTTCCGCCGGTATTGAAGGGCTTTTAATTATTGTTGCAGCTATTTTTATTATCTTTACTGCAGTAATGGATATTGTCAAAGGCTCCAATTTAAAACAATTAGACATCGGTGTAATAGTAATTAGCTTTGCAGGAATTGTTAACCTGCTGTTAGGTTCATATCTTGTTAGAAGCGGTAAAAAGACTAATTCTTTAACTTTAATTGCAGACGGCAAACACGTTCTTACTGATTCTTATACCAGCATCGGGGTAATTGTCGGAATAAGTCTGGTGATGCTGACAAATTACCAGCTCCTGGATCCCATATTCGCTATTGCAATTGCACTAAATATATTTGTTACAGGATTTAAACTAATCAGGCAGTCTATCGGCGGCCTAATGGCAGAGACAGATAAAGTTATCCTAAAAAAAATAGTTGATACAATTCTTTCGGATAAAAAAAACTACTGGATAGATATTCATCAACTAAGATTCTGGCAATCGGGAGATAAAATTTTTATAGACTTTCATTTAATCTTGCCTTATTTTTTTACAATTAAAGAATCTCACTTCGAGGAAGATGAAATTCAAAATTTAATAGTAAAGCAATTCCCGAATTCTCAAATTAAAATTCATTTCGATTATTGTGTTCCTGAACTCTGTAAATTCTGTGACTACCAAGAATGTAAAGTTAGAAAAAGTGACAAGTCTATATCATTCAGCTGGAATGAAGAAAAGCTGACGGGAAAATCCGTATATGTGTTCCAGCATAATTAATACTATTAAATAAAGCAACTTTTTTGAAATAATATTTAAACCGGTTTCCCCTGCTTTGATTTATTATTAATAAAGGGTACTTCAACTTTTTGTAAAATAATTAATCCGGCGAGGAAAAATAACCCGATTGCAAGAGCAGCAACTCTATCGTTAGATAAATCCGAAATAATGCCGTAAAACAATGGACCAACGACCGCTGAGGATTTACCGAAAAGCCCGTCATAAAAGCCGAAGAACTCCGCTTCCCTTTCATGCGGTGTTAATAAGGCCATTAGGCTTCTGCTGCAGCTTTGAGATGATCCAATTGAAGCACCTGCCATCAAACCGATGATGTAAAACTCAAAGATGGAATTTACAAAGAATGCTCCTATTACAACTGCCAGCCAAATAAATAAAGTAATGGAAATCGTTTTTTTCGGTCCAATATGATCAGATACAATTCCAAAAATAAATGAGCCTGCAACTGCAGTGCTCTGCACAATAATGAAGAAATATATTATCTCATCATCGCTCATCTTTAAAGTATTTGCAGCAAAAATAGAAGCGAAAGCAATAATTGTTATTATGGCATCATTATATAAAAAAAATGCGAACAAAAATCTTGATACCGCAGGGTGCTTATTCTGGAAAAATATAGCTTTTAAAGTCGAATAGCTTTTCAGTGTACCGTTTTTTAGTAAACCAGTTTTAATCTTTTTTTCCCTTTTGGGTTCACTTACAAATAAAAATAGCGGTATGGAAAAGAATAAGAAGAAAACTGCAGCCACAACAAAAGACAGCCTTATATAAAAATAGTAATCGGGTGAAGTCTGTTGAGGAAGTAAAAACATTACAATTAATAGAACCACCAGGGCCCCGACATAGCCCATAGCAAAACCGTACCCCGACACTCTTCCAAAATTCTTTTTTGCTGTTAAATCGGGAAGAAAAGCATCATAAAAAACGAGCCCTCCTTCAAATCCAATATTAGCAAAAACAAACAATATGAACCCTAGAAGAATATCCCCTTTTTGAACAAAAAACATCAGGGCAGTGCATATAACGGAAAGCAGAGTTAATAAAAGAAGAAACCTTTTCCTATTCCTGGAAACATCTGCTATAGCTCCCAGGGGTGGACTAAAAAGTGCAGCTATGACCATAGATGAACTGACTGCTAATCCCCATATCCATTTTTGTCCGCCTGCAACATAGTTAGAAAAATATTTCGAAAAGATAACCGTAACAATTATTACTGAAAAGGCAGTATTTGCAAAATCAAATAATGTCCATATAAAAATCCTGCTTTTTTCTTTCAGCATAATTTAATTTTTTCTGCAATAGGTTTATTTTTTTGGAGTGTCTGGTAAAGGTCGAATTGATTCTTCCAATAAGCCTCTACCGGTCTTAGTAAGATTGCCGGAAGTTTTGAGCTCCGAAAGTACGGCATCCAAAATTCCATTAATAAATTTTCCGCTTCCGGCAGTACTGAATTCTTTTGCTATTTCTATTACTTCATTAATAGAAACCTTCGGCGGAATATCTGGAAAATATAAAAGTTCGCAAATTCCCATTCTTAAAAGAATTTTGTCGATTAAAGCAATCCTGTTCATTTCCCAGTTATCAACCCTTTGCTTTATCATGCTATCAAAATCATTACAATGGATCAGAACCCTATTTATAAGATCATGAGCGAAATCTTCATCCATTTTATCAGGGATATCAGACATAATCTCTTTTTCCAGGTAGTCAAGGTTCTCCTTGCTCATCTCATATGCATATAAAACCTGGAGCACCCTTTCTCTAACTATCCTTCTCTTAAAAACTTGACGCATATGACCTCATTTAACAAAGAACGAAACATGAAAATTATTTTAACCAGTAATGAAAAAATATTTTAATAATAATAAAATTACAACATAAATAAATCTTTTTTTAAAGAGCGAATAACCAAAAAGCCAAAAGAGCGACACTTTCCCTTATATTATTGTATATTTTACTATCTGTACTCATGATAATGTCAGAAGCCGCAGTATAGACTTTAATATTATAGAATTTACATATTTCTACCGCCCTCATTAAATGGTAAGGAGCGGAAATCAATATTATATTTTTAATTTTTTTCTTTTTTATTAATTCATTCCCAATAAAATGAATCTGCTCGGAGGTTGATGTAGTTTTCTCTTCAATCCAAATTTTTTCAGGATTAATACCTTTTTTTAGAAGAAAGTTAAATGCAGCCCTTGCTTCACTTAATTCGCCGGGAGCATTACCCCCGGTTAACTGGATATGATTTACTACACTATCCCTGTATAATTCTATGGCTTTTTCCAATCTGGCTTTTAAACTTGGACTAGGTTTATTGTGCGACCAAACTGCGGCACCCAATACAACAGCTACACTTTTTCCTTTTATCTGCGGATTAAAAGTATTCAAACCGGTCCTTTGAAGGTTTGAAAATAAAAAAGTAAATATCAATAGTCCGATCATTACTATTATAGAATCAATAATAGAAGTCAATATTATATTTTCAGTCCCTAATATTTTTAACCATAAAAAAGTTATAAAAAGGATAAGTGAAAACTGGTAAATAAAAAATAATGCAGAGATTAATATTCTATTTAAAGGATGATCAAATATATAAATCCGGGATGCAGGGAAATTTATAAACGTACTTATTGAAGCAATAATCAGTAATGAAGTAATAACTACCGTAAAAGTTAAAAGCAATTTTTTATCGTATTGAATGCGCGTACTGAAAGAATATATTATTATAGTAACTGCCGAAATGATAAAAAATAAAATATTCAGAATATTTCCGGTTGTTGAGAAACGGAATTCTAATATCGAAAGTTCCTGATTTCTATATTTAATAAAATAAAGTAACAACAAATCTAGTGTTAGGAAGAGTATTGCAATAACTGAAGCCCATCTTTTATTATTTTTAAACATTATCGGTTATTGTAGACTTTTCTAGATTCATCATTATCCAGGAGATTTGTTTTCTTCTATTGATGGATTGGAATAAATAAATATAATTTTAGAATATCTCTTATTTATTAAGTTGTTTCTGCAAATATAATAATTCTTAATCTTCGATGTTAATTTTTAGAAAAGGATAAATCTAAGGAAACATTATAAGAATTCGTTTAATTAGATTTTATAATATGGAGTAATGGATTGAATTCGACAAAAAAAACAACCAAAAAATTTAATCTAAAAGATTTAATTCTTTGGTTGTTAAAACGCAGATTAAATTATTATTACACCAATTCCTGCAAATAACTTTATTGAAGTTTGAAAACAACCGGTATCGAAACCTGAACTCTAACAGGTTTACCTCTTTGTTTACCCGGTTTAAATTTAGTTTCCTTTACGGCCTTCATAGCTGCCTCATCGCATCCGGCACCTATTCCTTTTTGAACTTCTACCTTTGTAACATTCCCTTTTTCATCTACATAAGCTTTAACATAAACTTTACCTTCAACACCAGCCCGTTTGGCAATTTCCGGATATACTATTTTACTTTGAATAGCTGCGATTCCGCCAATTGGTTCAGGCATATCTTCGACTGCAACAAAATATTGCGGTTCTTCAACAGTTTTCTTTTCCTCTGGCGGCGGCGGCGGAGCAGCAACATCAGCATTGACATCTAGCTCAGTACTTTGAATCTCAATATCCTGCAAAACATCTTCAGAAGGTGCTTCAATAGGAATCGGAGGTTTAGGCGGCGGTGGAGGTCTATCTTCCTGCCTGGTTTGCTGTATATCTTCCATATTAATCAATTCCTGAGGACCTTGGAGAGCAACTTTTTGTTCTCTTATATTAGGAAAGAATTTAAAAGCAACAATAAGAAAAACCAATGAAATTATTAAACTATACTCAAATGTTTTCTTATAATGCGCTCTTAAATCAGCTTTTGGGCTTTTTACCAATGCCATATTTTCGCTCCTGCTTTTTACTCAAGGAAATTTAACAAATGATGCCACATTTGTCAAACCATTTGTTAGTTTTACTTAAATATTTATTTATAAGTTCCTTAATTTCAAAAATAAATTATAAATTGTTAATGCAATATAAAGAAAAAAATACCTAATTTAGTTGCGATTTCTGATTGTATTGAAAAATTTTCAGCAATAAAATTATTAATAAAATCCCCATACTGGCACCGATCATATCCGCTGTCCAATCAAAGATATCACAATCTCTCCCCGGCACAAATAACTGGTGAATTTCATCTAACGCTGCATATAAACCAATAATAAGCCCTGTAAAAAAAGCAAAGTATTTTTTGATCTTGTAATATTTATTCTGAAACAGTACGGTTAGGCTGAGTAAAAATCCTAAAAAAAAGTACGCCAAAAAATGTTCAATTTTATCGTTAATACCAGTTTTAGGTAAGTCCTTACCTGGAATAGTAGTTAAAACCAATAAAATTATCCAGTAAATTACAAGCGGGATGTAGAGTAATTTTTTCTTATATTTTTCAATAAAATCAAACAATTGAATCTCTCAAAAATTTTATGCCTGAATGCAAATTATTTAAAATATTTTCGGCTGTATACCCGTATTCTGTATAATCCTTGAGTAAAAGATCTGCTGCAAGACTATGAATATAAACCCCTGAAATTATACTTTTTTCAATTTCTTTTGATTGGGCAATTAAGCCTGCTAATACGCCTGTTAAAACATCACCGGTACCGAATTTTGCCATCCCGGGATTTCCAGAAGTATTGATAAATACTTCACTTTGAATACCCGGAGTAAAAATAATTGTTGGAGCACCTTTCAAAACCAAGTATGCCCCGGAATTCTGAACGAAATCCCTTCCATATTTCAGAAGATCTTTTTTCAGTTCGTTGACTTTTTTCCCGATTAGATTAGCAAATTCTCCATGATGGGGAGTAAAAACCAAATCTCTTAAATTAAATTTTTTATAGTTAGCTTGCGACAATGCAAAAATTGCATCTGCATCAATCACCATTTTATTAAATTTTCTTTCGCTGATAATTTTAAGAACAGCATTTTGTGTTTCTTTTTCCCTGCCCAGTCCTGAACCTATAGCTACAACATCAGCCCACTCCATCCGTTTCCGGAATGTATCTACATTCTTACCGGATAAAAAACCATCTCCATTGTCATCATAAGTTTCGACTATTACTTCACTTAATTTTGCATGCACTAAATTTTTAGCGGAATCGGGAAATGCAAGAATAGAAGCTCCAGCACCAATATTTAAAAGACGCAGCTGAGCTTAACGCAGCAGCCCCGGGTAATTTAGCAGAACCTGAAATAGTAAATACTTTACCAGCTGAATATTTATGTTGTGACTTATTTTTTTGAGGCATATAATTTAATGCATCTTCAGGTTCGACTAAAAATTCATTCACCTCGTATTTATCAAAAAAACTATTGTTTATACCAATATCACCTTTAACTACTTTACCCGAGCAAAAGCAGCCGTCACCGAAAAACAATCCCCGTTTAAATTCACCTAAAGAGACAGTCAGATCACTTCTAAAAACTGTTTCTGCAGAACCTCTATCTGAATCAAGACCGGATGGAATATCAACTGCAACTTTGTATGCATTTATATTATTTAAGTTTTTAACTATTGATTTATAAGGTTCCCGTAAATCCCCTTCCATTCCGCTTCCCAGCATTGCATCAAAAATGACATCGCAGCTTTTAAAAAATTTAAATCTTTACCGGAAGAAAATTTCTTTAATTTAATTTTTTTATTTTCTTTTGATAATTTATCTAAAATTTTGAAGTTGGCAGAACAATCTTCAGACATATCATTTTCAGAACTTAAATAAATGACAATAATTTCAAAGCCATTATTTGCAAAATGCCTAGCAACTGCAAATCCATCACCTCCATTATTTCCCTTTCCGCAAATAACACCGATCTTTGTAAAAATGTTTATCCCGGTATAATTCCGCAAGACACTATTATATATTGATAAAGAAGCATTTTCCATTAAAACAATACCGGGCATACCAATTTTGTTAATTGCATAGCTGTCAACTTCTCTAACCTGTTTTGTGGAAAATAACGGAATCATTTTAAAATGGAAAATGTTAAATGGTCTATGGAAAATGTTTTATGTTTTCCATGCTAAATTATATCTTTTTTATTATAGTGAATTTTTCTTGCAATACAAATGTAATATTACAAGAAAGAGGAAATCAAACTAATAAAAGTGCCCGGTGCAATTCCTAATACTATTACCAATAAAACAGAAATAATTACTGCGAGCAAACCGGTATTGCTTTTTGCATAACTAATTTCTTCAGAGGTATCTTTAAAATACATAAGAACAACAATTCTTAGGTAAAAATATAGACTTATAGCACTTGAAAATACACCTACTATAGCAAGCCATGTTAAATGGGCTTTTATTGCCGAAATAAAAACATAATACTTTCCAAAGAAACCTGCAAAAGGAGGAATCCCGGCTAATGAGAACATACAGATAGCCAACAATGCCGCTAACATCGGTTTTCTTGAGCTTAAACCGGCATAACGATTAATATCAAGGTTTGATTCATTTTCCCCCTCAATTAATGCAATTATTCCGAAAGCACCAAGGTTCATAAATGTGTATGCAGATAAATAAAATATTATACCGGCAATGCCGTCAAAATTTCCCGCAGCTAGACCAATTATCATATACCCGGCATGTGCAATAGAGGAATAAGCAAGCATTCTTTTAATATTATTTTGTGAAATCGCTACTATACTGCCGAACAGCATTGAGAATACTGCAATGACTGCAAGATAAGGCTCAAATAAATTATGAACCTGGATATTACTAAAAACAGCACTTAACGTTGCAATTATTGCGCTGAAGGCTGCAGCTTTTCCCCCGGTCGAAAATAAGCCGGCTATTGTTGTAGATGAGCCTTCGTAAACATCGGGTACCCACATATGGAAAGGAAATGCAGCAATCTTAAATGAAAATCCTACTAGGAATAAAATATGCCTGTAATAAATAAGATATTTCCTTTTAAATTAGAAAATCTTGAAATTATAATGTCTATGGATGTCGTATGAGCAGAACCATAAATTAATGCAATGCCGTATACTATAAAACCGGTTGCGAAAGCACCCAGCAAAAAATATTTTAATGATGCTTCATTTGCAGATTATCTTTTTCCTGTTCAATTCCGCCAGCGCATAAAAACAGATTGACATCAACTTCAAGGCCCAAAAATATCATAAACAAATCTTTTGCACCTGCCATAAACATCATACCGAGTACGGAAGATTGAAGAAGTATATAATATTCTCCGTAACAAGTACCGTATTTTTTAAGTAATCAATAGAAAGAAGCGATACAACAGCTGCACCGAAACAGAAAATAGAATAAAATATGTTAACGTTCCCCCCGGTAGCCAGCATATCCTGCATAACCACCGAAACAGAATCAACGGTTATAAGTGCATAGAAAGCAGCTGCAAGGAATATAATTATTGAAATCCAGGGAAGGATTTTTTCGCTTTTGGAAAAATACATTTCAATGATAAGCGAAACTAAAATTCCTGCACCTAAAATAACCAGCGGAAGTATATTCAAAAATTCTTGAATATTATTGAACATGTAAACAAACCTTTTATTGAATTATTCTATAAATAAAATATCGTCTTCGGATTTTTCTATTCTTATTTTATGCTTATCTTCTAAATATATTGCTAATTTCTTATGATTATTTAAATCAAAAACATCCTTACCTTTTTCTACAATCACCATTTTTACTGCTTCATATTTTGAAACCGTATCTTTTAGGTGTTTATATTCAAGAAAATATACATCAGTAAAGTCTGCTTCTTCCCTGATATAAATCCCTTTAGAACTTGGAGAAAAATCAGTAATTATTTCATCTTCAATAATAACTTTAAGAAAATGCGCATGAAAAGGAAGGACAAGACGATTGTTATAAAATAAACCGGCAGCATTATTCTCTAAGACTTCGTCCAGTGTTTTCATTTTAATTCTCCTATCTAAAAAAGATAAACCAAATAATACCATAAATCGGAACCAAAATCGGAAGTGAGTATTTAATTACATAAGTAAAAAACGGCGGCATTTCAATACCGGCTCTTTCACTAATAGATTTAACCATAAAATTAGGTCCGTTTCCTATATAAGTAATTGCTCCGAAGAAAACAGATGCTACCGAAATAGCAACTAAATAAACGTCATCAACTCTTACAAAATGGAGCACTTCCTGTTTAATAGTAACATTCAAACCATATTTACCCATAGCAGCACTTAAAAAATTCATATAAGTTGGAGTATTATCCAGTACTGCTGAGAGGGTACCTGTCGCCCAATAAAAAACACCTTGACTTAATTTATCTCCAAGCACATTTGCTTCATGAGCAATTAATTCAAGAGCCGGAACCATAGTTGCAAATATACCGATAAATAAATATGCAACTTCTTTAATAGGTTCAAAATCAAATTCATTAGCTTTAAGAATTTCAGTATCGGAACGTTTATATGAAATAAATACAACAGCAAACATTATTATTTCTCTTATTCCAAATGGGAGCGGAGCAAGACTTGGAACGCCCGGAATTACAAGCGGATCGATAAATACTGAAACTATAATTATAAGAAGATAAACCAAATTCTTCAGACCTTTAAATTCTATTTTCCCGCTGTATTCAACAAGGTCTACATCTTTTTTATTAAGTGTATCGAACAGGTAGAATACAGCTAAAATAAGAATTATTGCTGGAATCCAAATATGCCATACATTTTGAATTACCCAGAAAAAAGGAACTCCACTTAAAAATCCCAAGAATAATGGCGGGTCGCCAATAGGCGTTAAAGCACCTCCAACATTGCTTACAACAAAAATGAAAAATATTATGTGATACGGCTGCAGCCTGTCGCGGTTCATTTTAATATATGGTCTTATTAAAAGCATTGATGCACCCGTAGTTCCAATAACATTGGAAATTATTGCTCCTATTAAGAGAAAAGTTACATTAACTATAGGGCTGGATTTTTTATCGACCCTTATTAATATTCCGCCCGATGCTACAAACAATGAACTCAATAGAGCAATAAAGGAAATATATTCTGCCAGCGTATGTGTCAGACTATGGTAGTTGTGCAAATAAAATATATAATAGGCAACAACAATTGCTCCTAGAACAACCGACACTTTCGGATAATGATGTTCCCAAAAATGCTTGTAAAACAAAGGTCCTGTCGCAATCATCAATAGCAGTATAATAAAAGGGACAACCATAAATGCATGAGGCAACTGATGTTCAACTGCGGCATGTGATGTTTCAACACTTAAGGTATCTGCAACGGTTTTATTCACAATTTCATTAGCAAATATATTTTGAGAAGCAGAAAATATTACAGCAAAGAATATTAATACCGGGATGATTGTTTTCAATTTGTTTTTCATACGTTCCCTATTTTAAACTCAACCTTTCTGGAGTTATTACTTGTTCGATTATTTTTTTGGAGGATTGTTTTGAGACATTTAGAAAAGTGCTCGGATAAATTCCTATCCAGACTATAAAAATAAATATCGGAATTAATACCAGCAGTTCTCTTTTATTCATATCTGTAAGTTCATTCATCTTGGGATTTTTGACTTCGCCAAATACAACCCGCTGGTACATCCACAATAGGTAAACAGCTGCGAATATTACTCCTGAGGCAGCAAAAACCGTATACCACCAGCTATCCAATACAGTAGATTTAAATGAACCCAGTAGAATTAAAAACTCACCCACAAACCCGTTAAGACCCGGAAGCCCTATAGAAGAAAGAGAAGCAATCATTAAAAAGGTAACATAAACCGGAACTATTTTAGCAATTCCGCCGTATTCCGATATTTCCCTTGTATGGGTTCTTTCATAGATTATCCCGACCAAAAGGAATAATGCCCCGGTTGATATTCCATGATTGATCATTTGAATCACAGCACCTTGAACAGATTCCTGTGTTAATGCGAAAATCCCCAAAACTACAAAACCCAAATGAGCCACCGAAGAATATGCGACCAGCTTTTTCATATCTTTTTGCACCATAGCTACTAATGCCCCGTATATAATTCCGATAATGGCAAATATTGAAATAATTGGTGCAAAGTTGATGGAAGCCTGCGGAAAGAGCGGTAGACAGAATCTTAACAGACCATAAGTCCCCATTTTTAAAAGAACTCCGGCAAGTATAACGCTACCCGCAGTCGGCGCCTGTACATGTGCATCGGGAAGCCAGGTGTGCAAAGGAAATATTGGGACTTTAATGGCGAAGCTGAAAGTGAAAGCCAGGAACATCCAGTTTTGAATATTGTGCGGAACTTCCGGCCCGATTTTATAAAGTTCAATCAAATTTGTAGAAAAATGCCCTAAAGGAGCAGAAGCATAAACAGCCAGCCAGATAATTGCTACAAGCATCAATAAGCTTCCAAAGAAAGTATATAGGAAGAATTTTATAGATGCATAAATTCTATTATCTCCGCCCCAGATCCCTATTATAAAATACATGGGGATCAGCATTGCTTCCCAGAAAATATAAAAAAGGAATAAATCTAGAGAAACAAAAACGCCAAGCATACCAACTTCCAGCATAAGCATAAAGAAAGTAAATTCTTTCACTTTTTTATTGATGCTCGACCAGCTTGAAATTAGAGTTAGAGGAGTTAAAAAAGTTGTTAATAATAGAAGAAGAAGGGATAATCCGTCAATACCTACGATATAACTAATATGTAAATTTTCTATCCAGGTAAATTTATGGACAAACTGGAATGATGGATTATTTAGATCAAAATTAAAATAGATAACCAGGGAAATTATAAAAGTAATAATTGATATTGTTAAACCGAAATAACGGACTAAATTTTCTTTTTTATTCCCGATAAATAAAATTAAAACACCTCCGAAAAGAGGGACTAGCAGTAAATATGTAATTAGATGACTATTTTCCATTTTATTTACAATCGATCAATTTAATGTTGAAACGGACTAAGGTTTAATAGTAAAAATTACCCAGAACAAAGCAGCAAGAATTCCCAGCATCATTACAATAGCATAAACTTGCGCAACCCCGGTTTGTATTTTCCTGATCTTTGCAGAAATTTTTCCTACTAATGAAGCAGTACCATTTATTAGTCCGTCAATAATTTTAGTATCTGTAAATTTCCATAAAATAATTTCAGAGCCTTTTTTAATCGGGTTAACAACAGCAGCATCATAACCTTCGTCAACAAAATATTTATTAAGTAAAATATTATATACTCCTTTAAACTTTTTAACAAAGTTTGTAGCGATTGAAATATCCTTAAGATAGATGTATCTAGCAATTAAAATCCCGCTAACGGCAACAATAATAGAGATAAGCATAAAAACAATTTCTTCGGTATGAGTATGTGTACCATAAATTGCTAATTTTCTCTCGGCATTTTCAAAAACAGGTGCCAGCCAATTATGAAAAGAATTCCCGTTTTCGCCGGAGAATAATTCCGGTATCCCGATAAATCCTCCAATTGCCGATAATACCGCTAATGCGATCAATGGAATGGTCATAACTTTCGGTGATTCATGAGGATGTTTATTCTTCCCGAATCTCTGCTTCCCTTCAAAAGTAAGGAAGTATAACCTGAACATATAAAATGCTGTCAAAAGGGCAGTAAATGCACCGATAAACCAATAAAAAAAGCTTCCATTTGCAAAAGAAAACCAGAGTATTTCATCTTTACTAAAGAAACCGGATAAAGGAGGAATTCCCGAAATCGCTAAAGATGCAATTAAAAAGGTTAGATAAGTCTGAGGCATATATTTTCTTAAACCGCCATAATGCCGTATATCTTGTTCTTCATGCATGGCATGTATTATTGAACCTGCCCCGAGAAACAGCAATGCTTTAAAAAACGCATGTGTCATTACATGGAAAATACCTGCGCTAAATGCCCCAACTCCGAGTGCAAGGAACATATAACCCAGCTGGCTTATTGTTGAATATGCCAAAACTTTTTTGATATCATTTTGAACTAAACCAATAGTAGCGGCGAATAATGCCGTAAAAACTCCGATGACTGCTACAACAGTTAATATGGCAGGAGCTGATGCAAAAATTATTGAACATCTTGCAACCATGTAAACACCTGCGGTTACCATTGTTGCAGCATGTATTAAAGCAGAAACCGGCGTTGGACCGGCCATTGCATCGGGGAGCCAGACAAATAAGGGAATCTGTGCCGATTTCCCGGTTGCTCCAATAAACAAAAAGAGCGCTATTAAATTGAAAATGCCGGTATTTATATTGAGGATATTAGCTTTTGAAAAGACTTCATTAAAATTTAAACTGCCGAAAGTTAGATAGATTAGAAACATTCCGAGTAGAAATCCAAAGTCGCCTATTCTATTTACAATAAAAGCTTTCTTCGCAGCATCACCGGTTGTACCCTTTTCAAATTTTTTGTCATACCAAAAACCGATTAATAAATATGAACAAAGACCAACCCCTTCCCATCCCAAAAATAACAATACAAAATTGTCGGCAAGAATTAAATTCATCATTGCAAAGATGAATAAATTCATATAAGCAAAGAATCTCCAGAAACCTTTATCACCATGCATGTAACCAATTGAATAAACATGGATGATAAACCCGACTCCGGTTACAATTAATGCCATTATTAATGAAAGCTGATCTACCTGGTAGGCAAAACTAACATGAAGATTACCGACACTAAGCCATGTAAACAGACTGACGATCGTTTGTCTATTATCAATGGGTAGAGATAATGTCTGGAAAAATGCACCAAGAACTACCAAAAAAGATAATCCGATAGCTCCGCTGCCGATTATACCGATTACCTTTTCATTTTTAATGCGGCTTCCTAACAGACCGTTTATTAAAAATCCTGCAAAAGGTAATAAAATAGTTAGGTAGATAAGATGAGTCATTTTTTCAACAAGTCTTCAATAATTTTACCATTTCAAAATATTTATTTCATCGATGTTAACGGTTAACTTATTTCTGAATAAAGCAATAATTATTGCCAGCCCTACTGCAGCTTCAGCTGCAGCAACAGTCATCACAAAAAAAACAAACAGCTGACCTACCGAATCTCCAAGATACGAGGAGAAAGTTATAAAAGTTAAGTTTGCTGAATTCAGCATAAGTTCAACCGACATAAACACAATTATAGCATTCCTCCGGGTTAATACTCCGGCAACACCAACTACAAACATAAAGGCACTTAGTATTAAATAATATTCTATCGGAATTGTCATATAAAGCTTACTCGAATTTCTTTTTAGCTAAAACCAATGCTCCTATTGTTGCGGCAAGCAGCAGATACCCGGCTGCTTCAAAAGGCAATATATAGTTTGAATATAATTGGAAACCTATTGATTCTATCGTTCCTGCATGAATACTTGCTGCTACCTGGGCATCTGCATCGAAAGAAGGCTTGGCAAAAAAGATCATATATGCCAGCTGAAGGAAAACCAATGCTGCAACTATATAAGCAAATATCTTAACATTTTTATTAACTGCAAGTAATTTTTTTTCATATTCGGGTTTAAGCAGCATAATGACAAATAAGAAAAGAACCATTATTGCACCAGCATAAACAATTACCTGTGCGATAGCTATAAACTGGGCATTAAGCAGCAGATACAATCCGGCTAATGAGGCGAAATTCAAAATTAAAAACAGAGCGCTAATAACGGGATTTACCCTTGTTATCATCAATACTGCAGAAACAGTAGAAATTGAAGCGAAAATTATAAAGAGTACTAAGTTTAAGGACATTTTTTATATCAAAAAAATAAATTGTGCTAAAAACAAAAAGGTGGATTAACCACCCTTCGTCCCTCCAAGGAGAAGACAACTTTTTAAGGAGTATTCCGGTATATCATCCTCGGGAACGGAATCGTTTCCCTAACATGGTCGAGCCCGCATATCCACCCAACGGTTCTTTCCAGACCTAATCCAAAACCTGAATGAGGAACAGAGCCGTATCTTCTCAAATCCAGGTACCATTCAAAAGCCTGCTGGGGAAGATTATGTTCTTTAATTCTTTGAAGTAATGCATCCAGATTATCTTCACGCTGACTGCCGCCAATAATTTCTCCATAACCCTCGGGAGCCAAAACATCAACAGCTAGTGCAAGATTTTCATTTTCAGGATCATGTTTCATATAAAAAGCTTTAACTGCAGCAGGATACCTATGAACCATCACTGGTCTGTCAAAATTTTCAGAAATAACTGTTTCATCGGTTCCGCCGAAATCATTTCCGTATTCAAAATTAACCCCGGCTTTCTTTAAAATCTCAACGGCTTCATCATAAGAAATTCTCGGCAGCGGCCTTTTTACATTCAGCAGTTTACTTGTATCTCTTTCCAGTACTTTTAATTCTTCTTCTTTTTCTTTAAGAACAGTCTGTACTACATATTCCAAAAACTCTTCGGCAAGATCCATGTCATCGTTTAAATCGGCAAAAGCAACTTCCGGTTCAACCATCCAGAATTCAGTTAAATGCCGTCGAGTTTTAGACTTCTCGGCACGGAAAGTAGGGCCAAATGTATAAACCGCACCAAAGGCAAGTGCGCCTGCTTCGGCATAAAGCTGACCGGATTGAGTTAAATATGCTTTCCCTAAATCAAAATATTCTGTTTCAAACAGGGTCGAAGTCCCTTCAACTGCATTTGGTGTAAGTATGGGCGGATCCATCAATGTAAATCCTTTTCCATCGAAGAAATCCCTAATGGCTTTTACTATTCTATGGCGGATTTTTAAGATAGCAACTTGCTTACTGGATCTTAACCAAAGATGCCTGTGATCCATTAAGAATTCTATCCCGTGGTCTTTGGGAGTGATTGGATAATCGTGAGCTTCGGAAATAATTTGTAAACCGGTTGCATCTAATTCATAGCCGCCGGGAGCTCTTGGTTCTGCTTTAACTTTTCCTGTAACTTCAATTGAAGATTCCTGCCCCACTTTTTCGGCGGTTTCAAAAACTTCATCGGTTACATTTCCTTTAAAATATACGCACTGAAGATGGCCTGTACCATCTCGTAAAATTAAAAATTTTATCTTTCCGCTTGATCTTTTATTGAATAGCCACCCCTTTAATGTAATTTCCTTGCCTACATATTCAGATAAGCTGCTTATTAAAATTCTCTGCATTAATCGTTTTTTTATCTTTCAAAAATTTAATCATCAAATATAAAGAGAGGTGTAAATAAAAGCAAAGAAATTAAAGTAATTTTGGAGTAGAACCTGCCTAGCATTAAATTCAAAAAAGTTTCTCTTTAAAATTTGAAAAACTTTTTGCTGTATCTTTTAGTATTCTAAAAAGAATATATTAAACTTAATCCCATTGAATGAGGCTGTATAGAAGGTAAAACCATCAAAGAATTATCATTCTTTTTTTCAGGACATTCATTTAATTTTACTATTGCATTTCCTAAAACTGTAGAAACAGCAGCACCTAAAAATGTATCAGAAAACCAATGCCTATCGGTATAAATCCTTTGATACAAAGTTAATCCTGCTAAACCATAAAGAGCTATCGAAGCATAGGTGTTTTTAATCTTTGCAGCCAGGACCGAGGAAATTGCAAAAGCAACTGTGGTATGCCCCGAAGGTAATGAAAGATAATCATCCTTTGTACTGAAATTAAAAAAATCATAGGGACCCTTATCTAAATAGGGTCTTGCTCTTCCTAATCCAAATTTAAGTATCGTAGTTATAATTCCTGCATATGCAAGAGTTTCCAGTAACATTCTTCCTGTTTCAGATATATCATTATTTTTGAGGAGTTTTCCTGTTAAGTAGGCTGCTCCGGATAATACAATCATGTATCCTGCATTTCCATATTTATGTCCAATTTCAGTAATATCATCTAGGGTTCCATTATGATTTTTAGCAACAGTCTTCCTGATTGATTCATCGATAAAAAAAGAACCGACAGTTAATCCGGAAATACCGCCCAAATAAATCCAATCTCTAGAAGTAAATTTGGATGGAGATTTTAATAACTTAATCCCGTCATTAAGTCCGTAATTTATATCCTGGATAATAGAAGTTTGTACGGTGTCTTTTACGCAATTATCTTGTCCAAAAATTCTTATATTAAAAGAAAGAGAAAGAATAACCAGACTTAAGAGGATTCGATTTGTCAAGAAATTTTTCATATTTTTTTAAGAACAAATGCAGTTTAATTTATTATCTTTTGCTTTTTCCAGTGATTCTCTTCCTTCCATAAATGAATAATATGCTATCCCTATTGACCCAAGAATATCAAAATAATTTATTGATGAGATTTCATATAATAAGCTGGAAATTAAAAGGACTATTGATAAGTTGAAGCATGTTTTCGTACAATGAGCATCTGCAATAATTGCATCGGAATTCAATTCTTCGCCTACTTTGAATTTTGCTTTCATTAAAAAATACATAGTTAATATTGAAATAACTGAGATCACCACTCCGGCCATTGTTGTTGAAGGGTGATTTTTTTCAATTATATTTATTATCGAGCCAATAATTAATCCGGCAGTTAACAAATAAAAAGCGATGCCTGTTATTTTCAAGGCAGTGCTTTCGAATTTATCCCTGTTTTCAGGTGAAGAATTTTTAATCCGTAAGATCATGTGTAAAATTCCTATACCGGAAATAACCTCAACAAAACTATCTGCTCCAAATCCAAATAATGCAAGTGTCTGGTCATTGAACCCGAAGATTATAGAGACTATCCCCTCTCCTACGTTATAGACTATTGTTATAATGCTGAGCAACAAGGCTGTGTTAATAGGATTTTTAATTTTGATAGGATTTTTACCCATTCAGCTTTTGAATTATTGAAAAATTTTATGCCGCTAATTTAACAATATAGAAAATAAAAATTACAATTGCGTGTGAGAACAAAACGTATACTCATCTATTTTTACCCCATTAACGGTGATTATAAACACTGAATAATATAAATATAATTGGTAATGATCAGAATAATTACTTGATGTTTTTTAGAACAATAATACGGAATAAACATGAAAAGAAAGAATGAGATTTTAATTGCAGAAGATGATTCCATAATAGCACTTGATATCCGTAAATATTTGGAAAATTTAGGGTATCAAATTTCCGATGTTGTATGCAACGGAGAAGAACTGCTTGCAAAGGCAAAGAAACAAAAACCAGCATTGATAATCAGCGATATAAATTTAAAAGGAGAGCTAGACGGTATTGAAGCAATCGCACGTTTATCGGAAAATGCCTCGATCCCTTATATATTTGTTACTGCGTATGATGATTACAAAAGAGTCGTTGAAATATATCACCTGGAACCTTTAGCATTCCTTAAAAAACCAATTGATTATAATGAATTATCGGACTGTATTAGTAATAACATCCAACCTGATTATAATTGGTAAACCGTATAATTCCGACACTCTAAACGAGAAATTGGATATTTTAGTAAACTCATGATATAAAGCTTAAACTTGTAATTTCTGCAGATTTGTCTAAAATTTCAGGAAGCTACCATTCCCATTAATTTCCTTTTGGCAATAGGAAAAATTGTTTCATTGAACGGGAAGTCAAGATCGGTATCACAAATAAAAGTAGCAGGATTAGGTAAATCCGTGTACTGCTTTATTAAATCAAGTTTGATTGATTCTGGAGATCTTTCTATTAATGCTTGTTCAACTTCTTTAACAAGCTTTGTTTTTAACGATCTGTATTTCTCAGTATTTGAAGAAAAAATCGATGATTCAAATCTATGAACCTGAAGCTTTGCCTCTTCATTATCCCTGATTAAAAAATAGCCTTCATCTTTATTTATAGGCACAATGCCTACATGATCTATTTCAATATTCTTTTCAACAAAATCATACAGGACTATAGCTTCCTCTATTTCATTTTTTATTAATGGATAAGCCCATTCAATCAGTTCAAATAAAAATTCGATATCAGGCGCAAATCTTTCGATGGTTTCAAACGTAACCTTATGATTTTTTAAATCAATATCTTTTATCTGCTTAGGAAAGGATTTTTTTAATTTGGTTTTATTATTAACAATATTTTCCAATATTGAAGACAGATGAATTAGTTCTGCAAGAGTAGGGTAGATCCTTTTTTTATTTAATTCCGAATGGTATTCTTTTATTCCGCCCAATACCCTGTATTGGTTCATCTCCCAATCTTTATCTGCCGACAAGAATGTCTCTAGTTTTAAGCTTTCCATTTCTCAACCTTTTTCTATTACATTAAAGTTAATACAACAATTATGCCACGCCATAATTACATATTATAAATATTTTAGGAATATAAAAAAACCGTAACGAATATTATGTTCTGCTCGTTAAACACTTTAGATTCATAAGCATATTAAAAGTGTTAAATTTATCTGTATATATTATTGTAATAATTGTTGAACAAGGACGTATACCTTTTTCGACATATAATAGTGCCCGCTGCCGGAATCTATCTGTAATTATTATCGATAATTTCCTTTGAGATTTTAATTTTATTAATGTAATTTTAGTCAACTAAATGTCCTTCGGTTAAATAATATTGAATTATTTCAAACAATTAAAAGAGGAGCCAAAATATGAATCTTGTTGACAGAGCAAAAAACATTCTTTTTTCCCCGGCTTCTGAATGGGAAACCATCAAATCCGAAACAACCACAACTAATGAACTATTCACAAAGTATGCTGTAATATTGGCAGCAATACCGGCAATAGCAGGATTAATTGGTTATAGTATTTTTGGAATTTCATTTGGTTTTGGCAGAATAACTCTTGGTATTGGTACTGCAATAACCTGGGCGATTCTAACCTATGTCTTATCACTGGTTAGTGTTTACGTATTAGGCTGGATAATTGATGCCCTGGCGCCGTCTTTTGGTTCAACAAAAGATTTGATTGCTTCTTTAAAGGTCGCGGTTTTTTCTTATACTGCAGCATGGGTAGGAGGAATTTTTCATATACTTCCTTACCTATCATTTCTCGCGGCTTTGATTAGCATTTACAGTCTCGTTCTTCTTTATATGGGATTAAAAAGAGTCAAAGCAGTGCCGGATGATAAAATGATGGGGTATTTTATTGTAATAATTGTCATAGCAATAGTATTATACTTTATTATTGGGGCGATTATTGCAGCCGTTGCATTTAGTGGTCTTATGATGAGTTCAGGTATCTAATTTTTATACAACCGTAGCACAGAATAATATTCTGTGCTACGTGCTAACTCATATATCAAATTTTATCCCTTGTGCTAAGGATAATTCAGTCCCAAAATTGATTGTATTGGTTTGCCTTCTCATATAAGCTTTCCATGCATCCGAACCGGATTCACGTCCTCCACCCGTTTCCTTTTCACCGCCGAAGGCACCTCCGATTTCGGCCCCTGATGTTCCTATATTTACATTAGCAATTCCGCAGTCAGATCCCCTGCTGGATAGAAATTGTTCCGCCTCTCTTAAATTATTTGTAAAAATAGCTGATGATAATCCCTGAACAACGTCATTATGAATATCAATAGCATTTTGAACATCACCTATATATTTAATTAAATAAAGAATCGGGGCAAAAGTTTCTTCCTGAACAATATTATAATGGTTTTCTACCTCTGCCAATACCGGTTGAACATAACATCCGGATTCATATCCTTGGCCGTTTAGTATCTTTCCTCCAAAAATAATATTGCCCCCTTCTTTTTTAATTTCTTCCAAAGCATTAGAAAACATTTTAACAGCATCTATATCTATTAGCGGCCCCACATGGTTCTTCTCATTTAACGGGTCTCCAATCTTTAATGATTTATAAGCTTTAATTAAAGATTCTCTAACCTTATCATAAATTGATTCATGAATAATTAATCTCCTTGTTGACGTGCAGCGCTGCCCGCAGGTTCCGACGGCACCAAAAACGATCGCAGGTATAGCCGTTTTAAGATCTGCATGGGGAGTAATTATTATTCCATTATTACCCCCCAGCTCTAAAATTGATTTACCAAATCTTTTTGCAATTATTTCACCTGCGTGTTTACCAACTCTGGTTGAACCGGTAACTGAGATTAATTTTACTCTTTTATCGTTCAGCATTTTTTCACCTATAGTAGAACCTCTTCCTATTACCAAGGAAAAAATCCCTTCGGGTAAATTATTATCTTTTAAAACAGTTCCAATAATTTTTTGAACAGCAACTGCAGAAAGCGGAACTTTAGATGAAGGTTTCCATAGATTGACATTCCCGCAAACAGCAGCAATCATTGCGTTCCATGAAAAAACAGCGACCGGGAAGTTAAACGCGGATATTGTTCCAACAATACCTAAAGGATGGTATTGATCATACATCCTGTGGTCCGGCCTTTCGGAAGCCATAGTAAAACCATAAAGCTGCCTTGACTGTCCAACTGCAAAATCACAAATATCTATCATCTCCTGAACTTCCCCTAAACCTTCCTGCAAAGACTTCCCCATCTCATAAGAAACGAGGGTTCCCAAAGGGATCTTAAAATCACGTAATCTTATTCCTATTTGTCTTACTATCTCCCCTCTTTTGGGAGCAGGAATTTTCCTCCACATTTTAAAAGCTGCTTCGGCAGTACTAATTAACTTTTCATAGTCATCTTCTGAAGCCTGTTTAACCGCTGCAATAAATTTTCCATTTGAAGGTGAATATATTTTCAATTCACCGTCTCCGGCAGAATCAAGCCAATCCTGTCCGGATGAACTGCCGTAATTCTTTTCACTAACCCCTAATTTTTCAATAAAATCATGTTCAATAATTGTTTTTTCTTCAATATCCATTTGGACTCCCTTCATTCTTAAAAACCTTGTAAAAATTCATATAATTAATTACTTCATTTTATTACTTGAATTAAATGAATACCGGAGTGAAAATCAATCATATATTTGATAAATAAAGACCAGTATAACAGTTTTGGAATTGAAAATGTTCCTTTTGTTTCATAGATTACGTATAGAAATTTTATGTAATTCTAATCAATATCAGATAAAATATGCTTCTTTTAATTAAATATTTTGAAATTACAGGCTTTAAGAATTTAAGAAGCTATTTTATATCCCGCTTTGAGAACGTCTTTTAGTAAAATCCTCCACCCCCTTTATTTTTAATATTAATTCAAATCTTAGTTGGTCCGGCAATTGCTGGATTATTATGGAGGTAAAAATGAGAAACAATTATTTTGAAGATGATGTAATGGAACAAAATTTTTTTATCCCGGCAGATAAAGTGCATGAAACTCTTGCAAAGAATATGCTGGTTGATGGATTTCCAATTGTTTTGGATCTGGAAAACAGCAAAGGTTCAAAAATTATAGACTTAAAAACCGGTGATTCTTATGTTGATTTCTTCACTTTTTTTGCTTCATCGCCCCTTGGAATGAATCACCCGAAAATGACTACTGACGAGGTAAAAGAGGAACTTGTCCTGGCTGCTATTAATAAGCCTTCGAATTCAGATATTTATACTAATTTGATGGCTGAGTTTGTGGAAACTTTCTCAAAATTTGCTAAACCGGATTATATGAAATATTTATTTTTTATTTCCGGGGGGGCACTTGCAGTAGAAAATGCTCTGAAAGTTGCTTTTGACTGGAAAGTTCAAAAGAATTTTATAAAAGGTTATAAAGAGGAAAAAGGAAGCCAGGTTATTCACTTTAAACAAGCCTTCCATGGAAGAAGCGGCTACACTCTATCACTTACAAATACTGAAATAAATAAAGTAAAATATTTCCCGAAATTTAACTGGCCGCGAATAATAAATCCAAAGGTTACTTTTCCCCTGGATGAAAACCTTGATAAAATAATTGAACTTGAAAAACAAGCAGTTAGTGAAATTCAGCAGGCGA
>CAVUCR010000040.1:0-118623 GCA_963739895.1 uncultured Ignavibacteria bacterium | reverse complement strand
AAAAAAATTTAGGGCATGTAATATCAACAACTATAGATAAATACATTTATGTCATAATAAAGGAGAGATTTGATGATTTAATAGTGCTTCATTATACGGAAAATGAAATAGTTGATGAGGTAGATAAAATAAAACACGAATTGATAAGAGAAGCGTTAATAAAGGTAGGAATTACTAAAGGTATTGAAATAATTACATTGGCAGATATTCCTTCGAAAGGGACTGGTCTCGGGTCTTCTTCTACTTTAACTGTCGGTTTATTGAATGCACTTTACACTTATAAAGGAGTTCAGCCAACAGAGGAAAAATTGGCAAGAGAAGCTTGTGAAATAGAAATAGACATATTAAAAAAACCTATAGGAAAGCAGGATCAATATATTGCTGCATACGGCGGTTTAAAAAAATTTACATTTTTAAAAGATGAAAATGTGGATATAAAATGTTTCAATTTAAATAGCAATGAAAGGAGGATTCTGGGTTCAAATCTTACATTGCATTATACCAATATAATAAGAGATGCGAATTCTATTTTGGTTAAACAGAAGAAAAATATTGAAGCAAAAAATAAAGAGTTACTTCTCATATCAAATCTTGTAGATGATGCGGAACTAGCAGTTGAAAAAAAGAATTTTAATGAAATAGGGATCATTTTAAAGAAAAGCTGGCAGGCTAAGAAATTACTTACAGATAATATCTCAAACAATGTTATCGATAAAATGGTAGAGCAGGCAATGAATAATGGTGCAACCGGCTGTAAAATTGCGGGAGCTGGCGGAGGAGGATTTCTTTTAAGTTATGTTCCAAGAGAAAAACAAGATATTTATAGAAAAGCAATGGCAGCTTTAAAAGACTGCCATTTATGATTGATCCTTTTGGTTCAAGAATTATTTTCAATATACGATTTGATTCAAATTATATTTAGTAAAGAGATTTCTTGATAACTAAAGCCTTTTTATTAGCCGCGGGATTAGGTACAAGATTAAGACCTTTGACCAATACAATACCTAAATGTTTAGTCCATGTATGTGATAAGCCTCTTTTAGGATGGTGGATTGATTTAATGGAAAAACATGGTATTAAAGAAGTTCTAATTAATCTTCATCATTTTAGTGAGCAGGTAATAGCATTCATACAAACATATCCAACAAAAATTCGATTTCATTTTTTTTATGAAAAAAATCTGCTTGGCAGCGCAGGGACTTTAAGAGAAAATAAGGAATTTATTAAAAGAGAAAATGCTTTTTTTATCTTTTATGCAGATAATTTAACAAATTATGATTTAACTTTTTTTTCTGAGTTTCATGAGAAAAAAGGACAACTTCTAACTATGGCATTATTTAGGACTGATAATCCCCAAATATGTGGTATAGCTGCTTTGGATGAGAATAATATTATAATTAGTTTTGAAGAAAAACCTAAATTCCCCAAATCTAATTTAGCAAACGCCGGACTTTATATTGCCAATCCGGAAGTTATTGATCTAATTCCTAATTTAGAAGTTACTGATATCGGTTTTCATTTACTGCCTGAGTTGGTAGACAAAATGGCAGGATGGAAAAGTGAGAATTATTTGATAGATATTGGTACATTTGATAATTTAAATAAAGCAAACCAAGAATGGTCCAAAATAATAGAAAAGGGAAACTAATGTTATTTAAAGAATATATAAAAAATATGAACTCAACCATTGAAGCTTTGGATGAAAAACAGATCGGAAATTTTATCGATTTGCTTTATAAGGCTTACAAAGAAGACAGGATGGTCTTTGTAATAGGTAACGGAGGTTCAGCAGCCAATGCTTCACATTTTGCTCAAGATCTGGCTAAAGGAACTAGGAAGAACCTTGAACAAGTAAAAAGAATAAAAGCATTAAGTTTAACCGATAATTTGCCTTTTATAACCGCACTGGGTAATGATGACGGATATGATACTATTTTTGAGCAGCAGCTTAGAACATTTGCTAATCCCGGGGATATGTTAATTTGTATAAGTGGATCCGGTAATAGCCCCAGCATAATAAAAGCAGCAAATTGGGCAAATGAAAATAAACTTGATACGATAAGTATAACCGGTTTTGATGGAGGAAAGTTAATGAAGTTAAGTAAATATTCGGTTCATGTTCCCCTAAATGATATGTACATTTCGGAAAGCATTCATTCAATAATTTTTCATTATGTCTTAAATGAATTAAATAAAATTTTTATGAACGAAAACCCTTATTTGGTTAAATGAAATACTTATTCCTTGTTTATCCCTCAAAATTACAAAAATTATTTAATTATTTAAGTTAATGCCATATATCTACCTTAAAATTATATTGCAGTATATGGTAGAAATGAATTAACTTTAACACTTATTAATAATTTTATAATCCATTCATAAATGCAAATTGTATAAAATCATGGATGAAACACAACAAAAAGACACAAAATTCGGTGATTACATTTATATATTATATAAATGGAAAAAATTTCTTCTAATTAATTTAATTGTTGTAATAGGGATAACTACAATTGTTGCCTTTTTATTACCAAAACAATACAAAGCAACAGCTACTATTATGATCCCTCCTAATGAAGAAATGGGTTTTGGGGGATTAACTAGTCTACTCGGTGGTAAATCTTCACTCGCAGCTTTAGGTGCAAGATCATTTGGCGTTTCGAATACTTCTGAAGATGTTTTACTTGGTATTATAAATAGCAGAAGTGCATTAACAGAAGTAATAAATAAATTTAATTTAATGAGATACTATGATATTGATGATAATAATATGGATAAAGCAATTAAAGCATTTAGAAGATGATATTTCTCCGACCCCAATGAATATGGGATGATTGATTTTAGTATAATTAATAAGAATCCTAAAGTAAGTGCTGAAATAGCTAATTATTTGGTTGATTTAGTGGATAGTCTGAATATTAAGTTTAATATTGAAAGAGCAAAAAATAATAGGATATTTATAGAAAAAAGATATAAACAAAATGTAAATGATTTAAAAAATGCTGAAGATTCACTGTATAATTTTCAAAAGAAATATGGAATTGTTGCAGTCCCGGAACAACTTGAGGTTACAGTTAAAGCTGCTGCTGAAATTGAAGCTCAGTTAACCCAAAAAGAGATGCAAGCCTATTTTATAAAACAACAGTATGGGGAGAATTCGCCTCAATATAATGGAGTTGTAGCCGAAATAAATTTATTAAAAGCGAAAGTACAGGAGCTTAAAGAACTCGCCAAATTTAAGCTCAACTTCTAATGTATTATTCCCTTTAAAGAAATGCCCAATATTGCTATTCAATATTTAAGAAATTATCAGGGAAGTTAAAATACAACAAGAGATTATGGAAATAGTTATGCCGATGTATGAGCAGGCAAAAGTTGAAGAACAAAAAAGCATTCCGACTATAATGGTTATTGATAAAGCAGTACCGCCCGAATTAAAATATAGTCCCAAAAGATCAGTAATTATTTTGGGCTTTTCTTTTTAGTTTCGTTTTTATTTATACCTTTTATTTTTTGGTGAGAAAGCAATTAAAAGAGAAAAATATATAAATCCGCTTCAAATAAAAGAAGCAAATTTCTTTAAAAAAATAATTAAAATTTATAGAATGAAATTTTAGCTTTTATATGAGTCTATTATTAATTGCCGTAATCTCTATATTGGGTATTATATTAGGAAAATTGCTTTTTAGGAAATGGATTAATCATTTAACTATTTATTGTGTTATTATGGGCGGACTAATTTTTTTATATGAATTAAAACTACTTCCTTATCCCAAAATAATTCCTTTTGCCTGGTTTTTTTTAATCGGATCATTTTTATCGTTTTTGTTGGGAATTATAACTATAACGATGCTAGAAATTTATATAAAAAAATAACTTTTCAAGAAAATCAATCTTATTTTTGATATTCTTTGCGGATGACGGAAAAGCAATAAAATACTCAATTCTGTTCTTTAGTTTCGTCGGATTATTTGTAGCAATTCAGCGCTGGGTTGTATTAATAAATATGTTTGGAAGCATTCCGGCAGTACTAGTTAATGCGCAGTTGTTTATCGATTAAATTCTGATCAGGAAATAAAGGAATTTATCCCTATCCTACCTGCCTTTGTTTATGTGGCCGTTTTTTTAGCAGGTATTTATGCAGCCTATAAAGGAAGATTTTCATTTTTAATGTTTTTCCCTTTTTTAGGTATTATTGTTAAAGAATTAACATATTTTGGCAGAGCCGAGATATTATTAGCTTTAATGGAATTTTTCTTTTCTTTCTTTCTTTTTAGGCATCTTCTTAATAATGATTCAAGTCAAAGATTTAAATTCTCTAAAAAAAATGCGTTTTTTGCAGCAACTATGTTACTAATTTTAGTAATTTCAAGTACATCGTTTATTAGGATTGGCAGAGGGGCTCAAGAAAATTATATTGGTGCTAATAGAGGGCTTAAACAACTTGAAGAAAATTTCATTATTTCACCTTCCATTTATCTTTACATGAGCAGTGATGTTGGTGTATTTAGTAAATATCTTGCAGCCGGTGGAGAAAAAGCCAAATTTGGACAAAATACATTTTTAATATTTTATAATCTTATTGCACAGCTAGAAGAGAAAAAAAACCTCCTTTTTTTCAAAAAGGTTATCATATACCAATGTGGACAAATACAGGAACATATCTTCGTGAATTACATGCTGATTTTGGTATATCAGGCATCTTTTTAGTCCCTTATTTATTTGGATTTATAATTTCATGGCTTTGGTTTAAATTTTACGAAGGGGAAAGTTTAGTAGTATTTTCATTTCTTGTGTATCTTTTTTTAATAATAGGCCATTCATTTTTAATGATGATTACAAGGTTAAATCAATGGTATTTCAGTCTCTTCTTTATATTACTGTATCTACCTATCCTAGAAAACTTAGCGATGAGAAATAAATCAAAGTTGCTTGAAGAGAAAAAGTGAAAGAATCCGAAAATCTAAATATAACTTTCAGTGGTAAATCAATAGCAAAAAATACTATTTACAATCTTTTGGGTTATGGGGTACCTTTAATATTCGCTCTAGTTCTTATTCCGCCTTTAATAAAAGGTTTGGGACAAGAAAGATTTGGTATTCTTAGTTTAGCTTGGATTATTATCGGTTATTTTAGTCTATTTGATTTTGGAATAGGGAGAACATTAACTAAAATTATTGCTGAAAAAATTGGTACTGAGCAAATTGATCAAATCCCGAGTGTTTTTTGGACCTCTCTCATATTAATGTTATCAATAAGTTTTATTGGCACAATAATTATTATTTTTTTTGTCCCTACAATAGTTTATAAATTCCTTAATATATCTGGAAGCCTTCAAAAAGAAACTTTAAATACTTTTTATATACTTGCTATATCAATTCCAATAGTTACTACAACTGCAGGAATAAGAGGTGTTCTTGAAGCTTACCAAAAATTTGGAACAATAAATATAATTCGGTCTATTCTTGGTGTATTTTCATTTTTAGGACCATTATTATGTTTAATATTTACCAAAAGTTTATTCTGGATAGTACTCTTTTTGATATTCATAAGGATTTTAGTTTGGGTTCTTTATTTTAATGAATGCTTAAAATTAAATTCAAAACTAAAAAGCAAGTTATCTTTTGAATCGAATTTAATTAAACCTATTCTTAAATTGAGTGGTTGGATGACAGTATCAAATATTATAGTACCTATTATTGTATATTTAGATCGTTTTTTAATAGGGGCATTTGTATCGGCTAGTGCTATCGCATACTATACTACTCCATATGAAGCAGTAACAAAATTACTTCTGATTCCAGGAGCTGTAATTGGTGTTTTATTTCCTGTTTTTTCTGCAAGTTATTTGAATAATCCTCATTTTACAAAAAAATTATCATTAAGAGCTGTTAAATATATTTTCATAATTATCTTTCCAATGGTTCTATTGATAATAACATTTGCAAATGAAGGGATGAGTTTTTGGCTGGGAAAAAAATTTGCAGAAAATAGTTCCTTAATCTTACAATTACTAGCAGCTGGTGTATTGTTTAATAGCATTGCTTATATCCCATTTACTTTCCTGCAAGGAATTGGAAAACCTGATATCACAGCAAAAGTAAATTTAGTTGAATTACCTCTCTATATATTTGCAATGTGGTTTGCAATAAAACATGCAGGAATTAATGGTGCTGCTTTAGTATGGTTTTTAAGAATGATTGTAGATGCAATAATATTATTTGTTTTTACTCAAAAAGTAATTTCAGCACATTTTGATTTTAACTTTAAATTAAGTTATTTGATTATTTTTACACTTATAATTGCTTCTATATTCCCAATTTTAATAACTAACATTAGCATTAAAGTTATATTTCTATCAATTATTATATTAACATTTTCATATACATCGTGGAAATTTCTTTTAATTGAAGAAGAGAGATTATTTCTAATTTCGCGTTTAAAATTATTTTCTTCTTAGCAATGTTTCTAAAATTAAAAATTTATAAATCATAAATGTTCCCTATCAGTTCCCCAAATAAACAACTAGATCTTTCCATCATAATAATCAATTACAATTTAGCACAAGAAGTTGAAAATTGTCTTCAAAGTCTGATGGATAAAATTAATTCAAACATAAACTTTACATATGAAGTAATTATTGTTGATAATAATTCTCCAGATAAAAGGTTGCTTCATGTTGAAAAAAAATTCAAAATAGATGGTATTCATTTTTATTACTTAGATAAGAATTTGGGATTTGGTAAGGGATGTAATTATGGCTTTTCAAAAGCTTCGGGGAAATATATTTGCTTTTTAAATCCTGATACGATTGTTACTGAAAACATTTTTCCCTCAGTAATTAAACTGTTTGAAAGTGATAAAAAAATTGGCATTATTGGTCCTAAACAACAAATAAGATCACCTTTTTTTGATTTCTCTGCCGGGTTTTCTCCAAATATTTTTTTTGAATTATTTAATTTATTAGGTTTAGGTATTTTTGTTGAAGGATTTATCGTATTTCTGTGTACAAAATTAAAACGGGGGAAACCGTTAAAAGTTAATTGGATTCTTGGTGCTGTTATTTTTATTAGCTCAGAATTATTTAATAATATAAATGGTTTTGATAAAGATTATTTTATGTTTTTTGAAGAAGTTGATCTTTGCAAAAGGGTTTCAAACAAGGGCTATAAAATTATTTACTCTCCAAGTTTAAATATTCATCATATTGGCAGTGTATCCGGAAAGAAAGATTATGAATTATATACAATACGAACTTATTCAAGCAAATATATTTATATATCAAAGAATAATTCTTCAGTAAAAAAACATATGTTGAAATTTTTCCTATTTGCTCAATTTTTTTCGCAAGTAATTATCTGGACAATTTTGCTTCCACTTAATAAAAAAAAATCAAAAGAGAAATTGAGGGCCTTTTTTTATCTGATAAAACATAGACTGAAATATAATTAGCTTCAAACTAGAAATAATCCTCAGAAAATTGAAGGGAAAATATGAATATTGGAATAGATGCTAGAATTCTCGAAAGAAAAATAACAGGCGTTGGTAGATCAGTTAATAACATTCCTAAATGAATTACCGTTAGTTGATAAAGAAAATAAATATTTCTTGTTTTCTTATGAAAAACTTAATTTTAATGAAGAATTCTATTTTGAAGTTCCAACTATAAAAAATTTTCTTCCACAAAAATTCTTTTCTCCGATTTGGATGAATTTAATTCTTCCTTTGTACTTAAAGAAAAATAAAATAGATGTGTTTTTTTCTATTAATACATTAATCCCATTAATCAAAATAAAAAAAATCAAATACATTCTTGTGCTGCACGATGTTACCTTTAAAGTGAATAAGAGCTTTCACCCATTCATATATAGAAAATATATTCAATTCTTTACATATTTTTCAATAAAAAGCAGTGATTTAATTATAACGGTTTCGGAATATTCTAAAAAGGATATTTTAAGATATTATAATATTAAATGAAAATAAGGTAAAGGTTATATATCTGGCGGCAGAAAAAAGTTTTTATCCTTTGAATATTTCTCAAATAGAAAGTGAAGAAATAAAGAAATCGCTTGGTTTATCGGAATATATAATTCTATACTTAGGGATGATTGAAAATAGAAAGAACATTTTAGGTATCCTCAAAATAGCAGACGAAGTTTTGAAAGAAAATAAACAGATCAAATTTTTATTAATCGGTAAAATCGGTTATGGTGGAAAGAGGCTATTAGAGGAAATAAATAAGAGAGAAAATGTCGTTCATTTAAAAAGCGTAGAAAATCAATTATTAAAAAAAATTTATAATATCTCCTTCGCTTTTTTGTTTCCTTCTTTTCATGAAGGATTTGGATATCCTCCTTTAGAAGCAATGCAATCAGGATTACCTGTTTTAGCTTCAAATAATACTTCATTAAAAGAAATAATAAATGGAGGTGGTTTATTGCACGATCCATTAAATTATAGTTCTTTTATTGAGGACATATTTAAATTACTTAAAAATAAAGATTATTATAGACAAGTGAGAGAAAACGGTCTTGAAAGGGCTAAAGAGTTTAACATAAACAAAACTGTAAAGGAGTTTGTCAACACATTTAATAGTATTATATGATTATTTAATCCTTTAACAAAATCAATCTTAAATGATTGAATACAATTAGCAAAAATTTGATTTAACGAAAATTACAATTCAACAAATGCAGGAAAATTTTAATGATGATGATTTTTAATGAATGGATTCATTAGTAAAATTTGAACTAAAATTCTAAAAGTAAATGAAGTTATAGAATGAAATTGTAAAGGATTTAAATCAAAAGAAGCAATTTATGCTTAATTTGAATTTTTCAAAAAGTTATATTTTGTATTCACTAACTTAACTTATAAGCTAAAATGGAAAGTAATTTAAATCCGGTTGTTAGTATTGTCATGCCAACTTTTAATCGTGCCAATATGATTGGAATGGCCATCAATAGTATCCTGCGACAGAATTATAAAGATTGGGAACTACTAATTGTAGATAATGAATCCACAGATAATACAAAAGAAGTTGTGGAAAAATTTTCAAATAACGATAGTAGAATAAAATATTTTTATGTAAAAAAAAATCCTGAAATCGGAATAGCAGATTATTTGAATTATGGAATTAATATTTCTGCAGGTCAGTACATTGCCAGACTGGATGATGATGATGAGTGGTATGATCCCGATAAACTTTCAAAGCAGGTAAATTTTTTAGAAATGAATAAAGATTATGTTATTGTAGGTGGTGGCGCAATTATGGTGGATGGAAACAGGGAAGAAATATTTAAACTTTTTAAAAGAGAAACTGATCATGAAATTAGAAATCATGCTCTTTATGCTAATCCGTTTGTGCATAATACAGTTTTATATCGTAAGGATGCTGCGGTGAAAGTAGGATGCTATAAACAAATTAAATTTGTTGAAGATTGGGATTTATGGTTAAGATTAGGTAAAATTGGAAAATTTTATAATTTCCAAGAATATTTCTCTTTGTATATGAATGCAGGACAAAATCGTTCAATTGATAATCAAAAACTTACTGCAAAGATTATTCTTCAGTATATTAAATCTTACAGGAATGAATATCCCAATTATAAAAAAGCATTTTTACTAAATTTTGTGCAATTTTTATTTTCTTTTATGCCTTCATTTTTTAAACGAAGGGTACAGAATTTCTTGTTTTACATTAAAAGAAATTATTTTTAATACATTTATAAGCTATTGATGTCCAAAACTATAGAAAAAATATTAATCCTTTCCGCTGATTTCATTACCATCAACCTTGCATGGATTTTTTATTTTGTTTTGAGGGTGCAGACGGGATGGTTTAAGCTATTAACAATTCCTGAATTCCCTATTACGATGATGGTTATTTATTTATACTGGGTTATCATTTTTACTTTTGTGGGAATGTACCGAACCTGGTTTGCAGCTTCACGGTTTGACGAAATAGCTACTCTCTTCAAAGCATCGTTTGTCGGGATTTTTATCTTATTCTTTTTAATTTTCATCGATGATTATCTGCATGGAGTCTCATCTTCAACAAGAATTCTTATATTTATTTATTGGGGTTTATTCCTGGTACTCGCCGGTTCCGGAAGGTTATTGATAAGAAGTATTCAAAGAACTCTGCTTGTTAGAGGTTACGGCAGAAAAAATGCTCTAATTGTAGGATTTAATAAAAAAGCCCATGAAGTTCATGATCAAATTTTGCAGTATAAAGCCCTGGGATTGGATATCAAAGGATATATATCTGTTAATGGGACAATTATCGGAAAGGAATATAAAAACACCCAAGTTCTTGGATTAATTGATGAAACCGCTAAAGTTATCGATGATACCGGTGCTAAAGAAATTATAATTGCTCTTGATAAAAGTGATAATGATATTCTTGTAGATTTGATTGCTAAATGCGAACCGAAAAATGTAGGGTTAAAAATCGTACCTGATTTATATGAAATTCTAAGCGGGCAGGCAAAAACTTCCCAGATATACGGACTTCCTCTTATTGATATTATGCCCCAATTAATGCCTGAATGGGAAAAAAAATTAAAAAGACTAATGGATATCGTTGTATCATTATTGATTTTAATAATATCTTTACCTGTTATAATTCCAACTGCCGTAGCAATAAAATTAGGAAGTAAAGGCCCGGTATTTTTCCGGCAAACACGGTGCGGAATGAACGATACTGTTTTTAAAATTGTAAAATTCCGTTCTATGTATAACGACGCTGAAAAATTAACCGGACCGGTTTGGTCGCAAAAGGATGATCCGCGCATTACTAAAGTTGGTAAAATAATAAGGCGATTACGAATTGATGAAATTCCTCAAATGTATAATGTATTGAAAGGTGAAATGAGCTTCGTTGGTCCCCGCCCTGAAAGACCTTTTTTTGTTGAAAAATTATCAAAAGAAATAAAATATTATAAAAGAAGACTTAAAGTAAGACCGGGAATAACGGGTTGGGCGCAAGTGAAACACAAATATGATGAGACTATTGAAGATGTCAAAATAAAGTTAAGATATGATCTTTTTTATATTGAAAATATGTCATTAAGAATGGATTTTAAAATACTATTTAGAACAATCTTTGTTGTACTTTTCGGCAAAGGACATTATAATTAATACAAAAAAGAGCAAAGAATATTATTCACTAAGTTCTGCGTGCTTTTCGTAATGCAGAAGTTGCAATAACAAAACCGTTTTCTATGGCGCAAAAGATTCTAGTTATAATACCTACTTATAATGAGCTTGAAAATATTCAAAAGCTGATACCGGATATTCTGGGTCGATATAATAAAGCAGATATCCTGATAGTTGATGATAATTCTCCTGATGGAACGGGCGATTATGTAAACGAATTATCTAAAACTTCCGAAAGGGTAAATTTAATAAGACGGCCGCAAAAAATGGGACTGGGTACAGCTTATGTTGATGGATTTAGATTTGCCCTGCAGAAAGACTATAATTTTATTTTTGAAATGGATGCAGATTATTCACATGATCCAAAGGAGATTAAAAATTTCTTAAATGCTGCAGACGAATTTGACCTCGTTATTGGCAGCAGGTATACAATGGGTGTTAACGTAGTCCACTGGCCTATGAGAAGATTAATGTTGAGTTACTTTGCTAATTTTTATACTAGAATAATCACCGGTTTGCCCATTCGCGATGCTACAGGAGGATTTAAATGCTTTAAGAGAAGTGTTCTTGAAGCAGTAGATTTTAATAAGGTAAAATCTAATGGATACGCTTTTCAAATTGAAATAACATTTAAAGCATGGAAAAAAGGATTTACAATTGGTGAAATCCCGATTATCTTTATTGATAGATCTATGGGCTCATCAAAAATGTCAAGAAAAATTGTGCGTGAAGCTATTTTTATGGTTTGGATATTAAGAATACGTAGCATTCTTGGATTGTTATAAGCAAAATTGATAATTATTGATGCGAACAATTTGATTTCTTCAAAATAATCAATGACTAATGACAAATGACCTGCAATTGAAAACTAACCTTGAACTTTCTATAATTATAGTAAACTATAATGTAAAAGAGTTCCTACAGAATTTAATTTATTCTATTAAAAAAGCCGCATGCAATATTTCCAATGAGATTATTATAGTTGACAATCACTCTGAAGACGGCAGTGTTGAATTTATAAAAGAAAAATTCCTTCAGATGGGGGGAATAAAATTAATAGCTAACAAAGAGAATTTAGGTTTCAGTAAAGCCAATAATATTGGTTTGTCTGAAGCTAAGGGTAAGTATCTGCTTTTGTTAAATCCTGATGCGGTGGTAAGTGAAGATACATTTACAAAGATGGTCGATTTTTTTGAATCCAATCCTCACGCTGGTCTGGCAGGGTGTAAAATTTTAAATCCCGACGGCACATTACAACTGGCTTGCCGCAGAAGCTTTCCAGGACCATGGACTGCTTTCTGTAAAGTTACCGGCTTAAGTTCGCTTTTTCCTAATAGCCGCTTGTTTGCACGGTATAATCTCACTTATTTAAATGAAAACGAAACCTACGAAGTTGATGCTGTTTCCGGTTCTTTTATGATGATGACAAGAGAAGCTTTTGAAAAAGTTGGCTGTTTGGATGAAGAGTTTTTCATGTACGGTGAGGATCTGGATCTTTGCTACAGAATTCAAAAAACTGGTTTAAAAGTCTATTATGTACATTCTACACAAATTATTCATTATAAAGGTGAAAGTACAAGAAGAAGCAGCCTGGATGAAACCAAATATTTTTATAATGCTATGCATCTTTTTGTGAAGAAGCATTTGTCCAGTTCATTTCTTGTTGAAATCATACTTCGTGCCGCTATTTGGTTTAGAAATATATTTGCTTTTATTGGGAGACGAAAGTTAATATTCATGGGAATACTCTTAGACTTTTTTATCTTTAATTTATCTTTATTTAGTGCTTCCGCTATGTATGGAAAATTCAGCAGGTGGTTAGGATTCGAAAAGTCCGCTCTGTTTGTAATATATACTGTTCCAGCTCTCCTTCAAATAATTGTTTCTTCCTTAGTGGGTGTTTATAAAAAAAATACAATTTCTGTCCTAAAAAATTTTAGCGGGATTGCTATAGGCTTTTTTATACTGTCTTCAATTACATTTTTCTTTAAGCAATATGCTTACAGTCGTGCTGTGGTTATAATTACTTATTTTATATTGGTTTTTAGTTTAAGCTTTTGGAGAATATTTTTAAAGTTACTTTTAAAATTGGTAATATAGATGATGTTTCTACAAAGCGTACATTAATTATTGGGATAGATAAAATAGCAATCCAAATAGCAAATAAGTTAAATTCAAGAAGAGCTGATTATCACCAGATTAATGGATTAATTGGTATATCGCAAGGAGATGTGGGAAGGTTTATAAATGATTTTCAGGTTATTGGAAGTATTCAGAATATAAAAAAAGTGATTTTGGAAAAGGGTATAAGCGAGGTTATCTTTTCTACTGAGGAAATCCCCTATAATAAAATGATGTCTATAGTTGCAGAATGCCAGGATATAAACGTGGAATTTAAAATTATTGGAAATAATCTGGATTTTTTAGTTGGAAAAACTTCTGTGTCATTTCTTGATGATCTTTCTTTATTTGAAATACAATATAATATATCGAATCCTTTGCATAAAACATTAAAAGTAATATTTGATTATATGATGGCTTTCCTGGTTTTGTTTTTTATTTATCCTTTCATATATTTAACCAGCAAGCTTAGTAAAAAGAAAAGTGATTTTAGAAATTTCATTTTAAATGTTCCTCTGATTTTTTCCGGTAAATTGAGTTTTGTCGGGCCACAAAGCGAAAGTAATTTAAATAACTTATACCTTGGTAAAAAGGGTATAACAGGTTATTGGTTCATTGAGAATAGTGAAGGAGGAAATAGCGAAAAACTAGATATACTTTATGCAAAAAATCAAAATATCTGGCTTGATGTGGAAATATTAGGTAAAACTCTCAATAAGATGTGGAGCAAACGCATTTAGTTATGGCAAAAACAATTTTAGATTTTGAGAAACCAATTGTCGAGTTAGAAGCCAAACTTGATGAAATGAGAAAATTTTCAGATAACCTTGATATTGAAAAAGAGATTAAAAAGATTGAACAAAAGGTTAAACAATTGAAAGAAGGTTTATATAAAGATTTAAGCAGATGGCAGCGGGTGCAGCTTGCCCGCCATCCGGATAGACCATTTACACTCGATTATATTTATTTGCTTACCAATAATTTTATTGAAATGCACGGCGATCGGCAATTTAAGGATGATAAAGCTATAGTGGGTGGTTTTGGGGCAATTGATGAATTTAAAGTTATGATTATTGGGCATCAAAAAGGGAGAGATACTAAAACAAATATTTATAGAAATTTTGGAATGCCGAATCCTGAAGGGTATAGAAAAGCTCTTCGATTAATGAAACTCGCCGAAAAATTTAATAAACCAATAATTACATTGATTGATACACCTGGAGCAGCGCCTGGTCTGGAAGCTGAAGAAAGAGGACAGGCTGAAGCAATTGCGAGAAATCTTTTTGAAATGAGCAGAATTAAAACTCCAATTATAGTTGTAATTATTGGCGAAGGTGCAAGTGGCGGGGCCTTAGGAATTGGTGTCGGTGATAGAATATTTAATGCTTGAGAATTGCTGGTATTCTGTAATAAGCCCTGAATCATGTTCAAGTATTTTGTGGAGAAGCTGGGAATATAAAGAACAAGCCGCTGAAGCTTTAAAACTAACAGCTCCGGATCTTTTGGAACAAAAACTAATTGATCGTATAATTCCGGAACCTGTGGGTGGAGCACATAAGGATCATAAAGAAGCCGCAGCTTTACTAAAAACAGTATTAAAAGAAGAATTAAGCCAATTAGTAAAAATAAAACCGGAAAAACTGGTTGAAGCCAGGCTTGAAAAGTTTGGGAAAATGGGTGCATATATTGAATGATTGATGATTCAATAATTGTGGATAAAAAATGAAGTATTAAATTTTAAGTGAATATTTTTTTTACAATTAAAGATCGAATACGGATTTTGATAAAGATTATGATATGAATGATATAATTTATAATGATGCATTAAGATGATAACTTCTCTGGGGCAATAGAATTTATTCATATAAAGATATGCAAGTACCTACCGAGCTTTTTATTAACTTAAGTGACTCAATAATATAATTCTGGTGACGAGTCCGGAATCTATCGCTTTTTATACAAGAGGTGGATTTGACAAGTCCGTAAGGACTCTGTTCAGTCAAGATGAACCAGAATGACTATATTTAATGATTTTGCTAAATTTCCTTTATAAATGAACAGCAAATTATTACCCGTTATTAATGAAATCAAATAAAAAAATTTTTTTTGAAAATATAAGCAGGCATTATGCGATAATTATTTTAATTATTGTAACTGTTGCATGGCTACCGGTGCTTTTTGTTTCATTTATTAATGATGATATACAGATTTTGAGTTATCTTAAATCAGGCAGTTTATATGCGATATTTCAGCCTTTCGTAAGACCCGATATCATCGCTTATTACTGGAGACCGTTAGGGAGTGCCTTTCAAACTATGATTTTATTGATTGCAGGTCTGCATCCTTTTTTATTCAAGTTAGTCAGTTTATTAATTTATAGCTTTTGTATTATTCTATTTATCAGAGTAGGTCAAAAGATCGGGATAAAGAAACAAATCGGATTAATCTTAGCTGTGATATTTGCAGTTCTTCCTTCACACGAACTGCAAGTTGCCTGGATATCTGATCAGAATGAATCGTTGTTTGCAATTTTTGTTTTGTTATCATTTATCAGCTATCATAACTTTTATACAAGAATTGAAGGTAAAAGAAAAAATGCAATTTTAACCATTATATTTTTTTTATCTGCAATTTTAACAAAAGAAGCAGCATATTCTGGAATACTGATCCCTTTCATAGTATTAGTTTCGCAAAATGACTATAAGAAAAAAAGCATATTTAAAGCTTTTCGCGATGCTGTTATAGGCATTTTGATTATATTATTGACATTATCTTACCGTTATATATTTATTGGTGGCACTCCATTCGGTTCAAATCATTTTTCAGATTTTTCACTTATTAAATCGGCAGCTAATTTTTTTATATTTCTGCCTCTCGCATTTATTCCTCCCGAGGCTTTGGAATGGTTACAATCAATTTTGGTTAATCATATAATCCTTACTTTGCTGATAGTAATTTCTTTGTCAATGATTATTTTCATTATATTCAAAACTTTTCGATTAAATAAGAAAAACTTAAATATACTTTTAACAGGTATATTATGGTATTTTGTTTTTATAGCTCCGGCTGTACCTAAATTAATGAGGTGGTATGTATTTGCAGCTTCAATTGGTATATTTTGGGCTTTAGCGGCTTATGTTCAAAATTGGAGCGGATTTTTTACTTCAAAAAAAGCTTTAATCATATTGTTTTTATTGATTACAGGAACTTCAGTTTATGATTTTAATTTAATGACAAGGTGGGTCAATGCAGGTAAAAAATTTAGTGCTGCTTTAAATAGTGTAGGAAAATATGCAGATGAAATTTCTTCAGACTCATTATTGATATGGGTAATTCCTGACAAAATCAATCGAATTCCTTTGATGAAATTGGGAGTTCAACAATCGATTCAATGGAAATTCAGAAATGATAGTATCGATGTTTCCTCGCCTTATAGAGCAGAAATGGTAAATAATGACAGTCATATAAAAATGATGAGTCAAACAGATAGTTCAATTGTGTTCAAGATAATTAACGGTCGATTTTTACCGCTTGGCGGAAAATCCCATTATATTATCAGGAATGAAAATCTGAATGGTAAAATTTATGATATGAATTATATTATTAGAACAAGAATAGAGGATGATATACCAACATCGATTTTGGAAGTAAAATATTCGAAAAACCAACTTCCCCACGATCAGTTATATTTTGATGGAGAAGGATTTGTAAAAATTAGATAAATTTGTGATGAATATTATAATTGAAAAACCTGAGAATTTCATTTAAAATTAATTAATGAAATTTTCAAAAATAACTCATTTTTTTTCATAAATTATTACTATTAGATACTTCTTAAATATGCTCAAACATTCAACTGAAATACGCGTTCGATACGCAGATACTGATCAAATGCAGTTTGTTTATAACGGCAAATATTTGGAATACTTTGAAGTTGGAAGAACTGAAATGTTAAGGCATTATAAACTGCCATACCATTTTATTGAAAACCAAGGGTTCCAGCTCCCTCTCCTGGAAGCATATGTAAAATATCTATGCCCTGCATATTATGATGATATTTTGAGAATAAAATCATATGTAAAGGAAATGCCTTTATTTAAAATTCATATCGATTATTTAATAACAAAAAACGAGGGGAAAGAAATTGTAACGGAAGGTTTTACCAAGCATGTATTCATAAATAAAAATACTAAGAAAGCGGTGAGACCGCCTGAATTTTTTATTGAAGCAATTAAAAATAATTATAAATAGAGATGGATTACGAAATAGAAAAAATTATTACGAATGCACTCCAGGAAGATATCGGGAGGGCAGATATTACTACTGCTGCAATTGTCCATGATACAACAGTTGGTGAAGGTTTATTTTTAGTCAAGCAAAATGGTATGCTTGCCGGTTTTGAAATTGTTGAAAACGTTTTAAAGTTGGTCGATAAAAATTTAAGATTTAAGAAATTTTTCAAAGATGGAGATAAAGTTAAAAAAGGCGAAGTTGCTGCCAAGGTTACCGGCAAAGTATCTTCTATCTTAACTTCCGAGAGGACAGCTTTGAATTTTTTCCAGCGAATGAGCGGAATTGCATCTGCAGCAAATCTTTACCAGGAAAAAATTATTCATACTAAAGCACAAATTATTGATACTAGGAAGACAGTACCTGGACTCAGGTTAATAGATAAATTAGCATTTAAATTAAGCGGCTGTGCAAATCACAGAATGGGTTTATACGATATGTTCCTGGTAAAAGATAATCATATTACGGCTGCAGGTTCTATCTCAAAAGCTATAGATAAATGTAAAGAGTACAGAAAAAAATATAACCTGGATTCAAAAATTGAAGTCGAAACATCAAATATAGTGCAGGTTAGAGAAGCTTTAACTTTTGAAGTTGATATGATAATGCTTGATAATTTTAACCTGGAAGAAATGAAAAAAGCAGTGGAGCTTATAAATGGAAAATCCGAAATAGAAGCTTCCGGCAATATAACTCTTGATACTGTCAAAGGAATTGCTGAAACTGGTGTTGACTACATTTCGGTAGGAGCAATTACACATAGTGTTAAAGCTTTAGATATCTCATTAGAACTTAAAATAGAATCAAATCAAAATTGAAAAGTCATAAGTTAAAATTGCCGTATTAGCTCCTTTTGACTTTTGACTTTTGACTTTTTTACCTTTTATCTATGCTTGAAAAAATAAAAGAGCTTAGCAAAGACACCGCCATTTACGGTATAAGTACAATGGTCGGAAGATTCCTGAATTTTCTGCTTGTACCTTTCTATACCCATGTTTTTTCGAGCGGCGATTATGGAATAATTTCTAATATTTATGCTACTATCGGGATATTAAATATTCTTTATTTATATGGAATGGATGCATCGTATTTAAGATATGATGCTAAAACTGAAGCCGGGATCAAGAATGATAATTTTTCAACTCCTTTTTTATTAGTTTTTTCTACTTCAATTCTTTTCAGCCTGATAATTCTGTTATTGAGGTTCCCCATTCTAAATGTACTTGAAATTCCCCACGCTTATGTTAATTTAATTTATTTTACCGCCCCCATTTTAGTACTAGATTCATTAAATGCGATTCCTTTTATAAAGCTTCGCATTGAAAGGAAAGCAAAGAAATTTGCTGCTTTTAAAATTATTAATATTCTTGTTAATGTATTTCTAAATTTATTTTTAATATTGAAATTGAGATGGGGTATTGAAGCCCTTCTGGTTAGTAATGTTATTGCTTCGTTAACTTCTTTTGTTTTACTCCTTCCGATCATATCCGAAAAACTAAATTTTAAGTTAAATAGTGATCTCATTAAAAAATTATTAAAATTTGGCTTACCTTATTTCCCTGCAGGATTAGCCTCTATGCTTGTGCAGGGAATTGATAGACCTATTCTTACCCATTTAACTGATTTGAGTACTGTTGGAATTTATAATGCCTGTTATAAGCTAGGTATCTTTATGATGCTGTTTGTAAATATGTTTCAATTTGCCTGGCAGCCGTTCTTTCTTCAAAATGCAGATGAAAAGGATGCAAAAGAGCTGTTCTCAAAAGTATTAACATATTTTACAATTACTGGTTCTGTTGTTCTGGTATTTTTATCTTTATTTATTAACAATATTGTAACATTTAAAATCTTTGGAAGAACTCTAATCGCAGCTTCTTATTGGGGCGGTTTGTCAATCGTACCTGTAATCCTTCTAGGTTATCTATTTAATGGTATTTATGTCGTGTTTACCGCGGGAATTTATATAAAGGAAAAAAGCATTTATGTTCCCTTTATTACAGGAATAGGAGCTTTAATAAATATTGTTGTTAATTTTGAATTAATTCCGTCAATGGGAATGATGGGAGCAGCTTTTGCTACACTTGCGAGTTATTTTGTAATAGCTGTAGGATTTTTCATTATTACTCAGAAGTTTTATAAAATCAATTATGAATATTGGAAAATCACAAAAATATTCCTGCTTATTCTTATTATCGGTGGAATATTCTATTTACTAATGTTCAGCGGTAATCTATTATTTATTTATAAGGTTATTCTATTTGTTATTTTCCTTTTAGTTATTACATTTTTTGTTTTTGATAAAAAAGAAATGGATTTTATTAAAAACCGTGTTATAAAAATTAAACCAAATAAATGAAAGATGTACCCATCACCTCCAAATTGATTGGTAGATAGGACCTCAATTATGTCTGAAATCGAAATAAAAATAAAAAGACTTGATAAAAATTTTACTGATATTCCTCTTCCTTCTTATTCAACAAAGGGGAGTGCGGGAATGGATATACGGGCTGCAGTTGAAAATGAAATCATTTTAGAAAAAGGAAAAGTTGGTTTAATCCCGACTAATTTATCTGTAGAAATTCCGCAAGGTTATGAGATACAGGTTCGTCCAAGGAGCGGATTGGCATTGAAGCATGGAATTGGAATTTTAAATTCTCCCGGAACAATTGATTCTGATTACCGCGGCGAAATAAAAATTATAATGATGAATTTTAGTGAAGAAAATTTTGTAATTAAACGGGGAGAGAGAATTGCTCAACTGGTTGTTTCAAAAGCCTATTCGGCTAAACTAATTGAAACTAATAATTTAAATGACAGTCATCGGGGTGAAGGGGGCTTTGGGCATACAGGGAAAGAATAAATTTGAATTTCAATTGTTTATGAGAATTCTTGTAAAAGAATTTTCTATGTTACCCCCAAAGATTCTTAATTTACCCTGTAGTTAAAAAATTAATTTATTAAACCTTCTATTTTAAATTTTATTTATCACATAATTCCTTTTTATCATAAAGCTTCAAAAAAATTTTTCTTTTCTCTAAATATTCTCAATAAAATTTTGTAACTTTGATTCCAGCTTAAGAGTTATACTTTTCTAAAAAAATAATTTTGATGATTATATTTTCTGATTTTACTTGCTCATATGCAGGAATGATTAATTAAGGATTGCATTTATGTCTGATTTTATTCACCTTCACAACCACACTCATTACAGCCTTCAAGATGGCGCCTGCACGGTCGATAGTCTAATAGCCGCAGCTAAAAAAAATGATATGCATGCTGTGGCATTAACAGATCATGGGGTAATGTACGGTATTGCCGAGTTCTATAAAAAAGCAAAAAAAGAAGGTATAAAACCGATAATAGGAATGGAAGCCTATATTGTTGTGGACGGCAGCAGGTTTGATAGAGGGACAAATTCTAATAACGGAAATCAGTCCAATGGTCAATCAACAGGAAGGAAAAAAAGTAAGCATTATAATCACTTACTTCTTTTAGCAAAAAATAAGGAGGGGTACAAAAATCTTTCTAAGCTGTCTACTCTCGGACATACGGAAGGATTTTATTACAAACCTAGAATTGATCTCGAACTTTTAAGAAAATATCATGAAGGTTTGGTATGTACATCTGCATGTGTAAGCGGAATAGTCTCGGTTCATCTTGTCAACAATAATTATGAAAAAGCAAGAAGCGTAGCAAAAACTTTCAAGGAAATTTTTGAAGATGATTTCTATCTTGAGATCCAGGATCATGATATGGAAAATGACAAAATAATTCTTGAAGGAGTACCTAAACTGGCAAGAGAACTGGGAATAAAACTGGTTGCCACAAACGATACGCATTATATTGAACCTGACCATGCTATAGCACATAATATTTTATTGTTGCTTTCTGATAAAAACGGAGCCGATTATAAAGAACTGAGATATGGAACAGACCAGGTCTATTTCAAATCGTCAAAAGATATGATTAAGCTCTTTAAAAACTACAAGGGAGCAATAGAAAATACTTTAGAGATTGCAGAAAAGTGTGACGTTAATTTGGATTTTGAAGGTCATTATTACCCGAAGTTTCCAATTCCTGAAGATTCTTCAGCAAAGAACTTAGATGAATATTTTGAACTTCTTGCAAGAGAAGGTCTAAAATCAAGGATTCCTGAAATTACTTCAGAAGTTCAAGAACGTTTTGACTTTGAAATCGATACAATAAAAAAGATGGGCTTTTCAGGTTATTTTCTAATTGTACAGGACTTTATTAATTCCTCAAAAAAAATGAATATACCTGTTGGACCGGGCAGGGGAAGTGTTGCCGGAAGCCTGGTAGCTTATACTTTGGGAATAACAAATATAAATCCGCTCAAATATAACCTTCTATTTGAACGGTTCCTAAATCCGGCAAGAAAATCAATGCCTGATATTGATGTTGATTTTGCAGATGATAAAAGAGGAGAAGTTATTGATTATGTTCGTAATAAGTATGGAAATAACTGTGTAAGCCAGATTATAACTTTTAACAGACTTTCATCAAAAGCGGTAATTAGAGATGTTGCCAGGGTTTTAAAAGTACCAATTCCTACTGTGAATAAAATTACAAAATTCATCCCGTCAAAATTTGGAAAAGTATTCAGTATTGAGCAGGCATTAAATGAAGTTCCTGAATTAAAATGGGTAAAAGATTCTCAGGAAGATGATATTAAAAATCTGATTAAATATGCCAAAGTTCTGGAAGGGATGAATAGGAATGCATCAAAACATGCTGCAGGTGTTGTAATTACGCCGGAAGATGTAAGTAACTATGTTCCTCTTGCCAATGCTGTTTCACAAACTGATATCGTTACTCAATTTAATATGAAAGAAATTGAGAATGCCGGTTTGTTAAAAATGGATTTTCTTGGTTTAAGGACTTTAACCATTATTCGCGATGCGCTTGATCTTATAAAGAAAAATCATGGAATTGAAATTGATATCGATAATATTCCTTTGGATGATGAAAAGACTTTTCAGCTTTTTTCAAAAGGACAAACTACCGGCGTCTTCCAGTTTGAATCTGCCCCGATGAGAGAATATCTTAAGAAGCTTAAACCTACTTCTTTAAGTGATCTTTCTGCAATGAACGCACTCTACCGCCCTGGGCCAATGGAGTTTATTGATAATTTTATTGACAGGAAATTTGGTGTTAAAGAGGTTGTTTATTTACATCCGGTCCTGGAACCTATCTTAAAAGAAACGTATGGAATTATTGTTTACCAGGAACAGGTAATTCAAATTGCAAATAAAGCCGGGGGAATGAGCCTTGCTGAAGCTGATATTTTAAGAAGGGCTATGGGGAAAAAAGATCTTGCAGCAATGAAAGAACAGAAAACAAAATTCATCGAAGGTGCAGTTAAAAACAGTATCCCGAAAAAAATTGCCGAAGAAATATTTGAAGCCATTGATAAATTTGCCAATTACGGATTTAATAAAAGTCATTCCGTTGCATATAGTTATGTTGCATACCAAACAGCATATTTAAAAGCTCATTATACTCCAGAATTTCTGGCAGCAAACCTTAAGAATGAATTTGGGAATGCTAGTAAAGTAACAAATTTTCTTGAAGATTGTAGAAAACTTAAAATTCCTGTACTTCCTCCCGATGTAAATTCTCCGGCTGTTTATTTCGATGTTGAAGGTGGAAAGATAAGGTTCGGAATGTCTGCAATTAAAAATGTAGGAGTCCCTGCTGTAGAAGAGATGATAAAATGTAGACAGAATCTCGGAAGAAATTTCACGGGAATTTTCGATTTTTCTACTAATGTGGATACAAGAATTGTAAATAAAAGGGGATTGGAAGGTTTGGTTTTAGCCGGTGCATTCGATTCTGTTGAAAAAAATCGTGCTAAATTGTTTAATAGTATTGAACTTGCTTTAGAATTTGGTCACAAAGTTCAGAATTCCAATCTTTTTGCAGAAAATAGTTTATTTGGCGGTATGGAAGAGGAAGTAAAAATCCAGGAGCCGGAGCTTCCGGATATTGTACCCTGGTCTCAAAAGGAGCAATTAGCCAAAGAAAGAGAAGTAATTGGTTTTTATATTTCCGAACACCCATTAAGAAAATATGAAGTTGAATATAAATCGTTTGCTACTATTCACTTTGGTGAGGCTGAAAAGCTGGAAAGCATGGATGTTGTTAGAGGATGCGGTGTAATTACCGAATTAAAAACCAAAATTGACAAATCCGGCAGAACGATGGCTTTCTTTACTCTAGATGATTTTTCGGGATCATGCGAGGCTCTGATGTTTTCTAAATCATTTGAAGAATATGGCAAATATGTAAAAGAAGAAGAATGTGTATTTATTATAGGGAAACCCGAAAGCAGCGGTGATGCAGTTAAAATTCATATCGATAAAATAATTCCGCTTGAAGAAGCCAGGGAAAAATTTACGGAAAGTATAAATATTAATATCGATAAAAGAAAGAATAGTCCGGAAAGCATAATCGAACTAAAACCAATTCTCCTAAAACATAAAGGAAATATCCCGCTTTATTTCCATTTATACACCAATGGTTCAAAACCAAAGAAATTTCTCGCTAGAGATTACAGGATAAAACTGTCTGATAATTTTATAAGTTCTGTTACAAACATCCTTGGTGAAGATTCTTTATTTTTTTACAGTAAAAAATGATTTTACGGAGAATTATACTTTAACCTTCACATGAAGCAAATATAGCAGTTGTATAACATGCACCATTTTTGTATTATTTAAGTCCAAAAAAATAAAATTTACAGAGGGTATTTATAATAAATGGATCAAAATGATAATAGAAATTATTGGGCCTTAATTTTAGGAGCATCATCGGGTTTTGGTGAGGCTACCGCAAAAAAATTAGCTGAAGATGGATTCAATATTATAGGAGTTCATCTTGATCGTCAAGCAACAATGCCTAATGTAAAAAAAATTATTGAATACATTCATTCAGTCGGTGCAAAAAGTCTTTTTTACAATGCAAATGCAGCTGATGAAAAAAAGCGTGAAGAAATAATTTCAGATATTAAATCAAAATCCAATAATCAGCCTGTTGTAAAAATTCTTATGCATTCTTTGGCATTTGGTTCATTAAAACCATTTGTTTCGAGTGAAAATGAACAGGCAATTACTAAGTCTCAAATGGAAATGACATTAGATGTTATGGCACATTCTTTAGTTTACTGGGTGCAGGAACTTGTTGCAAATAATCTTATGGTTAAAAAAGGGAGGATATTTGCAATGACAAGTTCCGGAGGTCATACCGTAATCCCGCATTACGGCGCTGTTTCGGCCGCTAAAGCTGCTCTTGAATCCCATGTCAGGCAACTTTCTTCAGAACTAGGCTATTTAAATATTTCAGTGAATTCTATCATGGCAGGTGTTACTGATACCCCTGCATTAAGAAAAATTCCGGGGAATGTTCCAATGGTAAATGTTGCTAAAAGAAAGAATCCCAATAACCGCCTTACTACACCTGAGGATGTTGCTAAGGTAATCTCCCTTTTATGTCGCGAAGGAGGCGAATGGATTTCAGGTGGAGTTGTTCACGCAGACGGCGGAGAAGATATTGTCAACTTTGTCGGTCAAGGGGATCTTTCAATTAGAGTTTAATTAAAAATACAAGGAATAAAATGAAACCTATAACAATCACGGATGATAATTTTGAAACGGAAGTTCTTAATTCTGAAAATCCTGTTTTAATTGATTTTTGGGCTGCATGGTGCGGTCCGTGCCGTATAATTGCTCCTATTGTTGAAGAATTAGCTACCGAATATTCAGGCAAGGCTAAAATTGGGAAATTGGATGTTGATGATAATCAGCAGACCGCTATCAAATACGGGGTAAGAAGTATCCCTACTTTATTAACATTTAAAGGCGGCGAATTGAAGGAAACTATTATCGGAGCAGTTCCTAAAGGGCAGATAGTGCAAAAATTAAATTCTGTTGTTTAATGTATTCCGAGTGTTTAATTTTTCCGGGTCCAAAATCTTCTTAAAATAAAAGGGAAAATCCATGAAAAAAATAATTATTACTGACTCGGTAGATACAAAATGTGTATCTATTCTTGAATCTGCAGGGCATCAGGTAACTTATAAACCTGGAATGCCGAAGGAAGAGATTAAAAAAGTAATTAACGAATATAACGGATTGGTAGTTCGAAGTGCTACCAAAGTAACTGCCGATATAATTTCTTTAATGGATAAAATGGAAGTAATTGGCAGAGCAGGTACCGGAGTTGATAATATTGATATTGAAGCTGCAACCAGGAAAGGAATTATGGTTATGAATACTCCTGGCGGGAATACTGTTTCTGCGGCCGAACATACTATGGCTCTTATGTTGACTATGTGCCGTAATACTGCTCAGGCCAATCAATCGATGAGGGCGGGTAATTGGGATAGGAAAAGTTTTCAAGGTACCGAACTCCAAGGGAAAGTACTTGGAGTAATAGGGCTGGGGAAAATAGGGAGAGAAGTCGCGGTAAGGTCAAAAGCATTTGAAATGAATGTCATTGGCTATGATCCTGTCCTTTCCGATGACGTTGCTGCTAAATTGGGAATTAAGCCGGTTAAATTGGATGACATCTTCGAACAATCAGATATTATCACAATTCATGTACCCAAATCCGATGAAACAAAAAATTTAATTTCCGAAAAAACCCTTGCTAAATGTAAAAACGGGGTCAAAATTATAAATTGTGCTAGAGGCGGCATTGTAAATGAAACAGACCTGGTTAAAGCAGTAAATGACGGTAAAGTTTCTGCTGCAGCCCTGGATGTTTATTCTAGTGAACCGCCCGATTTTTCAGGTGAATTAATCAGCATCCGAAAATTATTACCACACCTCACTTAGGAGCATCAACCGAAGAAGCACAGGAAAAAGTAGCAATACAAATTGCTGAACAAATGGTAGACTTGTTTAATGACAATCCTGTCAGGGGTGCAGTCAACGCTTCTGCATTAGGTTCGTCTGTAAATAAGGATATTCACCCCTACATTAAGCTTGGAGAAAATCTTGGAATTTTACATGCACAGTTAATTCAGGGGCAGCTTAAAAAAATTGATATTAATTACAGCGGGCAACTACTTCATTCGTCAACTACTCTTCTTTCAACTGCAGTATTAAAAGGCTTCTTAACCAAAATGATGACTGAGGGAGTAAATCTTATTAACGCACCTTTTCTTGCAAAAGAAATGGGAATAATCATTAATGAAACCAAATCCGGTGCAAATTCTACATATACTAATTTAATGAAGGTTGAATTTACTTCCGATAAAGAGAAAAGATTCTTTGCGGGAACAGTTTTTGGAAATAATGAAATTCGAATTGTAAATATTGATGATTATCTTCTCGAATTGAACCCGGAAGGCAATATGATATTTTATTCAAATATTGATAAACCTGGTATTCTGGCAACTGTCAGTAAAATACTTGCTGAAAAAAATATTAATATTGCAGGTTTGTCCTTGGGAAGAAATGAAATGGGAAAAGAAGCTCTTACCGTAATAAACGTAGATAGTGAAATTGATAAGAATTCTGTTGATGCTATTTCTTCAATTGCTGGAGTGCATAAAGTTTTTGCAGTAAAGATTTAGTCCTTGGAAAATTTAAATTTTCTACTCTTGTAATTTCCAATTATTTTGATATAAAATCGGGGTATTAAAAATAATTTAATTAAATTTTAGTCTTGAATATGGATTAGATGATAATTAAGTTTTTCAAATGATTAAGATTATTGTTGGCATCGAATCTTCAACATTTTAAAAGTATATCCATAAAATTTAAATAATACAGGAAATTACCTTTTAGTTTATAAATATCAGGTTGAATAATATGAAAAAATTTCTTTTACTAATTTCATTTCTTTTTGTTGTTCCCGGTTTATTTGGACAAAACAGATTAAATTTTGGTTTTGATTTCGATTATGCACAATTTGGTTACGATTCAACAGCTAATTACATTGAATTTTATTATTCATTCAATCAAAATGATTTAACAATTAATAAAACCGATACTTCAAATTATGTTCAGGGAAATTTAAAAATTTCTATTGTCGATACAGCTTCCGGAAAAATTCTTGTTGATAAAGATTGGAAAGTGGTTAACGAAATTAAGGATACATCAACGATTAACAGGGGTTTAGTAGGTGTCCTTGGTTTTGTAATTTCTCAAGGAACTTATACAATAAATGTTGAGGGCGCTGATGCATTGAACACAAATCATAAAAAATCTATTACCGATCATTTTAATGTTACCCCGCTTTGGAAAAATAAAGTATCGATGAGTGACCTTCAGTTTGCTTCAAGAATAATCCCGAATAGTCCCAACAACAATTCTATTTTTTATAAAAATACCTATGAAATTATTCCTTCCATAATGAATGTATTTGGGGAGAATCAACCTGTTTTATTTTATTATATGGAATTGTATAATTTAAAAAATTTACCTAAAGGAGATATTAAGCTTCAAAGTGTTGTATTTAATAGCCGGGGAAAGGTTGTCAGCAGCAAATCAAAAATTATATCCAATAGTTTGAATTCAAGAGTTGAAGTTGGGACTGAAGTTTTAAATAAGTACCCTACTGATTCATATACGTTAACAGAGGCGTTATTAGACAGTGCAGTTAATATTGGAATATCATCATCGAAAAGATTTTTTGTTTATAATCCATCTATACCTCTTCCCGATACTTCTTATACTAACAGCATATCATCATTAAGCAGTGAATTTAATGTAATGTCTGAAGATGAAGTGGATAAAACTTTTCAGGAATCTAGATATGTAGCTACAACAAATGAAATTAAACAATATGAAGGTCTGGAAACTCTTGATGGAAAAAGAAAATTTTTGTACGAATTTTGGAGAAGCAGGGATATGAATCCTGCTACTCAATTGAATGAAGCATATCAAGATTATATGAATAGGGTGCAAAGATGCAATGAAAGATATACCAGCATGGGAAAGGAAGGCTGGAAAACAGACAGGGGAAGAATTTATTTATTATATGGTGAACCAACTGAAATTGAAAGATATCCCAATGAACAGAATACCAAACCTTATGAGATATGGCACTATAATGAACTCCAGGGGGGCGTCATTTTTGTTTTTGCAGATATAACAGGATTTTCTCAGTATACTTTAGTTCATTCTACAATGAGAGGTGAACTTCGTGATGATAACTGGGTAGAAAGGATTGCAAGTCACTAGGTTTTATGTCGTCGTTTTTAGCTGCATAATTATTATTTCTTCACTCAAATAGTTAACTTTAAAAGTTAAATTTGAGTCTAGCTGTTGAATGAAGAATATTATAGAATATATCCTTTTCCTGGGATTGAGTTATTTTACCGGTCTTATCGGTCTCAAACTCTCCAGGAAATTTTCCTTTTGTATAGCTTTTCTGTTCTATTATTTTATACCGATAAGAAAAAAAACCGTATTAGAAAATCTTACCAATGCTTTCCCTGAATATCCGGAAGCAAAAATAAAAAAAATAGCGTTTGATAGTTATAGAAGCTTTTCAATAGCGTTGGTGGAAATTCTTTACATGCCTTTTCTAACTGAAGACGAAATGGGAAAAATGGTTGAATGCATCAATTCGGACCTCATCATAGAAAAATTTAATGACAAGAATGGTGTTATTTTACTATCGGCACATTATGGAAACTGGGAATATGTTGCCGCTTCAGTAGGTATTCAGGTTGGGATCCCGCTTAAAGTTGTCGTTAAGCCGCAAAGAAATCCTTACGTTACTAATTGGCTGAATAAAGTAAGAACTAAATGGAAAAATGAAGTCGTCTCCCTTGGTATTTCAATCAGGCAAATTTATAAAGAATTGAAAGAAAAGAATGTTGTTGCAATGGCAGCGGATCAAAGGGGACCGGCTGAAGGTATTAGAGTGAATTTTTTCGGCAGGAAAGTATCGATTTATCCCGGACCGGCCATATTGTCTTTAAAAACTAACGCACCTATTATTTATGGGATTAATGTTAGAAAGCCCGGTTTTTCTTATAAAACTTATTTGTATGAAATTGATAAAAATAATTTACCTGGGAATGAAGAGGAAAAAATTATTGAGCTAAGTCAAAGGCATGCTTCATACCTGGAAAAAGTGATCCGGGAAAATCCGGAACAATGGTTATGGATGCATAAACTCTGGAAATATTAATGAATCATTCCGATTTTTGGAATTCGAATTGCGGATTTATAATGAAAAATTTTGATTTAATAATTTGTTATCATTTCTGATTTACAATTCAAAATTGTACATAATTGTTTAAATGGAAAAAATATTAGTTATACAGACAGCATTTATCGGTGATGCAATTCTTACTCTCCCAATGATACAAATTTTAAAGGAGATGTTTTCAGAGAGTGAAATTCATGTTGTATGTATTCCGCCTTCCAAGGAGATTTTTTCAGCTTCATCTTGTGTAAAAGAAGTTAAAGTCTTAGATAAAAGAAATAAACACAAGTCAATCTTTTCGCTTTACAAGTTTTCACAAGATTTAAGAAGAGAAAAATATACAAGAGTTTATTCACCGCATAGATCGTTTCGAACCGCTTTACTGGTAATGTTATTAGGGATAAGGGAAACATACGGATTTTCAAATAGCAGTTTAAGTCATGTTTACAAAAATATAATTGAATATGAACCTGAACATCATGAAGTTCAAAGAAATTTGGATTTAGTCGGGTATAATTATTCACTTAATGAATGGCGGATACTTCCCCAGCTAAATATTGAATTAGATATTAAAAATAAGATTGACGATTATTTCAGGACTGCAGGAATAGATGATATGTTTATTTGCATTGCACCGGGCAGTGTCTGGAATACTAAAGTTTATCCTGTCGAATATTTTGAAGAAATAATAGAGTCTGTAGCGAATAATTATCATCATAAGGTACTATTAGTCGGTGGGAAAAACGATGCAACATTATGCTCAGATATAGAAAAAAAATTTCCCGGTAAAGTTTATTCAGCTGCGGGAATGTTTACAATTGTCGAATCAATTGAAATTCTGAAAAGAGCTGAATTATTAATTACTAACGATAGTGCCCCTACACACATGGCTATGTGTGCGGATATCCCTGTTATTACACTTTTTTGCTCTACTTCCGCTGATTTTGGCTTTTATCCTTACAACAGAGGCAGTAGCTTTTTAAGCTATGATGATTTATTTTGTAAACCTTGTGGTATTCACGGTTATGAAAAATGCCCTGTAAATACTTTTGAATGTGGTTGCAATTTAAAACTGGTATAGTTGTTAAAAAACTTGAGGAAATGTTAAATGACGAAAGCAAAAACCGCAAAATATATTAATATAGATAATAATTTTGATGAATCGATAAATACTGCCAAAGAGATTTATTTTGAAGGCAAAGTTTTTATATACCCTACAGATACTATTTATGGATTTGGTGCAAATCCATTAAATGAAGAAGTAATAAAAAAAGTAAATAAAATTAAAGGGCGTGATCTTGGCAAGATGTATATCTTGCTTGTAAATGATATAGATATATTATTGCAGTATGTTGAAATAAATTCGGAAAAACATCTAGATTTTTTAATTTCTATTTGGCCGAACCCTGTATCGGTTATATTAAATCTGAATTCAAAGTTCAGGCAAGTTTTGCAGCGTGATAATGCGGCTTTTAGGATCCCTAATCACCGGTTCTGCTTAAAGCTCCTTTCTGAATTGAAGATGCCTTTGATTTCAACCAGTGTAAATCGCAGCAAGCAAGCTCCAATTACAGAACCGAGTTTAATTCAAGATGAATTTTCATCAGAAGTAGAAGCAATTTTTTATTCAAAAAAGAAATCTTTTTTTCAGGCTTCTACGATAATCGAATTAATTGATTCAAAACCCGGGCTGGTCCGTGAAGGAAAAATAAAATATAAGGATCTGTTAAAAAAATTTGGCTAATTTTTACTTTAAGTTTATTTTAATATATGGATTTTAAATTTTTCAAAAATATAAAAAGTTATTATGTGGTAATTATACCGGACTCTTCTGGAACCAGCGCAAAAACCAGGCGTTTCAGATCTAATCACTTAATTTATTTTGCTTTGTTCTATACCTTGGCAATTGCATTTTTGGGATTCGTTGTATTAAGTTACACACCGGTAAATTCATTAGTTTTTCCAGGCAGTTCATCTTTGTCAAAAAAAGATATGGAAACTGTTAATCAATTAAATACAAGGATGCTGTTTTTGACCCGTGAGCTTGAGAGTTTAAAATCTACAAATGAAAGACTTAAATATGCAATAATACTTGGTGATTCTAGCTTAATAGATTCGCTGAAAAAAAAGCGGTACGAATCCAAAGAAGGAAATAAAGGGAAATTTGGCGGAAATATTTTCGCAGTAATAAAAGATCTTTTTTTTGGTAAAGATGAAGATAATAAGCAAAAAGTTATTTATTTTGATAAACCTGTTAATGGATTTGTAAGCAGAGATTTTGATCCGGTAAGAGGACATATGGGTATAGATTTTGTTGTAAAATCCGGTACACCCGTTTATGCTTCTGCAAATGGATATGTAATTTTTTCCGATTATACAAATAAAGATGGGAACATGTTGATTATTGGTCATCCGGATAATTATATTACAATATATAAACATTGTTCTGTATTAATGAAAAAGGAAAGGGATACTGTTATTCAAGGAGAATTAATTGCACTAAGCGGTAATACTGGAGAAATTACAACAGGTCCTCATTTACATTTTGAAATTTGGAAAAATGGCCAGCCTATTGATCCAAAAACAGTTTTAATTAATTACTAACGGAGGAAAAATTGAAAAATAATAAAGGAGATGAACAAGTGACAATTATCGGTACAGGCGTAGTAATCGAAGGCAAACTTTCGAGTTCAGGGGATGTTCGTATTGACGGTAATGTTAAAGGGGATATAAAGGCTAGCGGGAATGTTACGGTTGGTGAAAGCGGCGAAGTTGATGGACAGATAAATGCAGATATAATTACTTTGGGAGGGAAAGTAACAGGTTCTGTTAATGCAAAAGATAAGTTGGTACTTGAATCCAAAGCTGCCTTAAAAGGTGATATAATAACCAAAATCCTGGTTGTTGAAGCCGGAGCAAAATTCGACGGCAAGAGCTCTATGGGAGATATCAAGGAATCGCTTCCTAAACCGGTAACACCAGGGTCTCCTCAAAATGTGAAATGAATAAGAATGACGAAGGGGAGTCAAAAAAAATAATTAGTGAATTGACCCCCTACTTAGGATTGGGACTTCAGCTTGCAGTTACTGTAACTGCAATGGTGTTTTTAGGAATATGGCTGGATAATAAATTTGATACCAGCCCTATTTTAACTATAATTTGTTCATTTTTAGGGGTCTTTGCTGCTTTATATAATTTTATAAAAACCGTGTTAAAATCCGGTAAATGAATAAAGCTGAAAAATTTTTAAGTAAAAGTCTTATAATAACTTTTATTTTATTTTTATTTCTCTTTTTTATTTATTCATTTTCTTTAATTTCAGAAATATTTTTTGTATCTGCTGTAATTGGTGGTGGATTATCCACACTTAATTTCTTGATTGGTTTAACGGCAATAAAAGTAGGTTTAAGTCACTCTCAAGACCTCTTTTTCAAGGTCGTTTTAGGGGGTATGGTTGTGAGATTATTACTAATGCTTGCATTGGTATTTATTTCCCTTAAATTCTTGAATATAAATCAGAATAGTTTTATATTTTCTATCCTTTTTTTTTACATTTTGTATTTGATTATTGAAGTAATTTACTTATATATGAAGAAAACATAAGCTGTTTTATGATTTTTGGTAACCCTGCAGATACTCTTACAGTAGTGGATACTCTTAAAAACTCCGGGGAAGAAGGGGGTGGTTGGATTCTCCATCATGTTATGGACTCAAATTATATTGATTTTGACCCATTTGGAAAATTTTACCTTCCTCATTTACAGCTTTTCGGAATAGATATATCCATTACCAAAAATGTTTTTTTTATTTGGATTATAGCGGTTTTTCTAATACTTATATTCTACTTTATCTCTAAAGGATATAAGAAATCTATAATTCCAAAAGGTTTAACAAATTTTTTTGAAATAATAGTCCTCTTTGTTAGGGATGAAATTGTTAAACCTACAATTGGTGAAGGATATGAAAAATTCCTGCCGTATTTGTTAACACTTTTTTTCTTTGTTTTGTCAGGTAATTTATTTGGTTTAATACCATATTCAACCTCAGTTACCGGGAATATTGCGGTTACCGCGGCTTTAGCCGGTATTTCTTTCATTGCAACCCAGTATAGCGGGATACAAAAACATGGATTTTTAAAATATTTTAAGGGCTTGATCCCGCCCGGGATGCCCATTGCAATTTTACCTCTTATGGTTGTGGTTGAAATAATTGGTCTATTCACAAAACCATTTTCATTGTGTATACGTCTTTTCGCTAATATGATTGCCGGACATGTGGTTATATTTTCCTTAATAGGTTTAATCTTTATTTTGAAAACGGTGCTTGTCTCACCGGTTGCTATTGGATTTGTATTGTTTATAGATTTGCTTGAACTTCTTGTAGCACTTATTCAAGCATATATATTTACAATATTGACTTCCTTATACATCGGGATGGCAGTACACCAGGAACATTAAAACAAAATCATTAATTAATAAAATAAGTTAGGAGAAATTATGGATTTAGGTTGGTTAGCTGCCGGAATAGGCGCTGGTATTGCAGTAATTGGTGCAGGGCTTGGAATCGGAAAGCTTGCAGCATCAGCTTTAGAAGCTATGGGAAGACAACCTGAAGCTGCCGGTCCAATTCGTACAAATATGATTATCGCCGCAGCTTTAATTGAAGGTATTGCTTTCTTTGCTCTTGTTATTTGTATTCTTTTAGCTGTAAAAAGTTAAATTATATTTGAAGGGATTGTAGAATGCTTTTAAGTTTTAGCCTGGCCTTATTAGCCTCAGAGGGAGGAGGAAGTCTTGTAAGTGTTAGTCCTGGTTTAATATTCTGGACAGTCATTACTTTTGTTATCCTCCTGATCGTATTAAAAAAAGTTGCATGGAAACCTATTCTTACTGCCTTGGATCAAAGAGAATCAGCAATTAGAGAATCACTGGAAAAAGCTGAAAAAGCAAAGGAAGAAGCTCAAAAAGTGCTTGATGAAAACCAGGCGAATTTGGCAAAAGCAGAAGAAGAATCAAAAAAAATAATTGAACAAAGCAGGGCGTATGCAGAAAAACTCAAAGAGCAGATGATCCAGGAGAGCAAACAACAGGCACAAAAAATTGTTTCTGATGCATCCGAAGAAATTGAAAGAAAAAAAGATTCTGCATTTAATGAATTAAAAAATCAAATTGCTGAAATTGTTGTGCAGGCTGCTGAAAAGATATTAAAAGAAAATGTTAATAAAGAAGTGAATAAGAAAATTGTAAACGACTATATTAGTGAGATCACTAAAAATTAATTATGATTGATTATAAAGTTTCATATAGATATGCATCTTCTTTACTGGAAACCGCGGAAGAGAAAAATATTCTCGCAGCAATCGCATTAAATATTCAGCTGATTAAAGATACACTTAAAGAAAATCCAAGGTTACAGAGAATTCTTGAGAATCCTATTATTAAATCTCCTGTTAAAATTTCAATCTTAGAGGAGATATTCAAATCTAAGGTTGATATTGAAACGATAAATTTTATAAAGTTTGTTATACATAAAAATAGAGAAAACCTGCTGTATAGTATTCTGCAAAAATTTACAGAACTTTACGATGAAAAATTAGGAATAGTCAATGTTGCAGTTAAAACTGCATTTGAATTCGATGATGATCAAAAACAAGTGCTTAAAGTTAAGCTTGAAAAATATCTAAATAAAAATACACGTATCGGATTTACATTGGATGAAAATGTTGTCGGCGGATTTATTGCGAAAATTGGTGATACGGTTTATGATGCTTCTTTAAGACATCAATTAGAGCTTTTAAAAAAACAATTTTTATCCAGCGGAATATCTCTAAATTAAAGTATTATTAAACCAAAGCTTATTTGTAAGTTTAGGTAAAAAGGAATAAAAAATGGCAGAAGTAAGACCGGAAGAAATATCGGCTATATTAAGAAAACAATTATCCGGATTTGAAAATGAAGTAGATATTTATGATGTAGGTACTGTTCTTCAAGTTGGTGACGGTATTGCACTTGTTTACGGATTATCAAAAGTGATGGCAAGTGAACTTGTCGAATTCCCAAACGGTGTTATTGGAATGGTATTAAATCTTGATGAAGATAGCGTCGGTTGCGTTCTATTCGGTGAATCAACCCTGGTGAAAGAAGGAGATACTGTAAAAAGAACCAAAAGAGTAGCGTCAATTCCTGTAGGTGAACAGATGCTGGGAAGAGTTATCAGCCCTCTAGGAGTTCCAATCGATGGGAAAGGTGAAATAATCCATGAAAAATATCAGCCGGTGGAACGGAAAGCATTGGGTGTAATTCAAAGACAGCCTGTTAAAGAACCGTTACAAACCGGTATCACTGCTGTCGATGCTATGATCCCAATCGGACGAGGGCAAAGAGAATTAATTATCGGTGACAGGCAAACCGGTAAAACTGCAGTTGCGGTTGACACGATAATAAATCAAAAGTATACCCACACTGAAGAAGCAAAAGCTCTCGGTATTAAACCGGTTTATTGTATTTATGTTGCAATTGGGCAGAAAAGCTCAACAATTGCTCAAGTTGTAGCTAAGCTGCATGAACAGAATGCTATGGAATATACAACGGTTGTTTCGGCTGCTGCATCCGAACCTGCTCCGCTTCAATTTATTGCCCCTTATTCCGGTGCTACGCTGGGTGAATTTTTTAGAGATAACGGTAAGCATGCATTAGTTATTTATGATGATCTCTCCAAGCAAGCTGCTGCTTACCGTGAACTGTCATTATTGTTAAGAAGGCCGCCCGGAAGAGAAGCTTATCCCGGTGATGTATTTTACCTGCACTCAAGGTTGTTGGAAAGGGCTTCAAAATTAAGTGAAGTTCTTGGCGGTGGAAGCTTAACGGCTTTACCAATTATTGAGACGCAGCAGGGGGATGTTTCTGCATATATTCCTACAAATGTAATTTCAATTACCGACGGACAAATTTACCTGGAATCAAATCTGTTTAATGCAGGTGTAAGGCCGGCAATAAACGTTGGTATTTCAGTTTCACGTGTCGGAGGTAATGCACAGATAAAAGCTATGAAAAAGGTTGCCGGCAGCTTGAAATTGGATCTGGCTCAATACCGGGAACTTGAAGCATTTGCCAAATTTGGTTCTGATCTCGATAAATCTACTCAAAGAACTCTTGCCAAAGGTGCAAGGTTAGTTGAACTTCTCAAGCAGGGTCAATACAATCCTGTCCCTGTTGAAAAGCAGGTGGTAAGTATTTACCTCGGGACAAATGGTTATATGGATAATGTGTCTGTTCATGAAATTAAACATTATGAAAAAGAAGCTTTAGAATTTATAGAGGTTAAATACAGCCATATTTTTGAGAAAATTAAAAAGGAAAAACAGCTTTCTGATGAAACTATTTCTGAAATAAAAAAAGCTGCAGAAGATTTTTCAACCATTTTTAAAGAGAACGGTTAGATAAAGTATTTCTAAATGGCAACTTTAAGGGATATAAAAAATAGAATTAAAGGTGTTCAAAACACACAGCAAATAACTAAAGCCATGAAGATGGTCGCTGCTGCAAAATTGAGAAGAGCACAGGATAAAGTTATTCATGCCCGTCCTTATGCGCATAAAATATCCGGGCTTCTTAGTCAATTAGTTACTGATGAAGATTATAATAATATATATATAGCCGAAAGAGAAATCAAAAATATTGCTCTGGTTGTTGTTACAGCTGATAGAGGGCTTTGCGGGGCTTTCAATACAAATATTATTAAAGAAGCTGCAGGTTTTATTGAAGATACTCCTGAATCAACAGCGGTTCATATTTTTTGCATCGGGAAGAAAGGATTTGATTTCTTCGGCAAACGGGATTATAATGTTGCAGACAAAAGGATTGGCCTTTTCTCCACATTGGAATACTTATCTGCATTAAACATTACAAATGAACTTATTAAGTTATACTTGGATTCAACATTTGATAAAATTGTTGTTATTTATAATGAATTTAAGTCTATCATTCAGCAGAAAATCGTAACTGAACAATTGCTTCCGATACCTATTAAAAAGGAAACGAAAGAAGATAAAAAGAATGAACCGTATTATATATTCGAACCTGATCAAAAGTCAATCTTTGAATATTTACTTCCAAAGCATTTGAATGCCCAAATGTGGCGTATTTTATTGGAATCAAACGCCGCAGAATTTGGTGCAAGAATGACTGCAATGGATAATGCAACTACTAATGCAAAAGAATTAATCAGAACTTTACAGCTTAAATATAATAAAGAAAGACAAGCTGCAATTACCAAAGAAATACTGGAAATTGTTTCCGGAGCTAACGCACTTAAGGCAAGCTAATCTTTATTAATTTCCCGACAAATTTTAATTTTGTTTATTATGTTTGAAGAATTATCGCTTAAATTAGATTCGACCCTAAAAAAGGTAAGTGGACAGGGAAAAATATCTGAAAAGAATATTTCAGATACTCTCAGGGAAATTAGAAGAGTTCTGCTGGATGCAGATGTCAATTATAAAGTTGCCAAGGATTTTATTGATAGTGTCTCAGCAAAAGCTCTTGGTAAAGATGTTATTGCATCTATTTCTCCGGGGCAATTAATCACTAAAATTCTTTATGATGAATTAGTGACACTTTTAGGAGGCAGTCAAACTGAAATAAAAATAAATGGATCCGGGATCACAATTTTGATGGTTGTCGGATTACAAGGTTCAGGAAAAACAACATTTTGTGGTAAATTAGCAAAGCGGTTAAAAGAAAATGGACGTAAAGTTCTGCTCGCAGCTGCGGATATATACCGTCCTGCAGCAATCGAACAGTTAAAATTTTTAGGAGGTCAAGTTAATGTCCCTGTTTTCTCTTTAGAGGAACGGGATGCAAGAAAGGTTGCATCAGGTTCTCTGCAGTTTGCTAAAGAGGGAAATTTTAATACAATTATTATAGACACTGCCGGTCGTCTTCATGTTGATCAGGAAATGATGACGGAAGTTGCGGATATTAAAACCATAGTTAAGCCAACTGAAACTTTGTTTGTTGTGGATGCAATGACCGGCCAGGATGCTGTTAATTCGGCAAAAGCTTTTAATGAAACTGTAGACTATGACGGTATTGTTCTTACAAAATTAGATGGTGATGCACGCGGCGGAGCAGCATTATCCATTAGAACTGTGGTTGGTAAACCAATAAAATATATCAGCAATGGAGAGAAATTACAGGATCTTCGAACCTTTTTATCCCGATAGGCTTGCATCAAGGATTTTAGGAAAAGGAGACATAATATCCCTTGTTGAAAAGGCTCAGGAAAGTTTTGATTCCAAGGAAGCTGAGAAATTAGAAGAAAAATTAAAGAAAAATAAATTTGATTTTAATGATTTTCTTAAGCAAATTAAAGTTATTAAGAAAATGGGTTCTCTAACTTCATTGTTAGGAATGATCCCCGGGCTGAATTCTCAAATTAAGAATGCCCAGGTTGATGATAATGCCTTGGTTAAAGTTGAAGCAATTATTAATTCAATGACCTTGGAGGAGAGAGTTAAACCTAAAATTTAAACGGGAGCCGCCGCAAAAGAATAGCCCGGGGCAGCGGTACATCTATTCAGGATGTTAACCGTTTAGTTAAACAATTTGGAGAGATGCAAAAAATGATGGGTAAGCTGAGCCGGAAAGGTATCAGCAATTCTTTATTAAATAGTATTTCTCCTGGCAGATAAGTTTTTATTTATATTTAGAGAATCGGAGGTTAAACAATTTGGCAGTAAAGTTAAGATTGAGAAGAATGGGTAAGAAAAAACAACCTATTTATAAGGTTGTTGCAGCAGATTCCAGGTCTCCGCGAGATGGGAAATTCCTTGAAGCGGTTGGATTATATAATCCTCTTACCAATCCTCATACAATCGATTTAAAAGAAGATAGGGTATTCTATTGGTTAAATAATGGTGCTCAGCCAACTGATACTGTAAAAAGTCTTTTAAGACAAAAAGGCATAACATTAAAAAAAGATCTATTAAAGAAAGGGTTTTCTGAAGAAAAGATTCAAGAAGAATTGAGTAAATGGGAAAAATTGAAAGAGGCTTCCGGAAATAGGAGTACAGATAAAAAGAAAAAGGCATCAAGGAAAATCCGACCCAGAAAGTAAAGTAGAAACAGAAGTATCAGCTGAAAATTCTACTGTTACAGAAAATATTTCACAAGAAGAGCCTGGTAAAAATGATATTGAAAACGGTACAGCAGAAGTAAAGGGCGCTGCTTCTGGTGAGAATACTTCAAATAAAGAATAAGAATTTTAATTTCTTGCTTATTTAGGTAATTCTTCTGTACTTTTAATAATCTCGTGCTCTAAATTAGGAGGCTTGTTCCTATGAAAGAATTCATTGAATTCATTGCGAAGCATTTAGTGGATCATCCTGACAATGTAGTAATTGAAGAAAAAATGCCTGAAGAAAATAAGGTTATTCTTTCATTGAAAGTACAGGCAGATGATGTCGGGAAAGTTATTGGAAAGCAGGGTAAAACTGCCCAAGCAATGCGGACTCTTCTTACTGCAATTGCAGCTAAGGATGGGAAACGGGCAATTTTAGAAATATTAGATTAATTACTTACTGTCTTGTGCCGGAATTTTTTCTTATTGCTAAAATCCAATCTGCTTTTAATAAAGAGGGATTTGTCAGAATTAATTCTTATTCTGATTTCCCTGAACGTTTTTTTAACCTGCGCAAGGTCTTTATAGATTTTTCGGGGATAAAAAAAGAATTTTATGTAGATGAAGTCAGAAAGAAAAAGGATTTTTTTGTTTTAAAATTTAAAAATTTTAATAATGAAATTGATGTGGAGGTGTTGTTAGGGAAAGATATTTTTGTTGATGAAAATGATGTGGTTGAACTTCCGGCAGATCAATATTTTATTCATGATATTATCGGCAGTTCAGTTTTTAAAAATAAAATTCTGATCGGAACAGTAAAAGACGTGCTGGCACTGCCGGCAAATGATGTTTATGTAATTGATGCTGAAGGTAAAGAAATTTTAATACCTGCCGTCAAAGAGTTCATTGAAAAATTTGTACCTTCGGAAAAAAAACTGGTTTTAATGCCGGAAGCTGATATTGATTACGATGAGAATTGATATTGTTTCTGCTGTGCCGGGTTTATTATCAAGCCCCTTGAATTCAAGTATCATTAAAAGAGCGCAGGATAAAAAGAAAATAAGTATTCATATACATGATCTTAGGGATTATGCTTTTAATAAACATAAACAGATAGACGATAAACCTTTTGGCGGCGGACCCGGAATGGTTTTGAAACCGGAACCGTTCTTTGAATGTATTGAAAAGTTAAAAAACGAAAGAGAATACGATCATATAATTTTTACTTCACCCAAAGGAAAAATTTTTGATCAGAAAACTGCAAATAAGCTGTCTCTTTGCAGCAGCCTGATGATTATTGCGGGGCATTACAAAGAAGTTGATGATAGAGTGAGGGAAAAATTTGCAACCGATGAAATATCTGTAGGAAATTTTATTCTAACAGGCGGCGAATTACCTGCGTTGATTATTGTTGATGCTGTAGTAAGAATAATCCCGGGAGTTCTTAATGATAGTGAATCTGCTCTAAACGATTCTTTCCAGGATGGAGATGTAATTGAAGCTCCTTGTTTTACAAGACCAGCAGATTATAAAGGAATGAAAGTTCCTGAAGTTCTTTTATCAGGTAATGAAAAAGAAATTAAAAAGTGGAAAGAGGCACAGTCAAAAAAATTAACTGAAGACTGGAAGAGAAATAACTCATAGTATAGAAGTTTTTTAACCTGGGTAAAAGTTTCAATTTCGAGTAAACAGAATTTATTAATAAACATATAATATTTGAATAGAAGAATTATTATTATCGATTAATTAGTGGAGAAAATATGGTTAACATTAAAAATATATTACCTGACCAATTTAAATCTGATATTCCGAGCTTTAATCCCGGAGATCATGTAAAGGTACACGTAAGGGTAATTGAAGGAGATAAAGAAAGAATACAGCCTTTTGAAGGCGATGTGATCAGTGTAAGAGGTTCGGGATTAACAAAGACTTTTACAGTAAGAAAGATTTCCAGCGGCGTTGGAGTTGAAAGAATATTCCCTTTCAATTCTCCTAAGATAGCAAAGCTTGAACTTATTAAAGAAGGAAATGTAAGAAGAGCAAAGCTTTATTATTTGCGTAAACTCTCCGGTAAAGCTGCTAAAATAAAAACAAAGAATTAATTAAAGATTCTTTTTTAATTTTAAGAGAGCGCGATCCGCTCTCTTTTTTATTTTAAAATGTATAAAACTGTCAATTTTCTTTATTTAAGATGTCAAAACAAAAAGTAAAAATTGAAATAGAGAAAAAGAAAAAGAGAATCCCTGTTCCGCAAAAACCTCCTAAAGTTGAACAAAAGAAAAAAGCTTACAACCGTATTAAAGAGAAAGAAAAAAGTAAAAAAATAATAAAGGAGACAAACAGAGAGAATGATTAACGCTTCTGTTATTATCTCCTTTTATAATCGAATTGATTATCTTAGATTAGTACTTGCCGGATTTGAAAGACAGACTGATCCTTATTTTGAAATAATTATTGCTGATGATGGCTCGAATCAAAAAGTCGTAGATGATATTGAGCTCCTTGCAAAAAAGAATCCATTTAAATTGACCCATCTCTGGCAGGAAGATAAAGGTTTTAGGAAGAATAAAATCTTGAATAAATCAATATCTGCGGCAAATAGTGAGTATATAATTTTTATTGACGGTGATTGTATCCCGCATTCAGAATTTGTTAAGGAACATATCGGAAATAAAAAAAAAGGAATATGCCTGACTGGAAGGAGAGTAAATCTTTCAAATAAAATTACGGGGCGACTAACTCCGGAAAATGTAAAAGATGGATTCCTTGAATATAGAAAATGTAGACTAATCTCCGACGGAATTATAGGAGATTCTTATGACGTAGAAAAAGGATTTTATTTTAAAAATGAATTCTTAAGGAATTACTTTAATAAGAAGAGAAGGGGATTGTTAGGCTGCAATTTTTCGATTCATAAAGAAGAGCTTTTTAATATTAATGGGTTTGATGAGAGATATGAGGCGCCTTCAATTGGAGAAGATACGGATATGCAGTATAGGTTTGAACAGATAGGAATCAGGATTAATCTTTTAAATAATATTGCCATACAGTATCATTTATATCATAAGCTTCAGGAAAGGCCCCAAAAAAACCTTGACCTTTTTAACCAAATAAAAAAAACAGGGGAATATTTTACACCCTTTGGAATTAAAAAGGAGATTAAATTTCATGCACATTAACTTTTTCGCTTATTTATTAAAATAAGGGATTTATCCTGTATTAACTTTAAAAAATAAAGTTAAATCACAAATATTTTAAATAATTTAGTAAAAAGCCTTGATTTAGTAATTTGTTGATTTTATATTTGAAGTCAATAAAAAACCTATTCCTAATAAAATTAGGACAATTATGCTTGACGACTTAGATATTAAAATATTGAATTTACTGCAAAAAAAAGGACGGACGAAAAGAAACGAGCTGGCAGAAGCTGTGGGCTTATCAATTCCTTCTATTAGTGACCGTTTACATAAACTTGAAGAAAAAAGAATAATAGAGGGGTATTATACAAAATTAGATAAAAAAGCTTTTGGATATGATATTATGGTTTATATCCTTGTTATGATGGAATCATCTAAACATTATAAAGGATTAATTGCCAGGGTAGAAAAAATACCTTCAATAATTGAATGCCACTCTGTCCTGGGTGAAGGTTCTCACCTTTTAAAAGCGATAGTAAAAAATAGTGAATCACTGGAAAAACTTTTGGGTGATATTCAATCCTGGCCGGGAGTTATGTCGACTAAAACTACATTTGTCTTATCAACCATTAAAGAAACAACAGTGATATATATTTAAATCAAGTCAATAATTAAAAAATAAAAAAGGAAATAATATGGCTAAAACACCCGCCCCTTCAGCTGTAGAACAAGTTCTAAAATTTGTTCAATCAAACAAAATAAAATTTATCGATTTGAAGTTTATGGATTTCCCCGGTCAATGGCAGCATTTTACAGTCCCGTCATCACAGTTGGATAAAGATTCTTTTGAAGATGGCTTTGGATTCGACGGCTCCTCAATAAGAGGCTGGAAAAATATTAATGAATCCGATATGCTCATAATACCGGATGCTAATACAATGTTTGTTGATACATTTATAGAGCAGCCTACTATCAGTTTAATCTGTGATGTTTATGAACCGGCAACAAAAGAAAAATATACAAGATGCCCAAGAAATATTGCACAAAAAGCCGGAGCTTATTTGAAATCTACCGGTATTGCCGATACCGTTTATTTTGGACCTGAAGCAGAATTTTTTGTTTTTGATGATGTAAGATTTGATTCCCAGCCAAACAGCAGTTTTTATTATGTCGATTCCATCGAAGGAAAATGGAATAGTGGGAGGGAAGAATCTCCGAATTTAGGATATAAACCAAGATATAAAGAAGGATATTTTCCTGTTCCTCCTACCGATTCGTTAATGAATTTAAGAAATGAAATGGTAACTAACTTAATTGGAGCCGGAATTGATGTGGAAGCTCAGCATCACGAAGTTGCCAGCGGCGGACAATGTGAAATTGATTTGAGATTTCAGCCGTTATTAAAAGCAGCTGATCAGCTTTTACTTTTCAAATATATTGTTAAAAATACGGCTAAAGAAAAATAATAAAACAGTAACATATATGCCAAAACCTATCTTTGGTGACAACGGCAGCGGAATGCATGTCCATTCAAGTTTGTGGAAAAATGGTAAACCATTATTCGCAGGCTCGGGTTATGCCGGATTTAGCGAAATGGCACTTTATTACATTGGGGGAATTTTAAAACATGCACCTTCACTTTGTGCTTTTACTAATCCGACAACTAATTCATATAAGAGATTAGTCCCGGGATTTGAAGCACCTGTAAATCTTAGCATATTCACAAAGAAACGAAGTGCTGCAGTTAGAATTCCTATGTACTCACCAAGTCCAAAAGCAAAGAGTGTGGAATTCCGATGTCCTGATCCGGCTTGAATCCATATCTTGGCATTCTCTGCTATGCTGATGGCAGGATTGGATGGAATTATAAATAGAATTGACCCGGGTGATCCTCTGGATAAAGATATTTACGATATGACGCCGGAAGAATTGAAAATGTTCCTTCAACACCAGGAAGCTTAAATGATGCATTAAAAACATTTAGCCGAATGATCATGAATATTTATTAAAAGGAGATGTATTTACGGAAGATGTAATTGAAACATGGATAAAATACAAGATAGATAAAGAAATAAAACCGATGGCTCTACAACCCCATCCGTTTGAGTTTTCATTGTATTATGATGTGTAATTAGTTTAGATATACCATTTAAACCCGATCTGGCGTTTGCTAGATCGGGTTAAATATTTATTGTAAAGATTAAGATTAAAAAAATCTAGCCGCTCTATTCAACCGCTAAACATCAATTCTTGTTAAAACCATGTGCTGAAGTTCTATGGTTTCGATATTTTTTAATCCCGCTTTGTATGTTAATTCGGATATTTTTTTTGAACTTATCCTGTGTTCTAAAGGAGGTCCGGCCTCTTCTTCAATAAAGGGCCATTCCAAAATAGCAATTCTGAGCTTTGCAACTCTCTTAGCTTCCTGAATTGCTTTCAGCTGATCATCAGCTTCATGCAGAATATGACCTAGAAAAACCAGATCAAAAAATTGATTAGGAAATGGTATTGATTCGGCAGGTGCTGTTAAAAAATCTCCTTCCGGGACGAATTCTCTAACAGCTTCTATCATATCGGAATTTAAATCGATTCCTTTTACCTTTAGACCATTTGCTGCAAAAGTTTCGGCAAATAACCCGCTTCCGGTTCCTACATCCAAAACATTTGCAGGATTAATATTTTCCAGTGATAATTTTACCACTCTCTCGACTTGAATTAATTTTATCCTTTCGGGTGATCGGAGCTTATTGATTTTTTGGTTATATACGCGTTCGTTTGTCATAATAATAAATATAAAAATTGAAAAAAATTATTGGTCTAACTTATTATTTTTCAGGTTAATAATAAGTGCTAAACTATACATTACAAGCATATCTTGGTTGGTTAAATCCAATATGGAGCAACGGCATCCATTAATCTCTGAATTAATTCACGGTTATGCTTAACTATTTCCGGTTTTCTCAGTATAGGTTCAAATGCAGGTATAGGATCATGCAAGAGTACAGGCAGTTCTTTGTTGATTTTTCCTTGCCATTTCAATCTCCAATCGTTTGGGAGTACATCCGGTATTTTCATATCGAACAAAATAAGGTAAAGTAATATCCAAATTCTCGGAGTTGCAGTTATCGAATAACCTCCTCCTAAAGTAAACAATACTCTTCCTTTACAATATTGATCAACTAATACCAGTACTTTCCTGTAGATTTTTTCAAAATCCTGACTAGTTAACATAAGGTCTGCAAGCGGATCAGAAAAATGTGCATCAGCACCAGCCTGGACAATAAGCGCATCCGGTTTAAACCATTTTAATGCCGGTTCAACAATACCATTTATAATTTCCATATAGGATTCACCTTCGGTAAACGGCTCTAATGGAACATTCAATTTTAAAGATCGACCGATACCGTTTCCCAGTTCGTGAAGCCAGCCTGTTCCCGGAAACAAATATTCTCCTGATTCATGGATCGAAATTGTCATGACATTTTCGTCGGAATAGAATATCTCCTGGACTCCGTCTCCATGATGAACATCAAGATCCAAATAAACAACATGCCAGTTTTTTTTCACCATTTCTTTAATCGCAGGCGCCAGATCATTATAAATGCAAAATCCGGCAGCCAGGTTTCGATGAGCATGATGAAATCCGCCTCCAAATTGCAAGATTTTATTAAATTTATTTTCAATAAGAAGCTTTGCGCCTAAAACTGTCCCGCCAATTTGCAGGCGTGCACCTTCTGCCATCCCTTTAACTTCCGGGTTATCTAAAGTTCCCAACCCATAATCTTCGGCATTCTTTAACTTTTCTCCGCGGCTGATGGCTTCAACAATTTGGATATATGATTCATCATGAACAGCAGTTAAATCTTGAGGAGAAACCGGTTCCGGTGTTAAAGGATCTTTTAAACATCCGGTTCTTCTTAAAAAATCGATTACCATTTCTGCACGCAGAGGATCAAAAGGATGGCCTGAACCGAGATTATATTTACTATATTCAGGATGATAAATTATTTGACACATGATATTTGAACCGGCCATATTACTTCAAAACCTGCATTGCAGATAGCCTGGGCAATAATCCTCATTTCGATTGTGCCAATTCTTAAAACCAGCCTAATGGTCTTGTCCTTTTCAGGGTAGGTTAAAATTGAATGGATATTGACCTTGAGCTCAGCTAAAAGGGAAGTCAATTTTGCTAACTCCCCGGAACGATTTGATAACCTGACATCCAAACGGCCGGATGGTTGATGAACACCGGTTAATAAAAGAAGAGCATCCAGCATGTCTGTAATTGTAACCATACCAACAAGCTTGCCTTCTTCAACTACCGGTAAGCAACCAATTTTTAATTCTCTCATTAATTGTGCGGCAGACTCAATCGGATCAGAGGGGTGTGTAGTTTTTACAGGATGACTCATTATTTCTTTTACGCCTGCTTCAGGTTCAAACGGATGTATAGCCAGCCTGCTGGTTGATAATCTTAAATCACGATCTGTTACAATTCCGACTAACTTATTATTTTCTATTACAGGAAGGTGGCGAATATTTTGCTTTTGCATAAGACCATATGCATCACTAAGCCTGGTATCCGGTGAAATTGAAGTTGGCTCGGTTTTCATTATTTCTTTAATAATCATTTTCTCCCCACTTTTTATGTGTTAAAAAATTCATGTCAATAGCCAATTTATCTTAATTACATTCTTGCTCTTAATCATTCTAACTTTCATAAGGGATTCAGAATAAGATTAACAGTAAGATTAAGGTTTTTATATTTACAATATAAGATATTAAGTTCAGTACGAAGGTCTCTCAACACCACCGGGTTTTATTGATATAATAATATCCGGTGTCACTAATGGTATACTATCAATAATAGCTTGTAATTCAAGATTCCAAAGCCAGGGGATTTCTTCGATCATTTGTGAAAGTCTTCCCAATACTTGACCAATACCGCTTTCTTTATCAAGGTGCATCTCCTTAATAATTTCATCAAGATCTCTATCAGTTAGAGGTGTAATGCGTAAGATAGTCTGAGAATTCTGTAGTTTAATTTCAAGTAAAGGACCAAATAAAGGATCAGGTTTTACTTTAATTTTATATACATTGGAATTTAGAGGTCTAATATCTATTGATTGAATTCCAAAATACTTTAATAATTCTTCTGAAGTATTTCTTCCTAATTCGATTATTGACTGTTCAGAGGATTCTTTGGATAAGATGGAATGAATTAAGCTTCGTGCATCATCTGCCTTAATATCTTCATACCATACAAGTTTTCCCAGAGGCTGTTTACGAAAATCAACATAACGCACAATCCTTCCTAAAGCATTAACCGCAAGTTCGGGAAAACGGAATGTAGGGAAATTTCTTTTTCTGTTTTTATTCCCTGAATCATCAACAAGGGCAATAGTACCTGTTGCACCCATCAAACATAATAAAACAGGTTTCTCAATATTTGTTTGTTCTTCTGCACTGCTTACCCCTCTTCGAATAGCCGCAGCAACAGGCTCAATGCTGCAATCTCCGACACATGCAAATCCCACCAATATAGCATCCACATTTTCATTTAAAAGAGCATCTCTAACCGTAGCTTCATAACTTTCAGGAGATGTAAATGCACCCAAATCAACTACTCCGGGACCTTCAAGAAGAAGGTCATTCATTTCACATGCATCAGCAAATAAAGTAGCCATTCCTGAAGAATTTGCAACTATGCTTACCCTGTTACCTCTTGGTAAAGGCTGATTAGATAATACCACGGCTACATCAAAAATATCCTCTAAAGAAGGGGCTAGAATAATTCCGGTTTGATGAAATAAAGCTTCGACTTCTAGGTTACCTACAGTCTGAGGTCCGCTTTTTGCTTCAACCGTTTTTCGTCCCGCCGCACTTCTTGCACCTTTGACGCACAAAATAGGTTTTTTGTAAGTCATTTTTCTAGCAATTCTTACAAAACGTCTGGGATTTCCAAAAGTTTCAAGGTATAAGATAGCCATTTTAGTATTCTGATCTTCTTCCCAATATTGAAGCAGATCATTTCCTGATACATCAGCTCTATTACCGGCAGAGACAAAAGTTGTAAAACCCACCCCTTTCTCGCGGGCATAATCTAAAATCACTAAACCTAATGCGGCAGAATGAGAGAAAAAACCTGTTTGTCCAGGAGGCATTATTTTAGGAGCTAAACTTGCATTTAACCGGATATCCGGATCAGTGTTCATTAGACCCAGACAACCCGGACCTAAAAGCCGGGCGCCGTGAGCACGTACAAAATCTACAAGTTTTTTTTGTCTTTTGATTCCTTCCGGGCCGGTATCTGCGAAGCCTGCGGAAACTACAACAAAACCCTTTACACCTGTTTGAATTAATTCTTCCACTACTTCAATAACTTTTTCTGCTCTTACTGCAATAACAGCTAAATCAACAGGTTCAGGTAAATCTTTTGCAGAGGAATATGCTTTAATTCCATTTACAGAAACTGCCTGAGGATTGATAGGGTAAACTGTCCCATTAAAATTAGCGGTAAGTATATTCCGGAAAATCATATTTCCAATTGAGGAAGAATCTCTGGATGCGCCGACAACCGCAATAACTTTTGGGCGAAGTAAAGGAACTAAAGAATTTGCTACGGCAATTCTCTCACGTAAATCAGCTCTTTCCCAAAGTGCAGCTGCACCATTAACAGGCAATTCAAAATGAACGGTATCTGAGCTCCAGACTCTATGTTTTTCAAATCCTGAACTTTTAAACACATTCATCATCGGCTGATTATCCGGAAGTACTTCCGCTTCAAATTCAATAAAACCGTTAGCTGCCGCAATACCCGCAAGACGTTCCAGCAGCAGTGTACTTATTCCACGTCCCTGGTATTCATCTTCAATTAAAAATGCAACTTCAGCCGTATCTTCCATTTCCGGAAGATATATAATTGCCTAAGCCAATAACTTTTTTATCATTGTCTTCTCCGGTTATTGCGAGAATACATCCGGATTGGGTAAAATCACCGCTGCAAAGTTCTTGAATTACTTTCTGAGGTACTTCAGATATCGATGCCATGAAACGCATTCTCAAGCTTTCCTGGGAAATTCGTTTCATAAAAGATTCTACAAGAGGGATATCATTTGTATTGGCGGGTTTAAATAAGAACCCCTGTCCATTCTTTAATAAGACGTGTTCTTTGTATTCAAGTCCTTCCGGAATAATTCGGAACATGATTTAATAATTTCATTATAAATAATAATTATATATAAAAAAAAGGAGGTTCTAAACAAGTTAGAAATTGGAACCTCCTGTATGAATTAAAAATGAAATGATTCTATTTATCGCGTTTAGCATTTTTCTTATTTCTTCTACAACCTGAGGATTTGCAAGAGTAGTTATATCACCAACATCTTGTTTGTTTGCAACAGCAGATAATATTCTTCTCATAATTTTTCCGGAACGGGTTTTAGGCATATCAGAAACAATCCAGACTTTACCAGGTTTTGCAATAGGACCAATTTCTTTAGCAAGCGTATCCGAAATCTTTTTTTCTATTTCTTCGCTTGCCTTAATACCCGGTTTGAGGGAAACAAAGATATGCGGAACTTTGCCTTTTATAGGATCAGCAACAGGAACTACCGCAGCTTCACCTACTTCTTCACACATCAATGCAGCAGATTCCAGTTCTTTAGTTCCAAGCCGATGCCCAGCAACATTAATAACATCATCAATTCTTCCGAGTATTCTGAAATAACCATCAGGACCTTCAACTGCGCCGTCACCGGCAAAGTACGGCCAATCATGCCATTTTTTACTTTTAGGATCTTTATTATAACGCTGATAATATTGTCTTACAAATCTATCATCATCTCCCCAAATTGTAAGCATTCTTCCGGGCCATGGGTTTTGAATACAAATATTTCCCGCTTTTCCGCTGCCTGCCGGTAGTGGTTTTCCTTCATCATCAAAAATAATAGGATAAATTCCCGGAACACCGGGCCCGGCGCTGCCGGGTTTCATATTATGTATTCCGGGAATTGTAGAACATAAAAATCCGCCGGTTTCTGTCTGCCACCAGGTATCAACAATTGCGGCTTCTTTTTTACCTACAACATTATAATACCATCTCCATACTTCAGGTTCAATTGGTTCGCCGACTGTTGTCATATGTTTGAAATGATAATTATATTTTGCCGGTTCATCCGGACCAACACGCCGCAATGCACGAATTGCTGTAGGTGAAGTATGGAAAATATTCACATCCAGTTCTTCGGCAACGCGCCATGGTCTTCCGGCATCAGGATATGTCGGAACACCTTCAAATATTACTGATGAAGCTGCGAGAGCAAGCGGGCCATATATAATATATGAATGTCCGGTAATCCAGCCTATATCAGCCATACACCAGTAAACATCTTCAGGATGAATATCCTGAATATATTTTGATGTTCCGGTAACATAAGACATGTAACCGCCGATAGAATGCTGAGCTCCTTTGGGTTTTCCGGTTGATCCTGATGTATACATTAAGAAATAATGTTCCTTCAGAAGGAATCTGTTCGGGTTCAACTTTTGCATGATGATATTTTTTAATTACATCATTAACAATAAAATCACGGCCATCAACAAGAGGAGTTTTTGCGGAATACTTTACCCGGATACCGCTGGAAGATAAGTAATCCTTCTCGATTTTCTGTCCTTCCTTCAAAGCTTCTTCATAAGCAATATCGGCTTTTTCTTTATGATCGATAAGATGTTCCGGCTCTGTAATAAGAATCAGCTGTAATTAAAACTTTACTTTTTGCATCTGCAATTCTCTCGCCGCAAGCTTTTCCGGAAAAGCCGGAAAATACCTGAGAGTGAATCGCCCCTATTCTTGCGCAAGCAAGCATTGCAATTGCAATTTCAGGAATCATCGGCATATGAAGAGTGACAGTATCGCCCGCTTTTACACCGCAAAAATCTTTTAGAAATGCAGCGAACTCATTTACTTTTATATAGAAGTTCCTGAAAAGTAATATGCTGAATTTCCTCATTCTCGGGTTCGGGCACAAAATGAATAGCGGTTTTATTTTTATATTTGGGCAGGTGCCTGTCAACGCAATTGTAGCAGGCATTTAATTTTCCTCCAGTAAACCATTTAAAGAATGGAGGATTACTTGAATCCAGTACTTTATCCCATTTTTTATACCAATCAAGCATATTGGCGTATTCTTCAAAGCATTGAGGAAAATTTTCAACTCCGAAACGGTTTAAAATCTTTTTATCTGTTACATTTGCCTGGGAAATAAAACTAGCAGATGGTTTGTAATAATCTTCTTCTTTCCAATGAACCGCAATTTGAGATTCGGAAACCTCGTCTTCATTTTTTTTTTAGGCATATCTTAACTCCTAAATTCTTATTAGTTATAAAAAAATTAACTTAACCAATAGGCAGCATGTCCTCCCGTAAGTTTCGTTTAAAACCTGAGCAAACGCTAAATAAATTGCAGATAAGCCGCAAATAATTCCTTCCCAACCCGCAATGGTTTTAATGGCCGCACTTCCGGTAGCCTCACCAAAGCGAGAAGCCAGAATAAAATAAACAAAGTAAAGAAAACTACCTGAAATGCTTTATTGTGTTTTAAAGTAGCAATCCACATAACAAAAGTAAAGAGACCCCACATAAATAAATATGCAACCATTCCGCCTTCCGATGCCGCATTAAACCTCCCCATTTTGGCATAATTATTAAAAAGACAAGAGTTACCCAGAATAATCCGTATGAAGTAAAGGCAGTTAACCAAATGTATTCCCTTTTTTCCATTCCATCCATCCGGCAAAAATTTGGGCTAATCCGCCATAAAATAAACCCATTGCTAGAATCATACTTCCCAAATTATAAATTCCTGCATTTGCAAGATTAAGAAGAACAGTGGTCATTCCAAATCCTAGTAATCCTAGAGGAGCAGGATTGGCAGTGGTATCGACTAGTTTAGTACTTTCCGACATATGACCTCCTAATTATAATTTTAATAATGTTTTGATATATATATAATTGATTTAACTATTTAAAATTCCGGACATACTTAGTAATTATTCGAGATGCTTGTTTTTGATTTCAAATTGTTTCAATAGAGAATCCTGCGGATGCTTTTCTTAGTCCATCCTTAATTATTATAGAAGGCCATTAATCTTAAAGTTAAAGTAAATCATGTTACCGTTAATTAAAATTATAAATAATATAACTTCATCTACAAATCGGTGTGATATATATCGATATAGAATATAAATAATCGGAAAAATATCATAAAAATCATGAGCCCTTGATCACAATTGCATCAAATTCTTTATACTCCGTTAAAGCATTATTTAGTTATTAGAGATAAACATGCTCAAACATGATTATTTGCCGGGAAATAGAATTTTACTAAATCATTTCGGCTACTTGGAATTGGAAAAATAATTACCGCATTTATTATAAATTTTTTATATCAAAGGAGTTTATAAGTATAAAAATTATTGTTGATAAAGTTACAATTAAAAGTAAAATATCAAAAAAATTTAAGATAAAAATAATTGCTTTTAATGGATTTTTGTAATAAATATTATAATTTAGGTCTCAAATAATAGAGGAATCCATTTTGAGTTTTGAAAACAGTTACTCTGCCTCTATAGAGGGATTTGAAAAATACCGTCACATTACAGGTTTTATTCTTGGTCCCATCATCTTCTTTTTAATCTTATTTATCGGTACCCCTGAAAGTTTTATACAAAATGCTAAGCTTCTTCTGCCGCCTTCATCTTCGGAAAGTCAGATATTGCAGCTTGCTTACGGAACCAAAGTAACTCTTGGTTTAGTGCTGCTTATGGTTATTTGGTGGGTAACTGAGGCAGTTCCCATTCCCGTAACGGCAATATTACCCGGGATTATACTACCCCTCTTTCATATAACAGGCATCTACCAGGAAAAACTGTTTCAATTTACAGGGAAGAATATTTTATCCAACTATGCTAATCCTATAATTTTTCTTTTTCTTGCAGGATTTCTTCTTGCAGCAGCTTTACAGAAATGGAAACTAGATAAAAGGCTGACCCTTTTTATTTTAACCAGGGGCAATTTAGCAAATAGTACAAGTTCTGTCTTACTCGGGATGATGTGTATTGCAGCTTTTCTTTCCATGTGGATTTCAAACACTGCTACTACTGCAATGCTTTTGCCTTTAGGAGCCGGAGTGCTTACCCAAAGCGGAAGCAAGATAGGCGAATCAAATTTCGGCAAAGCACTTATGCTTGGGATAGCTTGGGCAGCCTCAATAGGCGGTGTAGGAACAATAATTGGTACACCTCCAAATGGAATTTGTGTTTCCATACTAAGTTCATCCGGTATCAGGCAATTTAATTTTATTGAGTGGATGAAATTCGGAATTCCTTTTGTAATACTTTTTATTCCTATTGCCTGGTTTGTTATATTAAAAGTATTTCCTCCCGAAATAAAAAACATTCAGGGCGGGAAGGAGCTTATTATTGAGCAGCAAAAAAAATTGGGGAGCTGGTCAAAAGCTGAAAAGCTCACTATTATGGGATTTTTATTTGTGGTGTTTCTTTGGGTTTCAAATCCTTTCTGGAGGTATATATTCCCGGCTCATCTTTCAGAGAATCTTAAGTGGTTTGATGAGAATATAATTGCATTGTTCGGGGTACTTATTTTATTTCTTTTACCTGTTGATTGGAAAAAACAAAAATTCGTTCTTGACTGGTCGGATGCAAAGTTTGTTGACTGGGGAACTCTGCTATTATTCGGTGGGGGAATAGCGCTATCCGACGGGATGTTTAAAACCGGCCTTGCTAACTGGCTGGCAAAAACCGCTGTTTCATTTTTAGGTACCCCATCTACTTTTATAATGATGTTTGTTTTAATTATTCTCCTCGAACTACTTACGGAAGTTACTTCCAACACTGCTGTTGTGTCTATGATGATTCCTATAATTATTTCAATTGCCCGCGGAACAGGGAATGACCCAGTAGCATTATCCGTAGCTGCAACACTTGCTGCCTCAATGGCTTTCATGCTGCCGGTTGCCACTCCTCCAAATGCCTTGGTTTATGGAACCGGATATATTAAAATAACAGATATGATAAAAGGGGGAATTGTTTTAGATATTATAGCATGGTTCTTTACTGCAGCGATAGTATATTTTGTAGCAGATAAGCTTCTTGGTGTAATTTCTTTTTAGATTTAAAATTATAAAAATTACTTTAAAGTACTTAAATAAAAGTTAGCTTTATCTTTTTTATTCCAGGCTGAATATAAGATTATTAGTTTGTTTGCTATTTCTTTTGTATGAAAATCATCTTTACCAAATTCTTTTTTGTAAGATGAATAACTTTCTAATAGTAAATTTTCAGCTAGCTTAAATTCTTTCCTTTTCATATAAATCTCCCCCAATAAACTTTTACCTTCGGCTATTTCCCAACTATCCCCTTCTAGATTATTCTTTAAGATTTGCATGTTATTTTTTACAAAGGAAGAAGCTTTATTAAGAGAATCTATTTTTATAAGGAGCTTGCAGTAATCATATTTAGCGTTTATAGTACTTATATTGTCGTCTCCCGCTACTTGTCTGTACATGTTTAAAGATATGGCGTAAAGAGAGTCTGCTTTTTTAAAATCATTCTCTATTATCGCTAATTCAGCCATGCCGCTGTAGCATCCGGCCATAAAAGGACTTTTATAGGTACCCATTGTTTCCTCAGCAGTTTTTAGTACTTCTTTATTCAGGATAGCAACGGAGTCAAAGTCTTTAGAGACAGATTTAATAAATGCCATATTCAAAAGATCGCTGGCATACGTTAAATTCTTTTTCCCGATTGATTTTTCTACTATCCGCATCGACTGCCTAATTTGATTTTCGGCTTTTTTATAGTTCCCCTTTTTGTAATTGATAAATCCTAATTTGTTCAAGCATATAGCTACCGAAGGATGATTTGGACCGTTTAATTTCTTATGTAATATTAATGCTTTCTCATAATACTTCTTCGCAGAGTCATATTTTTGTTCTCCGTAATAAAGCAGGCCCAAATTGGAAATTGCATAGGCTACATCAGGATGATTTTCGCCAAGAAACTTTTCTCTCATATTAAGTACCTTAAGGAAAAGTTTCTTAGCTTCTTCAAAATTTCCTTTTATTTTGTAAACACTTGCAAGTCCTTGTAAACTGTAGGCGACATCTGGATTCTCCGGTCCGCTGAGCTTCATGTCCATTGCAAGGGATGTTTTAAACATTTTTTCTGCTTCATCATATTTCCCCCTGTCGCGAAGCAATTCGGCGAGATTATATGTTGTAGTAGATATCTCCGGGTGTGGTTTGTCTCCATATAATTTTTTTTGCAATCTAAGGGTTTCATTAAAAGTTGTCTCTGCTTCGTCATATTTACCTTCTTCATGCAGCTCAAGGGCAAAATTATTCATCATAGTTAATAGGTCTTCGTTGTCATTTGCTTTATTTTTCTTGAGTACCTCTATAGCTTTTTGATATAACGAATCAGATTTACTATAACTGCCTCGTGATTTAAAAACCCATGCCAAATCACCTAAAATCCAGCCATAGTTATCATCCTCTTTGGCGGAATTGATTTTATAGATATATACTGCTTTAGTTAAAAGAGTTTCGGCTTTCGAATATTCTCCCATGTATGTATATAATTGACCGAGATCTCTCAGACTTTTTGCTTCTTCCATTCCGTTGCTGTTGACCTTCTTTCTTATTTCAAGTGCTTCAGATAAAAGCGGTTCTGATTTATCAAATAATCCTAAATTTGTATACACTCCACCGATAAGGCTGAGCATCGTAGCTTTAACATCCGGTTGATCGGATAATTCCTGGTTAATTTTCTGAGCCCCTTTGTCCAGTAATTCTCTGGCTGTGATTGTTTCACCTCTGGCCTGGTAAGGATCTGAAAGTTTAAAGATATTTGTTAAAAACTTAGAAACTTCTTCAGCTTTTTGCGCCTCTATTTGAGCTTTATCCCGTTCTTTTTTAAGCTGAATAGTGTAGAAGGTTGTAAGTAATGTAGCCATTAGAAAGATTGAGACTGCTGAAATAACAGAGATCTTATGACGTGTAATAAATTTCCTGGTACGATAAATAATTGTATTCTGCCTCGCAGATACCGGTCTTCCTTCAAGGTAATTTACTATGTCCTGCTGAAATTGTTCTGCAGATGAGTATCTTCTTTCAGGCTCTTTCCTAAGTGCCATCAGGCAGATATTATCAAGATCACCTGACAATGTTTTGATTAATTTATCAAGGTTGGTTTTATGCGCCTCGCTGATTTTTTCAGCTTTAAATTTATCTTTTGTATGGAGTAATTTGATTGCAGAACTTGGTTTTGCAGGTTCGGTAAAACAAATAATTTTTTCCAGTTCTAACGGAGATTTGGTCTTAATTTCGTATGCTTTTTCCCCGGTTATAAGCTGGTATAGAATTAATCCAAGCGAATATATATCTGTCGATGTTGTAATTGACTCTCCTTTAATTTGTTCGGGTGACGCATATTCCGGCGTCATTACATAAATTCCGGTTCTTGTTAAAGCTGACTGCTCAAAAGAATTATCCTCAGTAAATACCTTTGCAATTCCGAAATCCAGCAGCTTAACAGTTCCGTCTTTTTTAATTATTATGTTGCTTGGTTTAAGATCCCTGTGAATAACAAGATTTTGATGTGCATATTGAATAGCACTGCATACTTCTGAAAATAGCTTTAATCGTTCGTTTATAGATAAATTATTTTTATCGCAATATATATCAATATTATCTCCTTCAACATATTCCATTGTAAAATATGGAAGATTTCCTTCTGTTAATCCGCCGTCGAGAAGTCTTGCTATATTCGGATGCTGAAGCCTGGCAAGTATTTGTCTCTCAAACTGAAATCTTTTGATGATTTCATTAGAATTCATCCCGGGTTTAATTAATTTTAGGGCGACCTTCTGCTCAAATTGTCCGTCAGCTCTTTCAGCCAGAAATACCGAACCCATCCCGCCTTCTGCAATCTGACTTATTATCTTGTAATTACCAATTATTGTTCCTTCATAATTTTTCCCGGATTGTATATATATTGAATCGGAAGCTTGACCTTTTAATACGGAAGGAATGTTGGTATCAGCTTCAATTAAAGAACGTACCTCAGCAAGCATTTCAGAATCATCTCTGCATGTATCTAAAAGGAACTCTGTTCTCTCCGGTTCTTTAAGCTTTAGTGCTTCTTCAAAAATAATCCCTATTTTTTGCCAGCGTTCTGAATTCATTGAATATTTTCCTATTTTATTTTGCCGGATAGAGAGAAAAGAATAGTTAAATTATATTTAGCTTATCAAAGACTATAAAAATTAGGGAGAAGGTCTGGTTACAAATTTTTGTTTAATTCCCGGCTTAACCAGGCACGGGCAAGGCGCCAATCCCTACGAACAGTCGGTACCGATATTCCCAGTACTTCAGCAATTTCTTCATGAGTAAGCCCGACGAAAAACCAGTACTCGATTATTTTGCTCTGTCTTTCATTTATAGTTTGTAATTGGTTAAGTGCTTCATCAAGAGCTATTAATTCTTCGGGTTTTGATTCACGCATAACATTTTCATCAACAAATGTTACTTTTACGTTTTCTCCCCCTCTTTTTTGAGCTTTATGCTGGTATGCATAATTAATTAATATTCTTCTCATTGATTGGGAAGCAATTGCATAAAAATGTGCACGGTTCTGCCAATTAACCCTGGTTTGATCTACAAGTTTAAAATAAGCTTCATGAACAAGAGCAGTTGCATTAAGAGTATGATCTCTCCTCTCATTTCTTAGATTTAAGTGTGCAAGCTGATGGAGCTCCTTGTAAACCAAAGGCATTAACGAATCAACAACCTGTTTATTGCCGTTTGTTAACTCAGCTAATAACTGCGTTATTTGTTCATTTTCAGGCAAATCTAAAATTTTTCGAATTTTTTTTAAATGATGTTATCACTTTTACCCTGTAATAATGCGTTTATCTATGTAACCGGAAATGATTAAAAAGAATAGTTAAAAGTTTAATTCAAAGTAGTAATTCAAAATCAATAATTCAAATATAAGAAAGGATAACAAAATGAAAAGTAAAGAAAGTCACTTCATAAAATGGAATGGGGTTATTTTCTTGTTAATCATTTTTCTTTATTCAGGATGTACAAAAGATCCTGTTTCACCGGTAGTAACTCCAAATGATGGAGCTTCAATTAATGCATATATTCAGAAATTAAGTTATAATCCCGAATCAATGCTGGATTATCAAAATACCGGGGGACAGAGCTCTTCAAATGAAGTTGTTTCGTCAGACACTGCAACTTCAACTTCAAGTTCCGGCGACCAGCAGGTGACCTGTATTAGTACTACTTACAATTTGAAACAAAATTTTGAAGACATAGCTATTCTCCGGCCTACAAGCGGAGTTATATGGCCGGGTGCGCTTGTAAAGGGAAACCAGTCAATGATGGATGGGCTACCTGATCCTATTACGATTCCCAGGGCGCCTGTTACTTTCAAAATTGATCTCCCCGGGATTGGTGAAAATGGAATTAAGACAGTTGAGAATCCTGCTAACTCAAATATTCAGGCAGCTATAGATCAATCTTTGGAATGGTGGAATGCCAACGCTTATGAAGAAGGTTACGTAAACTCGGCAAGCTCATCATATAAAGTTAAAACTGCTTACTCATCAAAACAGATTGCTCTTGCTGTAGGTCTTAATGCCCAATGGGCAACCGGTGATGTTAGTGCACAATTCAATTACCAGAGTAACGAGGAAAAAACTGTTGTAATGGCAGTGTATAAACAGGCATTTTACACTATTACTATGGATTCCCCGGCTTCACCTGATGCAGTTTTCAGCAAAGATGTTACTCTTGACCAGATAAAAAGTGTAATGAATGATGCAGCTCCCCCTGCATATGTACAGAGCGTAACTTACGGAAGAATAATTATGTTTAGAATGGAAACGAGTTATAATGCGTCGAGCTATGAAATTGAAAGTGCATTTAAATATGCGGCCGGAGTTTCCGTAGATGGTTCGCTTGAAGCAGAGTACAAGGATATCCTTAAAAATTCATCAATCGAGGTTATAGTTCTTGGAGGAAATGCATCTGTTTCTTCAAGTGCTGTAACCGCTAAAAATGCAGATGATCTTGTCCCGATAATTGAAGGAGATAACGCAGTCTATTCCAGGAATAATCCCGGCACTCCGATTTCTTATACAATTCGGTATCTTAAGGATAATTCACTCGCGAAGCTCGGTTTCTTCACTGAATATACAGCTACAGAATGTTCTACAGTTAAAACTATAGATAATATAGATATTAAACTTTCAAGATTTAATGTTTACAGAGATTGCGATGGAATTGAAGGTGCTGGAGAATTTTCTTTTGATGTCCAGGTGCTTGATAAGAACGGAACGAAACTGGCTACTTATTCACTCAACAATATCACTAAATCTGACGGTCAACATGTAGACCTTAATAAAACATTGTCCATTAAATTGAAACGTGAAATGGGGAGCAAATTTACTGTAAAATTTACCTGCAGCGAATGGGATAAAGATATTTTAGGAAGAGTTTATGCAGATAGCAGAATGGACCATAAGGCGGTCTCATTTACTCATGGTTTTAACTCTAGTGGAAGCTGGAGTGATATATCAGGTACAAGAAAACTAGATACTAATCCCGGTTCTGATTGTTCTACAGAACTTACTTATACAATAGCAGTACATTAATTTTATTATAATAAAAACCAGTTCTTCAACTTAGGAACTGGTTTTGTTATTTCTGTCACAATCTTTATTAAATAAAATGAAACTAATAAAAAATATTTCTTTTTTAAATCGGTAATACTTAATATCATTAAAAAATAATCCCCTTTTAAAATTAAGAATATACACTTTAGAACTCTTTTCAAATACAAAAATAATCTTAAAACTAAAAAAAGGTTAGAGAATATGAAAACTCTTTTTCATTACTTTTTTATTTCATGCCTATTATCCGGAAGTTCATTTAACCAAGCTCAAACTCCACAGGATCCACTGCAAGGTCACTACAATATGGGAACCTCCGATGAGTTAACTCTTTTCTGGCGAAATACAAATGATGGTTATGTAGCAAAGCACCAGGTTTTTGACTATTACGGAAATTCAGGCCAATACTACCTGGATTCAGCGGCAAGAGGAGTTTACTCCGGTAATTTGGGAACCGGAGAAAATGGTTATAACCCTGGAACTGAATTTGACGCTATATCGGGAGATTTTAACGGTGATGGATATGATAACATAATCGCTGCCTGGGAAGCAAAAGATAGTTCAATTAATATTGTCGTTCCCCAAAACATCGATAAAAGCTCATTGACCTGGAATGATGAAAATTCATTGACGCTTACTAATGTGCTTCAGCCCAAGGCTAATTATTCAGCTCATAAATTCAAATTGATTAAAGGATTTTTTGACGGAGATCCCCAACCGGAATTTGCTTTAGCTTTTTGGAATAAAGACGGCAACATTGAAATAAGAGTTTTTGATGTTGACCCTAATACTTTGATGCCTGTTCAGAAAGCTTCAATTGCCGATGTGTACAATGATCCATCATTAAATAACGCTGGAATTTATGATATTTCAGCAGGCGATTTTGATGGTGACGGCAGGGATGAAATTGTTTTGATAAACTATACTGAACGTTCAGATCATGATTGGAATATGTCTGCAAAAATTTATGATTATGTTGAAAATAATGGAAACTTTACCTTAGTACCCAAAGCAGAGAAAGATGACTATTTTACTAACAATGATTTTTTTGATCCATACCATCATATAAATGATTTATTAGTTGCCGCCGGTGACTTCAAAAATAATACGATTGATCAGTTTGTAGTTGATTTTGTCCTATATAGAAGTGGTTCTGAAACTTATAACAAATTGCTTCCTGCATATGTTACAACTAATTTGGACACTATAAAAGAAGATAAAAACAATTTAAAAGATATATTTCAAACACTTGGGACACAAACCCTCGCTATTAATTTAGTTACCGGGGATATAAATAATGACGGCAAAGATGAAATTGTAATCAATGGGGATGGACGATTAAGAATATATGATATAGATACTACATTAGTCATCCAGGGTTATACTAGCGGAGATTATGGTTCAAATAATATAAATCAGATCGAATCTAATTCTTGCAGATTTAGATGCCAGCACAGCGGACTCAATATGGAATCCCGAAATTATCTCTGCATCAACTATTTTTCAGCAACCGGACAGCGGGCCGAGCTATACAACATTTACAATAACCGTTTTTGAACCAAATGTTGATGCATCGGGAAATATAATTGCTCTAAACAAAAGGGCTACAATGACGGTTGATTCAACACAAGGTCCTCGAAGTTTTTATTGGGCATTAACTGCAGGAGATTTTGACGGCGGCGGAATAAGGCTGGGGACACCAACTTATTATAGTGTAACGGATATTGTGCAGCCTTTAGTAATTTTAAATTCTCCTCCTACTCACTTTGATGTTTTTAATGATTCAACTTTTGATGTAAATAAAAGTTATGAAGGAAATGACAGCCAGTTTTATTCTGAATTTTATTCATCTTCGGAATCAGAAATTGATGTTGAATCAGAAACACATAGTAGCTGGACTATTGGTGCTGAAGTTAGCGGTGGTTTTAAAATTCCAGTAATTAAAACTGGGGTTGAATATAAAATAAAAGGAGAGTATGGAAAAGATTTTTCTAAGCAAACAATAAATACTCATACAACAAAAGTTAGTGAAACTATTACTGCCGGAAATGATGATTATATTTACGCAATTATAAACAACTATGATATTTGGGAATATCCGATTATTGCAAATAATGAAACCCAAGGTTATACATTGGTTGTTACACCAAAATTAACTACTAAAGCATGGTTCCCAAGTAAAAGCCCGGAAGCCGATCAATATCTGCCGAATCATGAAGTAGATAATATCCTTTCTTATAGAGAAATTGGGAATCCATTTGATAATTCATTCCTGTCTCAAGTAGTAAAGTGGGATTCGACAGCAGCATCAATAAGCGTAGATCAAAATACAGCATTCAGTTATGCGTGGTCACTTGAAAACACCAATTCAACACAAACAACTACTACAAATAAATCTCATTGGAGTTTGGGAGGCGAAGTAACTTTTTCGCTTCCTTTTAAGCTTGTTCATAAAATTAAATTGAGTGGAGATTACTCAAGTGAATCTGTTTCAACTCAAACCAGTAAAGCAACATATACAAAAGGTCTTGATGTTCATCTTGGCCCTGTTGATCCGGGAATAGGTGAAGATTATTATTCTATCAAGCCCTATTCTTACTGGTCAACTTCAGGTGCACTTGTATTGGATTATTCAGTTCGCCCCTCTGCATCGGGTCCAGGCCAAACTGAAACCTGGTGGCAGGAAAGATATGGACATAAATCTGATCCGGCTTTAATTCTGCCATGGCGTTTAGATAATTATAAAGGAGGCAATATCTCAGCCGTAAAACTTCAGCAGACAAAGGAAATACTTTTTAGTAATGATAGTCCGAACCCAGGTGATGTAATTAACGTTAAATTAAGAATTCATAATTTCAGTTTAGTAAATACAACAGGACCGGTAAATGCAAGATTATATATCGGAGATCCGAAAAACGGCGGAACCCTCATTCAAAGCACCGATGGTAAAACTGAGTTTACAACGAATGATTTTATTCCGCAGAGAGGAAACACTACTATCAGCTTTGATTGGAAAATACCTGATAATTTACCATTCTATCCAAGAATATATGCGGTAATAGATCCAGAAAATCAAATGGACGAAATTCATGAGGATAATAATATTGGCTGGAAAGTATTGAATTATAACGGAGGAACAACAGGTATTGAAGATAAAACAAATATTCCTGTTTCATTTAAATTAAGCCAGAATTTTCCAAATCCTTTTAATCCCACCACTACAATAGAATATACTATCCCGCAATCAAGATTTGTATCATTAAAAGTATATGATATTCTGGGGAGAGAAGTAAAGACTCTTGTAAGTCGTGAGGAATTGCCCGGGATATATAAAGTTCAATTTAATGGAAATGGAATCGCAAGCGGTGTGTACTTCTATAGAATTCAAGCAGGCGAATTCGTATCAACAAAGAAATTTGTACTGCTGAAATAGCATAACGTAAACAATATTTATATATCATCTGCTTTATTTAACCCCAACTTTCTTTGATGGTTGGGGTTTTTTATTTGAATTAAAGAAAAAGTTATTCTAGCATTTTATAGACAAGACTATGGAAGAATAGTGCTCTAAACTCTAAAACAAAAATATTTCTCATTGTCTATTCTGTGAAAGAAGTTTAATTTATTATCTGCATCTATGCCCACTCTTAAAACTACTAATATCTAAACCACATATTATAATTAGACACTTATTCGGTTAATAATTTTATAAAAAATGCGATAATATGAGCGGAGAATAACCAGAATGAGGGGATAATCAGTTAAAAATAAAACCCTTTTTTTTATTCATTTTGAAAAATGATATAAAAATCAATGAAAAACTATTAAATGTATTTATTAATAAAGGAAGAATATGTTAAATAAATTGTTGAAACTGAGTTTAATATTATTTGTTTTAAACCTTTCCAATATTTTTCCGCAGGAAATTTCACAGGATTCCATAAAGCCGGAACCTTTAAAAACACTCTCAGTAATAGAATGTATTGAAATTGGGCTGAAAAACAATCACAAAATAAAAGCAGCAAAATATGGAGTAGAAATTGCGGCGGCCCGAAAGAAGCAGGCTGAATCAGGCTACTATCCGCAAATCAATTTAAATGCGGCGGCAAGTTTAAACGATCAGGATCCGTTATTTATAATGCCGGCTTTTCAAATGGAACTTCCCTCAATACCAATTCCAGGGCTTAATCTTAATTTGGGAGCAATTGATGTACCTCAGCAGAATGTAAAACTGATGGATAAAGAAAATGCTCACGGCACGATTGAATTAATTTATCCTATTTATACCGGGGGTAAGGTTCAAGCATTAAATGAACAAGCTAAAAATGGAATTGAGGTTGCAAACCAGGATTACAGAAAAAGCGACCTTGATGTGGAATTTGAAATCACAAAATATTATTACGCAGCAGTACTGACAAAAAATCTTTTTGAAATTGGTAAAGAAGCTCTTGGAAGAATGGAAGGAACGTTAACAATTACAGAAAACATGTATAAAAACGGTTCGGGTTCAACAACCAAATTGGATTATTTAAAAAATAAATTAATGGTTGACCAGGTAAGAACAATTGTAACCGAACTCAAAAAAAATGTTAAAACTGCGAAGGATGCTTTGATTTTTACCCTCGGCGGCGAAAATAATTTTGAAATAAAAAATGATTCGATTCCTTTCGATTCTTCTGAATTTGAATTAGATGCAATTATGAATAAAACTTACTCAAACAATACTGATTGGGCGAAAGTTAATGCTGCAATGCTCGCATACCAGGCAAAAATTGATGAAGCTAAAAGTAATTACCTTCCCAGCCTGGCGTTATTTGCCAAATTCGATCAAAATGTTAACCCTTATAAATACGGATTAGTAAATAATGATAATAGTACAATGTGGACTGTAGGCCTGGGAATGCAGCTCCCGATTTTTAATGGATTTAGAACCACTAATGAAGTGAAGGAAGCGGAAGCCCAGTTAAAAAAAATGGATGAACAAAAAAAATTATTGCACGATGGCATTGTTTTTCAGATTAAGGATGCATTAAACAAATTAGAAATTGCAAAAGAAAATGTTGAAAATACTCTTCATGCAAAAATAACTGCTGAAGAAAATTGTTCGCTAAATGAAAGAGCTTTTAATCAGGATATGGTTGAAGCAAAGGATTTTATTGAGTCCCAGATAATTGAGTCTTTGATGAAAGTGCAATATCAAAAAGCACTTTACGATTACATAGAAGCACAAGCTACGCTGAACTATATAGCAGGCATAAAGTTAATTTCAATAAGATAACTAAACAAAGAATGATGAAAATGAATCGACTATTTCAACTAAGATTAAACAGAAAATATTTCTCTTTCATTATTAAAGTCTGTCTGGTTTCAATACTATTTTCGATATTAATTAATGGGCAAAGCAATTCTGCTGAAAAAAAAGGTGATGAACGTGGGATAGCATTTCTAAAAGATATGCTTGTAAATGTAGATGTAAATGATGCCTTCGTTGCCATAAAAGTATGGGTTGATGAACTGAATAAACATACCAATATCGGGATGCAACTCAAACCTACAATATATGATAATATGGATGATCTGTCAAAAAATTTAAATAAAGATAAAATTGTTATGATTGTCTGCAGTCCCCTTGAGTATTTAAAATATAATTCAAAAATGCCTATTACACCTGTTGTATTTGGAGTTGGTGAAAATGGAATTTCGGAAAATTATGTGATCGTAACCAGAACTAAGGATAAAATATCGAATCTTACACAACTTAAAGGTAAGAAAATCTTTATTCACACCGGATCAAATTCAGAGATGATAGACATATGGTTGAATGTTTTACTTAACGAATCAAAACTTGGTGACTATAAATCATTCTTCAAAGAATTGAAAGAAAGTAATATGGCGTCACAGGTAATACTTTCTGTTTTCTTTGACCAATATGATGCCTGCATTGTTACAAAATCTGCATTTAATACAATGAGAGAATTGAATCCCCAAGTTGGAAAATCCATGCAGGTAATGATTACTTCTCCTCCGTTTATTATGGGGTTGTCTTGTTTTACAAATGAATTTATGAAAACTGAAATGAGTAATAAAATAATAAATACAGCTTCCGATGTTGAAAATTACCCGTCAGGAAAACAAATATTTAAACTATTAAGAATGAATAAACTGATGAAATTTAAAGAAGAATATATAGACAGCACCAGGCTGTTATTAAATATGTATACAAGAATACAAAAAAACAATGGAGAAATTTCCAAAAAATGAAAACTCTTCATTCAAAAATTGGAATTATTAGAAATACTTTTATCTTATTATTACTTTCTCTTTCATTTGCTGTAGTATATCCCCAAGCAAGTAGAGATGAATATAAATCAACATACACCGCCGCATTTTATAAAAATCCTTTTGACGATGTTAATCCTAATGATGCTACCACAGCCTACAATGTTTGGATAAAAGAATTAATGAAAAATGTAAATGCTGACTTTTTAATTAAAGTCAAACTGTATGATAGTTTTGAGGAGTTAACTCAAAAGTTAGAAAAGGATAAGATTGCACTATCAATATTATCTACAGTTGATTATTTAACTTATGCAGATAAAAACAATTTTAAACCCATGTTTGCCTCTTTAATTGACAACAAACCCGGTAGCAGTTATTTAATTATAACAAGGAAAGATAAACAATTTAACAGTATCAGTGATTTGAAAAATTCAAGTATTGGAATAACAACATCTTATTTGCATAAGGCAGCCGCTATATGGCTTGAAGTACTTTTATTTAACAATAATTTACCCAACAAAGACAAATTTTTTAGCAGAACAGTTGAGAGCACAAAAGATTCAAAAGTTGTCTTAGATGTGTTTTTTGGAAAGCTGGATGCCTGCTTAATACCTGAATCTGCGTATGCGGTGATGACTGAACTAAACCCGCAAATTAAGGCTCAATTAAAAATATTAAATCAATCCCCTTTTTATATGAATCTTGTATTATGCTTTACAAATAATTTAAAAGACAAAAATATTTACGAAACAATAAAAAATAAAATAATAAATGTTACCACCTCTAGCTCCGGAAAACAAATGCTTACAATTATGAAAATCAACAGTATAGTACCATTTAATGAAGAATATTTGGAAAGTACAAAAAAGTTGTTGAGTACGTACACCGATTTAAAAGAAAAAACATTAGATGTTTTAGTGAAAATTGCAAATTCAAATATTACAATCCGGCGAATGACTGCAATCGTTCTAATATCATTATCTTTTCCTTTTGCATATTCGCAGAGCAATCTTGAAAAAGAGAAGGAAAGACATTTCGTGCTAGCATTAGTAAAAAATACAATGACGAATGTCAATATTAATGATGCGGTCGTCGCAGTAAAAGATTGGGTCCAGGAAATAAATAATCGTATGAATCTAGGTTATGAGACAAATGTTTTTGTATACGACAACATTGAGGAATTGATTAAAAAAGTTAATAAAGACAATGTGTCGATGGTAGTATGCAATTCTTTAGATTATTTACAGAATAAATCGAAATTACCTATTAAACCTGTTTTTTATGATCCCAGCCCTGAAGTTTTTGGAATCTTATATAGAACTGTTGAAAGAACATAAAAATATTAAATATAATATATCGAAAGTCGGTGGAAATACTGAATGACAAGAAATGATAACCAGAATGAGAATAAATAATATTATACCCGGTATTGAACATCAGATGGAGACCACAAAAATGTGCGATCTTAAATATTATGAATTAAAGAAAAAAAATAAGGTTTTCTGAAAATGAAATTGTATTTCTTGAAAGAGAAGCTAAAAATTATTTTTACTTTGTGCTTAACTATAAGTATTGCGTTTGCAGTTTATTGCCAGAGGAAAAATATTAATAAGATGATAAAATACTCCACTGGATTTTATAAAATTATTTTTGAGGATGTAAATCCCAATGATGCTGTTGCGGCCAGCAGTGCCTGGTTTAACGAAATGGAAAGGAGTGCAAATTATAAGACTTTTGCTAATTTTATACTATATAATGATTTTAATGATTTACTAAGAAACTACGAAAAAGACAATCTAGGTACCGCTATAGTATCGACTTATGATTATTTAACTTCTCCTAAAAAAGAAATTTTTAATCCTATTTATGCCCCATCAATCCTTGAGCAATCCGGCACCAGCTATTTCTTAATTGTAAAAAAGGATAAGAACTATAGAAGTATAAAAGATCTGCATGATTTGAGTCTAGGTATTACTACATCTAACATAAACATTGCTTCCAAATTATGGCTGGATGTGTTACTGTTCAAAAATAAGCTTCCCACTAAGGATAAATTTTTTAGTTCTGTCATTAAAAATTCAAAAGATTCAAAAAATATAATAGATGTTTTTTTTGGAAAGCTTGAAGTTTGTTTGGTGAATCAAATTTCATTTGAGTTGATGTCTGAACTAAATCCTCAAACCGGGAAACAATCAGTAGTGCTTATTAAATCTCCAACTTATATTAATGGAATTGTGTGCTTTACAGATATAATAAAAGACAAAACAATCGCTGATGAAATAAAAGATAAAATAAATACAATCGGTAAATATGAATCTGGCAGGCAAATTCTTAAACTAATAAAAATAGATAAGCTTGCACCTTTTAAAAATGAATATCTAACTTCATATAAGGAACTATTAGAAGATTACGATAAGATAAAAAACTAAAATTAATTTATTATGCTATAATTGACAGAAAAATGACCTTTAGAAATATCAATTACAATCAGACTAAAATAGTATGAGTAAAATAAATACTTTAATTTATAATGACCCGCTAAAAATGAAGAAAACCTTCTGGTATAAAAGTATTACAGTAAGAGTTGCAGTTTTAGCCTGGATAATAATTATTGCTACACTCTTAATTTTTATTGTCGGAATACTCCCTACCCAGCGGAAAATAATGGAAGACAGGATGTCTTCGGAAGCCAATGATATTGCCGGATCAATAGGTCAGGTTACAGCTACAGCTATTATAAATAATGATTATGGATTTACTGTAGAACACTGTCTTAAAATTATTAAAGAAAGCAATTCAATTTTATATATAATAATTAGCCGTAAGGATGGATTTTCACTAATACATACCGAAGGCGAATGGCGATTAGACACGCTCAGAAATCAACTTGAATTGCCGGATACAAAGGGCCCGGTTAATAAAATTGTCTATAGTGATTTGGTTAAACAAGAAGTATTTCACTATTCTTATCCGTTTAATTACAGCGGAATTGACTGGGGAAGAATTAATGTCGGATTGTCATTGAAAAAGTATAATCAGAGTATATCTGATTTAACCTATCGTACAATTATTTTAGCCTTTATAACGATAATTTTGGGGCTTCTAGCTTCAGTAGTTTATGCCAGCAGACTTACTAAACCAATTCTTCAATTAAATGATGTATCTCAAAAAGTTGCTGATGGTGATTTAACTGTACGTGCTAAAATAAATTCGGAAAACGAGCTGGGGAATTTGGCAGAAACTTTCAACAGGATGACAGAATCCTTAAAGCTTTCACAGGATGAACTTGAGCATAAAGTTGAAGAAAGAACAGCCGAATTGGAAAAAACTAACAAAGTGCTGCATATAGAAAACAGGGAAAGATTAGCTGCTGAACAAACCTTGAAACAATATAACTCTCAACTAGAAGCTTTAGATAAAATATACAGGGGAATAATTTCAGCAAAAACTATTGATGAGATAATAAAAGAAACTTTGATTCAAATGCCCAAACTTTTCAATTTTATACAAGGTGCGGGTGTTGTAATTTATGATAACAAAACCGATACTCTAGATGTTCAAATTCTAAGGATTCACACGAATAAAGAAAATAAATTCGTTCATTTTAATTTCCCGATCTGATCATGAGTTCGAGCAAATAGAGGAAAGCAGAACTAACTCACCAATAATAGTAAATGATATAAGGCTAATTGAAAATAAAAGCCACATGGACAATCACATTTTAAATGATGGTCTTTTGTCATATGTTTCTGTGCCCTTAATAATGGAACAAATCAAATTAGGTTCATTAACTTTGACCTCGGATAGAATTAATAGTTTTAATGAAGAACATAAAGAAACTTTATTATATATTTCAAATCAATTAGCCGTTGCCTTATATCAAGCTCAACTTCAGTTAAAAATAAAAATACACGCACAAAGCCTGCAAAATTCGTTATCAGAAAAGGAAGTATTGCTTAAAGAAATTCATCACCGGGTGAAAAATAATTTGCAAGTAATCTCAAGCCTTCTTTATCTCAATTCAAAAAAGATAAAAGATAAGGAAGCACTGGATATGTTTAAAGACAGCCAGAACAGAGTGAAATCTATTGCACTTGTTCATGAGAGATTATATCAATCAAAGGATTTGGGCAGCATAGATTTTGAAGAGTACGTTAAGAAATTAATAGTAGATCTTTTCCGTTCTTATGGTGTTAATCAAAATATTATAAAAATAAATATAAATATTAATAAAATTTCTGTTAATATTGACAATGCCGTACCATGTGGACTGATTATAAATGAACTTATTTCAAACTCTCTTAAATATGCTTTCCCGGATTTTAAAGAAAATAACAGGGAATGTTTAATCAATATAGAAGTTAAAAGAAATGAATATAATGATATATCTCTTTGTGTATGTGATAATGGAATAGGAATTAATTCGAACTCAAAAGAAAAGAAAGAATTTTCTCTTGGATTACAATTAGTTGAAACATTAGTAGCTCAATTAGAAGGAACATTGGAAACGGATTCAAGTTCCGGGACTGCTTTTAAAATAAAATTTAAAGAAACAATTTAACTAGAAGATGTTAAACCATTTGCTATTAGGAGTCAAGATCTTCTCTAATAGATAAATTTAAGATAAGTCTTCCTAGCAAAGCTTAAAAGGGTGTAGCTAATTGCTTATGTTAAAATAAGTTAACTTTTCTTTATCATACAAATATTATCTAATCTCCAGTAAGACTAATCCCCTAAATACTTCCGTAATTCGGTTAATAATTTCTACAAAACTTCGATAATATAATTGGAATAGTAGTGTAAAAAATTAGATTGAAGTATTAAGAAGAAGATCCTTTACAAAAGCCTTAAGATTTTTTAGTCATTGAAAATTAACTAATTATATATTTTTATGATAATTCTTTTGAAAATGATTAAAAACGATTAAAGACTATAAAAATGATCTCGAAGAAAAATCGAAATGATTCTGTTTATAAAATTAAAAGATAAATCGGGTAAACTAGTTAAAAATACTTGGCAAAAGGGGAGCTTATTACAAATCACCTTATTGTCTTGGATCTTAATAATTTTTATCCTTCTAATATTTTTGATTGGATTAATACCTTTTCATAAAGAAATACTTAAAGAGAAATTGAGATCCGAAGCTAATGATATAGCAGGTTCAATAGAACAAGTTAGTGCAATTTCAACTAAGAAAAATGATTATAATTTTTTAACAAATTATTGTTCTAAGATTATCAAAAGAAATAGTACTATACTTTATATAGTTATTAGCAGAAATGACGGTTTTTCCCTATTACAAACTGCTGATGACCGGAAACAAACCACACTTAAAGATGACATTTATTTTCCTGGTACAAAAAAAGCAAAGAATGAATTTGTTTTTAACCCTTTAGTTAAGCAGGAAGTCTATCATTATTCATATCCCGTAAATTATCCGGGTAATGAATGGAGTAGGATAAATGTCGGTCTGGCCTTAGAAAATTATAATCAAAACATAAAAGATTTATACTTCAGAATAGTCTTACTTTCAGTAATGTCTTTAATAATAAGTGTTATTGTTCCCATGTATCTTGCAAAAAGGTTAACTGCACCGATCCTTAAGCTGAATAAAGCTGCTCAGAAAATTTCAGACGGTGACTTGGATACCAGAGTTAATATAAAAACGGAAAATGAAATAGGACAACTGGCATTTACTATTAACAGAATGGCGGGCTCCTTTAAAAATTCACAGGATTTTTGGGAAAAAATAATTGAAGAAAAAACTGTTGAATTAGAAAAAATAAATAAAATGCTGCAGATAGAAATTGAAGAGAAAAAAAAGGCAGAAAATACACTAAAACATTATAATATCCGGTTGGAAGCTCTCGACAAAATTTACAGCGGATTAACATCTTTAAAATCAGTTGAAGATATAATTAATGAAACATTAAGTTATTTAAAAAAATTATTTGTTGTAAATTCTAAATCCTCAATTACACTGTTCGAAAGGATGACAGATACTGCAATAATTTTCAGCAAGAAATTTAATAACGGCAATGCTGATTCTATATCAAAGGTTGAAATACCGTTAAAAGAAAATTTTAACCTGGTGATGGAAAAAGAAATTCAATTAAAAGATTTTTTAAGAAAAAATATTAACAACGATTTCTATAATGAAATATTTTTTGATGATGAAATGCACTCATGCATTTCCTTGCCTCTGTTAATGGACAGTCAGTTAATCGGCGTAGTTACTATTTCATCAAGAGAACTTAATTCTTTTAATGAGGAACATAAAGAGGTTTTATCAATTGTAGCCCATGAACTGGCTATTGCAATATATCAGGCTCTTCTTCAATTCAAAATAAAAGAACATACAAAAATCCTACAAAATTCTTTATCAGAAAAAGAAGTGATGCTTAAGGAAGCACACCACAGAATTAAAAATAACCTGCAGGTTATTTCAAGCCTGTTATATCTCAATTCAAAAAAAATTAAAGACAATGAAGTTTTGGATATATTTCAAAGACAGTCAGAACAAAGTAAAATCCATTGCCCTTATTCATGAAAAATTATATCAATCGAAAAATTTGAGAAGTATTAAATTTTAAGGAATATGTTAATAGTCTCCTGATTGAACTTTTCCGATCTTTCGGGTTAAACCAGGAAATTATCAAGTTGAATATAAGTATTAATGATATCTACCTTAGAATAGACAAGGCGGTTCCCTGTGGTTTAATTATCAATGAGCTTGTTTCAAATTCACTTAAATATGCTTTCCCTGAGAAAAATATTAAAGAAAATATAATATGTATTAATTTCAATAATTATGGCGGCACGGAATTTTTGCTGATTGTAAGTGATAACGGGATTGGAATTAATCCGGAATTAAACGAGAGGAAAAAGTACTCCCTTGGCTTACAACTAGTTGAAACTCTGGTTGAGCAGCTGGAAGGAACAATGGAAATGGATTTAAGTTCCGGGACTACTTTTAAAATTAAATTTGAGGAAGTAATTGCATAACGAAAATAATAAAATGTTAAAAGCTTCAATATTAATAGTTGAAGACAACAATATAGTGATGATGGAATTAAAAGACCGCCTGGAAGAGATGGGATACGAAGTTATCGATTCGGCTCCTTCCGGACTTGAGGCAATTAAAAAAGCGGAAAATTTTCATCCGGATCTTATCATGATGGATATTAGGCTTAAAGGTGAAATGGATGGAATTGATACTGCTGCAAAAATAAAATGCGAATTGGAAATTCCAGTTATTTATTTAACCGCACATACAGATGATGATACTCTTCAAAGAGCAAAAATTACAGAACCGTATGGATATGTTATTAAACCCTATGAAGAAAGAGAGCTTTTCTCTACAATCGAAATGGCTCTTTATAAACATGAAATGGAGAAGAAATTAAAAGAGAGTAAACATTGGCTGTCTGCCACTTTAAAAAGCATAGGTGATGCTTTAATTGCAACTGATTCTAACGGAATTATAAAAATAATCAACCATATTGCAGAAGATATTACAGAGTGGAATTATGAAGATGCCCATGGTAAAGATATCAATGAAGTTTTTAAAATAAAAGATAAGAAATGTCCGATTTTTATTTCACTCTCGTTATAAATCGATATTCGGATCCTCCAAATAAAATACTTATTGGAAAAAATGGAAAAGAAACTCCAATTGATTTTAGTTCGGCTCCGATTAAAGATGGAAATTTCGGTACATCCGGTATTGTTCTTGTTTTTAGGGATATTTCCGAAAAGCTTGAAGCCAAAGAGCTGATCGAAAAACAACGAATTTTCTTAAGGCAAATAATTGATACCGATCCGAATTTTATATCAGTTAAAAACTCCGATGGAAAATTTGAACTTACCAACAAAGCAGCGGCAGAAGCATTAGGGACTACGGTAGATGCTATTGTAGGGAAAGAATGACAATGAATTCTTTACCCAGGATGAAATAGATTACCAAAGAAAAATAGAAAAAACTGTGATAGAATCTCTGGAAGAAATTTTTATTCCTGAAGATAAATTGATTGATTCCGATGGAAAAATTCATCTTCTTCAAACTTTTAAACGGGCCATTGATAGTCAGAACGGTGATCAAAAATTAGTACTTTCGGTAGCTTCGGATATTACCGGTTTAAAAGAAACAGAAAAGGCATTGAGGGAAAGTGAAAGAAGAATTAAAACACTTCTAAAAGCTATTCCGGATATTGTTATAAGGTATAATAAGAAATGGTAATATTTTGGATTATCATATTCAGGCGTCCTAGATAGCTCTTTTGCCTAACACTAATATTATCGGAGAAAATATTTATAATATACTTGGGAAAAATCTTGCAGAAAAAATATTACTCTTCTCAGAACAAGCAATAAAGACTAATCAAATTCAAATTTTCGAATATGAATTGTATGTTGACGGAAAATTAAATTGTAAAGAAATTCGAATTGTCAATCTGCCGGCTGAGCAGCCTGAAAGCTCGGAAGATGAATTTATAATTATTCTAAGAGATATTACCGAACGGAAAATTGCACAGTCAGAATTGCTCAAATATTTAACTGAAATTAAGCAAAGTAAAAATGTATTAGAACAAAAAGCCATTGAGCTTTCAAATCTTAATTCCAAACTGAATGAATCTGAAAAAGAATTAAAAGCGCTTAATGCAAGCAAAGATAAATTCTTTTCGATTATTGCACATGATTTAAGAAGTCCCTTTACCTCACTTTTAGGGCTTACTGAATATTTAGCATCCGATTATAAAGATATATCAGCAAGATGAACTTAAAGAACTTTCCAATAATTTATTAAAATCTGCAAAATTAACATTCAATCTCTTGGAAAACCTTCTGCAATGGGCAAAAATTAGGACAGGCAGAATTAAATATAGCCCCGAATTATTCTGTCTAAGAAAAGTTATTTACCAAATGCTGGATTTGTATAAAGGAAATGCTAGAAATAAAAATATTTCTTTAGAAATTGAAGTTGAGAACGATATAGAAGTTTTTGCCGATTTGAATATGGTTGAAACAATATTTAGAAACTTAATTTCTAATGCAATCAAATTTACTTCAGCTGGCGGAAAAGTAATTGTATCGGTTAAAAAGAAAGGTGAATACGCTGAAATAAACATCATTGATAACGGTGTAGGTATTAAGGCGGATATTATCGGAAAGCTTTTTCAGATAGATCAAAATATTTCGACCAGCGGAACTCAAAATGAAGAAGGTTCGGGTTTCGGTTTAATTCTTTGTAAAGAATTTGTTGAAATGAATAAAGGGAAAATTTTTGTTGAATCAAAAGTGGTGAAGGATCCAATTTTGGTTTTACACTATTAAGAAACGGGAATAATGATAAAAAAAGTAAAAGTTCAAAGCATATGTCAAAGATATTAATTGTTGAAGACGAATCTATTGTAGCACTGGAATTGGAAAGCCGACTTACTGATTTAGGTTATTCGGTTTGTGGATTTGTTGCCTCCGGTGAAGGACGCAATAGACCTTACCGTTGAACAAAAACCAGATATTATATTAATGGATATTAATATAAAAGGACCAATTGACGGAGTTGAGACTGCTGAAAAAATTAAAGAGATGATAGATATCCCTATAATTTTTCTGACGGCATTTACCGATTCCAATACGCTTGCAAAGAGCAAAAATTACCGAACCTTACGGATATATAGTTAAACCGTTTGAAGAAAGAGAACTCCATACTTCGATTGAAATTGCTCTTTATAAACATAATATGGAAAAAAAACTCCGGGATAATGAAAGAAGATTATCAATTACACTTAATAGCATCGGTGATGCGGTTATTGCTACAGATAAAAAGGGAAAAATAACTATATGAATCCCTCTGCAGTAAATTTAATTTCATTTAATTGCAATGATGCAATCGGCAAATATGTACTTGATGTATTTAATATCGTTGATAAAGAAACGTATAATGACACCGATAGTGCCATCAAGGAAATAATTACTAATGGGTATACAGATAATTTCCCATCCGATATCACAATTGCATTTAATCGAAAACGAATTTAGGATTGTAGAATCAAGTATTTCATCAATAAAGGATGAACAAATCAAATATTGACGGAATTGTGTTTGTATTTCCATGATATAACCGAAAAATTTATCGCCGAAACGCTCTGCTTGATTCTGAAAAAAAATACAGGGAAGTAGTTGAGAATGCTTCTGATGTTATTTTCGGCCTTGATATTAACTGGAGATTTAAATATGCAAATTATGCCGCATTAAAAATTTCTGAATATTCCGAAGAGAACTTGACAGGGTGAATTTTCTGGAATTGTTTTACCTCAATTCAGAAAGATCTGCAAATACAAATTAATGCGACAGTATTTAATAAAGAAAAAACTACGTTATATCGAATATCCTTTCAAATCAAAATCAGGTAATATTATATGGCTTGCTCAAAGCAACAATATAATTATTGAAGATAATAAAGTTGTCGGCTTTGATCTTATTGCCAGGGATATTACTGAAAAGAAAACCGCTGAAATTCAATTAAATGAACGTAATGAATTTATTGAAATGGTTCTTGAAAATATTCAGACGGGATTGGTCGCATGTAAAATTGAAACGGATGAAATTATTTATTCCAATAAAAAATTCGAAGAAATATTAGGTTATAAAAAAGAACAGATGAAGTTCTTTTATCCAATTCTGGATCAATACACTATCCAAATGAAGATCATAGAGAAACATTTGAAGGTCAAAATATAATGATGGAATTAAATTACACGATTATTCAAATACTTAAGCGCAAAATCTACAGAATTTCAACTTTTGATGGAATCCAAAAGTATGTTTCATGTTCAATTATTCCAGCTCTACGATCAGAAAATTTTTATATCTTCAATTGAAGATATTACTTTTATGAAAAAAGCAGAAGAACAAATTCTGAAACTTTCACGTGCTGTTGAACAAAGCCCTGTTTCTGTTGTTATTACATCCGTTGAAGGAAAAATTGAATATGTCAATCCTAAATTTGAAGAAGTAACAGGTTACCGTCTAAAAGAAGTCGTAGGGAAAAATCCCAGGATATTATCTTCAGGATTAAAACACCTAAAGAATATAAAAAGCTATGGGATACTATAACAAATGGGAATGATTGGATAGGGGAATTTCAAAATAAAAAGAAATCCGGTGATTTTTATTGGGCTTCAGCTTTAATTTCACCTATAAAGGATCCCGATGGAAAAATAATATATTTTCTAGGTCTTCAGGAAGATATAACTGAACGTAAAAAAACGGAGTTCGAATTAATTCGTTCTAAAGAAAAAGCTGAAGAAATGAACAGGCTGAAATCTGTTTTTCTTGCTAATATGAGCCATGAATTAAGAACTCCAATGGTCGGAATTTTAGGATTTGCACAAATACTTAAAGAACAATTATCCGGTACTAATAATATAGAAATGGCAGAATTGCTTCTTAAATCAGGAAAAAGACTTTTAACTACTTTAGAATCAATTTTGGAGTTTTCGCAGCTTGAATCTAAGCAGGTGTATATCAATAATGTGAAAATCAGTGTTGCGGAAAAAATAAATAGCCTTGTTGAAAATTTTACCGATCATTTAATTGAAAAGAAATTGAGTTTGAAGCTTGATTTTAAATGTAAAGAATTAAATATTTTAGCCGACGATAGGTTATTCAGCCAAGCGATAAATAATATAATTGATAATGCAATTAAATTTACTCCTAAAGGCGGAGTTTGCATTGAAACCGACAAGGTTATGGAAAGAAATATAATTTGGGGAGCTATTAGAGTATCAGATACAGGAATTGGTATATCCAGAGAAAAACAAAAAGTGATTTTCGAAGATTTCAGGCAGGCCAGTGAAGGAAAATCAAGAAACTTTGAAGGTAATGGATTAGGATTGACAGTTGCTAAAAAAATAATTGAGATTCTGAACGGCTATATTACCGTAGAAAGTGAACCGGGGATGGGTTCTCAATTCACTATCTATTTGCCTGCCATTGTTCCGGAGAACAATAAAACTAAGGAATTTTTTATTTCCAGTAATCATAATGGTAATGGAAAAAGAAATAATGATGAAAATCATTCCCCCGAAATTCTTCTTGTAGAAGATAATGAGATGAATAAAGAAGTGGTCAAAATATACCTCAAAAATATATGTAAAGTAGATTATGCGAAAGATGATAAGACTGCAATCCAGCTTTCTTCACAAAAACATTATTCAATTGTTTTGATGGATATTAATTTGGGGAATGGTTTAAGCGGAATTGAAGTTATGCGGAAAATTAAGGAAATAAATGGGTATAAAGATATTCCCTTTGTTGCATTAACAGGGTATGCTATGCATGGTGATAAAGAGAAATTGCTTGATGAAGGATGCTCTCATTATTTAGCAAAACCTTTCATGAAAAAAGACTTGATTGAATTGATTGAAAATTTATTAAAAGCGAGCATTAAGCAACCGGCAGGCTGATCGATTAGTCAAGAAAATTTCTATTCTTCCCTATGAACAGTATTAGGAGAAAATGCAGGCATACAAACCGCAATGTATTCCGCACCTTCCGGTCCCGGAGTACTGTATTGAACCCATTCGTTTTTAGCAACTATAACTGCTTCATTTTCATTTATATCAATTGTGTCAGTCGAGGTTTTTACTCTTAAAGTTCCTTTTAGGACAAGCGTATATTCATCAAACTCAGGTTGTTGGCCGGGCTCTATCCAACCGGATGGACTTTTCATACGTGCAATGCTTATCGAACCGGTATCAGAATTAACTCTCCCAATGAATTCTTCTACTTTTTTCGGTTTACTTCCCGCAGCTGTTATGATTGAGGGCGGAACTGATCTTCCTGGCCAATTTCCCTCCTACCTTTTTAAAAGTGTTGAGATAAAGATCCGGATCTATATCAGTTTTAGTATATCATATAAAAAATAATAACCGGCAAATAAGAAAACAAACCGGTTCATTCAAAAATAAATAAATATCATGCATTATTATAAGCAGTAAAATAAAAACTTATAAATTATTATTGCTTAATCATATTCTCCAATTTTTTAATGTAGATTTCAAAAGCTTTTTTCCCTTTCTGGGTGAGCAGGTACCTGGATAAAGGTTTCCTATCAATAAAAATTTTTTTAACTGAGATATAACCGGCATCCTCCAATTTTTTTAAGTGAGTGCTTAGGTTACCATCAGTTGCATTAACTTTATTTTTAAGGAAAGTGAACTCAGCTTCATCAATTGAAATAAGAACAGACATTACCGCCAGCCGGATCCTCGAATGAATTATATCATCTAATTGCTGATAATCAAATTCATTCATACAACCTTACCTGAAAATTCAGCACAGTATTTCTTATATAAAACTATTCCGGGAACAATTTGAAAAAATATCATCATTCCGGCCATTATTAAAATGGAATGTAAACCCGGAAATACAAACATAATAACAGCACCCAGCCACCACCCGGCAGATAAACCGGTCATCCATTTGGAACTGTAGACTATTCCGCTAATAAAATAAGCAACACCCACAACAGTGCTGATCGATGGTGAGATATAAATTCCATGAATGGCCCCTGACATACCTCCGGCAAAGCCTAAAATTGTTGCTGCAATTCCCATTGCAAACCAAATAGAATTCATTATTTTGCCCGCAAACGTTTGGGAATTACCGGTCCTGGATTTTTTTTGATAATAGAAAATCGTATAAACAAATCCAAAAAATATTAAAACCATCCATGACCAGTTTATCAGTGAATAATTCTTAGTTATTATAGATAAGTAAGTAGCCAAAAGCCCTATAGATCCAAGTATTCCCCAGAAAATAAAATTTTTACCGTCAATAATTAAAATTCTTTTACTATCCTCAATTACTTTTTTAATAAAAGAAAGTTCTTCCTGTGCTGAGATAGAATCCATATTCCCTCCTAAAAATAAAGTACTTTGAAAAACAGAGTAAATATATATAATAAAAATTCAATTGTCAAGATGAACTTTTTTTATTTTAACAGCATAAGTTTTTGAGTTGAGATTTTGTAACCGTTTCTCAGGATTGCCAGGTATACACCGGAAGCTACTTCTTGATTATTTTCGTTTGTTCCGTCCCAATATAAAATTCCATGACGATCCAGGTTGTTATAACTTCTAATTAATTTTCCTGCAATAGATATTATATCAATTCTTGAAACTGAATTACCGGGAACATTATATTCAATCCTGCAGATAGGATTAAAAGGATTGGGGTAAGCTTTGAGATAAAAATTATCGGGTACATTGTTATCGTCATTTACACCAAGGACATATCCCATCTTTAATACAAAATGGCAAATAGATTTGGGAGGAAGATTATATGAAAAATTATTTTCACTAATATTATTTATAGAATCAATTTCGATAATATTAGTGCTTGTGCTGTCTAAATTCCAAACTTTGCCGTTTAAAATTTCTTTAGAAGATGAGATAGAAAAATTGCCGGTGATTTCCTTATTAAAATTTTTATTTATAGCTATTAAGTGTATTGTATCCCCATTCAGATTAGTAGAACCGTATATTGAACAATTTACACTATCACTCGTTCCGGTAGGAAGATAAAAATTTCCGATCGTTGAATTATTTCCGTTATAATTTCTATACATTTTATAGGCAGCTGATATATAATTAGCACCCGAGTTTACTTGCCAGAAAGAAGCAAAATAAACACCATATTTAGCAAATATGCCGAGTACATCATCTACTGCGATAGCACCGGTAATATCATTTTCTCCGCCGTAGGTGAATTCCGTAAATGCCAATTTCGTTCCAGGGTAGTGTTTTTTAATAGAGCTAATTAAATTCGGAATAAGCGGGAGGTGTGCTTTTCCCCATTGCCCTATCCAGCTGTTTTCTATATAGTTTTTATCCCATAGAGTTCTTGGAGCTTGAACTCTCACAAGTTTATCTGCACTAGTATTGGCATTATTATCAGTAATTCTATTATCGCCGATGGCTTCAGGATACCAGTGAACATCCAGGACATCAAGTAGTCTTTTACCTTTTGTTTTTTCTGCTTCGTTCATTTTATCCAGGTAGTAATCAATAAACCATGTGTAACTTTTCCCGGCTTTTACTGTGTTCCAGTCGGTTGCATCTTGGAAAGTCTGGAATGCATTAAAACCATATAAAGCCGGACCAAAAATTTCGGCAGAAGAATCTATATCTTTTACTGCTTCGGAGAGTTCAATAGATCTTTGAATTATTTCCTGGCATGTAGGTTTTAAGGGATGAATTCGCGGATGAGTAGAAACCCATAATGAAGGTTCATTATCTAAAGAATATCCTTTGATACCTGTTGCCGTATTCGCCATTCCATATTTATTAACTAGAAAATTTACATACTCATCCATGTAAACAGTTGTGTCTGATTGATCAGGGGTAAGTGAAAAGGGACTTTCTTTTACAAATTCTACTGATGCCCAGCGGGGCGAAGGAGCAGTTTCAGATTCTGAAACCGGGCCGCTTTTATCTTTCGCAACATAGCCGGCCATTTGTAATGTAACCAGGGAATAGGCTCCAAAATGCAGGGCTTGATTTTGAAAATTAGTAGTTACTATTCCGGGAATATTTTCACTATCGGTAGGAATTCCTTCTATCCAGGTCAGGTAATTGTCACTTTGCTGGTTATAGTCACTCCCTGCGTTGGAAGCATTATTTTCCCAATTGTAACCTGTCATACGGTTACCTCCCTGTCGTAAGGCAGCCCAGTTTTCATCACCATTTAATGTCTGGTTGGTGCCAAAAATATATGGACTAATAGGTTTCAGTGAATCATTAACATTGACAGTAAAGTTAACATCCTGTGGATAGTCATATTCAGTGAATATTAATATAGAAAATATAAATAGTAGAAAAACTTTCATTGCTATTCCGATAGTAATTTTCAAACCTTTTCTCAAATTTATAAAACAAAACTTTGAAAAACATAATCTTGAAATTGGACAAGAAATTTACAAATAAAATATATTGCTGCAGCTAACTAGTATTAAATCAGTGTTCGGTAATGATTGAGATAATTAAAACAATTATTAAAATCAAAGTTTACTAGAGTATTCTTTAAATTCCGAACTATATTATTACAATAAATTCAATGATCGTCCTGAAAATCATTTTTTAAAGTAAACAAGCAGTTAAAATTTTTTTTAGGCGGCTTAAATTTTTTGTGAAACCTTATTAATGATAGTGCCAATTAAAAAGCCAACAATAAATATTGCCGCTGTTCCAAACACAATTGATAAATAGGTATGAAACGGACTAACAAATGCTTCCAATCCCATTTGTGGAAAAAAGAAAAGAGAAAGGTTCAACCAACCAATAACCAGAACCCCGACCACAACACCCGAAATTGCACCAACACTTGTAACCTTTTTTGATAAATATCCTAATAAAAAAAGTCCCAACATACCCCCGCTGAATATCGAAGCCAGTTTCCACCAAGCTTCCAAAGCACTTTGTACATTGATCATGGCAATTGCAATTCCAATACTAAGAAGGCTAAAAATCAATGATCCAAGGTAAAGGATACGCATGGATTTTTTTTCTGTTTTAGGATCATCCTGTGGAATTTTGAAAAAATCGGTTAGGATGACTGTGGCAGAACTGTTAATGCTGGTAGAAATTGTACTCATTCCTGCTGCAAAAACCGAAGCGATTAAAAATCCTACAAGCCCGGTTGGAAGTTGATGCGCTATAAACTGGGGGAAGACCTTATCGGCTTGAATACCAGCCGGCAGTAAACCCGCATGCGTCTTATAAAAAGCGAAAAGTGAAGTCCCGATAAAAAGGAACATAGCAGAAACAGGTACATACAACAGCCCACCGAAAAGAGCTGATTTCTTCGCTTCTTTTTCTGAGTTGGAAGTCATATAGCGTTGAATGTAATTCTGATCGATACCATAATTCTGCAGGTTGATAAACAATCCATATATCAAAACGACCCAAAACGTGGAGCCAATCAAGCTGGTTCCAAAACTCCCTAGACTGAATTTATGGTTCTCAACAGCAATTTGGAAAATCTGTCCGGCACCATTCGGCATCGAAAATATAATGGTTCCAATGCAAACCAATGCCCCGGCAATCAAAATAATGGCTTGAATAGCATCGGTCCATACGACCGCTTGGATTCCTCCCAATAAGGAATATAGCATTACACTGAGACCGGTCACAATTATGATAGTAATCATGTTCCAGTCTAGTAGTACATGCATTAGGAGAGCTAATAGGAACAGAATTGTTCCTGCCCTCATCAATTGGGTCAATAAATACATTACCGATACGTAAACTTTTGCCCAAGGTCCAAAACGTTTCTCCAGGTATGTATATGCCGAAGGGCTATTGATCGAGCGATACAACGGCACAAAAAACCTAACGGCCATGTACATGGCAAAAGGTATGGATAAGCTGAATGCAAAGGCATTCCAGTTGGATAAATATGCCTGTCCAGGTAATGCCAGGTAACTGATGCTGCTTACAAAGGTTGCAAAGATCGAAAGAGAGATTACCCATGTTGGAATATTCCCGTTCCCTAATGTAAATGCCGCTGATGATTTATTTTTTCGGTAAAATGAACTTCCAAATAATACAATTCCTAGTAGATAGGTAATAAAAATAATGATGTCAATTGTACTCATCATCAATTTAGTCCTTAATCAATATTTTGAATACTTGATATTTTATTCTGAATTTGAGCATGACTTTCAAAAACTTGTCACCAGAGGGCAGTTGACTATTTTTCTTAATTAATATCAATGTTTCTCTATTTATCCTTCCCCTTTTGGCCTAATGTTCCCTCTGAAACAGCATTTATTGATGCTCAACAGATAGGTCGGTAAAGCCGACTGTTTCTTTCTCCGGGATTTTTGTTTATCTGATATTTTTCACTCAATTCGTTACAATTGTAGATGATTTTGATTTATACTAGCTGCAGGCATCTAATATCAAGCTGACAACAACCAGTCTCTATAACAGCTCTTTGTAATTTAGCTTTTCCAACGCTTCCTCAATTTTTTTGCGTTCTGGTTCATTGAAGCGGTGAAAAGGCTCTGCCATGAAGTCGTTGCAAATGCCCATAATCGATAAAGCGCATTTCAGACCCTTCAAATAGCTGGAGCCGAAACGGCCAACTTTATAGATAGTGGTGCTGATTTGCATCACTTTTTGTTGCAAGGGAACAATGGCATCAATGTCATGAGCCGCTGCGGCCTTGTACAAATCAACATACAATTTAGGAAACATATTAGCTCCGCCGTTCACACCTCCATGACCACCCAGCAATATAAACTCTGCGGTAATCTCTTCCGGCCCTATCATAAAAGTAAACTCCGGCTGTTCTTTTAACAAGTAGCGCACCTGGTTGTAATATGCCAGGTTGGTAGAGCTGTCTTTCATACCAATAATTCCGGGGATTTCGGCAGCTGTTTTTACTGTTTCCGGGGCAAACATTACCTTAGTGTGAACCGGCATGTTGTAAATGAAAAGCGGCAGCGGCATCTGTTTCATGATTCGTTTCAAGTACTCGAGCAACTCAGGCTGACCCGATTCAAAATAGTAGGGAGGAGTAATGACTACAGCATCGGCACCATATTGGGCTGCTTTTTTAGCTAGATTCAGGCTTTCAGTAAAAGCAGAATCGGAAATACCCACCAAAACAGGCAGCCTCCCTTTTACAAACTGGCAGCTAAGTTTTATTAATTCTGCACGGATTTTATAGCTCAGGCTGGCAAACTCACCGGTTGTACCCAAAAGAAAAATCGCATGGATTCCACCGTCAATGACATGTTCTATCAAACGCTCAAGTCCCTCAACATCCAATGTGTCATTATCGGTTAGCGGAGTAATTAGTGGCGGAACAATACCACGCAATGGCATTGAAAATTTTGGTTTCATATTCAACTATTTATCTTTATAAAGAACTTTTTTACCTGGTTGTTATATTTTTCCCGAAAACTAAATTTCACTTGATATTAATCATTTCACCTTTTTCAATAGAGTCTCAATATTAATTGGTCCGGTTTTTCAATTCCTTTATTTTAAAATTGAATTTTCATTTCTTTACCTGAATAATTAATTACCCGATCTGGTGTAGTCTCAATATTTGTACCCACGCCATGATTTTTATTAACCAATATAACATTAAAAATTCTATTTGTTAGCATACCAGAAAATTCACCCTCCCGTTTTTCTATTGTTAAAACATTTGATTTATCATCCCATTTAAAAGGGATTATCGAATATTTACCTTTCTCATAATTATAACTATCATTTTCATCTTCGTACAGATTGAAACTTCCATTCTTGCCGGGATAAATTCTCAATTCGATTGGATCCGGCTTTTGAGCTGTATATTGAATTTCCGGTCCAAAAGGAATTACTGATCCTGCAGGAATATATAAAGGTATAATATCAATAGGAACTTCAACATTTATTTTTTCCCCTCCCGGTATTTTTTCTCCTGTCCAGAAGTTATACCATGTATTATCTTTTGGCAGATATATATTTTCCATAGAGAGATCTTCATTGTTATGAGGCTTAATCCAATTGATTTTTAGATATGCCGTATTCCCCCTGAACTGTTTATGGATAATTTTAAAATTATATTTTTTATTTACTTCCAAAAAAATATTTGATTTGAATCGTGATGTATCTTTATTATCCCATTTATCAATTAAAAGCGTGTCGTTTATCCATAGTCTTACGCCGGCATCCGTCAGTATAAAAAATCTATAATTTCCTTTTTTTCCCGAAGCGATTTTACCTTTTATTTTTATACTATAGCTGGAATCAAGATTTTCTGGAAGACAACCGATCCAGCCGATCTGACTCGATTCAAATTTCCTTGATAAAACCAGCTGGTTAAAATCCGTACCTTTGTAAATATCAAGCTGCAATCCATGTTCTTGTCCGCTAACAGAGTAAAAATGATCGGGAGTTATATCAACTCCACTATAATCTGTCGGATGAAACATCTCTTTTGTGACAGGCGAAACCAGTATTGAAGGACCGAACATAAACTGGTTATTAATCGAATAAGTACTTTTATCCGAAGGGAAGTCCATAACCATGGCTCTCATCATCGTGTAATCCTGGTTTGTAATTTTCCAGGCAACAGAATAAATGTAAGGTAGCAAACGGTATCTTAATTCATCTGCTTTAAGAAGTGCATTATACGCCCAATCCCCCTTATGACCGAACTGCCAGATTTCTCTCGGTGTATTTGTTCCGTGTGAACGGAAAATAGGGCAGAAAGCGCCGAATTGAAACCATCTCACGTAAAGTTCTTTATAAGCGTCATCGCTCACCCCATCAGGGTAATTAAAGCTTGTAATAAAACCGCCGATGTCATTTGTCCAATAAGGTAAACCGGATAAATTGAAATTTATTCCGGCAGCTACTTGAATTTTTAACGCATCCCAGCTTGCAAAAGTATCACCGGACCATGCAGCGGCCGCATATCTTTGCTGCCCTGCAAAGGCAGACCTTGTTAAAATAAAAACTCTCTTTTTAACCGAAGTTTCCCTTTGATGTTCATAAACGCCTTTTGTTGTTTCAAGCGAATAAGTGTTTAAATACCTTGCATTAGTTCCAAGATAATTTTTACCTGCTTTCTTAATTGATAATTCTGTAATGTACCTGTCATCTGTGCATCTGAATTCGGGTTCGGATCCATCCATCCAGTAGGCGTCTACGCCTTTATCGAATAATCCTTTCTTAACGTATTTCCAGTATATATCTCTTGCTGACGGATTATAAGCATCGTACACTTTTCCTCCAGACCAATGGGTTTCATTAAAAAGAAAATTATTAGATTCCATTTCTTTATATATTCTTGAATTATTCCCAAATGCCGGCCATATTGAAACCATTAGATGAGCATTTAACGAATGTATACTGTCTATCATTTTTTTAGGAGCAGGGTATTCTTATTGAATCCCATATCATTCCGCTGAATTGGTCCATATCTCCCCAATACTGCCAATCCTGTACAATATTATCCAGTGGTATTTCCCTAGTGCGGTATTCTTTTATAACACTTAATAATTCATCCGCAGATTTATATCTTTCCTTTGATTGCCAGTAACCGTATGCCCATTTACCAAAAAGAGGAGCTTGACCGGTTAAGGTTCTATACCCGCTGATTATTTGATCCATGGTTGAACCGTAAACAAAATAATAGTCAATCTGGTCAGCAACTTCAGAATAAAAAAAAGTCCCGGTATTTCCGTCATGGAATCTTGTCTTGGAATAATTATCCCACAAAATACCATAGCCGTTTGTTGAAACTAAAAAAGGATTTACTGCTGTTCTGTTTGCCTGTGAAATCAAGATATCATGATCCCTGTAATTCATTATGAGATCCTCAAATTGCCCGAGACCGTAAACAGCTTCTTCTTTTGACAAAATATATTTTTGTTTAACATGGAATACATTTTCGCTATCTATTTGGGCAGGTTGAAAATTCCCTGTATCAATTGCTGCAGCTTTTAGAATTAGTTGTCTATCTGCAGTAAAAAATGAAATACCGCCGTTAACTTTATTCGCTTCTAAATAGAGACTGTCGGTATATATCTTAATCAATGTCCTGGTTTCTTTTTTCATCCATTTTGTCTGCATGTTTGCAATTGGCAAAACCGACAAACTTCTTTTATCTGAAAAAGTTTTATTTTTAGTCTCCGAAATTTTAACAATATTAGGTGAAATTATTATTATTCTTAGAATATTTTCAGGCAGGTTGATTTAAATATATGGGTATCGTGTTCTTGACTAAAGAGAAAATTTATTGGTAAAATTATGAAAAGAAATCTCACAAAAATATTTGTAAAGCTTTTTTTCATAAGGATAAGTCTTACAGCATCAAAAAAATATTTTAATTGAATTTACTAAAAATTATTCTATAATTTCATGTATCGATTATATTAAACTTTTATTAAATAAAAATATAATCTGCTTTTATTAGTTATTAAATATATAAATCATTATTATTTTGATAAAATAATACAATAAACTATTTGTGTTCATTTTACACTTTTAATATCGAATTAAACATTTTTTACTGGCATTGTTTATGCCGTCTCAATAGATGAATTTTAGACAAACCGAATGACATTAAGTATCCTTGACATATCAATAGTAGCAGCTTATTTGTTAATAATTGTATTTATTGGAATTTATATCAGCAAAAAAGCTTCTAAAAATATTAACAGCTACTTTCTGGGAGGTAATAAAATTCCCTGGTGGATACTAGGAGTTTCCAATGCTTCAGGTATGTTTGATATTACCGGCACAATCTGGCTTGTAATGTTGCTCTTTATCTATGGGTTAAAAAGTATTTTTATACCCTGGGTTTGGCCGATATTCAACCAGATTTTTTTAATGGTATTTCTTTCAGCCTGGCTTCGCAGATCAAACGTAATGACCGGAGCTGAATGGCTGAAAACAAGGTTTGGAAATGGGCGGGGGGCTGTGCTTTCTCAAATAATTATAGTTGTTTTTGCTATTGTAAGCGTTATCGGATTTTTAGCATATGCTTTTAAAGGTTCCGGTTTATTCTTTAAAACTTTCCTGCCGTGGGATCTATCCGCAAATACATACGCACTCATAATAATGTGTATTGCTGCAATATATGTAATTAAAGGAGGCATGTATAGTGTAGTATTAACAGAAGTTATTCAATTTATAATAATGACTATTGCTTCTGTTGCTATAGGAATCATTGCAATGAATAAAGTAAGTCCTGAAACCTTAAACGCTCTCTTACCTGCCGGCTGGGATCAGATTTTCTTCCATTGGAAATTAAATATCGATTGGTCTCACATCTTACCTGATCTTAATTCGAAAATTTCCAGTGATGATTATTCCATTTTCGGTTTCTTCTTTATGATGGCTTTATTTAAAGGTTTTCTTGTAAGCCTAGCCGGACCGGCACCTAATTACGATATGCAAAGAATATTGTCTACAAAAAATCCTGTTGAAGCTTCAAAAATGAGCGGGATGGTAAATGTTGCATTGTTCTTTCCAAGGTATATGATGATTGCCGGTTTAACTGTTTTGGCCTTAGGTTTCTACATTCCGCAAATTAAGGCAATGGGTGCAAATTTTAATTTCGAATCTTTACTCCCTATTGCCATAAGGGACTTTGTTCCGAATGGATTAAGAGGACTTCTAATTGCCGGTTTAGTTGCTGCATTTATGTCGACATATGCCGCTACTGTTAATGCAGCACCTGCATACATTGTTAATGATATTTACAAAAAATATATTAGACCGAATGCAGATGAAAAAGTCTATGTAAAAATGAGTTATATTGTTTCGCTTGCCGTAGTAGTTGTAGGTTGTTTATTTGGTTTTTTGGCTAAATCAGTCGATCAAGTTACATTGTGGATAGTGAATTCCCTTTGGGGCGGATATACAACTGCAAATTTTCTAAAATGGTATTGGTGGCGATTTAACGGTTACGGATATTTCTGGGGTATGGTTGCAGGGTTAGCCTCTTTATTTATTGTTCCTTTGTTATTCCCGAATTTGAATTCTCTGGAAGGCTTTCCGCTTGTCCTTCTTCTTTCGTTAATAGGGAGTTTGGCAGGGACATTTTTAACGCCGCCTGATGATGAGAAAGTACTTAAAAATTTCTATATGAATGTGAGACCCTGGGGTTTTTGGAAACCGATTTATGAAAAGGTAATAAAAGAATACCCGGATTTTGAAAGAAATAAAAACTTTAAAAAAGATATACTTAATGTTGCAGTTGGTATAATCTGGCAGTTGTCTTTAATGATAGTCCCGATTTATATGGTAATCGGAAATATAACTTACATGATAATAGGCATTGTAATTTTGGTTATTACTACAATTTTCTTAAAGTTTAAGTGGTGGAATAAGCTTGAAGAAAATTTCGGTGAAAAAAATACAAGGCCGATTGCTGAAGAAAAAGTTGCATTCTAAATATAAAGAGAAGAAAAATGACATCAGAACAATTTAATAAAAAATTAAAGCTGTTATTTGACGGGCACGAAAAATTAATTTCAAGAAAGAATGAACCAATAAAAAAGAATAACGGGATATTTACCCGTTATAAAAATCCAATTATTACAGGCGAACATACGCCTGTATTTTGGAGATATGACCTGGATTATAATTCAAATCCGAATTTAATCGAAAGACTGGGAGTAAACGGTGCTTTTAACTCGGGAGCTATTGAATTAGACGGCAAAGTTTTATTGGTGGTCAGGGTTGAGGGTTATGATAGAAAATCATTTCTTGCTGTCGCTGAATCTGTTAACGGAATGGACAATTTTAGGTTTTGGGATTACCCAGTTGAAATGCCGGAGACAAATGATCCCGATACTAATATTTATGATGCAAGAATTGTTCAGCATGAAGATGGATGGATTTACGGAATCTTTTGCACAGAAAGAAAAGATCCTGATTCCCCTGAAAGTGATACTTCGTCTGCAATTGCACAAGCCGGTATTGCAAGAACAAAAGATTTAATAAAATGGGAAAGGCTGCCTGATTTAAAAACCAAATCACCGCAGCAGCGAAATGTTGTGTTGCATCCTGAATTTGTTAACGGTAAATATGCTTTTTACACTCGTCCGCAGGATGGATTTATAAGTACAGGTACAGGCGGTGGCATTGGCTGGGGATTGTCAGATAAAATTGAGAAAGCAGTTATTGATAACGAGACCATTATCGATGATAGGGTTTATCATACTATTAAGGAAGTAAAAAACGGTTTGGGACCTGCACCTATTAAAACTGAAAAAGGCTGGCTGCAATTAGCCCACGGGGTAAGGAACACTGCTGCCGGTTTAAGGTATGTTCTCTATATGTTTTTAACTGACTTAAAAGAACCGAATAAAGTTATTGCAAAGCCGGGTGGGTATTTTATAGCGCCGCAAGGTGATGAAAGAATCGGTGATGTTTCTAATGTTGTTTTCGGTAATGGATGGATAAAAAGAAATAACGGTGAAGTTTTCATATATTACGGTGCTATCAGGATACAGAGGGATGAATGTTGCTGTATCAAATATTGATTTATTATTGGATTATGTCCTGAATACTCCTCAGGATGCTTTTAGAAGCGCTGAGTGTGTTAGACAAAGAAATAAATTAATTAAGAAGAATTTGGAAGTTATAAAAAATTTAAGGTTATAAAGTTTTCATAGCTACGCCTCCTTGGAAATGCTGTGGCACCTTTGCACAGCATTTCTTTTTTAATAATTCTATATGCTTCAATAATTTATTTCCAAAGTTATCTTTACTAATAGTATATTTAGTAATAAATTAAAAATACAAAGGGAACTTTTTATCATTTTTTCAAAATTTCAGTTCGGGGGAAAATATGGGAGATATTTTCAAGAAATTTATCCAATCTTGTCCTAATACAGGCAAATTTATTGGTTTTAAACCTGTTAAAGGATTTAGTAATTTTTTGTGGCCTGTTTTAGGTCTGATTGCTTTACTCTGGATAATAATTCGTGTTATCCCGAAACCAAGCCGTATTCAGTATCCATGTATGAAAGTAGCCGCCCCTTTTGCAGCCAATTTTCTTTTTCTCCTCAGTGGATTAATTGCAACCGTCTTTTCAATTAAAAAAGCTGGTTATTACTTTAGCAGATCAAAATATGCTTTCTCGGCATTTCTAATTTTTGCCGCTTTAGTAATTGCTTCATTTACTATCCTTCGAACTAATAATGATACATATGCTACAATTATCTCAACCGATTCTCTATTTGTACCTTCCGATCCTCCAAATAGTCCAATGGGTAAAGCACAAGGAATTTTCCCGGGACGTGTAGTCTGGATGCGGGATTCATCCGCAACAGGCTGGAATGGAAAAACCGGGTATTGGTGGGATGATAAGAACACAAACCAGGAAGTTGTCGATTCAATGTTGTCCAAATCTCTTCGTTCATTAAGTGGAAGATCTTCAGATGTCGAAGCCTGGGACGCGATATTTAAATATTTTAACAATAAACATGGAAAAGGAAATATAGGATATCAACCCGGTGAAAAGTTTGCTGTTAAAATTAATTTAAATCAGGTTGGGAGTGCTTGGAATCCGGGAAATTCTTCATTCCCATCTCCACAGGCAGTGCTTGCACTATTAAGGCAGCTCGTAATTAAAGCAGGTATTCCGGCTGCAGACATTACATTTTATGATTCCAACCGCTATGTACCGGATGCAATTTATACCAGGTGTAAAAGTGAATTTCCTGATATACATTTTATGGGCTGGAGTCAAATGAATGGCCGTGAAAAATATGTAAGAGACACAGCTACCATTCATTGGTCGGAAAAATTAAATAAGGAAATTGGAGGCGGAAATCCGGCGCATTTTCCGACTGTGGTTGCTCAAGCTTCATATCTAATCAGCCTGGCAAATTTTAAAGGACACAGGTATGTGGGAGTAACATTTTGCACAAAGAATCATTTTGGAACTTTCAGCTGTGACGATAGTACCGGCAATCCTTACCAAAATGCCCCGCACGCAGCTGGATTACATCCTTATGTAGCTGTGCATGATATTTATATTGAAGGCAGCCCGGAATGGACTTTTTATGGGAGGCCGATGAAAACTTATAATGCACTTGTTGATTTAATGGGGCATAAAGATATTGGAAGAAAGACACTGCTGTTTATGATAGATGCACTTTACGGAGTAAAGGATGAGCAAAGTCCTGTGGCCTTGGAAAGCAAATGGCTCTCAGCTCCTTTTAATAATGATTGGACATCCAGTTTATTCCTCTCTCAGGACAATGTAGCAATCGAATCAGTTGGTCTTGATTTATTCCGTCAAGAGCAAAGTATGAATTCTAATTATTATACGGTATATGGAGCTGTCGATAATTATCTTCACGAAGCAGCACTTGCTGATTCAGCTCCTTCCGGAACCATATATGATCCTGAAGGTAACGGTGCCCCCTTAAACAGTCTTGGGGTACATGAGCATTGGAATAATTCTGTAGATAAAGAATATTCACGGAATCTTAAAACCGGTGATGGTATAGAATTAGTAAGCTTAAATAATGCTCTTACATCTGTTAATAGTGTAAAAAGTCCTTCGGCATTCTTTCTTTATCAGAATTATCCGAATCCATTTAATCCTTCAACAACGGTTAAGTTTGATATACAGAAGGCTAATGATATAAGTTTGAAAATTTATGACGTATCAGGAAGATTAGTTGATGTTATAATTAATAATGAATTCAGGCATGCCGGTAGTTATGAAGTAAAATATAATGCAGAAAATTTAGCAAGCGGTGTCTATTTTATTGTTTTGAAAACCAATAACTATACTGCTTTAAAGAAGATAGTTTTACTCAAGTAACTTAAATAATGGTCTCATCTTGCTGATGTATAATTGGTATATCAAAATTGACTAGAGGATGTATTGAAAGCAAAATTTACATTCCCTATGTTAAGTTTTAACTGTATTCTTTATAGCTAAGCTTTCAGCATTTTTTCGCCAATGCTCTAAAAATTCGGTAAAGTTTTCTTTTGCGTGTTTGAAATTCTCATTTTTCATTAAGGAAAAATCTTTTTCTGCCAGGATCTTAATGCAGTTCATTAAAGTTCTGCCGGTATGATAAGAACATTTCCAGATATGCCCCTTTTGTCCCGTTTTAAAATTCGGTTCTTTATCTAAACCGCCTTCAAACCAGCCGCCGTTCTCATCATCCAGCAAATAATTTTTGATATAGTTCCATTGCAACTGAAAATAATCCTGGTATATCTTTTCATCAGGGAAAATTTTAGACATAATAAGAAGAATGTTTAAACCTTCAGCTTGAGCCCACCAGTTTTTTGTTGATTGAATTATAGTGCAGTTATTTTCTCCAGCAAAGTAATACCCCGCATCATAAAATCCGCCGTTTTCATTATCCCATCCGTTTACGATTGCATGGTCAACCATTTTCTTTGCGATCTTAAGAGTCTCAATATCATTTCCCAATCCTAGAGTATGTGAGGCTTCCAGCATTAAAAAGGCAGTTTCATAATCATGCCCGAATGACACGTGATCTAACCTGTAATTTTTTTCCCGTATTTCTTTTAGTGCATCTTTAAATGAAACGGGTGTCCAGTCATATTCAAAAAATAAATTCATATAACCTTTTGTAGTGGTAATAACATCTCTTATTAAAATTAATAGGCTATAGAGTCTTTTACGCAATTCGTCATCCGGCCAGACATTATACAATTCGGTATAAGCTTCAAGCAGATGAATAGAAGAGTTCTGATCCTTATAACCAACCTCAACACCATCATCAGCTTTAGTAGAATATTTGCCGTTTTTATCAAAATGTTTACCTTCCCTTGTTAAAAACTGGAAATACCCGTTTAACTTATTGTCATAAGCATGTGTTTCAATCCATTTAAAAGCTTTTTTAGCAAGTTCCAGGACTTGTTCATCTTTTGATAGTTCATATAAAGCAGCTAAGCCGTAAATAGCAAACGCATTTCCATAAGTTCTTTTTTCATCACAAAAACCGAGATAATCTGTATATTCTCCTTTATAATCTCTCATTTGAAAAAAACCGCCGAATTTGCCATCCCACATTGAATCTTTCAAGAAATTAAATCCATGTTTTGCAGCTTCCGTGTAGGTTTTATTGTTGAATAGAATAGCTGCTTTTGATGAAGCCCATATATGCCTGGCTTGTGTAACAATCATTTTATGCTGAACAGGTTCGACTTTCCAATTATAGGAAATATTTGTATAGTATCCTCTGTTTTTTTTATCCACCGCAAGCGGGTACCATTTATCAAGTAAATCCTGACTCAAGTTTTTGAGCAATTCATTTTGTAAATTGGAATTATTTTGAATAATAGCCGGTCTTACTTTTTGGCTTGTCATAGCTTACCTCTCGAGTAGTCATTAATAATTATATATATTCCTCAAATTTTATACTAGTTATTTTGTTCGATATCGCAACCATTTCGACTAATAAATTTTATGATTATGATATCCTTTTATAAAAATGATAAAATTTTAATAAAATAATTTCTAAGATCAAAAAGTAACTATAAAAATATATTTTGAAAAAGATGCATTTAACTTTACAAAATGGCTTTTGGTATTTAACTTTGAGCATAATTATTCTAAATGATAGTCATTCAATATTTAGAGATAATGGTATATTCTTTGCCGCATCAATAAAACTCATTTCTTTAATATCTTATTGAATTTCGGTATATGAAAAAAATAATTTATTCAGTTTCCTTACTATTTAGCTTATTCCTAATCCATTGCGGTACTGCTAGTGAATTTGAGTCTTTTGTTACTGCAAAAAAAGATAAATTGATGGAAGGGAACAAAGAATTGAAGTTTGTTTCTTTTAATATTCCTAATTTGCTGTATATCGAGGATTACTTTCCATTCCAAGCTTCAAGCCCATGGAGATTACCAACAGAATTTGAAATACACGATGCCCTTAAAACCATTAAAGAACTTGGCGGCAAAGTAACAAGAATGTATGTTTTATCGGTTCGTAGACCGGGTGAATCTAAGAACATTGTCCGGTACATTGAAGGACCGGGAATATTTAATGAAAAAGCATTCAGAGCACTAGATAAAGTTCTTCAAATCGCAAATGAAGAAGGTGTTCGAGTAATTATTCCCTTTGTAGATAACTGGCTGTGGTGGGGAGGAAAGGCAGAATATGCCGCATTCAGAGGTAAAAAACCGGATGAATTCTGGACTGATCCGCAGCTGATTTCCGATTTTGAAAAAACCATTAATTTTGTCTTGAATAGAAAAAATACTTATACAGGTATTTTATATAAAAATGATAAATCAATACTTGGCTGGGAAACTGGGAATGAGCTCAATGCTCCTTATGAATGGCATAAGAAGGTTGCCGATTATATTAAAAGTATTGATAAAAATCATCTTGTTATCGTTGGCTTTTACCGGCTTAATGAACAGGCTGTTCAGGATACCAGTTTTGATGTATTAACAACTCACTTCTACGGCCCTATATCCAGGGCAGAAACCGGGATACCCGAAATTAAGAAATTGACAGAAGGAAAGAAGCCATATTTTGTTGGTGAATTCGGATACCGTACACTTAAAGATGTAAAAGCAATTGTAGATACTACCATTAATAATGATTTATCCGGAATAATGATCTGGAGTTTGAGATTTCATTCACGGGACGGCGGGTTTTACCAGCACGGTGAAAATTTTGGAGTCAGCGCTTATAGGTTTCCCGGATTTACTTCCGGGGAAAGATATAATGAAAAAGAAATCATGGATTTTATGAGAAGGAGTGCATATAAAATTAATAATGAAAAAGAATCCCCGCTGCCGGTTCCTGATCCCCCAAACTTACTTAATATTAAGGATGTTTATGATATTTCCTGGCAAGGTTCTACCGGTGCATCATCTTATTCAATTGAGCGAAGGGAAGAGGATTCGGATAAATGGATATACATTGCAGATAATGTGAGTGATGGAAATGCTGTCTTTCGTCCTTTGTTTGATGATACAGCTGCAGTTCTGGGAAAGAGTTATTATTACAGGATAATTGCCAGGAATATTTCCGGATCATCTGCACCTTCAAATGAAGTCGGCCCGGTACCGGTAAACTATAAAAAATTTATTGATGAAATGGCTGATTCGACTGAATTGTTTGAAAAATCAGATAGCCTTACTTACCTGACTTACCAGGATTCATATAAAGCTAAGGAAGATAACAATAGGCTGAGAGGAATTGAAGATTCTTATATCATTTATAAATTACCTGAAGATATAGATTCCATCAAAGTTCAGGTTTTCTTGAATTCACCCTCAGTTGAGGAAGCATCAAACATTTGCGGATTAAATCTGTTTGCTTCCGAATCATTAAATACTTTTAAACCTTTAAATGCTAAACTTGAAACATTTCCGCCGTTAAATAATTTTTATAAATTCTTTATCCCGGCTGAATATACATGTGCTGAATTCCCGTTAAGTAGCAGGTATCTAAAAATAAAATTTAACGGGGAAGCCCAGCTTAGCAGGGTTGAAATAATATATTCAAAAATAGAAAAACCGGACCCGGATATTGTTACTGTCCAATAAAAAAAATGATTAAAAAATTGAAAATAAATCAGTTGATTTATTATTAATTGCTGAATTGTTTAATTGTATTATATCAATTGGACAATTAAACAATTTATCAAAATGTATTATTGTATTAAATTTTCTATTTCTCAAAATATTAAAAAATTTAAAGGGAATTAAATGAAACTCATTATTTTATTAATAGTCTTAATTTCGGTTATTAAACCTGAAAGCATGGAAAAGCCTTCCATCGTAATGCCGGCAATTTTCTCGGATAATATGGTTCTTCAGCAAAATACACAAGTTCCTTTTTGGGGTAAAGCTGAACCTGGTGAAGCAGTATCGATAAACTGCAGCTGGGGCGCGTCTGCAGATACTAAAGTAGAAAATGATGGAAGCTGGAAAGCGAATATAAATACTGAAAAGGCCGGCGGGCCCTACGAAGTAAAAATTCAAATCGGGGATTCAACCATTCTTTATAAAAATGTTATGCTGGGTGAAGTCTGGTTATGTTCAGGCCAGTCCAATATGGAAATGCCGCTGGAAGGGTGGCCGCCGCAAAATCCTATTAATAATTCTGCAAAAGAAATCAGGGAAGCAGATTATCCAGATATTAGGCTCTTTACTGTTACCAGGGCTGTCTCTAATAAACCCGAATTTAATTGCAGCGGTAACTGGAGTGAATGCACCCCTCAATCAGCTGCAAAATTTAGTGCTGTAGCATATTTTTTCGGCAGAAAATTATATAATGAATTAAAAGTCCCGATTGGCTTAATTCATTCTTCATGGGGAGGTACTTATATTGAATCATGGACAAGTGCCAAATATTTAAACCAGCTTGATAAATATAAACCGATTATTGAGAAATTATCATCTGCTACAGAGGAAGTTAAAAAGCTGAATGATTGGATATTTAAGCATCCTGTAATTGATGTTACCAGTAAAAAGCCTGAAAATCAATGGAAGAATTTGAATTTTAACGATTCGAATTTAGCGGACCCTGAATTTTATGATAATACCTGGAAAACAATGAAACTCCCTACACTATGGGAATCAGCCGAGATTGGAGATTTTGATGGAGCAGTCTGGTTTAGAAAAAAGATTAATATTCCTCAAGACTGGCTTAATAAAGATCTTGTTCTCGATTTAGGTCCTATTGATGATATGGATAGATCATATGTTAATGGAAAACTTGTGGGAGCAATTGAAGAGGTTGGTTATTATCAAATGCCGCGAGTTTACAGCATTCCCAAAACAATCGTTAATAGTACTACATTAACTATTGCAGTTAGAGTAGTTGATAATCAAGGCGGCGGAGGCATTTGGGGTAATAAAGAAAAAATGATAATACACCCTGCAGGACCTGATAGTATTCAAACTGTTTCAATTTCGGGAGAGTGGAAATACCTTCCTGTTGCAGAATATATGAATGGGAAATTTTATATGTATAATATAGAGAACCAGGAATTCTACTCACGTCCGAAAACCTCGATTACTATCGGACCTAATACACCGACAATGCTTTATAATGGAATGATTGCTCCTTTAATACCATTTCATATAAAAGGTGTAATCTGGTATCAGGGAGAGAATAATGTCAGCTACCCTGAGAGTTATAAAACTCTTTTTCCTCTAATGATAAAAAACTGGAGAAGTGATTGGAATGAAGGGGATTTTCCATTTTATTATGTACAGATAGCTCCTTATGATTATGGTGAAAATTCTAAATCCCAGGTTATACGGGAAGCACAATTTTTAACACTTTCGGTCCCAAATACAGGTATGGCAGTTGCTCTCGATATTGGTGAAACTAAAAGTATACATCCTGCGGATAAACAGGATATAGGAAAACGGCTTGCATTATGGGCCTTATCGAAAAATTATGGCAAAGATGTTAATTATTCGGGACCTCTTTATAAATCAATGGAAGTTGAAAACGGCAAAATTATCCTTTCATTCAATTATGCCGATGACGGCCTGGTATTGAAACCGGTAAACGGAGAAAATAATTTTATCATAGCAGGAGCAGATAGTAATTTTGTTAAAGCGGATGTTAAAGTGAACGGGGAAAAACTCATTGTCTATAATGATCAAATAAAAAATCCGGTTGCCGTAAGGTATGCATGGAGCAATACAGCGGAAGCTACCTTATTCAATAAGATTGGACTTCCTGCTTCGACTTTTAAAACAGATGATTGGAATAAGTAAAAATTAAAACTTTGTTCTAAGTATTCGGAGGGGTACAATGATTATAAAAATTGCATTTAAATTTTTGTTAGCTATTTTATTTTCTGTTAATATTTTTACGTTCAGCCAAGCTGAGCACAAAACTCTTGACATAGGTTCAAAAGCACCTGATTTTAATTTGCAGGGAATTGACGGGAAATACTACAATTTAAATAGTTTTTCAAAAGCAGATATCCTGGTAATTATCTTTACAGCAAACCATTGCCCGACCGCACAGGCTTATGAGGATAGGATAATCAGCCTGGTTAATGATTATAAATACAAAAGTGTTGATGTCGTTTGCATCTCTTCAAATAGTCCTGATGCTCTCAGGCTTGATGAAATGGGTTATACGGATTTAGGTGATACGAAAGCGGAAATGAAAATCCGGGCAAAGGATAAAGGATTTAATTTCCCTTATTTATATGATGGGGATACACAGGAAACTGCAGACAAGTATGGTCCGCAGGCTACTCCCCATGTATTTATTTTTAATAAAGACAGAATATTGCAATATACGGGGCGGATCGATAATTCCGAAAAAATTCAGAATGTAACTGAAAATGATACCCGTAATGCAATTGATGCTTTACTGGCAGGGAAAGATGTTCCGGTACAACAAACTAAAACTTTCGGCTGTTCTCTTAAATGGGCTTATAAAAAGGAATCTGCAAAAGAGGCAATTGAAAAATGGAATAAAGAAAAAGTCGAACTTCAAACAATTAGTATAGATGAGATAATAGATCTTCTAAAAAATAATACTGGTAATTTACGGTTTATAAATATCTGGGCAACATGGTGCGGCCCGTGTGCTGCCGAATTCTCAGATTTAATTGAAATAAACAGAATGTATAGAAACCGTGAATTTGAAATGGTAACTCTAAGTACGGATGATATTTCAATTAAAGACAAAGTTCAAAAATTTTTAGAAAAAAAATATGCTTCAACAAAAAACTATCAATATAATTCGGATGATAAATATAAACTTATTGATGCAGCTGATAAAAGTTGGTCCGGTGCTCTGCCTTATACTTTGCTGATAAAACCGGGAGGTGAAATCGTTTATAAAAAAGAAGGGATGGTTGATAAGCTGGATCTTAAAAAAGCAATTGTAGAATATTTAGGAAGATATTATAAATAAAACTTTAAACTGTACGGTAAAAGGAGTCTTTATGAAGAAAAAAATATTTCCCTTTTATTTCTCAGTTTTAACCAGTTTCTGTTTTGGATTAGTTATCCTCCTAAATTCATATTTATATGCAGATACTGATGTTCACAATCAGGAAGATGATTTGGATGTAGCTTTATTTCAATCAACAAATCAAAAAATTAGTATGAAAGATTTATTTGCCTGGTGCATTGTTCCGTATGATTCTAAAGAAAGAACACCTGAAGAAAGAATCGAAATGTTAAAGGAACTCGGTTTTACTAGCTATGCTTATGATTGGCGGGAAAAGCACCTGGGTGAGACTGCTCATGAATTACATTTAGCGAAGGATAATGGAATTAATATAATAGCTGTCTGGATGTGGATTGAAAAAGATGAACCAAGTAAGTTGAGTGAATCCAATGAAAAAATATTTAATGCATTAAAAGAATCAGGAACATCAACTCAAATATGGCTTGGGTTCAATGAAAATTATTTCAATGGTTTGAGTCAGGGAGAATCAGTGCAAAAAGGGGTTAAAATGCTGCAGTATTTGAATGAAAGAGCAGAGGAATCGGGCAGTAAAATTGCACTCTATAATCATGGCGGCTGGTTTGGAGAACCTGAAAACCAGGTTGAAATGATTAAGCAACTTTCCGATTGTGAAATAGGTATTATTTATAATTTTCATCATGGTCACGATCAAATCGACCGGTTTTCTGAATTATTAAAAATTATGAAACCTTATTTATGGGCAGTTAATCTTGATGGTATGAAAAAAGAGGGACCTAAAATTATTACATTAGGAAAAGGAAACGAAGAGAAGAAGATGATCCAATTGGTTTTGGATTCAGGTTTTAAAGGACCCTTTGGAGTTATTGGTCATACCGAAGGAGAAGATGTAAAAGAAGTATTAAGAAGAAATCTCGAAGGTTTGAATACTTTAGGATTTTTATTATAGCCTGAATATTTAATTTGAATTTTTCTTATACAAAAACGAAGTGTACTTTTTAAAATTTTCTATTCTAAAATTGATCAATAATCCAGTTAAGGATGAATAAATATTGAATATATTTTTGCCAAAGCCTTACAAACTTTTCAATAAGATCCGGCATTATGAGTGGGGAACGAAAAATAAGAATGCATTTATCCCCAAACTTCTGAATATCGAAATTCAAAAAGATATTCCTTATGCAGAATTATGGATCGGCACTCATCCCAAAGCATCATCTGAAATTGAAATAGATGGAAGAAAAGTTACTTTAAATAAAGTAATTAGCGAATACAAGGTGGAATGCTTGGGCGAATATGTTTCAAAAAAGTTTGGCGGAAAATTTCCTTTTTTGCTTAAAGTTTTATCTGCGGCAAATGCTCTTTCCATACAAACTCATCCCAATAAGTTACAGGCTGAAAAGTTGCATAATTTAGATCCGGAGAATTATCCTGACGATAACCATAAGCCTGAAATAGCAATTGCACTCGACAAATTAATTGCAATCGCCGGCTTCCGCCCGGTAAAAGGAATTCAGCATAACATAAGACTTCTTCCGGAATTGAAAAATTTTGTTGATAAGAAATTAATTGACAAAATTATAAAAACAAAAAATATTAAAGAAGCAGAACAATATATTCAGGATCTTTACGGCAGCATTTTGATGAAAGCTGAAGAAAAAGTGAACCTCTCTAAATATATTGAACCAATTTTAAATCGACTCAAGGATAAAGAACATTTGACTATTGAAGAATCCCAGTTTATAAAACAATATAAGTTATTTGGTGCCGATGTAGGATTATTTTCGTTATTCTTTTTTAATATAGTCGAATTAAAACCAGGCCAGGCAATTTTTACAGATGCTGGTGTACCGCATGCTTATATAAAGGGGAATATTGTTGAATGTATGGCTAATTCGGATAATGTGGTGCGTGCTGGTCTTACAAATAAATTCAAAGATGTAAAAACACTGCTTGAAATAATTAAATATGAATTTAATAATTTCAGGATAATTAATATCGAACAGAAAGAGGATGAAGTTACTTATAAAACCAAAGCTGAAGAGTTTGAGATATCTTCTTATCAAAAACAGAGCGGATTCAGAAAAAAAATAAAAAATGATAATAAGCCGATTGTATATCTTATAATTGAAGGAACACTTGAAATAAGTTGGGAATATGAAAATAGCTTACATAATCAAACATTTTCCAAAGGAGAATCTTTCTTTATACCTGCAAGTTTAAATGAATATGAAATTCTGTTACATAATCCCGCTAATTATATTGTAGTTAATATTCCGGACTTTTAATAAAGCGTTGAATATTATGAAAAAAATACTATTACTTTTATTGTTATTTACTGTTTCTTTAATAGCAGCTGACAAGAAAAAACAAAAGATCATTTTGGATTGTGACTTTGGGGGAGATATCGATGATGCATTTGCCGTAGCTCTAATTTTAAGCTCTCCTGAATTTGAAGTGCTTGGATTTGTAATGGATCATGGTAACACACCGTTACGTGCCCGTACCATCTGCAAATTGCTTTATGAAACCGGGAGAGATAATATTCCGGTTGTAGCGGGTAATCCAACACCAGGTATTGTCGGAGTTGATACTGCAGTTGCGGGTTACTCATATCAGTTTTATTGGTCGGAGGGATTCAACAAAATGAAACCTTCACAAATTAATTCAGCAGATTTTATAATAGACAATTTAAAGAAATATCCAAATGAAATAATATTATTTACCGTGGGACCTGTTTGCAATTTCAAAGATATTCTGCAAAAAGATAAAGATATTCTCAAGCTGGCAAAAAAGGTTGTTTCAATGTTCGGATCATTTTATATGGGATATAATTCAGGACCTGTTCCGGATGCTGAATGGAATGTCCGGGCTGATGTCGAAGCTTCGAAAATGTTTGTTTCTTCAAGTGCAAAAATCTCATATGCAGGGCTGGATGTAACAACATTCGTGAAACTGGATGAGAAAAATCTTAATACGCTTTTATTCCGCCAATCGCCTTTAACTGATGCTTTATGCGGCCTTTATTCTTTGTGGAGAAATGAAAGTTATGCTCAACCGGAAGCAAATCTCTTTGATGTAGTTGCTGTCGGTTCGGTTCTTTGGCCTGATTTATTTACAAGCCGTAAAACAAATATAAGAGTGGATAATAATGGATATACTCTTTTGGATGATTCTAAAGAACCAAATGCTGAAATCTTTATGACAATAAAGAAAGATGAATTCATTAAGAGGATCATGAATAGATATTTAACTCAAAACCTCCATAGATAAAAACACAAAAAAGATAATTTACAGGCAATTCACATTCAGGATTTCTTATTATTTAATAAAAATTATAATTTATTCTTTTTGATTATTTTCCTTATTTCAATTAATAATTATGCTCAGCAAATGACAGAATTTAATCCTTTTATTCCACCCGTAGATTTTGAAGAAGCATCCGAAGTAGCTGATTCCCTTTTAAATAAACTATCACTTGAAGAAAAAATAGAATTAGTCGGTGGTTATAATTATTTTTTCATAGAAGGATACGAACAATATAACATCCCGCAGCTGTATCTTTCCGATGCAACTCAAGGTGTGCATATAAGAACTGATTTACCGAATCCTCTTAATAAATCAACTGCTTTTCCGGCTCCTATCTGTTTATCTTCAACATGGAATACAAATTTAGCTCATGATTATTCCCGGTCGATTGGAGAAGAATGCAGAACCGGAGGCATTGCTGTATTGCTTGGTCCCGGAATGAACATATACCGTATTTCACAATGCGGGAGAAATTTTGAGTATTTCGGAGAGGATCCGTTTTTGTCATCAAGAATGATTGAAAATTATGTTGCCGGTGTTCAAAATACAGGTACAATAGCTACATTAAAACATTTTGTCTGCAACAATACTGATTTTTACAGGCGCACCTCAAATTCTATAGTTGATGAAAGGACTCTCCATGAAATTTATTTGCCGCCATTCAAAGCCGGAATTAATGCAGGTGCTATGGCCGTAATGACTTCTTACAACCAATTGAATGGTGAGTGGTGCGGACAGAGTGAATTTGTGATAAAACAGCTGCTCAGAAAAGAGCTTGGATTCAAATGGCTGGTTATGACCGACTGGTGGTCCGTTTATGATCCGGTAAAATTAATTGAAATCAGGGCAGGATCTTGAAATGCCGGGAGTTGGATTGGATAAATTAGATTATCTGGGTGATATTTATGTTAAAAGTAACGCATCAAAACTTTTAACCGAAGGGAAAATTTCTGAAAGTGATATAAACCGGATGGCAAAAGATATTTTGCGAACGGAAATTGCAGCGGGATTATTTAAACGCCCTGTAAAAGATGAGAAATATTTAAGTAGTTATTCTGAACATGAAAAAATTGCATTGCAAACCGCCCGTGAAGGAATTGTCCTTTTAAGGAATGAAAATGGTATTCTGCCGGTTAAAAAAACAGCTAAAAATAAAATTCTGCTAACCGGAAATTATGTTAATAAAATTGCAAAAGGCGGAGGTTCTGCGGAAGTTGAAGGCTATAATAATATTACTATGCTTGATGCATTTAAAAATGAATTTGCAGATAATTTAGAATTTGCTGAGAACCCAACAGATGAGCAAATCAAAAATGCTGATGTTGTTCTTCTTAGTATTGGAACCGATGATAGTGAAGGGTGGGACAGACCATTTGAATTACCTAAGGAAATCGATCAGAAGATTATTCATTTTACAGAATTAAATCCTGATGTTGCAGTTATTGTGAATTCAGGAAGCGGCGTACAGATGACCGGTTGGAATGACAAGGTTGCTGCGATAATATATTCATGGTATCCCGGACAAAATGGAAATACAGCTCTTGCAGAAATTATTTCAGGTAAAGTCAATCCTTCGGGCAAACTATCCATTTCTATTGAAAAACAATTTAAAGATTCACCGGGTTATCCTTACATTCCTGAAGGAGAAGAATTGTACGCAGGCTGGGATGAAGATTTAAACCTAAATCAACAGGTAAATGATATTAATTATAAAGAAGGTGTGTTCATAGGTTATAGGTGGTATGAATCGAAAAAAATTGAACCTCTATATCAATTCGGCTTTGGTCTTTCTTACACAACATTTAAATACAGTAAATTAAAAGTTTCGAAAGGATCTCTTAAAAAAGGGGAAAAGCTTAAAATAGAATTTACCTTAAAAAATACAGGTAGAGTTGCCGGTGCCGAAGTTGCCCAGCTTTATATTCATGATGTAGAAGCAACTGTACCGAGACCTGTTAAAGAACTTAAAGGATTTAAAAAAATTTTCCTAAAACCCGGCGAGAGTAAAAAAGTAAATTTAGTTTTAGATGAAAAAAATTTTTCCTTTTGGGATATTAATAAACATGATTGGTATGCAGAGCCGGGCGATTTTAATATTTTGATTGGCTCGTCCTCAAATGATATCCGATTATCTGAAAAAATCAAGCTGTTTGAATAATTTAAAAATTGATTGGAGTTCAATTATGACTTTTCTTAAGCATCATACTAAAATTGTATATATAAAAATTATTTTGGCAGTACTATTATTAATCGGTTTTGCCGGCTGTGAAAAAAGAATAAAAAAAAATGAAATGGCCGGTGAAAAATCAAGTTCGCCGAATATAATTTTTATTCTGTCGGATGATATGGGATACGGGGATATGACTACTTACAATCCCGAATCAAAAATTTCAACTCCTAATATCGATCAAATGGCTCAAGATGGAATGAAATTTACGGATGCACATGCTGCCGCTGCCTGGTGTACTCCTTCCAGGTTTGGTCTATTAACCGGAAGATACCCCATGGAAAGAAATATGGATTGGACAAAAGGAAGTTTAATCAGTCCTGGTTTAACTACTATCGCCGAAGTATTAAACAAACAGGGCTACACAACAGGGTGTATAGGTAAATGGCATTTGGGTTTCGATGATGTTAATAATTGGGATGGATTTGATTACAGCAGACCAATTGAAGGCGGACCGGTCGATAAGGGTTTCAACTACTTCTTTGGGATTCACGCATCGTTAGATATTGGGCCATATTTTTATATTTATAACCGCTATGCTGTTGAAGCTCCGACAGATTCAACACCAGGACATCAAAGTGATTATGTAACTAAGCCGAAGAGAAAACTTGATACGCATGTTTTTTTCGGAACCAAAAGCAAGATAAATTCTGTCCAGGGCGCTATGTGGCGGCCGGGGAAAATTGCTCCCCAATTTGATTTTGAACAGGTAACTCCAACACTTACTGATTCTGCTTTAGCTTTTATTGAAAGAGAATCAAAAAATAATGGCAAACCGTTTTTCCTATATTATGCAATGACAGGACCTCATACTCCATGGATGCCTTTGAAACAATTTCAGGGTAAAAGCGGTGCCGGACCATACGGTGATTTTGTAATGGAAATTGATTATGAAGTCGGACGTATTGTAAAAAAATTAAAAGACTTAAATATTTCTGATAATACCATAATTGTTTTTGCAAGCGACAATGGACCTGTTTGGTTTAAAAGAGATGTTGAACGTTACCACCATAGCGCAACTTATATATATCGCGGAATGAAAGCCGATTCATGGGAAGGCGGACATAGAGTTCCTTTAATTATTGATTGGCCGAGTAAAATAAAACCGGGTACTATCAACGAACAATTAGTCAGCTATACAGATATGCTGGCAACGTTTGCTGATATTGCCGGTGCTAAGCTGGATTCAAATGTTACAAGGGATAGTTATGATATTACATCTTCACTGTTAAATAATGGTTCTTCAGGTAGAAATATTATGGTTGAACAGGATCAAACAGTCCGCCGGGGAAACTGGAAACTTATTTTCGGATCCGGTATGGGAGATCTGCATGGTAACTACGGTGATGACGATTATGCTGAATTCCAAAAAATAAAATTTGAATTATATAACCTGGAAAAAGATCCGTCTGAAACCAAAAGTCTTTACAATAAAAATCCAAAGAAAGCGGATTCATTAAAAGCATTAATGAAGCAATTAGAAAAAATAGAATATCTGGGTATCAAACAATAAATTTTTAATTGAAAAAAGTAAACTGGGTAGTTATGAAAAATGAATCTATTCTTTTCATGCTGATACTTTTTATGACCAGCACATTATATGGAAAAGCAGTTAAAGATAATAATTCCGAAGTAGTAGTATATCCTGCCATTCCCGGTCTAACAAAAAGTGATCTGTATGCAGTTAATGTAAATGATAAAAAAATCTGGACAGAAAAATTTAGAACAAACATGGATACCAGTAAACTGCCAGACTGGTTTTTAGAACCTTATACGAAGGTGCAGCAGGAGATCCATCAGGCTAGTTTTTCATGTAAAGGAAAAGTGAAAATTTCCATCAGAGTTCCGGATTCAATCAAAAATGTTTCCATTCATCCAATAAGTCGTGGAATTAAGCCGGAAATAAATGGAGATGAGATAACATTTATTATTCCTGGGCCTGATAAATTATATATTCAGATTAACGATTTTCTACCTTTATTTATTTTTGCCAACCCTGTTGAGAATGAAAAAATATCTCCTAATGATCCGGGCGTCCATTTTTTCGGTCCTGGTGTTCATAAGCCGGGATATATTACTCTCAAAGAAAATGAAACCATATACTTAGCTGCAGGAGCAATTGTATACGGCGGTATTCGTGCAGATAGTGTTAATAATATCAGGATTATAGGCCGTGGTATTCTCGATGGTGACTTTAACTTCAAGCAAATGGTTCTGATTGAAAATTGTAAAAATGTCCTTTTTGATGGAGTGATGATTCGTAACGGTGATGGATGGACAAATACTCTTATTAATTGCGATGATGTGAGATATAATGATGTGAAGGTAATCAGTTTTGGACCGGGGGGTGACGGAATTGATCCTCTTAATTCCAGAAAGGTAACAATATCAAATTGTTTCTTACGGTGTACTGATGATTGTATTGCTATAAAAGCTCCTGCGCTTAACCAAAATGTTAAAGATGTTTTAGTTGAAAATAATACTATGATTGGCTTTGCTTTCAGTGACGGAGTTACAGTAGGTTTCGAAACTAATACTAAATCAGTCAGTAATATTACAGTTCAAAATTGCGATGTAATATTGGCACGCGGCGGCAGCCGGGTTGATGGTCACAGCGGCTTCAGTATAATTTGCGATGGTCCTGCACTTATTAAAGATGTTCTTTTTGATAATATTCGAGTTGAAAAATCAGAAATTAAACTATTTGAATTAAATATAACCGATGGTACTAAATATGGAGTTGATCCTCCCGGACATATAAAGAATATAAAATTGAAAGATATTTCATGGGCCCATGAAGGTCCAATTGTCCTAAAAGGATTTGATACGAATCATCGCGTACAAAATGTTACTTTTGAGAGTTGTTCAGTTGCGGGTATGCCGCTTCGGGATATTCAAAAGAAGGTAATGCAAAAAGGGAATTTTGTTGATGATGTTGTTGTGAAATAATTCTGTAATGCCTGGAAAAATGTATGAAAGAATAAATGTTTTTTTCTAAACGGAGAATGATATGTCTGAGCAAATAACAATTGGAATTATCGGTGCAGGAATGATTGGTGATGTACACATTAACACAATTCGAAATGACGGAAGGGGAAAAGTAAAATGGATTGCAGCCGGTACTGATGAAACCCTAACAAAAAAATTAGCAAAACATAATATTGAATTTGGAACTCTTGATTACCTTGACGTTTTAAATGATCCTGAAGTTGATGCTGTTGTAATTGCTTCGCCACCTTTTACTCACCTGGAAATGATTCTTGCAGCAATTGAATCCGGGAAACATATCTTGCTTGAAAAACCAATGACTGTAAATATGGTTGAAGCAGATCAAATTATTGAAAAAGCAAAAGCTTATGATAAGGTGCTTCTTGAATGTAGCTGCCGGCATTCGAGGCTTCAGCCAAAATTCAGATTAATTAAAAAAATGATTGAACAAGGAAATCTTGGAGAAGTTTATCATATTCATCATAATCACTTAATGAGAAGTACATTTATTGAATACAACCCCGCCGGTAAATGGGCATTAGATAAATCAAAAGCTGGGGGCGGACCATTTTTAGATTGGGGTGTTTACGATCTTTCTTTTCACCTGGGACTATTAAATGATAAACCAAACCTTAAAGAAATAAAATCATTTATCAGGGGCGGATTAAAAAAATTTAAAGAAAACAATATTAAGCAGAATATCGAAGAACACGGTGCAGCATACATGGAGTTTGATACAGGCTTAACCTACTATTATGAACGCGGCGCGGGTGTACAATGTGAAGCCGCAAATGAAACCCGCATTTACGGAACAAAAGGAAGTGTTAGATTGGGTTATTGTTCATGGGATTCACCATTGATAGATTACTTTTATATTAGTGATAAGGGTGAAGAAAAGTTAGACAAGATTGATATTGAAATGTCGAGGCATACAGATGATAACCAGGAGCTAATGAAACATTTCCTCGATTGTATTTTTGAAGGGACTAAACCGTTAATGACTCCGTCGCTTGCAGGTAAACATTTGAATATTTTATTTAAAATATTATCTGATTAAAAACTAATCTCCTCTTCGATAAATGAAGGTATTGTAATAAATATCACTAAAAATACAATTTTCCGCATGATATAATTTTTCCCAGTTAAAATATTCAGTAACCCCATAAAACTTGAGACGTATAAAATGCTGATGGACGAAAAAATTAATTTTTTAAACACATAGACACATAGAAAACATAGGATCATACTTATGTGACTCATGTATCTATGTGGTTTTTTTTACGTTTTAGGATTGCGCTGCGCTTCATTCTTCCCGGTTTTTTCCCCATGTTTTTGATGGTTCATGACCCATTTTGATTTTTATAACAGCGCCATCTTTAATATCGTTATGAGTGAAGCATGATTTATTCCATTCCTTTCCGTTTATCGTACATGATTGTACATAAATATTATCCTTTGATACATTTTCTCCTTCAATTACAATTTGTTTATTGTTTTCAAGTGAGATAAAAATTTTATCGAATTTTGGTCCGTTTATATAATATAAATTTTGCCCGGCATTAGGAAAGAAACCGATAGATGAAAAAATATACCATGAACTCATAGCCCCGCTGTCATCATTGCCCTGGTATCCTTTATCCGTGAATTTTTCATTCATTAATTGAGTCGTCCAATAGCTTGTAAGATCAGGTCTCCCCGCATAATGAAAAGTCTGAACAGAGAGAAAAGCCGGTTCATTCCCATAATCAACCAAATCATTTTTAAAACCATAATTTAATCTCTTTACAAATTCATCTTTCCCTCCCATTAGTTCAACAAGCTTAGGAAATTGGTGAGGGACAAAATATGAGTAAGTCCATGAACTTGCTTCATAAAAATATTCTTTCCATGAACCCCAGTTTTTTTCAGGATCAATTTTCATGAATTTACTATCCTTTGTTTTTGGAACAATAAATCCGCTGAATCCATCGCTTTGCTGATCCGGGTTCCACAGCGCAATCCACTTCTTACTCCGGTCGAGATAATTTTTGTAATCATTTGTTTTACCCAAACTCTTTGCAATTTCGGAAGCACAGAAATCATTATAAGCATATTCAAGGGTCTGAGAGCAGGACATTGTATCTGCAGGAATCCAGCCGTTGCTTTTATACTGTGCCGTTACAGAATCAATATTAATATTTCCTTTCATTCCCTGAAATCCTAATCTTTCAAAATCGGCATCATGTTTTACTACTTTGTATGCATCTTCCCAATTAATACCGGTTAGCCCTTTTACATATGCATCTGCTATTACATTGTCAACATTATTTCCTCCTTGTTCAGCGAACATATCAATACCTGCAATAAACGCATCTCTTGTTTCTTTATTAATTTTCAACCTTTCGATAAATGAATTAATATTATCACGAACAACCTTCGGCTTAATTATCAACCACAAAGGGAAAGCAGTACGCCACGTATCCCAAACAGCATATTCATCATCCCATATTGTAGCGTTGTTAGGGTAGCCAATAATATCATTTGTTCTGTCACGCGGCATCAGCATTGCATGATACATCGCAGTGTAAAAAAGAGTTTTGTCGTAATCAGTACCGCCTTCAATTTTTATTTTATTTAGGTTTTCATTCCACTTATGAATAGCATAATTTTTTACTGAATCAAAATCAAAATCCGGTATCTCTTCATTTAGCCAATACTCCGCTTGCTTAATGCTTTTAAATGAAACACCGATTTTCATGTAAATAACATCATTCTGTTTTGTAGAGTAATTAATAAATGCGCCAATTCGATCATTTTCATTAATTAATTTAGAATGGCTGCTTCCTTTTGAAATATCCTTGTTATGCCAGGTCCCAAAACCAGCCGGAGTTTTACTGAATTCCGCACAGAAGAAAACATAATAATTTCCATCACCGAAACCGCCTGAATATTTTCCATCACCGGTTATTTTATTTCCTTCAGTGCTGTCTATAAACACTTCACCGTCAGAAAAAACTACCGCCAATATAGGTAGCAATGTCCATCGGAATATTATGCGTAACATCGATAATGATATTTGCATTATCTGTTTTAGGGAATGTAAACCTATAGATTGCTGAATGTTCTGCCGGTGTTAGTTCAGTTTTAATATTATACCTTGTTAGGTCAACTGAATAATAATAAGCTTTTGCAACTTCTTCCGCTTTTGGAGAATCATGTTCTGTTTCACCTATAGAAAGTCCGATCTGGGGAGAAACAAGAATTTGACCATACTTCCCCCAACCTGTTCCACTTACATGTAGCTGTCCGAATCCGCGAATCGGCTCACCGGGTGAATAACCATCGTGATCACCTCCTGGTGTTTGCGGACTAGGATTTATCGAACTGAAAGGAAGCTGCGGACCGATTACACAGTTGCTGACTTTATCAAGTACCCCAATGAAAGGATTAACATAGTTAACAAGATTGTTTGCTGTTTGAGCATTAATGGTTAATGGGATAAAAAATAATATAAAAGAGATTGTTCTTTGTTTCATGCAATGGATTATTTTATTGAAGGAAATACGTAATTTCATTTGAAATAAAATAGAGAGATTGAAAATGATAAACAATAATTTTGATAGCAGTATATGGACTTTCAAAAATAAATTTGGTCTTAAATTTTCAATAAAGAAATGTTAAATCTATAATACTAATAAATGTTCTTGAAAAAGAATTTTTGTACTTTTATACCATATTATTTACATAAATAATTAATTTATTATGATAGATATCTCTCGATTAATTAAATCCAATTCTTTATTTAAAAAATTTCCAATATAAGATAATAATTGAAACATAAAAATATTTTCCGTTTCCCGGTGAATAATATAAATAGGAGATAAAATGGGATTATGTTTTACCAAAACATTTATTGTTAGCATAATATTGTTTTTTTGCACGATTGTTTTTGCACAAAGCTGGGAAAAACATGGCAGGTTAATAGTCTCAAAAGCAAATCCTCATTACCTTTCATTTGAAGATGGAACACCTTTCTTCTGGCTTGGTGATACAGGCTGGGCTTTATTTGAAAGATTAAATCGAGAAGAAGTGAAGTATTATTTTGAAAAAAGAAAAGAGCAAGGTTTTAATGTAATTCAGGCTGCTTTATTATTTGATATAAATGGATTAAATGCTCCTAATGCATATGGTGATGCTCCGTTAAAAAACCTGGATTCTGTTATCCCTAATGTCACACCTGGAAATTCTTTCAGGGATTCGATAGAATATGATTACTGGGATCATGTGGATTTTATTATTAAACAAGCTGAAGAAGCAGGTTTATTCATTGCAGTTTTACCTTGCTGGGGAGAATATATTCTTCCACGTGAGCATGATAAAGCTTTATTCCTAACTACAATTCAAGCATATAATTATGGGAATTTTGTAGGGAAAAGATATGGTGCATCTAAAAATATTATATGGATATTAGGCGGAGACAGATTGCCGGATGAAAAACCAAATGGTGTCGAAATGTGGAGAGCAATGGCTAAAGGTATTGCTGATGGAGTTAATGGAGTTAATGATCAAAATGGAAAGACAGATTACTCATCGACACTAATGACATATCATTGTTTTGATTCTTCATCAAAGTGGTTCCAAAATGATCCCTGGCTCGATATGAACATGTGGGGTTCATATCATATTGATTATAATAATCCCCGTAATTATGAACTTGCTGAAGCTGACTATAAACTAAAACCGGTCAAACCTACAATTAATGGAGAAGCTTCTTACGAATATCACCCGGTAAACTACCAGGAAAATAATGGACACTTCACTCCTTATGATGTACGTCAAAGTGCATACTGGTCTGTATTTGCTGGAGTCTTCGGGCATACATATGGTTGTAATCCTGTCTGGCAGTTTTATGATAAAGGCCGTCAGCCGCTGATTATGGCAAAGAGACACTGGAAAGATGCGTTAAATGCTGAAGGTGCAAATCAGATGAAATTCCTGGAGAACCTGATTGAATCAAGACCTATGTTAGATTTAAAACCAATGCAATCTTTAATTGTTAAGACTCAAAATTCTTATACGGAGCATTGTCAGGCAATAGCCGGAAATGACTATGCTTTTATTTATATACCGGAAGGTTATAGTCAGAAAATCCAAATGGGAAAAATCTCGGGTGAAAAAGTAAATGCATGGTGGTTTAACCCAAGAAACGGCGAAGCACTTAAAATAGGAGAATATATAAATTCAGGTGAAGTTGAATTCACACCACCGGGAATATCTAAAGAATTAACATGGTTGAAAACAGGACGCGGTTGTGACTGGGTACTGGTTTTGGATGATGCTTTAAAAAATTATTTAGCTCCGGGGAAAAATCCTTTTTTGTCAAATTAAAAAATTAATTGAAATTAAATCAGGGAATTATTTAGCTATGAAAACATTTCTAAAGATTATTTTTTCTTTAACATTTTTAACCTTTAATTCATTTGCTCAACGTTATGTTGGAGAGGCCAATCCAGGGCAATAGTAGTTGAAGGAAACGTGCGCTTTGAAATTCTTACTCCTCATATAATAAGAATGGAATGGAGTGAAGATGGTAAATTTGAAGATCATGCTTCATTAACTTTTACAAACAGAAAATTACCTGTTCCCGGATTTCAAAAAACTAAAACCGCTGACGAATTGATTATTAAAAGTGATCTGTTTGAATTACACAACAAATTAAATAGCGGAAAGTTCAATGAGGACAATCTTAAGGTAATTTTTTATGCTGACGATAAAAGTAAGACATGGGTGCCCGGACAAATAAACAACGGAAATCTTCTGGGTACTTATCGAACGCTTGATGGTGTTAATGGCCCTACTGATCTTGAACCCGGATTACTATCACGTGAAGGCTGGACTTTAATTGACGACAGCAAGCGACCCCTTTTTGATAACAGCGATTGGCAATGGGTAATGTCCAGACCAGAAAAAGAAGAACAGGATTTTTATCTTTTAATGTACGGCAGCGATTATAAAACTATTTTGAAAGAATTTACTGAAGTTGCCGGAAAAATCCCTCTTCCCCAAAATTTGCATTTGGTTATTGGTGGAGCCGCTACTGGAAATATACTGACCAGGATTTTAAAGATTAATCAATGAATTTAAAATACATGATGTGCCTTTGGATGTCCTTGTTATCGATATGGATTGGCATATTGTAAATAAACCGGAATGGTTTAAGAATGGAGAAAGATTAAAAGATCAAGCCGGACAGCCATACGGATGGACCGGTTTTATCTTGGAATAAAGATGTTTTTCCCCATCACTTGGATACAGTATATGCAACTGAGCCAGTAGATGTAATAACAATAAAACCAACGTATTGCTGATATTCAATAAAAAAATCTGTACGTTTAAAAAACTCGCCCATAAAAACGGCCACAGCCACAAGAAGCAAAATCGGAAGCATATAGGTCAACCATAAGGTTTTACTGCTTTCGGTTTTTCTCTTTGTGCCTTCCAAAAATCGCTTGGTCTATAGAGGAATTTTTTATCTGCACAATTAACTTGAACTAAATTTCTATTTCCTCTAAATTTGCGGCTAATTTACACTTTAAATCATATATAGGAAAATTTTAAGTCCTGCCTTGTAAATCAAATATTCATTAACGAGTATTAAATTATTGGCTGGGAAAGAGGACAAAACTATCTCGGGTTTTATGTTTTTTTTTTCAGTTTCCCGTATTTTATCCTGAAGCATTTTTGAAGTGCAAACATTTCATCGCGTAAACGGGCTGCTTCAATAAAATCCAGTTCTTTTGCCGCAGCTTTCATCTGTTTTTTAGTTTTTTCAATGGTTTTTTCCAATCCATCAATACTCATATACTGAATTACCGGATCGGCAGCAACATCAGGTTGTCCCATTCCACCGGCATAACCGGCTGATTTATCACTTCGGTATTCATAACCGATAATTTCGCGGGTTGGCTTGATAATCTGTGTGGGCGTAATATTATTTTCTTCATTATATTTCAAGCTGTTTTTCGCGGCGGTAATTGGTAGAATCGATGGTCCGCTGCATCGACTCGGGTAATTTTGTCAGCATACATAATTACCATTCCGTTTAGGTTACGTGCAGCCCTTCCTGCAGTTTGTGTCAGCGATCGTTCGGAACGTAAAAAGCCTTCCTTGTCTGCATCAAGAATTGCCACCAGCGAAACTTCAGGCAGATCAAGTCCTTCTCGCAAAAGGTTAATCCCCACCAACACATCGAACTGCCCTTTTCGCAATTGCTCCATAATTTCCACACGCTCAATGGTATCCACATCCGAATGAATATACCGGGTTTTTACCCCCATGTTCGCAAGGTATTTTGATAACTCCTCGGCCATTCGTTTGGTTAGCGTTGTAACCAACACTCGTTCATTCTTTTCTGATCCGCAGATTGATTTCGTGCATTAAATCATCAATCTGGTTGGTACTTGGGCGAACATCAATCATCGGATCAAGCAAACCTGTTGGCCGGATAATTTGCTCTACCACTACCCCTTCACATTTTTCCAGTTCATAATCGGCAGGAGTTGCACTTACATAAACAATCTGTCGTGTTAAATTTTCAAATTCTTCAAATTTCAACGGGCGGTTATCGATGGCAGCCGGCAACCGGAATCCATATTCCACCAGGTTCACTTTTCGTGAATTATCGCCGCCATACATCGCCCTGATTTGCGGAAGAGTAACGTGGCTCTCATCGATGATGCACAAAAAATCTTTCGGGAAATAATCGAGCAGGCAGAAAGGCCTTGTGCCCGGTGCTCGCCCGTCAAAATAACGCGAATAATTTTCAATTCCCGGACAATATCCCAGTTCGCGCATCATTTCCATGTCGTATTCCACCCGTTCCAAAATTCGTTTGGCTTCCAGTGGTTTTCCAATTTCCTTAAAATATTCCACCTGTGCCACCAAATCATCCTGAATTTACTGGATGGCCGATTTCATGCGTTCTTTTGTGGTTACAAAAATATTGGCCGGGATAAATATTCACCTCATCCATAGATTCCAATTTTTTCCCTGAAACCGGATCAAAACCTGAGATCTCTTCAATTTCGTCGCCCCAGAAAACCATGCGGATGGCTGTGTCGGCATAAGCCGGGAAAATATCTACCGTATCGCCTTTCACCCTGAAATTTCCCCGTTGGAAATCCACTTCGCTGCGCGAATACAGTGCATCTACCAGTTGCCGGAGCATTGCATTTCGCGAAACCGTTTGTCCCACATTTCACTTTGGTAACGTTAGCATGAAAATCTTCCGGATTTCCATTCCGTACAAACATGAAACCGATGAAACCACCACCACATCCCGTCGTCCGGAAGTAAGGAGCAAGACCGACCTTGACGAAGTACATGAGGAAGAACACTACAGGACGTATTGCTCATCGGAATGATGAACAGCCCTTTTGCGCAAAGTCGGCAACAATTTCGGAATCTGATCCTTGCTGAAACCGCCGAGGCCGAATCGGTATGCCCGGAAATGAACCTGCGAGAACACGCCGATGTAGTAAAGCAGCGCCGGCAGCAGCGCGGCCTTGGCAATATCGACCTAGTTGATGCCGGTATA
>CAVUCR010000039.1:0-96758 GCA_963739895.1 uncultured Ignavibacteria bacterium | reverse complement strand
TACTACGACTGTTGCTAACAAAGATAAAAAAAATTATAATTTAAATATGGGAAAAAAAGACAATCCAAATCCAAATCCAAATGCAATTAGACATTATAAAGTGGATTATAAAAAGCTCATCATTAAAGGAGTAATAAGCTGGATAGTCGTTTATTTCTTAATATGCGTTTTTAAGGGTGATCTGATATTAGGAATAACCGGTTTAATCACTACAACAATATTTGCACTATTTTTTTTATATCTCTTTTATAAATCAGCAATTACTAAGAAAAAAGAAATAGAAATTTTCAACAATATATTTACAAGGGAGATAAAAAAAGCAAAACAAATGCTTCAAATAAAATATCCAAATAAAAATTTTACTGATGAAGAATTATCTTATTTAGCAGCAATAAAAATTATAAAATTACACAAATATTATAGGGAAACTGAAGAACAATTATTAAATAAATATTCAATCAAACCTTTTCCATCCGCATTTAAAAAGTTGGAAAAAATTGAATTAAGGGAACTGGAAAAAGTTGAGAAAAAAAAATAAAGAAAAATACGAGAAACAAATTCATTCGAATATTTAATGAAAACAAAACTCAATATTTCGAAGATTTTAACGACAATAAAAATCTAAATGGAAATCGGACTATTAACAGAATTTTGTAGAACCGTTAGAGAATCCACGATAAAGAGATTAGAAATAGTTCCTGATGGTTATGAGAATTGGAAAATAAGTTCTGGTGCATTAAGTTTTGCAGAAATAACAAAGCATTTAATTGATTGTGATAATTGGTTATTAGAAAAAATAAAAAATCCAAGCCTAAAATCAATCGAAACTGAAACTGAGGTTATAAGATAATGTGATAGAAATGTTTATAAAAAATTAATAAATAATCTTAAAGAAATACTGGGGAAAAAATTAGAGTTTAATACATTTGATGAGGATAGATTGAATACAAAGATATTTGATGATAGATTCAATTCTGAAGTAAGTATTGCATGGATAATTTTGCGAGGCAATATAGATCACGAAATTCACCCATGCATACAACTGGATGAGATTGATTATATGGTCTTTTGTATACATCTAATACTTTTTCCATATCAGCAACAAATTGGCCATTGCTTTTGGGCGGAATTACCCAGCCATTTACTTTCCAAGGCTGTAATTCGTTTTTTTTAACACGCGTCTTACCGTTTCGTATGATATGCTATCTACATAGTTTAATTCTACCATCGTATCAGCTAACAAACGTAAAGACCATTTGTCATATCCTTTCGGTGGTTCACTGCAGCACAATGTTATTAAGTGTGCTTCTACTTCTCCATCGGCTTTTCGCTCATATTCTCGATTTGGTGGCTTTCTCTCTAATACGAACTCAAGTCCTTCTTCTACAAATTTCTTTTTTACACGATCTATGGTTCTCATTCCTATTTTTAGTACTGTACTTATTGTTTCATTTGTTACTTTTTCTGAATACTTGCCTTCATCGCAATTAAGAAGGATATAGGCTGCGCGAAAACTCTGAGAAGTATGATAGCCTTTATTTATTATGGCCAATAGTTCTTCTCGTTCATCTTTGGATAGACTTACTTTGTATCTTACCATGTATCTTACCATCGTTTTTTATGGTAAAGATAACATATTCTACGTCATATTACAAGTGACGTGACACTAGTTTAAATGATTCACTTAGTAATTTTTAACAAGTATTTCAGATATTTTTCCACGTTTAGTAGCCTTACTATTAATTACTCTACTTGCTAAAATTCTATTAATTGTAAATTTATTATATAAAGTGTCGTGAAATTCATTTTGCGAATTGTGATTTTTCAAATCAGCATTGCTTAGTAATTGTCTAACTCCCTTGTTATCTAATAAACTATATATATCAGCTAATTCTTTTTGTTCTTTCAATGAGAATTCAAATTCACTATATGAGGTAAAATTTGAGGTTTTGTTAAGAGGGGAATAAGGAGGATCATAATATATAAAAGAATTCTTTTTAACTATCTTAGGAAGTGTCCTGAAATCTCTAACTTCTAGCACGACATTTTTCAAAGCTTTAGAAACTGCAAGCAAATTTTCCTCATCGAGAATTTTAGGATTTTCATACCTTCCAAAAGGCACATTAAATTGTCCGGATTTATTAACCCGGTATAATCCATTGAAACAAGTTTTATTTAAGAAAATAGTTAAAGCAGCTCTTCTCGTAATTTTTTGTTTACTGGTTTGATTTCTAAATAATATCGAATTAAACTCATCTCTTCTGGCATTATAATACAATTTTCTCTGTTCGGAATTCTTTGATTTAAATTCTTTATCAAGTAGTTTCAATTCTTTTATCAAATTGTTGGTCTGATTCTGAACAATCTTAAAAGTTGAAATTAAATTAGAATTGATATCAGACAGATAAGCATTTTCAATACTATACTTTTGTTTAAGGAATAAAAATACTGCAGCACTCCCTAAAAATGGTTCAAAATAATTTACTATACCATTCTGCTTAATTTCAGGTGGAAGGTTATTATCGATATCACTTAATAGTTGAGTTTTTCCGCCAGCCCATTTTAGGAAAGGTTTTGCTTGTTTCATTTCAAAATAAAGATAGAAAAAAGGATTTTGTCAAACTGTTAAATATAACAATAGTTGAATACTAATTCTCCCTCCCCATCCTCCTAATCTTCTCCTCCATCTCTTTTTCGGCACCCACTTTTATGATAATTCATAATTAAAAACTTTTTGGTGGAAAAAATTATAACAATAATCTTTTCGGCAAATCTCCATTGGAACTTCTAATTTCTAATTGAAAATTTGTGTCAAGTTTAATCTCGTTATCATACTCTCCAATCCAATCATAAACCAGTAAGTCACCTTCTTTTTCTAAGATGCTTTGTAATTTTTGAATTAATAAAGAAATTGTTAATTCTTGTTCAATGTGTTCATTCATAACTACCTCGAAATCCCGAATAAAAATTTTAATAAGACAAAATTACAAATATTGAGCTAATTCTTCCTCCCCATCCTCCTAATCTTCTCATCCATCTCATCTTTGAGCTTACCGATTTCTTCCAAAACTTCAACAGATGTAATCTATCCTTTTCTTTTAAAAAACATCAAAATTTACATTCTGCAATTACTACATTATTTAAAGAATTTTATTGAAAATTATTTTTATTCAATATAATTTGAAATGGTCATCAAAAGTTGTAGGCAATTGTAAAGAGTTTTGTGGAACATTGGGCAATTTCTCTCCATGGTAGAAGCAAAGTCTTTAGGTTGAAGAAATAATTTCATTTGTAGAGATGTTCAAATCTTTTTTTGAATGGCATAATAAACCAAATTAACGATAAGGTTCAAGTGAGTAAAAATTTTGTGAGTGCTATTCTTTCAAAGATCTGAAATCGGTCCCGCTTGGAGTCTGAAATACTTTTAGATCAAATAATGGAACGATAGCAAAAATATGATCAAAGATATCAGCCTGAATTCCTTCATATTTTACCCATGCTGTTGTTGCAGCAAAAACATAAACCTCAATAGGGATTCCTGTAGGACCTGGATCGAGATGACGAACCATAAAAGTTAATCCAGTATTCACATCCTGTTTTTGCTTCAAATAATTTTCCAGGTAGATTCTGAATGTGCCAAGATTAGTTAATCTTCTCCCATTGATTAATTGCGTTTCGTCAACGCCCTTTTCAACATTATGTTTTTTTATTTCCTCAGTCTTCGTTTCAAGATATTCTGAAATCAACTGATATTTTTTGAATCTATTCAACATTTCCTCATCACAGAACTTAACACTGTTTACATCAATTAATATTGAGCGTTTGATTCTTCTGTTTCCCGTCATTTGCATTCCACGCCAATTAATAAATGATTCCTCAAGCAGCTTGTAAGTTGGAATGACAACAATCGTTTTATCCCAGTTTTGAACTTTGATTACATTCAAAGAAATATCGATAACATCTCCGTCGGCTCCGTATTTTTTCAGCTCAATCCAATCCCCTTTTCGTATGAGATCGTAAGAACTTATATGAACACTTGCGACAAAAGAAAGTATTGTATCCCTAAAAATGAGCAGGACTAAAGCAGAGGCAGCAGCAAAGCCAGCAAATAAATTCCAAACATTTTGCCCGGTAATAATTCCAATTATAAAAATTGCTCCAAAGAAATAGATTAATATTTTTGCAACCTGCAAGTAACCTTTTATCGGGCGATAAGCACTTTTACCCAAACGTTCGTAAACCTCATGGTAGGAAGTTAGAAACGATCCGACTGTTAGAATTAACATTAATACTATGAGTATTGCTGATAATATTTCTATTTCGTTTTCGAACCGGGGAAGAAGGTAAGAAAATCTATTAAGTACAAAAACGGGAGCAATAATTGAAATGCGTCTTATCAGCTTTTCATTAAAGACAAGATCGTCTATATCAGTTTTTGTTTTAGCAGTAATCGTTTTAACGATTATGTAAACGATACGCTTTACAATAAAGTAAGAAACTACTGATAAACCAAAAACACCTATAAACTTCAGGTTATCGTAAAGAATAGGATAACCCTGAACCCAATGAACAGTCTTATCAAAAAAATCACGCATGCAATTTTGCTAAATTAAGTTATCTTTATTACAAAGATAAGCATTTTACGATAGACAGGTTTTATTTTATGAGATTTTTAATAAATATAGTGCGGTTCTTTTTGGGCATATTGTTTTTGTGTTTTGTCCAATTCTTTTTAGAAAAAATTATTAGTCTTTTTACACTATCATCAACAAGTTAGTTCTCCCTTCCCATCCTCCTAATCTTCTCCTCCATCTCTTTTTTCAGCACACCCACTTCATCTAAAATCTCATCTTGAGTTATCAATTTTTTCCTTTCAAGAATCTTTATTAATGCTTGTACCTCGAGCATATTGGATAAATAGTTTGTACACAATCAATAGTAGAATGAAATTTTATATAACGGAAAAAACTATAATTTGATATTTATACCAATCTGCCGAAAAGCTTCTTCGATTTTATCTTCGAACTCTTGTTTGGTAAGCTTGCCTTCAGTGGCTTTTATTTCGATTTGAAGATTATCAAATTTTGTTTGTAGATAAGAAAGAATACTCATTAAAGAAGAAACTTTACCTTTTGTAAATTAAATTTTAATATTAGTGAATTAAGTAAATCCTGGACTTCAGACTGAATATTAGTGTCTTGTTCAATATCTATTTGAGGGATTTGGTCTTTAGTTTGCTGAATAACTTCTCTTGATTCGGAAGAATTTAGGTATATATCTGATGGCTGCTTAAAGGCATGACATATAGGTTTATCGTCAAGAAGTTCGCCTAAACCAAAAATGCCTTGTGCAACACCATTACGTATAGATGATTCGAGAACTGATTTTTGCGAAAGCCGAAATTCACCCGGTGTGCTTGAAGAAGATTGGTAAATGGCGGCGGTTGAAGCATAATCATTATTAATTAAGTATTTTGTTTTTTAAACAATAGGAGCAACTTTTTCTAATATTTCTCCTTCGGATAATAGTTTCTCATAAATTTCTTCCTTAAAACTTTTTGTATCCCCATAAGTTGGAACACCTAAGTCTATCTCTTTAAATCCGTCCTTGGTAGGAATAGCTACTATCCGATAATATTTTCTTAATGCCCCATATAGATTGGAATCGACTTTTTGCAATTCTTTTTTTATTTCCCTTTTTTGATCAAAGGAGAGATTTAGATTGGGCGCTTTTTCGATTAATTCATAAGCAATTTTCTTTTTTAAGAAAGTAACAAAATTTGTTCTATCGAATTCTGACGGGATAAGACAAAAAACAGTGTTAGATTTAGTTCGAGGAGACTGACCTTTTTTACTTATAATATTATTAACCAGATCTTTATTGTCTTTTTTAAGAATTAATAATTTTAGATTTTCGTCATCAGTTATATTGGCTGTCTTTTCTTCCCATATATAAACTTTGAATGACTCGCTGTTAATTTTTGAGATAATCAATTCTTTCTCTAATTCTTCCAAATCATTATCTTTGATATTGTCCATTTGAGTAAGAAGAATTTTATTAAGGTTGGGCTGATTGGAAAAGAAATATTTATCACCAAATGCTTGAAGAAAGAATAATTATTTTTCAAGCTTACTAACAACGCCATCAATTATTGGAGATGGGTTTTCGATAGTTGTTACCGAGCGTTTTATTTCAGAAAGAGATGCGCCTTTTACTGTTCCTCCAGAATGAGAGTACATAAAAATAGCAGTGGCAGATTTGAACCAAGCGAAAGTCCTTGATAAGTACTACCCAAATGATTATTGACTTAAACGGCACCAGAGCTTTTGTCTGTTATATCCGCAGCTATAACCCCATTAAAAGTGGAATCGATATACTTAATAAAGTCCTGGCGAATTTCTTGATTTGCGAGATTGAAATCGGACAAAGTTAAATAGGATTTATTAGAAGTATTAACAGAAGCAATTACCTGGGCTAATAACCTTAATACTCCACGGGTTCTTTGAAACCGCGCGAATGTACCCCATCTTTTATAAAGTACATCAACAACTTCAGGAATAAACGGATACGATGAAAGAAATTGATCGCAATATTCGGAAGCAAGTAAACCGACGGGCAATAGATTTTCTTTTTCCAAATAGCCTACGAAATGATTAACGATTTTTTTTGATTCGGTTTCATCAACAGAAGAAAATAATCTTCTCCTAATAATTTTTGTTATTTCATTTTCTTCAACAGGTGTATAAATTTTTTCAACTCTGCCAGAAACTTTTTGAAGCTGTGAATAAAGCCTTTCTGCGTTTTCATCATAATGTTCAGGCACACTTGAAGGAAGTGAAAGGAGTAAAGAAGCTTTTGGGATGGTTCCAACGGTTTCCGTTAAAGCCTGCATAAATGCAATGGTTTGAGCGCCAAGATTTGAAGTGCCGACTTTAACACCGGCAGCACAGGTTACATACTGAAGAACTTCATCCATAAGGATTAAAACAGGCTGATGAGCTTCAAGCAGTTCTTTTATAGATTCGCCACCGGGCGCTACTTGATCTTTAAAGCGTTGAATTTTACCGGTTAGTTGTTTTTCAATAATTCCCCAAAGAGTATCAGTTGGTTCAATTTTTTCACCCACAATTACAACGGTTTTAGCTTTCCATTCTTTTGCTTTGTCGTAGATAGCAATTAATGAGTGTGTCTTACCTCCACCAAAAGGAGTTTGAAGCTGAATTATAGGATCGCCGCCTTTACCGGAAACACGTTTCTCTACAATTGAGATGAGATTTTTTAATCCGTCTGTGAGATAAGTTTTCTGAAAGAAAATTTCGGGGTCTTTGTATTCATCTGGGCCACGTTTTAGACCAACCTCATGCAAATCGGCTGCAAAAACATCGAGTGTTAGGTTGCCTTGTAAAATGTCTTTATGAGGTACTGCAATTGTGTGAAAAGGTTTCATTTATTATATATCCTTAAATTTTATTTATACCAAAGAGTATAAAAAGGTCAATTACTTTAAAATATTACAGACTTTTTATGTCTAACAATAGAAATAGATTATAGAACAGACATAAAAATTGTTTTATTATAAGCTGAAATTGCAATTTTCTATGTCCTTCTAATAAATAATTCAAATAAAAAGAAATAAAAAACTAATTGATAGCACGCCAATAACCATCCTTTTTATTATCAACGAATTCTATTTTATTTTCTAATTTAAGAGTTTTAAGAATTTTATATATTTGATTGCGATTAAGCGACGGTAACAGTTTTTCAAAATCACTTATTACTGCTTTAGCAGAAGACTGAAGAAATCCTAAGATTAAGTTTTTATTTTCATCAGTAACCAAAACATCTTTACGTACAGGAAGTTTTGAAACATTTTAATTTTGAATATAACTCTTTGTTTAAGAAATATTTTTTAGATTTACCTCTGGAAGTTTGTTCAATAATTTTCTCATCTAACAATTTAGGGATGTAGTTCTGATATCCCGGTTTTACAAAGCCCTTTATATGCAAGTCGTTCAATAAAAGGAGTTCATCAATAGAAAGTTCAATGTCTTTTTCTTTATAAATGCGGGAGATAAATTGAATGAAATCCTTATCTTGAATTACAGCGCTGATTTTAAGTTGTACATTAAAAATATCCGATTTAGAATAATCCGGAAGAGGCTTAGATTCTTCAATTAGCTTTCGGAACATTTGATCTACGCCTTGACCGGAACGCTCTACAAGTCCGCATTTTTTGAAGACTTCGGCAATTCTACGATTACGCGGATTAGTACGATATAAAATATTCTTTTGAACCCAAAAGGATTAAAGTTGCATAGTTGAGTTTACCATCAATTAAAAGTTCTGCATCAGTAAGAAGTTGTTCCAAAGAGCAAATAAGCAGATTTTTATTACTAGATTTTTCATACCATAAAGATCGAAATTAAGAAACAGCAATATCGGGGAGATCATTCTCGAGTGAGTTATTTTTTACAAGTGGCTTCTTGATAGCTGCAGGTAATCGGCAGCTTCTTCAAGTAAAAAAAACCTATTAAAGTTTAAAGGGAGACCAATATTAATCAGTTTCCCTCATTATTACACTTAGATTAAAGTTAGCAATAATTAAAAATATCAGTTCAAAACGAAGATGTTTTTCCTTGCGCACATCTCTTTTAGAACATTCGGCCAAACAGTAACACTTACTTCGCCAAGATGAGCTTTCTTTAATAGAAGCATTTGAGTTCGGGATTGCCCAATTCCACCACCAATGCTTAAAGGAAGCTCGCCGTTAATGATTCCCTGATGATAAGGGAACTTCAGCGAATCAAGCTGCCCTGACATTTCAAGCTGCTGCTTAAGAGTTTCTGCATTGACCCGGATTCCCATTGAAGTTAATTCATGACGTCGTCTGGTTACCGGATTCCATACAAGTATATCTCCATTTAAACCATGTGTAATTTGTCCGCCCGTAGATTTAGTCTCTGCAACCCAGTCATCATAATCTGCTGCCCGCATTTCGTGCGGATAGCCATCCTTTAAAGGCCAGCCGATACCTATGATGAAGATAGCAGGGTATTTTTGAAGGATCTCCGTTTCACGTTGTTTACGCGGAAGCTCCGGATACATATCTAATATTTCTTCGGCATGGAAGAAGGAAAGTTCATTCGGAAGATTTGGATATTTTTTTGTTTTTAATTTTGGAAATTTCCTCTGAACGTGTTGTTCCGCGCCTTTCAGTACATCCCAAATTTTTTCAACAACTCCTTTAAGATATTTTAAATTCCGCTGTTTAGCTGTAATGATTTTTTCCCAATCCCATTGGTCAACATAAACACTATGGTCGTGATCGAGAAAATAATCCTTACGTACAGCGCGCATATCCGTGCAAATCCCTTCACCGACTTTCATTTTGAATTGCTTAAGAGCAACCCGTTTCCATTTTGTTGCAGCCTGTACAACCTGCGCATCAATCGGGTGCTGGTTATAATCGTTTGAGATATGAAATTGAACTGGAGTACGTGAACCATCCCGGTCCAGCATATCATTGACACCACTTTTTACATCGACGATTAACGGTACCTGTACCATTGTCAAGTTCAGTGCTTTGCACAAATGATCTTCGATATAATCCTTGACTTCAAAAATTGCTTTTTGGGTTTCTTTTGGTCCGAGAAGAGAATGATAATCTAACGGAAGGATTTTGTCCAATTCGTCATAGTTACCAATTCCAGGGCCTGCTAAATCTGCTTTTTTATCTCCCATGGTTTTTTCCCTTTTAATTTTGTTTAAGGTGTTCTGTAATATAAGATTTTTAAAATTTTCTTTTATCATTAATTTCTTCGAGTTTTTTAAATTTCGTCAAACATTTGACTCCAGTCATAATAAATATTAATTGGGAATTGGTTAGAAATGATTTGTGGGCTCTATAGGATTTGAACCTATGGTCTTCCGCATGTGAAACGGACGCTCTAACCAGCTGAGCTAAGAGCACTCAACAAGATATGAACTCAAAATAAAAAATAAGCAATTTAGAAAATTGAAATTTTCATATGACTAAAAATTATAATATGGGTATAAAATATCATTTGACATTCGAATAAGATTATCTATATTTGAGTCCCTTCAATTGACATTCCTTTTTTTGCCGAAGAAAGGGATCTTAATTAGAAGACTTTATTGAACAAGAGTACCCGCTTTTTGCTTTGTGAAGCGGGTATTTTTTTTGCTCTCTAATATGCAAAAATATTTAACCAAGCCATTCATTCATAAAAACCTAATTGCAATTAAAGTTGAAAACCGACCGGGCGAATTGTTACTCCTCTTCTCTAGCACAATTTTTTTTTGATTGCTTTTTTTGCTTCCCCATTTTTATTTTATTCCTGCCAATTCAAGAGTTATCCACATATCCACATTACTCTCCTAATCTCTCTTTCTTTCTCTCTCTATGTATAAAAGTTCGGCCGAACCCGGATTTTTGACCTATTTTTGTATAGTAAAGTATACAATTTTCAAAGTTCTTTAGATGAAAATTTGTTGATAAGTTTAGTGAAATCGAGAAAGGTTTTATGGGGATTTTTACCAGTTGTAAACGAGAGCTAATTTTTTTTCACAAATAAGCATACTTATGCATCTGCAATTTCATTCAAAATTAACAAAATTGCATATCTCTCCAATACAGGCTGAAAAAAACAGCTATAATTTGAAAAGTAAAATATTTAATACACAATAAATAATTCCCGGTCCTTCGACGCTATCCGGGATTAAACGAGAGGCTTAGCTATCTTTTTTATCTTCTGAATTTTCCAAAATAAACTGCGCTCCTTTGAGGGCTGAATGTGCAGTCGTAACATTATCCATATATAAATGTTTGCAGCTTTCCGGGGCTCCAAGGTAAAGATCCAATGCCGTCTCAAGATTCCGATAAAATGGAAATAGTTTTTCGTGTATGGGATCTGAATAAAATTCTTGAAAGTCACTGAACATTTTTTCTCCTCTGATTTTTTTTGGGTTTAGAATTAAGTATAAAAAAATCCTATTATTACAATTATAAAAAAAAAAATATTTTTTCAAAATAATTCATAATTTTTGTCAGTCGGCGTTATTCCATAGACAGCTTTTATTAAATCTGCAAAAGAAATATTATCACAATTTGCAATTGCTTTGAGTTCATTATTGATTGCAAGCAGGCGCTGCTTTTTATATAAATTCTATTCATCCCGGCTCAATGCTAGATAGTACCCATTATTATCACCAATAATCCAGTGGCCGTTAAAGCGGGCTTCATGAGCTAAGGTCCTTACTTTTCTTTAAATTCCCGGAGGCTGGATACTTCAAAATTACCTGCCAAGTATTTTGCGCTTACGGCATTTTTCTTCCCATATTTAAGCATATTAAGGAGATGGTTGTAATTTTCAAGTTTGCCCATAGTTTCCCCTTATAATTTTTTCTTGATTAAAAGCTCTACCAGCATTTTACAGTCATTAAGATTTCTAATAACCCGGTAATGCAATGATTTATTTAAAGAACTTAAGTGAGAGAGGGAAAGCTGCAGATCTTTTCTCTCATCAGATAATATTTCTATATCCTGCTTAACTTCAATAAAGATTAAATATCTTTTTGACACAACTATATGATTGACAACATATTTTAAGCCAAAAGAAAGAAGATCTTATTGGTTGAAACTAATGATCTTAAAACCATAGCTCCGTAGCTTTACCAGCTCTTTGCAGATCTGATCTTCAATAGATAAATCAAAAGCTGCTTCATCCGCAGGGGATTTCTTATAGTTGTTACTTATTTTACTCGGTGGCCGTCAATTCAAGATGTTTTTATTTGTGCTCATTGATTTCATTCCTTTCGAAAAATTTCAAAATGGTCATCCCTTTCCGCTTTTTAATTCTTCATTTAATGCTTTTTGAAATTCTTTTTCTTTTTCCTTTTTTTCATCAGATTTTTGAATTTTATTATTGCTGTCATTTTTTATTTTGAAAACATTTGTCAGCCAGCCTTCTTCAACTCCTATTTTCTCCACAGCTGCAAGATCTTTTTTAGTGCTCTCAGCCTCCCTGATATTTTTTTCAACAGATTTTCGGTCTGCAGCTTTTAATTTTTCCCGGTTAATAAGTTCAAATCTGCTTTCGGCCGCTTTTTTAATGTAACGGTAATTCATTGCTTTGGGCCCAGATTGCCATGCTTGATTAAACGCAAATTCAACAGATTCCCAATTATATTTTTTTATTAGGTCAATTATGTTGGGAATTTCTTTTCCGGCAGGATTTCTTCCCCAGGTTTTTATAAATAATTCATCGATAATTTTTTCTTCAAGACTAAATAGGTTTGAAAGAAATTTTTCTTCTCCGATAATTAATTTATTATTAATTGTATTAATAGATACGGCGGACATTTTAGTCCCCCCTCTCGGCGGACAATTTTGTCCACCGTCTAATATATTGACCAGTTAGATAAAGCTTTCGAATGTTCCCTTTTTCAATTGTCATTTTAAGACACAACTGTCCGGTTTAGGAAAAGTTAAAAACCTGTAACATTATATAATATAAATAATTATAAGAAAAAATAATCATAAACGATTTGAAATAAAAAACAACTAATTTCCGCTCTGTTTGAAAAATAATTCTGGAGCGGCATATGAATTTAGGACAAACAGTTTTTAGTCAACTAATGGAACATTTACCACAACATAAATTTCGTTAATGTGTAGAAGGATATAAGGGTAACTATAAAATAAGAACTTTTAGTTGTTGGAATCAATTTCTTTGTATGAGCTTTGCACAGCTTACTTTTCGAGAATCTCTTAGAGATATTGAAACTTGTTTAAGAGCAATGCAAAATAAGTTATACCATATGGGAATCAAAGGCAAAATATCAAAAAGCACCTTAGCAGATGCAAATGAAAAAAGAGACTATCGTATATATGAAGACTTTGCTAAATACTTATTACTCATAGCAAGAGAACTATATGCAAAGGAAGAATTTGAGAATCAACTTGATGAAACTGTTTATGCTTTTGATTCTACCACAATAGATTTATGCTTATCTTTATTTCCTTGGGCTAAATTCAGAAAGCATAAAGGAGGGATAAAACTACATACATTATTAGATGTACAAACAAGCATTCCAACCTTTATTTATATGACTCCGGCAGTGGTTCATGATGTAAATATTCTTGATATACTTATTCCTGAAACTGGAGCTTTTTATGTTATGGATAGAGGCTATGTTGATTTTGCTAGACTATACTCATTGCACATGAATAATTCTTTTTTCGTTACTCGTGCAAAATCCAATTTCAGGTTTAATAGAATTTATTCACATACTGTTGATAGAACCACAGGTATAATTTGTGATCAGACAATTAACCTAACCGGATTCTATCAGTCAAGAGATTATCCTGATAAACTTCGGCGAATTAAGTATTACGATAAACAAACAGATAAAAAGCATAAGCAAGAAACATTTCGATTGATTCAACCTGGTCCACTTCAATCATGGAAATCTGTATATCAATTCAATAAGAGCTCAGGCAGACAGAAATCCACCTTCTTAGAAGGTGGATTCTTTAATTATTTCATAAGTTAGGGTACGCAAAGAGCAATCCGTTTACATATAAAAAAATGAAGCCGAAGATAATTAAGATTATTCCTGAAAAAGAAATGATTGAAATATTGGAAGGACTAAAGGCAAAAAATCGGAAGCATTACCAGGTAATATTTTTCTTATTAGCCACTGGATTTAGAGTAAGCGAATTATTAAGTTTGAACTTTAAGGAAATAGATCTTAAGAAAAATTTAATAGCTGTAAAAAATACTAAAGCAGATAGAATTGATTATTTTCCAATTTATCCGGAGCTTAGAGAATTCATAATAAATGAATTCTCTAATAGAGTTGGAAAAGTTTTTGATTATAAGAGGCGGGATTCATTAAGTTTCTTTAGAAGGTTTCTTGAGGACGAAGGATTTAATCATTGTTCACTTCATACTTTAAGGAAAACATTTATCAGCAGGCTGGTAAATTCCGGCTTGAAGATATATGATGTAATGACATCCGCACGTCATCTCAATATTAAGACTACTTTAGAAAGTTACAGAGAGGCTGAACTAGACAGGATAGGCAGAGAGATTTTAGAAGTTGCAAATATGGGCAGCATTTTGGGCACCCGAAATAAAAAGGCTCTAGAACTTGTTAAAACAAGCTAAAATTTAAAAGAAAAAAACTTCTGCATCATGCCTGTCACGCAGGAGGTCGCAAGTTCGAGTCTCGTCGGCCCCGCTCAAAAAATCTTTAGAACTGAGGATTTTTTAATCTCGCGGTATAAAAGGATAGTATTTGTATATTTTAAATACCTTCGATAAGAAGAACATCAATTTAAGGCATTTCAAATTTAAGGAATTCAATTTAAAATAACATTTCATTTTACTTCTTCGGTATATCCACTAAGTATTTTGAATTAAACAACAAATAACAAAAAGGAAAGGTATCATGAATATTTTCATTGGTAATTTATCAAAGGACGTTACCGAGGATGATCTCCAAAACTTATTTTCAGAGTTTGGAAATGTGAGGAATGTGAAAGTGATTAAAGATTTATTCTCAGGTGAATCAAAGGGATTCGGTTTTTTGGAAATGCCGGGTTTGGCAGAAGCTCAAAAAGCCATTAATGAATTGAATACCAAAGAGTTGAAAGGGAAAAAAATAGCTGTTAACGAAGCCAGACCGCGAAATGAAAGAAGAAGACCGGGCGGCGGCGGAAGAGGGGGAAATAGAGGCGGCGGCGGCGGCGGCAATCGCGGCGGCGGAAGCGGCGGCGGAAGAAGAGGATGGTAATATTCAACGAAAGAAAATCCGGTAATTAAATAGATTTGTATCTATAACTGCTGTTCATCTTATATTTTGAAAATTCCCTTCTTAGTTTCATTGCAAGCCTTCCACAGAAATGGAAGGCTTTTTATTATTTTGGAATTTAATCTATTGTAAATGTGTGCCCTAATTAATTTTACAATTAAAAATTTTATAATTACCTCTTGACAAGTGCACATCCGTTCACTATATTTGTAGTGAACAATTGAGCACTATAATGAAAAATCAATTAACTGATAGACAACAGGAAATCCTTTCTTTTATTTCACAATTCCGGGATGCAAACGGGTATCCCCCGACTTTAAGAGAAATTGGGAAAAAATTTGATATATCCTCAACCTTTGGGGTTAAAAGACATTTGGATGCCTTAGTTAAAAAAGGATATTTAACTGTCGAAAGTAACGCCAGCAGGGGAATCAGTCTTATTCATAATATAATTTCTGAACGAATTATTGACTACAATCAGCCGGATGAATTCAGAAAAATACCGATAGTCGGAAGAGTTGCTGCCGGTTCTCCAATTTTAGCTATAGAAAATATTGAAGGAAGTGTTGTTATAGATAACTCATTTATGAAAAGGTCGGATGATTGTTTCGCCCTGAAAGTTAAAGGTGATAGTATGATCAATGCCGGGATATTTGAGGGAGATCTCGTTATTGTTTCACCAAGTAAAGAATCGGTAAACGGGGATACTGTTGTTGCTCGTCTTAACGATGAAGTAACCGTCAAAACTTTCGAAAAGAAAAAAAATAAAATCAGGCTTATTCCTGAGAATGATAATTACAAACCGATTGAAGTAGATGACAGGAAAGAATTTTCAATTATAGGGAAAGTAGTTGGCGTAATCAGGTGGTTTAATTAGAAAGAGGATTAATATGAAATCTGAAATTTTTTCAAAAGCAATTTATAACCGGAATTCAATTAAGTTTTTATATTTACTTAATGAGGTAACAATAGATCCATATTTTATATCACAGGATAAATCGGGCAAAAAGATTATTTATGGCAAGGCATATAACTCCAGCGAAATAAAAAAGTTTGAATTTGATAAAATTGTAAATATAAAAGTGTTGAGAAAAAATAAATTTTCACCAATTATCCCCATTATTGCTCAAATGAACTAAAGTATTGAGGCGTATAATGATGAATACAATAAAAAGAAGAAATATAGATTTGTTAATTGAAGAATTTTGGAAGCTCGGCTATTTAACTGTCAGCCGTAAATTTGGCACTTATCTTCCCGAACCTTCAAAAGTAGGTAAATTTGAAGTTGATATAGTAGCCAGGCAAAGAAAGAATTATGCTATCGGTATTACATTAAGTTATGCTGATCTTAATGATCCTTCCCTGTTTGACAAATTGAATTTTTTAGCAACTAGGCAGACAAGGTACACAAATAAGAGAGTAATATTATTTGTCGGTGTTCCTAAAGATTTATTTAAAAACATTAAAGTTTTAGTTGATTCATTGACTTCTGAAGTTAAGAACAATATCAAGCTGTTTGAAATAATGGATAGATTTATTATTCAAACAAGGAGATCTTTAAGAAATGAAAAAGTCCTTTTTTCATAATTATTAAGAATTTTTTTATGAAAAATAATTTTTATCCTTGAACTCTGCGATTTTTTTTTATGATGTCTTAGACTTATAATTACCTTCCGGTTCTAAAAGTGTAAGGTTTTAAATTATATACTGTTGTATTTTGTATATTTTTTAAAACCTAACTCTGTTTTTACCTTTTATTATAAATTTCCTCTTCACTATTTTTACATCGATGTAATTCAAAGAATAATTACAAATCTTGACATTAAATTCACATAAGGGTAATTTTACATGTTTTATCAATTTTGGGATAGAATTTGGGTAAAGTAGAAACAGTATCCGACGAAAAACTTCAAAATGAGCTTAAAAAATCGGGGGAAATTCCTGTTCATATTGCGATAATTATGGATGGTAACGGGAGATGGGCAAGAAAAAGAGGATTTCCAAGAGTTGCAGGCCATAAAAGAGGGATTGATACAGTAAAAGACATAGTCAAAGCTTGTGTCCAAATCGGAGTAAAATATTTAACTCTTTATACATTTTCAACGGAAAATTGGAATCGTCCGAAAGATGAAGTTTCGACCCTAATGAGTTTGCTTGTACGAACTCTTCGAAAAGAAGTTGATGAACTAAATGAAAACAATGTAAAATTGAACGCAATAGGAAATGTTAAGGCGCTTCCTTTGGAAGTCCAAAAAGAATTGCATGATTCTATACAAAAAACGGAACATAATAAGAAAATGACGCTGAATTTAGCACTGAGCTATAGCGGGAGATGGGAACTTGTTAAAGCAATTAAAGAAATTTCCCAGAAAGTAGCTGACGGAAATTTGCGTGCGGATGATATAAGTGAAGAATGTATCTCAAGTTTTTTGGATACTAAAAATATTCCGGATCCTGATTTATTAATCAGAACAAGCGGTGAGTTTCGTGTAAGTAATTTTTTACTCTGGCAAATAGCTTATACGGAATTTTTTATTTCAGATGTTTATTGGCCGGATTTTAAAAGAAAAGATCTTTACCAGGCAATTAAAAATTTTCAGGGAAGGGAAAGAAGGTTTGGAAAGGTTAGCGAACAAATTCAAAAAAATAAAAAAGGTTTAAAGAATGTTTCAGACCTCTCTCAAGAGACGATATAAAATTTTAATCCCCTTTTTAGTTTTTATTTTATACGCGGTTGTTTTTCCTCAGGAAAATAATCCTGCTACCTATAAAATTCTAGGTATCTCTGTTGAAGGGAATAAAACTGCAGATGTTAATACTATAATTGTTAACAGCGGATTAAAAATCGGCGATGAAATTCAAATACCGGGTGACCAGACATTAAATGCAATTAAAAATTTGTGGAACCTGAATATTTTTTCTGATATTCAAATATTAGAGGATAAAAAAGTAGGTGACGGTATTTTTCTCACAATTAAAGTTACCGAATACCCCCGCATAGAAAAAACTGTTATTGAAGGAAATGATGAATTAAGTACTAGCGATATTGAAGAAAAAATCCATTTTGGCAGGGGACAAATTCTTACTCCAGAAGAAGTAAATAATTTGAAATTAAGAATTATAAAAATGTATGATGACGACGGCTATTTAAATGCAATTGTGAAGCCCGAATATTACGTTTACTTTACTGCCGATACTTCAGAGGACCAAATCATTGTTACTTGGCGGAATGAAAAAGATTTTGCCGATGAATATAAAACGGATTATGAAAGAGATGAAGTATCTTCCTATAATCTAATTCCTAAAATTAAAGATCGTATCCTTCTTAAAATTGATATCAAGGAAAATGATAGGGTTACAGTTAGGCATATAGAATTTGAAGGTAATAAAGCTTTTGACGATGGTGATCTTAAAGGTGCAATGGATGAAATTTCTGAAGCTAAATGGTGGAAATTCTGGAATAGTGCCAAATTTGATAAACAAAAATTTGAAAAAGATAAAAAAGCGATTAAGAATTTTTATCTGAAAAATGGTTATAGAGACGCTGAGATTATTTCAGATTCTTTAATATATGCAAACCATAAGCAGGATCTAACCATTTTGATTAAAGTATATGAAGGTCTCCAGTATAAAATAAGAAACATTGTCTGGGAAGGGAATACGATTTATCCCGATGCTTTTCTTACGGAAAGATTGGATTTTAAAAAGGGAGATATTTTTAATTATGAAAAATTTGAAAGAAATTTAAGAGGAAATGAAACCCAGTCAGATGTGACTTCCTTATATCTTGATAACGGATATTTAACTTTCAACTTAGATGAATCCGAACAAAAAGTAGGTAAAGACTCAATAGATATTGATATTAAAATTGATGAAAAGAATCAATTTAAAATTGGAAGAGTTGACATTTCAGGTAATGACAAAACAAAAGATAAAGTAATCCGCCGGGAGCTTTACTCAATACCCGGAGATTATTTTAACCGTGCACTTTTAATTCGAAGTATTCAACAATTAGCAAACCTAAAATATTTTAATGTTGAAAAATTATACGGGGCGGATGCTGTAAATTATAAATTAGCAAATGATAGTACTGTAAACGTGGCTTTTAGTGTTGAGGAAAAATCCAGTGATTATTTAAATGCTTCAGTTGGCTACAGCGGATCTTTCGGCTTCAGCGGAGCCGTAGGTATAACACTTACCAATTTTGCTTTGGATAAACCTTTTTCGCTCGGCGGCGGCCAGATATTAAGCTTTAACTGGCAGTTCGGTGTTGGGAGCTTTTACAGGACTTTTACTTTAGGTTTTACAGAACCCTGGTTTTTGGATACTCCTACCTTATTGGGTTTTGAAATATTTGATACCCGTGAGCAATATATTTACGATTTGCGGCAGTCAGGTGGAACAATAAGGGTTGGAAGAAGGTTAAAATGGCCTGATGACTTTTTTAATGTTCAAGGGTTTTTTAGGTATCAGTATAACAATGTTTTAAATGGTCAGGGTTATTACCCGGTAGGAATTAGTCATCAATATACAATTGGTGCAACAATCTCAAGGAGAGATATTGATAACCCGATTTTCCCTTCTAAAGGGTCTAACCTAACACTTAGTGGTGAGCTGTCAGGTGGTCCTTTTCTGCCCGGAGATGTTGATTATTATAAACTAGGTTTTACTTCTGAATGGTATAAAAGATTATTTAATTCGAATAGAATTGCGCTTTATACAATTGCAAATCTAGGATATTTGCAGGAGTTAAATGATGCTACTAAACTGAAAATAAATCCTTTTGATAAATTTTATATGGGTGGAAATGGACTTGTGATTGCAACCGAACCTTTAAGAGGATATGATGATAGAACTATAGGGCCGCAGAACAGTGCAGGGCAGGTAATTGGCGGAAGAGTAATGGAAAGGTATACTGCTGAATTAAGATTTGCAGTAACTTTAGAACCAATGCCCCTTTATGTACTTGCTTTTGCAGAAGCAGGCAATGTCTTTGAAAACTTTGATAAAACTGATATTTTTAACCTTAGAAGATCTGCAGGTTTTGGAGCCAGAATATTAATTAACCCGATTGGTCTAATCGGGTTTGATCTTGGCTACGGCTTTGACCGAAAAGCAGTTGACGGGCATGATCCTTCTTGGCTTTTCCATTTTCAATTTGGCAAAGGATTTTAATTAATTTTTTTTCTAAATAAAGTAGAGGTAGTAATAGTGAAAAAATATCTTTTATTCTTTTCATTCATTTTTTTAAGCTGTGGATTAATTTTTGGACAGCAAGCTCCGCAAAAAATCGGGTATGTTGATTCACAGGTTATATTAACCCAATTACCTGAAGCTATAAAAGCACAGGGTCTGCTTGATGCTTTAACAAATCAATGGACTGCACAGCTGGATAGTATGAATAAAGACTTGCAGCAGTCATATGAACAATATCAGAAGCAGGCTAACACAATGACCGAAACCAAAAAAACTGCAGCACAACAGGACCTTGTTGAAAAACAGCAAGCAATGGAGTCTTTTAGAAGAGATAAATTTGCACAGCAAACCGGTGAAATATATAAGAAGAATGATGAGATATTTGCCCCGGTGAAGAAAAAGATTTTCAAAGCAATTGAAGAAATAGCAAAAAAAGAAGAGATGAAGTTTGTTTTCGATAAAGCCGGAGACGTAGTTCTTCTTTATGCCGACCCGGCATATGATTTAACTTACCAGGTTCTTGATATTTTGAAAAGAGGAGTAATCAAATAATTCCTTATATTGTTTTGATTTTTCAAAGTTCTTTTATTTAGAGAACTAATTCAAATAAATTTCTTATATTTTATCAAAACATTATATATGTAAATCGCAGCATGGATAATATTCTGTGTTGCGGTTATATTAAAAAGGTCTTTAATTTAACTGATGAAAATTACCTTTTTAATAATTATCTGTTATGGTTTGAAAGATTTAATATGAAAAAATTTATTCATCTCCTTTTTTTGGGTACCTTAATTATTACCGGCAGGTCCTTCGCACAACTAAAAATTGGTTATGTTGATTCGAATACAATAATGGATAACCTTCCTGATGCCCAGGATGCAAGACAAAAGTTGGATGCATTGATCCAGGATTGGCAGAAAGAACTTGGTGATTTGCAAAACCAATGGCAGACAAAATATGATGATTACCAGAAACGTAAATTAATTATGACCGACCAAACACGTTCGGATATGGAAGCCGATCTTGTAAAACTTGAGCAGCAGATTACGGATTACAGGGAAAAGAAATTCGGAACTAACGGTGAATTATTCCAGAAGCAGGATGAATTAATGAAGCCTGTCCAAAATAAAGTTTTTAACGCTATCCAGGATGTCGCAGGTGAAGAAGATTTAGACTTTGTTCTTGATAAAAGCGGTGGAGATGCATTGCTGCTTTATGCAAAGGAGCAATATGATATTACACCACAAGTGATGGATAAATTAAAATTAAAGTAGTCTAATGAATTTAACAATTGAAGAAATTGCAAATTATATTGAAGGCAATGTAACCGGAAACGGAAAAGAATTTATAAGTAATGTTGCAAAAATTGAAGAAGCAAAACCGGGCGATTTAACATTTCTTTATCATCCTACGTATGAAAAGTATTTCTCTATAACAGCAGCTTCAGCTATTATAGTCAAGCCCGACTTTAAAAAAACACGAAATGATATTATTTACATCGAAGTACCTGAACCGGATAAAGCTTTTGCTAAAGTAATTATTAAATTTTTCTCTCCCGGAATTATACTGGAAGGGATTGATAAAACAGCTTTCATCGATTCTTCCGCTGAGCTTGGAAAAAATACTTCTATAGGGAAGAATGTTGTTATCTCTGCAGGCTGCAAAATTGGAAATAATGTAAAAATATTTCATAATACTGTCATTCTGGAAAATGTAGATATTGATGATGATTCGGTTATTTACCAAAATGTGAGCATCAGGGAAAATTGTAAATTAGGCAAAAGGGTAATTATTCATGCCAATTCGGTAGTCGGCTCAGATGGGTTCGGTTATTATAATGATGAGAAAGGTGCCTTCAGAAAAATTCCCCAGATTGGAAATGTTGTTATTGAAGATGATGTGGAAATCGGTTCGAATGTTTCTATTGACCGGGCGGCATTGGGATCTACAACATTAAAAAGAGGAGTAAAAATAGATAATCTTGTTCAAATTGCCCATAATGTGTCTATTGGTGAAGATTCTGCAATTGCCTCCCAAACCGGGATTTCAGGAAGCACTAAAATAGGAAAACATGTTCTGCTTGCCGGGCAAGTCGGGTTAGCCGGTCATATTGAAATTACTGATAATGTAATTCTTTATGCGAAATCCGGTATTTCAACTAATATAACTAAACCGGGAACTTACTTCGGTTATCCGGCAAAAGAAGTAAAAACCGCCTTAAAACTGGAAGCACACTTTAGAAGACTTCCTCAATATGCTGAAAAAATTAAAGAATTTGAGGAAGAAATTAAAATATTAAAGAATTCTATTAAGGATAAGAGTTCCGATAAAAATTCTTAAATAACTTTTATAACCTGGTAATTATTAAATTTTTACTTTTCGCTTTTTCAATAAAAATTTTACTTAACTTTGAATTAAAAAAAAACAAAGCTGATCCGTTTTAATTGAATTTCATACCTCAACTTACTATTTTAATTCCATCTTTATCCGGCAGTTGCCGGATTAAATTTTTTAACTTAGACTCAAAAAAAAATAATTTTGCAATTAAGAAAATCTGCATTAAAAGTATTAAAGAATAATATCACAATTAGGAAGAAAAAATGTTAGAACTGCAAAGAACTATTTTAAACCCGGGTTCAATAACCGGGGTTGGATTACATACAGGAGAGAAATGTACAATGACGTTTAAGCCTGCTCCTGAGAATTACGGGATTAGGTTTGTCAGAATTGATCTTGGCGGGCGGCCTGAAATACCTGCAAATGCAGATAATGTTATAGATATGTCAAGGGGAACTACGCTTGGAATCGGGGAGGCCAAAGTCCATACTGTTGAACATGTTCTTGCTGCAGTAGTTGGCTTGCAGATAGACAACATTATTATTGAGCTAGATGGTATTGAGCCGCCGGTTGGTGACGGCAGTGCAATGCCCTATGTAAATATTTTAAAGATTGCCGGATTTGTGCAGCAGAATGCACCGAAAGATTATTTAATCATTGATGAAACTGTTGTTTACCATGAAGAAAATAAACAGGTGGATATAGTTGCTCTGCCGCTGGACGGTTACCGCGCTACTGTTATGGTAGATTACCAGAACCCGGCGTTAGGAAGCCAGCATACAGGATTATTTGACCTGGAAAAGGAGTTTGTTACTGAATTTGCTCCCTCGCGAACATTTTGTTTTTTGAGTGAAGTTGAATCTCTTGCAAATAACGGGTTGATAAAAGGAGGTGATATCGATAATGCCATTGTTATTATAGATAAAGAAGCTTCTGATGATGAACTCGAACAAATAAGGAAAAAAATCGGGGTCAAAGAAAAAATTACTTTAGGAGATAACGGTATTTTAAATAATAAAGAACTTCGTTTTAAGAATGAACCGGTAAGACATAAATTATTAGACTTAATTGGAGATTTAGCATTAATCGGTGCACCTATCAAGGCACAAATCCTAGCCGCACGACCCGGCCACAAATCTAATGTTGAGTTTGCGAAACAGGTAAGAAAATTATACCAGCAAAAAAAATTAGTTAAGAAATTCCAATTTGTTAAAAAAGAAGGGGTTGTTTTTGATGTAAATGCTATTCAGAGAATTTTGCCGCATAGATACCCTTTCCTAATGGTCGATAAAATAATAGAACTCGAACTGGAGAAAAAGGTTGTGGGAGTAAAATCTGTTACAGTAAATGAACCTTTTTTCGTCGGTCATTTCCCGGGTCAGCCAATAATGCCGGGTGTTTTAATTATTGAAGCAATGGCACAAACCAGCGGGATTTTGATCTTAAATTCGCTTCCTAATTTTGAAGAGAAGCTCGTCTATTTTATGCAAATGAATAATGTAAAATTCAGGAAACCTGTGGTGCCGGGAGATCAATTATTCCTTGAAGTTGAGTTGGTTAACAAACGAAGTAAAGTATTTATGATGAAGGGGAAAGCTTATGTAAATGATATTTTAGTTGCTGAAGCCGACTTTATGGCTGGTGTAGTAAACCGTGATAGCAGCATTTCAATTTAAGAATATAAAATGAGCAAAATTCATCCTACGGCAATTGTAAACAACAAAGCTAAGCTTGGGGACTACATTGAGATTGCTCCTTATGCTATAATTGAAGAAGACGTGGAAATAGGAAACGATTGTTATATCGGTTCTCATGCCGTAATTTATAACGGGGCAAGAATTAAAGACCGTGTAAAGATTTTCCAATCTGCATCTGTTGCACATTTCCCCCAGGATTTTACTTTCAAGGGTGAGAAAACAAATTTTATCATCGAAGATGATACTACTGTGCATGAATTTGTAACTTTGCATAAAGGAACACAATCAACTGGATACTCTAAGGTTGGAAAGAATTGTTATCTGATGGCGTATTCACATGTTGCTCATGATTGTGTAGTCGGCGATAATTGCATACTGTCAAATGGTGTTCAGATTGGAGGACATGTAACAGTCGAAGACTATGTAATTATTGGGGGTCTTACGCCCGTGCATCAATTCTGTAAAGTTGGGCAGCATTCTATGATCGGCGGTGGATTTAGAATTACCCAGGATGTACCGCCTTATATTCTAGGTGCAAGTGAACCATTAAAATATTCAGGGATTAATTCAGTCGGATTAAGAAGGAGGGGGTTTTCTAATGAGGATATTTCTCTTCTAAAAAAGGCTTACGGGTTCATTTACAGTAAATCATTAAATGTTTCTCAAGCAAAAGAAAAAATACTTAATGAAATAGGTACCGAAAATATTTACATCAGGAATGTTTTAAATTTCCTGAATGAAAGTAAAAGGGGTTTAATAGGAAAATGAATTGGCTTTTTTTAAGTTCCGGTTTGAATTCCGGCAAATTTAATATGGAAACGGATTTATTTCTGGCATTGAATGGCGAGCCGGATGAGGCAATCTTTCGGTTATACAGGTGGGATCCTTACTGCATTTCTTTGGGTGCTAATCAAGATGAGAATATTATTAATTATGATGAAACTAAAAAAGATAATATTGATATTGTTAGCCGTCCGACCGGCGGCAGAGCAATTCTTCATGCCGAAGAAATTACCTATTCGGTTATTTATCCTATCACTAGTAATACTTCCGCCAGAGAATTATATTCAAATATAAACTTTGCCTTAAAAAAAGGGCTGGAAAAATATAATGAAAAACTAAGCGGGATTGAATTGGAAGATGAACAGCCTGATTTCTCCAGGCTGTACAAAGAAAATTCCGGGGCAATCTGCTTTGCCGCTTCCGCCAAAAGCGAATTGAAATTTAATGGGAAAAAGCTTGCCGGCAGCGCACAAAGAAAATTCAAAAATTCCATTTTACAGCATGGCTCGATTTTATGCGGCAGTTATCATACCCGGATTATAAATTATTTGAATATTCCTGAGGAAGAAAAAGAAGTGATCAAATCTGAATTAACTGAAAAGACAATAGACCTTAAAAGCATTGTAAAAAAAGGTATTGATTATGAATTATTATCCCGGACTTTAGTCGGAGGTTTCCAGGAGTATTTTAATATAGATACTATCCAATATGTTTAATAATATTCAACGGGTAAGACCTTAAATAAAATATTTATTATTGGTTTAAGATTTTTTATCCTGGTAGTTCAAACTTCAGTTAATATTTTTTATTAGGGAAAATTATGAGTACCGAAAAACAAATTAAAAAAGTTACTACAAAAACTTTATTTATTTTGAAGCAAAAGGGGATTAAAATTGCAGCATTAACCGGCTATGATTTTATTACTGCTAAATTATTAGATGAAGCCGGCGTAGATGTCATCCTGGTCGGTGATTCATTAAGCAATGTCTTCCAGGGGAATGAAACAACACTACCCGTAACAATGGATGAAATGATCTATCATACAAAAGCAGTTACAAAAGGAGTTGAAAGGGCAATGGTTGTTGTGGACCTGCCTTTTATGTCGTATCAGCTTAGTATTGATGAAGGATTTAGAAATGCAGGGAGAATAATGAAAGAAACTTCTGCCGGCGCTGTTAAACTTGAAGGAGGTAAAAGAGTAGCCGAAATGGTTAGAAAGATTTCTGATGCCGGGATACCTATAATGGGACATCTCGGGTTAACTCCCCAAAGTATACACCAGTTTGGAAGCTATCGTGAAAGAGGGCGGGATAAAGAGGAGGCAGAAGAACTGCTCCAAGATGCAAAAACTCTTGAAGCAGCAGGAGTATTCTCAATCGTACTTGAAAAAATTCCTTCTACCCTTGCTAAGCAGATTACCGAATCCATAGATATACCCACTATCGGGATAGGGGCCGGAGTTTTTTGTGACGGCCAGATACTTGTAACTCCCGATATGCTCGGTTTGAATGTCGATTTTCATCCCAGATTCGTCAGGCATTATTCTAATCAGGCAGATGAAGTATTAAAAGCTTTTAGAAATTACATCAGTGATGTTAAAACAAAAAATTTCCCTTCCGAAGAAGAAAGCTATTAAAACCAAACTCGCCCGGGAACTTGCACTGAAACCTGCTTTTAAACCGGCATATATTTTAGATCAATATTATTTCTGCAGGTGATGTACCTTTTATTCCAAAGAAATTTTAATTTGCAATTACCATTTCGGAATTTTTTTTGACTGTATACTATTCAACTTAATTCTTTTTTTTGTTTAGCTTTTTATATTGTTTTAATTGTATAATAAGAAGATTCTATTTATATAATATCAATAAAAATTTAGTTTTAAATCATAAAATTTATTCAGAGACTCTAGCCAAGTGTTTTTCTTTGAGTCATTGAAAATACAGGATATTTGGATGAATGAATTTTGCATCTTGAAATTATTGAATAAATATACGCCTCGTTTTTATTATGCTTTGAATGCAGTTAAATATGTGCTGCTAATATCTTTAGTGGTAATTATATGTAATCCGAAAATTTATTCTCAAATAAATTCTAAATTATATATTGAAGATGCGAATGTTACATGTATAAAAAAATTTGATGATGAGCTCTGGGTGGCTACATATGGCAACGGTATTTTTAAATATTCAATAAAAGATGATAAATGGACTAATTTTTCAACCAAAAGTGAAAACCTGGATTTTGATTTCTTCTATACTATCGAAGTAAACAAAAATTATGTCTGGGCAGGTTCAAGTGAAGGTTTATTTGTTTATGATAAAAAAAGGAAAAATTGGAGAAAAAGACGATTTGCACAAGGAGGGCAGTGGGGAAACTGGATCAGGTCTTTATTGTATGATAAGTCAGAAGATATCCTTTGGATAGGTAGGTTTATTGATTTAACTAAATTGGATGTTGCAAAAAACCGTTACACAGATTATGATATTTCAGTCAATAAAGATCTGAAGTCAAATAATATTAAATCTATAGCTTTGGATGGAGACAGCTTAATTTGGTTCGGAACCGAATCAGGTGTACATATATTTAACAAGAAAAAAGATCCGGCAGATAAAAGTGCATGGCGGTATATAAACAACAGGGTAGATAATGGTTTTAACGGGGACGGCGACGCAGTTTCGGTTTCCGACATCCTTTTTGAAGGGGATCATGTTTGGTTTGCTACAGATGAATTTATAACCCGTACGGAGCCTGAATTTAATATCGGGGGCATTTACAGGTATGATAGAAAATTTAGATGGGATAGAATATCCAGGAACAATGGTTTACCGGCTAACGGTGTTTATTGCCTTGAAAGAACAGGTAATCAAATCTGGGCTAGTCTCTATTCCTTTGACAGGGACGAAAAAACAGAATACGGGAAAGGATTGGTTATAATCAATCGCTCAGATGGTAAAGTATCTCCGGTTGATCTTAATAAAACAAATATAGAAACAGCAAAAATTTCATGCCTTTTCTTTGATGGTACTGATTTGTGGGTAGGCACTGATAAAGGTTTAAACAAAATAGTGATAGCCAATCCGTTAGCACAGTGGTCTGGTACCAAAACGACGGGTAAAAAAAATGTAAAGGAAACATCTATAAAAAAGATGAATTAGTTTAAATATCTTATTTAATTGAATTTTTTGTATTATTAGCCAAAGCAGTAAAATAAAGCCCCGTTTTTAGCAAATAATATCCATCAGGTTGTTTGACTATAAAACTAAGTATGTCTATATTTTAGCTTGTTTTTGCTCTTTTTTTGCGAGATTTGAGATGTTCATTAAAATATCAAATTTAAGAGATGGTGAGTATTTTTATCAATTTAATGAACCGGTTGAAGAAATTGAATTGGAAATTCCTTTTTACAATAACTTTTCTGCAGCTGTAAAACTTTCCAAGATTCATAATCAAATAATATTAGATGCAGAATTATCGGCAAATGCAAATTTTGAGTGTGATCGATGTGCATCTTTATTTAGTAAGGAAGTGAAAGCAAATTACAAAATGGTTTATTTGTTCAGCAGCAACGGAGAGGAAACTGATTCATTAAATATTACCTATTTGCCTGTAGATTCTGATAAAATAAGTCTGGCTGGAGATTTTAGAGATTATTTAGTGCTTGCCATTCCGATGAAAAAATTATGTAAGGATGAGTGTAAAGGATTGTGTTACAAATGCGGGAAAGATTTAAATGAAGGCGAGTGCGGTTGTGAAAAAAGTCAAATTGATGCCAGGTGGCTGCCTTTAAATGAATTGAAAAATAAATTGAATATAAACTAAGTAATAGGAAAACAATGCCAAATCCTAAACGTAGATGGTCTAAAAGTAGAAGAGATAAACGAAGAACACATTATAAAGCCACAGTTCCTGCTTTAGGTACATGTTCAAATTGTGGTGAAATGAAATTAACCCATCGTGCATGTCCTGCCTGCGGTTACTATAATGAACGTTCTATGTTTTTACCAAAAAGCTAATATTTAACAAATCGCTTAATGAACAGTTCTGTTCCTGAAAATTTTAAATGCAGAATAGCTGTTGATGCAATGGGGGGTGACTTCGCCCCTCAAAATACAGTGGTGGGTGCAATACAGGCATTTAATGAGAATCCAAGTTTTGAATTGCTTTTGGTAGGAAAAGAAAAAGAAATACTCGATGTCATTTCGAAAAGTAACCTTTCTTTTGAAAAAAAAATATTGTTAATGCAGAAGAAGTTATTGAGATGGGTGAATCCCCAACTCTGGCATTAAAAAAGAAATTAAATTCCTCAATAGTAGTCGGAGCAAAGTTAGTTAAAGATAAAAAAGCAGAGGCTTTTGTAAGTGCCGGTAATACGGGCGCTATGATGGCAGCATCAACTTTAATTATGGGAAGAATCCCAGGGGTAGGTAGACCTACAATCGGTGCCGAGATGCCAAGTATTAAAGGTATATGTTACCTATATGATGTTGGTGCAGGAAAAGATGCCAAGCCAAACCATCTGTTCGAATATGCGGTTATGGGTTCTATATTTGCAGAAGAAATGGGAGGTATAGAGAATCCTTCTATAGGTGTACTAAGTATGGGAGAAGAAGAAGGAAAGGGAAATGAATTATCAGAAGGAGCTACAAAACTTCTTAAAAATTCGAAACTTAATTTTATCGGTAATGTGGAAGGAAGAGATATTCTTGATGGAAGGGCGGATATAGTGGTTTGCGATGGCTTTATTGGGAATATTATTCTTAAATTTGGTGAATCAATACCTAAATTTTTAAAATATCTTTTGCAACAAACTGCAAACGAAAGTTTTTTTGATAAATTAAAAATAGCTTTAACAAAAGGCTCATTGAAAAAAGCTTTGAAAGCTCTAGATTACCAGGAATATGGAGGCGTTCCCTTGCTTGGTGTTAATGGAATTAGTATTATTGGTCATGGTTCCAGCACACCTAAAGCTATAAAGAATATGGTTTTAAGAGCAAATGAAATGCATTCTAAAAACTTAATTGAAAAAATTTCAAAATCTATTAACAAATATTCTAACTTATCGTAAACGGAAATTACTATGTCCTTTAATAATAAGAAAAAAATCAGTGCTGTAATTACAGCATTAGGAATGTATGTCCCCGATAAAATTTTAGATAACGCATATTTTGAAAAAATAGTTGATACAAATGATGAATGGATTAGAACAAGAACTGGCATAAAAGAAAGAAGGCTGCTTGAGAACGGTGCTACAAGCGACCTTGCTACACGTGCCGCTCAGGATTTGTTAAATACACACAATATCAATCCTAATGACATAGATGCAATTATTGTTGCTACCATTACTCCCGATATGTTTTTTCCGGCAACTGCATGTTTGGTTCAAAATAATATAGGTGCAAAAAATGCATGGGGATTTGATCTCTCTGCTGCCTGCTCAGGTTTTTTATTTGCCTACCAAACAGGAGCTAGTCTGGTAGAATCAGGTACATATAAAAAGGTGCTCGTTATCGGAGCGGATAAAATGAGTGCAATTGTTGATTATACAGATAGAAACAACTGCATATTGTTTGGGGATGCCGGGGCTGCTATCTTATTGGAGCCTTCAGATGATTTAAACTTACGGATTGCAGGATTCATTATTGAAAATTGATGGCTCCGGAAAAGAATCCTTATATATAAAAGGAGGCGGAAGCTTAAATCCGCCTACTCATGAGACTGTCGATAAGAGATATCATTTCCTTTACCAGGATGGTAAAGCTGTTTTTAAAGTTGCTGTTAAAGGTATGGCCGATATTTCTTATGAAATTATGCAAAAGCATAATCTGAAAAGTGACGATATTGCCTATTTAGTTCCTCATCAGGCTAATATGAGAATTATAAGTGCAACCGCTGAGAGAATGGGACTAAGTATGGATAAAGTTATGATCAATATAGATAGGTACGGAAATACAACAGCAGCAACAATTCCATCATGCCTTGTGGAATATTATAGGAACGGGAAACTAAAAAAAGGTGATAAAATAATCTTAGCTGCATTTGGAGCCGGTTATACTTGGGGTTCCTCTTATCTGGTTTGGAATATGTAAATATTTTAATTGCCGGTCACTTTAAAGGCGACATGGCACCTATTACACGTTAAGCAAATATTTTTTATAAATTATTTTTTTAAATGACAAAAAAAGCTTTTTTATTCCCGGGACAGGGTTCTCAATATATTGGAATGGCAAAAGAACTATTTGAACAGTCCGTTGAAGCTAAGGAAATGATAAAAACTGCAGACGATGCACTTGGAATTCATCTTTCCTACATCATGTTCAATGGCCCTGAAAATGAATTGAAACAAACCGAATATACTCAACCTGCTATTTTCGTGCATAGTGTTGTTTTGGCAAGTTTAATAAGAACTCTTCAGCCCGAAGCAGCAGCCGGTCATTCACTTGGCGAGTATTCTGCACTTGTATCCGCAAATTCAATCCAGTTTTACGATGCGGTTAAATTGGTCAGGATAAGGGGGCAGGCTATGCAGCTGGCAGGAACGGAAAAACCGGGAACAATGGCGGCAATAATCGGCCTTGAACCTTCAATCGTTATTGAATGCTGCCGGGAAGCTTCTTCAGATGGAATTGTCCAGCCAGCCAATTTTAATTCACCTGGACAAATAGTTATTTCCGGCTCTATCGAAGGGATTAAAAAAGCAATGGTAATTTGTAAATTGAAGGGTGCCAAACTAGTTAAAGAACTTGTTGTAAGCGGTGCTTTTCATTCTCCTTTAATGGAACCTGCAAAAAAAATATTTAAAGATGCACTTGAAAACACATTTATATATGATGCTAGATTTCCTGTTTATGCTAATGTAACTGCCCAGCCTGTTTTTGAAAAAGATAAAATTAAAGACCTCCTTTACCAACAGCTGGATGCCCCTGTAAGGTGGGAAGAAACTATTAAGAATATGGTTAATGACGGTATTGAAGAATTTTATGAAATTGGTCCCGGTAAAGTACTGCAGGGTTTGGTGAAAAGAATAAACCCGGATCTAAATTGTTATGGAATTGATAAGTATTCAGATGTAGAGAAATATTTATAATTTATGAGCCGGATCTAAAAAATCATTTTAAGAATTTCGGCTTCTATTTTAAATTAAATTCAAATTATGTGTATTATAAATTTACCTTTTAGAGTAGGCTCATGAACAATAAGGAAAAAGTAATTAAAGGATTAAAAATCGATCCTCAAATTTTTGTTTATAAATTTAACTGCAAATGTACAGGCGAATGCTGTCATTACGGGGTTTATGCAGATTTAAAGGAATATGAACACATAGTTTCAATTAAAGATGAATTAATCTCTACTTTCGATGAAACGCAAACAAAAAATTTCGAAGAATGGTTTGAAACTGCAGAAGAAGATGAAGATTTCGAATCGGGTATAGCAGTCGGTACCCAGGTAGTAAATAAAAAGTGTACTTTCTTAGATAAGAATGGTCTCTGCTCTCTTCAAAAATATGCAAATTCAAGAGGAGAATATAAATGGAAGTATAAACCCGTATATTGTGTTCTTTTCCCTTTCACCGTTTATGAAGGAGCTTTAACAATTGATTATGAACATATTGATAGGTTAAAGACCTGCAATAAGGAAATGTTCCCCGGAACAACTATTTTTGAAGCCTGCAAAGAAGAACTGCTGTATTTCTTTGGAGAAGATCAATTTACAGAGCTTGAAAAATATAGAGAAGAATTTCTAAATGAAATAAAATTAGGAGAGACAATAAATGCCAAAGAATAAAAGGGCAGTCGTTACCGGCGGTTCCCGCGGAATCGGCCGTGCAATTGTAAAAGAATTAGCATCTAAAAACTGCAGCAGCATTCTTTTTTCGGATATTGCGTTTGTAAATGATGACATCGATGGATGTGCAAGAGAATTGGAAGAGGAAATTGGATTAAATGATGTGAAAATTTACGGCTTTAAAGCTGATGCGACTTCACTGGAGCAGGCGCAGGCAACAATAAATACTGCTATAGAAAAACTCAGTGGCGTGGATATTCTTGTTAATAATGCAGGTATTACACGTGATAATCTTTTATTGAGAATGAGTGAAAAAGATTTTGATGATGTAATCTCAACTAATCTTAAGAGTGTATTTAATTATACTAAAGCAGTTATTAAGCCTATGATACAGCAGAAACAGGGAAAGATAGTCAATATTGCTTCTGTTGTAGGTTTAATAGGCAATGCAGGGCAGGCAAATTATTCCGCTTCCAAAGCTGGTGTTATTGGATTCACTAAATCTATGGCAAGGGAGCTTGCTTCAAGAAATATAAATGTAAATGCTGTAGCCCCTGGATTCATCGAAACTCATATGACTGCAAAACTTGATGAAAAACAAAAAGATCAGCTTTTAAATACTGTTCCTATGCATAGAATGGGAAAACCGGAAGATGTTGCAAGAGTAATCAGCTTCCTATGCAGTCCCGATGCAGATTATATTACAGGTCAGGTAATTGCAATTGACGGCGGTATGACAATGTAGTTCATTTTACGAAGGAACCTATTAAGGAAAGTTCATTTAAAATTAGAAAATATTTTGTACATTTAACTACATAAAAAACAAAAATAGGAGAAATAATATGGATATTGAATCCAAAGTAAAAGAAATAATTATAGATAAATTGGGTGTTGAAGAATCGCAGATTACACCGGAAGCTTCGTTCACAAACGATCTAGGTGCAGATTCATTGGATATAGTTGAACTTGTAATGGGCTTTGAAAGTGCATTCCAGGTATCAATACCAGACGAAGATGCGGAAAAAATCGGTACCGTCGGCGATGCAATTAAATATTTGAAAGAAAAAGTTAGTTAATAACTGAAATTATTTAGTTAAGAATATTTTTTCTGATTTCTGGTTAAATCTGTCATTTGATAGATTTAAGTAATACTTAATATAAAGTCGGGATTTAATCCCGGCTTGTTCTTCAAAAAGATGAAAAAAATAAACTAATCCTAAACCGATGATAATTTTAATTATATGAACAATAATAAGAAGAGAAGGGTAGTTGTAACTGGTTTAGGTGCTGTTACTCCAATTGGTATAGGGGTAAATGAATATTGGAAAGCTTTAATCGAGGGGAAAAATGGTATCGGGCTAATCACAAAATTCGATACTTCTAATTTCGATACCAAATTCGCTGCCGAAGTAAAAAATTTTAACCCTGAAGAATATATAGACAAAAAAACCATCCGAAGGTTAGATTTATTTACCCAGTATGCTATGGCAACTGCTGACATGGCTATGAAAGATTCCGGTTTGAATACTGAAAATACCGATAAGGAAAAGTTTGGGGTTATTTATGGAAGCGGGATTGGCGGAATGTCCACTTTAGAGAAGCAGCACTGGATTTATTTTACTGAAAAAAGCCCTAAAAAATTGAGTCCATTTTTTGTTGTTATGATGATTTCCGATATGGCTGCAGGGCAAATCTCTATTAAATATGGACTTAAAGGACCTAATTATGCAACAACTTCTGCATGTGCTACATCTTCACATGCAATAGCGGATGCATTTATGCTCATTCAGAGAGGCAGTGCTGATCTAATGATATGCGGCGGTTCCGAAGCGGCAATCACTGAAATGTCTATTGGCGGGTTCAATGCAATGAAAGCACTTTCTACATGGAATGACAGGTATCTCGAAGCTTCACGTCCTTTTGATAGAGATAGAAATGGATTTGTTATGGGGGAAGGTGCAGGAACGGTAATTCTTGAAGCTTGTGAGCATGCTATTAATCGGGGTGCAAAAATTTATGCGGAAATTGCGGGAATTGGCTTAACGGGAGATGCTTATCATATAACGGCTCCCGCTCCTGGCGGTGAAGGTGCTGTTAGAGCAATGAAAGAATCAGTTAATGATGCAGGTTTATCATTAAATGATGTCGATTATATAAATGCTCACGGAACTTCTACTCTTTATAATGATGTAAATGAATCTAAAGCAATTAAAACTGTTTTTGGCGAACATGCTTATAAAATGGTTGTTAGTTCAACAAAATCTATGACAGGGCATTTGCTGGGTGCTGCGGGCGGTATTGAGGCGATTGCTACTGTTTTAACTATTAAAAATAATTTAATACCTCCAACAATCAACCTCGATAATCCTGACCCGGAATGCGATCTTAATTATAGTGCTAATAAAACTACGCAAAAAGAAGTTAATGCTGCGATAAGTAATACGTTTGGTTTTGGAGGACATAATGCCTCGCTTCTATTTAAAAAATTTGTGGAATAGTTTTGAGTCAGCTGTTAACTTGGTTATTTAATAAATTAAAGCAAAAGCAAGAAGAGAGAAGCTCACAATATATATCTTCCATCTTCACTCCTGATAAGTTAAGGAAACTTGAAAGCTTAATCGGATCCCCAATAAGTAATTCTTCGTTTTTTATCCAGGCGTTAATGCACAGATCATATCTGGAGCAAAACGAAGAATATGACGTTTCAAATGAAAGGCTTGAATTTTTAGGAGATAGTGTTCTCAGCTTAATTGTTGCCGAATACCTCTTCGATGCCTTTCCTGAAAAAGATGAAGGTTTTCTGACTAAAGTTAGAGCAAAAATCGTAAACAGGCTCGCCCTGGCGGATGCAGCAGAAAAAATAAATTTAGTTGATTTTCTTTTGGTCAGCAAAAATATTTCAAATTCTTTTGCTAACGGCTCAAAAACAATTTTAGCTGATGCACTGGAAGCTTTAATAGGGGCTATATACTTGGATAATGGATTAGATTCTGCAAAGGACTTTATTCAGAAGATCTTAATTCAGCCGAATTTAAAGGAAGGTTTGTATCTTATTGATGAGAATTTTAAAAGCCAGCTTTTGGAGTTTGCACAGGCTAATAAAATGGAAAGTCCAACCTATATTGTCGTTAAAGAAGAAGGACCGCAGCATAATAGGATTTTTACTGTAAAAGTCTCCATCGGCAATAGGGATTACGGTTTTGGAAAGGGGAAAAATAAAAAAAGTGCCGAACAAAAAGCAGCACAAGAAGCTTTGGAAAAATTAAATAATCCGGGATTGAATTAACTTATACTTATTCTTCAGTATATATCTTTATCCTTCTTATTAGAAAAATCTATAATTATTCATGTTTTATTGAGTATATACAATTGTTATTTTTAGTTAGTTGAAAATTAAATTTAATAAATGAAAGAAATTATATGAAAATCCCCGAGACCCTGGAAAAATTAAAAAGCCGGACTGACAATTTTGTAAACAGGCATATTGGTCTTAACCAGGAAGAAATTAAGGATATGCTGAAAACTATTGGTGTAAATTCAGCAGAGTCATTAATAAATGAAACTATTCCGGAACAAATTAAATTACAAAAAGTATTAAAGCTTGAAGAACCGGTATCTGAATTCCAGTTTATTGAGAACCTTAAGAAAATAGCAGCAAAGAATAAAGTTTTTAAAACTTATATAGGAATGGGGTATTACCCTACAATAACACCCCCGGTTATTCAAAGAAATATTTTAGAGAACCCGGGATGGTATACTCAGTACACTCCATACCAGGCAGAAATATCTCAGGGAAGGCTGGAAGCCTTAATGAACTTTCAAACTGCTATAATCGATTTAACAGGCCTTCCAATTGCCAATGCATCTTTATTAGATGAAGGGACTGCTGCTGCTGAAGCAATGAGCATGTTCCATTCTTTAAGAAAGAATCAAGATGCAAATTTGTTTTTTGTTTCAGAAGAATGTTTTCCCCAGACAATTGACATCCTTAAAACCCGGGCAAATCCGCTGGGTATTGAGCTGATAATTGGTGATCATAAAAAAATTGAATTATCTGAGAAGTATTTCGGTTTAATAATCCAGTATCCTGCTGAAACTGGGGAAATTTACGATTATAGAGATTTGTTTATATCGGCAGAAGAGTATAATATTTATACTGTAGTTGCTGCAGATCTTTTAAGCCTTGCAATTTTGACTCCGCCAGGAGAGTTCGGTGCTGATGCTGTTATAGGAAATTCTCAAAGGTTCGGTGTTCCAATGGGATACGGCGGTCCGCATGCTGCTTTCTTTGCAACAAAAGATGAATTTAAAAGACATATACCTGGAAGAATAATCGGTGCTTCACTTGACAGTAACGGAAATACAGCCTTTCGAATGGCATTACAGACAAGGGAACAGCATATTAGGAGAGAGAAGGCAACCAGCAATATTTGTACTGCCCAGGTGCTTTTGGCTGTAATTGCCGGTATGTATGCAGTCTATCATGGTCCTGAAGGAATAAAAGCAATTGCGGAGAGAATACATAAACTGACAAAAATTCTTGATGGGAGTTTAAAGGAATTAGGTTTTAATCAAACTAATAAAAATTATTTTGATACTCTCCGCATCAAATTTGAAGATAATTTAATAAATCAAGTTAAAGATATACGAGAAAAGGCATTAAAAAGCTGTTTAAACTTTAGATATGAAGGTGATAATACAATCGGTATCTCTTTAAATGAAATAAGCGGTCTTGATGATGTAGGAGAAATTGTATCAATCTTTGCCTCCTCAATTAATAAATCTCTCAGCGATGAAAAAATAATATCAATTGTTGAAAATTTTAAATATGATTTTCCCGGTTTTTTTAACCGGAAAAGCAAATACCTGCAGCACCCTGTATTCAATACTTTTCATTCCGAAACAGAAATGCTTCGTTACATGAAGAACCTGGAGAATAAGGATCTCTCTTTAACTCATTCTATGATTCCTCTTGGTTCATGCACAATGAAGCTTAACGGAACCACCGAAATGCTAGGGATAACCTGGAAAGAATTCAGTAATCTGCACCCGTTTGTTCCTCAGGAGCAAGCTGAAGGATACAGGCAAATATTTAACGAGTTAGAAAAATACTTGCAGAGATCACTGGTTTCGATGCAGTTTCTTTACAGCCGAATTCCGGTGCCCAGGGCGAATTCACCGGCTTAATGGTTATTCGTGAATATCATAAAAGCAGGGGTGATGAAAACAGAAATGTGGTTGTAATTCCTTCATCTGCACATGGTACAAATCCGGCAAGTGCAGTTATGGCGGGGATGAAAGTAGTGGTTATTAAAAGCACTCCCTTAGGAAATGTTGATATTGATGATTTAAAGTTAAAAGTCGAAGAAAATAAAGAAAATCTTGCAGCTTTAATGATTACCTATCCTTCAACACATGGCGTATTTGAAGATAAGATAATGGAAATCTGCACTATTATACATGAGAATGGCGGTTTAGTTTACATGGATGGTGCAAACCTTAATGCACAGGTCGGGCTGACAAATCCTGCAATTGTCGGGGCAGATGTTTGTCATTTAAACCTGCATAAAACATTTTGTATACCGCACGGCGGCGGCGGACCCGGAATGGGCCCTATTGCGGTTGCTTCTCATTTAATCCCTTTTTTACCTGAACATCCAGTTATTAAGTTGAACCATGAGAAAGGTATAAATGCAGTTTCCGCAGCACCATGGGGGAGTGCAGACATTTTGATTATTTCGTATGCATATATAAAATTAATGGGAGCTAATGGTTTGAAACAAGCTTCTGTTATTTCCATTCTTAATGCTAATTATATAAAGACCAGATTGGAAGCCCACTTTAAAGTGTTATATACTGGAAGTAAGGGAAGAGTCGCTCATGAACTTATTTTTGATTTGAGGGAATTTAAATCTTCTGCAAATATTGAAGCTGAAGATATTGCCAAAAGACTAATGGATTATGGTTTCCATGCGCCAACCGTTTCCTTTCCTGTTGCAGGGACTTTTATGGTTGAACCGACTGAGAGTGAATCTAAAATGGAAATAGACCGCTTTATTGATGCTTTAATAAGTATAAAGGAAGAAATTAAGGAGATTGAAAACGGAATGGCAGATTCAAAAGATAATGTTTTAAAAAATTCACCTCATACTTCTTTAGCTGTTATTTCAGGCAACTGGACACATCCATATTCGAGAGAAAAAGCTGCTTTCCCAGCATCCTGGACAAAAGCTAATAAATTTTGGCCAAGTGTCGGCAGAATAAATAATGCTTACGGGGATAGAAATTTGGTATGTTCCTGCAATCCAATTTCTGATTATATTGAAGAACCGGTATCTTAATCATCAATATTGTTAATTATAATATTATAAGGCAGCCAGTCCTGCTTTTAATAATTTTTTTAACTTACAAGAGTTATATTTAAAAAATAAATTGATGCGGAAATTTTATTTATTATTTAGCATATTTATTGTTATAAGTTCTCAAATATTTTCTGCCGGAATTTTCTCCGGAAATAGCCCTGATTCTTCAGTTTATAAAGGCAAATATTTTGTAAAGATTGATTCATTTGAAATCAGGGGGAATAAAATTACTGATAACGATATTATTTTAAGAGAATTAACTTTTTCAAAAGGGGACACAGTAAGCAACTTTAATATTGCATACGATCGGGAAAGAATTTTTAGTCTTGGAATTTTTACTAGGGTAGACCTTTATGTAAAAAAAGTTGATGAAAAAAATATTCTCGTTATCGATGTCGATGAGAGCTGGTATATTTATCCGATTCCTTTTGTAGAGATCAAGGAAAGAGATTGGAAAAAATTTTCATATGGATTGGATGTAGTAATTCAAAACTTTAGAGGGAGAAATGAACTTTTGCAGGCAAGGGGCTCCCTTGGCTATGATCCTTCGGTAGTTCTCAGTTATTATAAACCTGAAATTATCAGAGGTTCGGATATATTTTTAAATTCAGCTTTATCCTACAGTCATGTGAAAAATAAAAGTAATATAGCAGAATATTTATACGGGGAACAATTTGATCAGAAAATATTTTCCGGCTTAATCACGATAGGTAAAAGGTTCGGTAATTTTCATCGGTTTAGTTTCGATTTAGGTTATCAATATGTTGCTTCACCCATATTTATAAAAGGGATTTCTGCATCAGATGAAAGAATTGACCGGATGCCGGTTGCCGGAGCTACATACTCCTATGATTCAAGAGACCTTGCTCAATTCCCTAAAAACGGTATTTATGCACAGGCTGATATTCAGTTTAAAGGTTTAGGTCTTAAAAATATAAAATACCAGATAGCTAATATCGAATTTAGAGAGTACCGCCCCGTTATTGATAATCTTTATTTTAAATGGAGATTTGCGACCAGGATTGCGTTCGGAAACCTTGTCCCTTATTATGACTTTTCATTTCTTGGCTACCAGGAAAGGATCAGGGGGCATTTTAACGATATCCAGGAGGGGAATTATTATTATTTAGGCTCGGCTGAATTTTATTATCCGTTGATAAAAGATATTAATATAAGTCTTGATTTTGTACCTTTACTCCCGAAGTCTCTTCTCACATATAGAATTGCACTTTATTCACAGCTTTTTGGAGACGCCGGTGTAGCAAAGCTTAGGCATCAAAAATTGAATATCAGTGATTTCCAATCCGGCTATGGTTTAGGATTAACTTTATTAATACTTCCATATAATACCTTAAGATTTGAATTCGCACTGAATGAATATAGGCAGAGCGAATTTATTTTTGACCTGGGATTATCTTTTTAATAGTTTTGGGTTGCACCTTTCCTTTTTGAAAGGGGAGGAACGAGGAGGGATTTTAATTTGCGATTAAAAAGTTATACTCTAGGATTTATATTATTATTATAATTTATTCTTGACAAAATATCTCTCAAATATTGAACTTTATTACACTTTTCCCAAAAACATTTCGGAAAACAAAATTATAATTGAAGGGGAAGAATGTACTCACATAATTAAAGTGATGCGTCATTCTGTCAATGATGAATTATATGTTACCAACGGTGAAGGGAAAATTTATTTATGTTCAATTAATAAAATAAACAAAAAAAATATTGAGCTGGAAATTGAAAATATACTCTCATATGAAAATAAATTTCAAAATATTTGTTTCTGTATTCCTAAGTTAAAACATCACTACAGGTTTGAATTTGCACTAGAAAAATGTACTGAATTGGGAATAACTAATTTTTTAATATTTGATTCGGAAAGAACGATCGCGAAAAATAACAGGATCGAGAGATGGGAAAAAATTCTTTTTTCCGCAATGAAACAATCATTGCACAGCTTTCTTCCTCGAATTGAAGATAAGAGTTTTAATGATATTTTTAATTTGCCCGGAATAAAAATTGGTCTTGAACAATCAGCCTTAAAAAAAATTGGTGATTTTATACCGGATCCGGATGAAAAATATTATCTCATTTTTGGACCTGAAGGAGGGCTTTCCGAAAAAGAATTAGATTTTTTTGAAAAAGAAAATATTTATAAAATTTCCGATAATAGGTTAAGAACTGAAACTGCTGTAGTTTCAGCTGCAGCTTTGATTTCTTCTGTTTAAAATTCAACTAAAATATTGAAAATATTTTTATACATAATAATAAGCTCTTCAATAATCTTTAGTGCTTGCAGCAGTGCGACCCGCTATACAACAAGAGAATCCGGGACAAGCTCTTCTGAAAATTCTTCTGAAGAAGAAGCAAAACTTTTAAAAGAAGAAAATATTGATCCTAATAACGTCCATCCTCTTGCAGCCCAGGTCGGCATCGCTTCATATTATGCAGACAAATATAATGGAAGGCGGACAGCAAACGGTGAAATTTATAATATGTTCGGAATTTCAGCTGCTCATCCAACTTACCCAATGGAAACAATTGTAAAAGTAACAAATCTTTCTAATGATCTTTTTGTTATATTAAAAATAAATGATAGAATGCCCGATTTTAAAGGACGAATAATAGATCTTTTCATTGGGTGCGGCAAGGAAACTGGATATGGTTGAAAGCGGTATTGCTAAAGTAAAAATTGAAGTGATAAAGTGGGGAAACGGAAAATAGTTTAATAGTCTTTATCGATTTTTGTATCTTCGATCTTATTTTCACGATTAAGTAACAATCAAAAAGTGAAGAAAATATTTATATCACAATTACTGGGTTAAGTGATATTCAATGTGGTAATTATATAGACATTATTATAATATTACACGCATTAAAAATTCATAACTAAAACTGGAGAAAATTATGACAGGGATTGAATTAAAAATCAAATTCCTTCTATTATTTATTTTTAGTTATATGCTTTTGTTTCCTGTTCTTTTAAATGCACAAATTACTAATGGAAATAAATCTTCTGAGGTTGAAATTTATCCTGTAAAAAAATTAGCTGATGAATTGAAAAAGGATGTTAATTTAACAGATAAGCAGACAGCTGATGTAATGAAATTTCTGAAAAAATACGAAGTTGATACTTATAATGCTAAAGGAGACAATGTAAAGGGAAGGGAAGCAGCTCAGGATACCCAAGAAAATATTGCAGAAGTCTTGACAGATACTCAAAAAAATGATTGGCGAAATGTAAAAAGTCAATGGTGGGCTTCGGTTGATAAACATCTGAATTTAACTAATTTAAAATCCCCTAAAAAATCTAAATAATTGCAAATTACTTTTCTATTTATAGTTCAAAGGGTATATTGAAAAATATTTAATATACCCTTCTTTTTTGATTGCCTGCGATTCAATATAATTTTATTTAATTATAATCTGGTTCAAACCTGCCGGCAAAATATAACCAGGGAAATCACTCTTAATTTTTTTTATATAAATTCTAGCTCTGTCAATTTTATCATTTTGAATTTCATATAATGCTCTTCTGGCAAGCATGTCCGCAACATTCTTTTTAATAAATGCTGTATACTTATTTCCGTTTTTAGGGAATCTCAAAGTGAAATCCGGATCGGCGGCAGGGACATAATCGTTTCCTTTAACAACTTTAAAAAGAAACAAATCAGGTACAAGCGTATAACCAAGCGGCAGAACATATTCCCCTCTCTGCATCTCATTTTCAAAAAGTTCGGGAGCAACATAGAAATTTCTCTTTTCGGCGTTAACTTCAGTTAGGTCTGTCATTAACTTCCGGTAATGCATTTCAATTAAATTTGAGTTATACTCCTCACTTCTTTCAAAAGGCTTGACTGCTGTTAAGAATCCATTTACATCATCATTGAGTCCATTTAAAACTGATGGATAATTTGAATTCAGCTGGTTATAATACCAAGATCTTCTCATTAGCTCTTTATCAATAATTGCGACGTCCTTTCTGAAACCTTCTATGTAACGAAAATAGAAAGATGCTGATACGAAATAATCCCATTGGTAGCTGAATATTACCGAGTTCTCAGCAGTGCTGTTTATAAGGTCTTTTGTATAATCTTCAAAAGTATAAACATCACTTTGATTTACTTCACTGTAATTATCATAAAATTCAATAACAATAAATAATAAAATAAGAGTTGCAGGAATAATGAGACCATATTTATTATGGTCTAAAAAAGATAATATTCTGATGATCCCGAATGCTGCAAAAAAAGACAGAGAAATAAATGCAAGTAAGAAATATGAGTTGATATCAACAATATCATAATTTATTGAATATGCGACCGTTGATAAAAATACTATCAGCATGAAAATAAAAAATTTTCTTGCAGTAAAAAAAGAGATAACTACTCCAAGTATGCAGATGAATAATGAGATATTAAATTCATTTGGAAGAGAATTAATAAAATAAGACAATTGCTTTTTTGCTGCTGCAGTGGAAGAGAAAAGCCATACCTGGTATTGTTTCCCGGATACATGTCTTATAAAATTTTCGAAATTGACAGGATGTCCCCAATTCATATGCGGATTTTGAGCCGCCCTAATAGGTAAATATAAATATAACAAAATCAAAACAGGCACAAAAACCAGCAGCATTAAAAGTATAGTCTTTATACTGACGGTGTTAAACTTATTCTTCTCAAAATATAAATATGCAACCCCGGGCAGTATTAATAAAGTGGTCATATGATTTGTAAATCCCAGTGCAAGGACCGCCGCAAATATTAACCATCTCTTTTTTATAACTTTATCAGCTGGTGTTTTTTCTAAAATGTAAGCTTTAATAAGAAATAAAAGAATTAAGTTTATTAAAAATATATGTAGGGAATAAACTTCAATGGAAGTGCTTTGGAGCCAGAAAGTCTGGCTGAATACCAATATTAAACCGGATAAAACAGCAGCAAGATATTTTATATTTTCAGGTATTGGGGATTCTTTTGAGCCTGAAGCTTTTTTCTTTCCTTTTACATTTTTCTTATTCTTCTTTGTCTTTTCGATTTTTTTAAATTTGAATATCGAAACATTATCGAGTACCAGTTTAACAGTGCAGACAAAAATCCCAGCTCCCAAGCTGCACCATACGGCAGCTAATATATTTAACTGGTAAATTTTTGATAAACTTAACGGTAAGAGAGAAAACAAATATCCAATTATTGTAAAAAAGGGATAACCTGTCGGATGGGCAATTCCAAGTGTTGCTTGTACGGTTGCTAATTCCCCGGCGTCAATTTCTACAACCGATGGTGCAAGTGTGCGTAAGTATATAATGAAAACAAAGAATGAAAATAACAGCCAGAAATATTTTTTTATGAGATTCAATTAACAGCTCTATGACAAATATTTTGTAAATAATGATTGATTTTCTTTTTTAATTTTTGCCAAATGTTCCTGAAAAATTTCATCCGTTTTAAGATCTAATTTGTGTGCAAATATATTCAAATTATCTTTATTAAAAGTTAAAGAAGATGTCGTATTGTTGTATATATTTTGATTATTCAATTCCAAAGTTTTCAGGAAGATAAAATTCTGCTTAAGAGAAATAAAATCTTTGTCATTATTTTTTTTAATAATATTCTCAATAGTTTTTATAATTCCTTTTCCCCTGGAGTTTTTAAATAAACCAGGATCCGAAAGCATGGTTAATTGAATTATAAAGTCGATGTCCAGAATACCTCCGGGACTTTTCTTTATGTTAAATATTTTAGTTAGTGAGGATAAGTCGGAAGGATATAATCTTCGCCGCATATTTTTCATTTCAATCTTTATTTTCCCACTATCTTCGCTCATTACCTTTTCGTTTATAGTTTTTATCAAGCTGCTGAACAATCTTTTATTACCGCAGATAAAATTTAACTTGCAGAAAGACTGGAATTCCCATGTCCTTGCTCTTTTAATAATGTAATTTTTATAGCTTTTCAGCTCCCAGCAGAGAGGGCTGCTGACACCTTCGGGTCTTAACCTGCAGTCGACATCGAATGGTTTGAATTCTATTTTAAGCTTATTTAAAAGATTTTGAAATATTTTTTGAATTTCCGGGACGGCATTTATATCCTTAACAATAAAAACCAGGTCAATATCTGATGCAAATGTTAATTCACCTGCTCCGAAGCTTCCCATTGCCGTAATAAAATAAGAGGTTTTATTTATTTCACTTTCAAGTAAATTTTTGGCCAGTAAGTCTATTTTTTGACTGAAATATCCGGATAAAATAATCGATACCTCACGGAATGAAATAAGTAAATCGTTAAATTGAGCAGAGAGAATAAACAGCAGTTCTTTTGTTGAAAGATCTCTAATATTATTTTTATTAAGTTTTAAAAAAACTTTCCTTGTGAGAAATATTTCCCGCAGATCATCATCTTCAGCGAAAAGGTCGACAGCTTTTTGAGCGTATTCACACATACTAAGGAAAAACCGGAAGAATTTTTTATCAAGAAATTCATTGTACCATAAGGAAGGAAAGGTAATGTACCTGATGACTCTTACAAAATTTTTCAATACTAAATCCGGATTCAGTGATGTTTTAAGATAATCCATCAAGATTGGCTCAATTTTTTGAAAAGCGGAAATTGATTTCTGATCAAATTCTCTATATCTCAGCAAACCTTTCCCTTCCCTGAGATATTGAAGATCTTCCTTTGCTTTTTTATTATTTCCAAAATGAATAGATGATAGAAGAGCTATTTTATTTTTAACAGCTGATTTTTTTTCTCCTAAAATCGAGTTATAAATATCCCTTACGATTTTTCTTCTTTTGCTAACTTCATTTTTAAATTTGGCAGATGAATCAAAATTCAGATATGCACTTAACTTTTCCAAGGTTTCACCGTCGGAAGGGATAACGTGTGTTTGAGAATCGTTCATCAGCTGCAGATAATGTTCGATTTTCCTGTATAAAATATAGGATGATTTCAAGTCTTCCGCTTCTTTAACGCTCAAAAAATTATTTTTCTGAAGTTGTTTGATAGCTTCAAGCGTGTTAGAAGTTATGATAGCTTTATTCTTTCCCCCGTTTAACAATTGTAAGGCTTGTACTGCAAATTCAATATCTCTGATTCCTCCTGACTGCAGTTTTATATCTTCATCTGTTTTTAGTTCCTTTTCAATATTAGTTTTTAATTTTTTTATTTGATCGGTAGGCGATATTGAAAAAGAAGAAGGGTAAATGAATGGCTTTAAATAGTTAATGAATTTTTCAAAAAGCTTTTTATCTCCCCCTACGAAATCAGCTTTAATCAGCATCTGTCTTTCCCAGTCTTCGCCGCGGCTCTCATAATAGTTCAGATAACTGGTTAAAGATTTGCACAAATGAGAAGTTCTGCCGTCGGGCCTTAATCTTAAATCTACCCTGTATATATACCCTGAGCTTGTTATTGAAGTAGCACTTTCAATAAATAAATAAATAACTTCCGTTAATATCTCAAAATATTCCTTTGTATGATTAATAAGTGAATCTTCATCATAGAAAATAATCAAATCAATATCCGAACTGTAATTAAGTTCATTCCCTCCAAGTTTTCCCAGTGCAACAATACAGTAGCTTCTATTAATATTCTCTAATCCGTATTTTGATAATATTTCTTTATAACAGATCTTAAACAGCTGAGCCGAAATAACTTTAGCTAGTATTGAAAGCTGTCTTGTTGTTTCGGCTAAATCGGAAATGTTCAGAATATCCTTAATTCCTATTCTTAAAAGTTCTTTCCTTTTTATTCCTCGCAGCGTGTTGATTTTAGCAGTTAAAGATTTAAATGATGAAGTTAAATCGCTTAACGATGCAGAAAATTTTTCATCTTCCAGGTAAGAATTTAAATTTGACGGATTTGAAATCCAGTAAAAATATTCCGGGTCTCTCACAAGTATATCGGTTAAATAATTGCTATTAATCGATATAGAGATCAATATCTCGATGTAGTGCGGATATTTTATGCAGTCGTTTAAAAATGCAGTCTTATCAAACCGATACTGAATGATCCTGAGAAAATTTGATTCTGCGGTATGATCGAAAATACTTTTTGAAGTTTCATTTTCAATTGATTGAATTAGATGATCAAAAGATTGAGGAGAAAGATATCCTGCAGAAATTTCGGCTAATTTGTTTATAAATTCTATAGAAGGAGTGATATTTTTTTTCAATTTATTCACAAAATTTCATGAAAATCTAAACCGATCTTGAATTTTTAAAAATATTAAAAATTAAAACAAAATTTTCGAAATAATCGGAATTTTCACCCGGGAAATGTGAAATCCGGTAATCTATTAAAACACCTCTTCTTTTACATCTAATAAATAACTAAAATGCCTCATTTACAATGAGAAATAATTGAAACAATTTTTAAATACAAATGTTGAGAATCAATGCCGTTTGAGGGATTTCTTCCTAAATTGCATTTCAAACCTTCTATATGTAATTTTAAATCTAATTAATTCAATGGAGTTACATTTAAATGATAAATATTGTAAAAAAGATTTTCGGTGATAAACATGCGAAAGATTATAAAATACTTTGGCCGATTGTTGAAGAAATAAATGAAGAATATGAAAAAATTAAAGATCTTTCAGATGATCAATTGAGAGAAAAAACCGGGGAGTTTAAAGAAAAAATTCAAAATTATGTTGCCGAAACAAAACAAAAAATTGATGAATTAAAAGAAAAACTTCATTCAGATGAAGAATTTGACCGGCAGGCTGCTTACGATGAACTTGATGAATTTGAAGAGGAATTAAATGATAAATATGAAGAAATACTTGATGAAATTCTGCCTGAAGCTTTTGCAGTTGTAAAGTCTACTTGTGAAAGGCTGCTTGGTAAAACATGGACAGCCGCAGGAAGTAAAGTAGTCTGGAATATGGTCCCATACGATGTGCAATTGATGGGCGGTATTGTTTTGCACCAAGGTAAAATTGCTGAAATGGCTACAGGTGAGGGAAAAACCTTGGTTGCTACTCTCCCGATTTATTTAAATGCACTTACAGGCAGAGGAGTTCATCTCGTAACAGTTAATGATTATCTTGCCCTCCGCGATAGTGAGTGGATGGGAGAAATTTATAAGTTTCATAGTTTAACTGTCGGCTGCATTATCAATACCATGGCGCCTGAACAGCGGAAAGAAATTTATCAATGTGATATTACATACGGTACAAATAATGAATTCGGCTTTGATTATCTGCGTGATAATATGACTGCCGATAAAGAAACACAGGTGCAGCGCGGCCATAATTATACTATTGTGGATGAGGTTGATTCTGTATTAATTGATGAAGCAAGAACACCATTAATTATTTCAGGCCCCGTTGAAGTAGACGATCAGAGATTTAATGAAATGAAACCAAAAGTTGAAAGACTATATCGGGTGCAAACTAATTTAGTGGCTAAATTGGTTGGAGAAGCTGAGCAATTATTAAACAAAGATGGTAAACCGAATGAAACTGAAGCCGGAATTGCTCTGCTTAGAGCATACCGGGGACTCCCTAAAAATAATAAGCTGGCAAAAGTATTTAGTGAACCTACTTATAAAAAATTAATGCAGTCTACGGAGCTGGAATATTTAAGAGAGCAAGCTAAACATATGCACATCGTTGATGATGAACTATATTTTGTCATTGATGAAAAAAATAATACAATTGAACTTACCGATAAGGGAAGGGAAGAATTAGCCAAAGGAAGCGGCAACGAAAAAGATTACTTTATTCTCCCTGATTTAGGAACAGAGATGAGTAAATTAGAGAATGATACTACATTAAGTGAAGAAGAAAAAACGCGGAGGAAAGACGTTCTCTACCAAAAATATTCCGAAAGCAGCGATAGAATTCATACAATAAATCAGCTTCTGAAAGCATATACTCTTTTTGAAAAAGATGATGAATATGTCATTACTGAAGAGGGAAAAATTGCAATTGTTGATGAATTTACCGGACGCGTTCTTCCCGGCAGGCGCTATTCAGATGGTCTCCATCAGGCAATTGAAGCTAAAGAAAATGTTAAAGTTGAAAGGGATACTCAGACTTTAGCTACTATTACTCTTCAAAATTATTTTAGAATGTATAATAAGATTGCCGGGATGACCGGTACTGCGGAAACCGAAGAAGGTGAATTCTTTGAAATTTATAAGCTTGAAGTTGTTGTCGTTCGAACAAATAAGCCTGTTGTAAGAGATGATCAGGATGATGCTGTTTATAAAACAAAAAGAGAAAAATATAATTCCGTAATAGACCAGATAGAAGAGCTTCGGACGGCTGGGAGACCTGTCCTGGTTGGTACTACATCGGTAGAAGTATCCGAAACAATCAGCAGGATGCTAAAGAGAAAAGGAATTCCTCATAATGTTTTGAATGCAAAACAGCATCAGAGAGAAGCGGAAATTGTTGCGCATGCCGGTGAAATAGGAGCAGTTACAATTGCTACTAACATGGCCGGCCGTGGTACCGATATTAAATTGGGCGCTGGAGTAGTAGAAAAAGGCGGGTTATTTATTTTAGGTACTGAAAGGCATGAATCAAGAAGAATCGATAGGCAGTTAAGAGGACGTTCTGGCAGACAGGGAGATCCCGGTACTACCAAATTCTTCCTTTCACTTGAAGACGATTTAATGCGGCTCTTCGGAAGTGACCGTATCTCCAATGTTATGAGCAGGATGGGAATTAAAGAGGGTGAGGTCATCCAGCATCCGATGATTACTAAATCAGTTGAACGCGCCCAGAAAAAAGTTGAAGAAAATAATTTTGCTATAAGAAAAAGACTGCTTGAATATGACGATACAATGAACCAGCAGCGTGAAGTAATTTATACAAGAAGAAACAGGGCGCTTCAAGGTGATAGATTGAAAAGTCAAATTTTTGATCTCCTTGAAGATTTTGTACACGATGTAGTTGAAAGGTATTTTGATGATGTGCAAGTTGATAATCTTAAAGAAGAAATCCTTCATAACCTTTTAGTTGAAGTTAATTTATCTGCCGTAGATTTTGAACCTATAGGGAAAGAGGGAATTGTTGATAGGATAATGGAGGCAGCAAAAACGTTTTATAGTAAAAAAGAATCTATGCTCGGTTCCGAAATGATGGCCAGGCTGGAAAGATATGCAACCTTAAGCGTAATTGATCATAAATGGAAAGAGCATCTCAGGGAAATGGATGATCTTAAAGAAGGTATTGGCTTAAGAGCTTACGGGCAGAAAGATCCTCTTGTTGAATATAAGACCGAAGCATTTAAGCTCTTTTTAACTCTTCTTGAAGAAATTAGAAATGATACCGTTTCATTTACATTTAAATTCTTTCCTCAGGCTCCCGAAGAAGTTCAGAATAGAAGGAGAAGACAGCCTTCGAGAATGGTGGAAACAAAACAAAGTGCCGATAGAATGGGCATAACTACCAACAGGTCTTCAGAAGATGGAGGCGAGCAAAGAGCAGGAAAACCTCAGCCGGTGCAGGTGGGAGAGAAAATCGGTCGAAATGATCCATGTCCGTGCGGAAGCGGAAAAAAATATAAGCATTGCCACGGAAAGTAAGCTGTAAATGAAAATGTTAAAGGAAGATGTAAGATGTTTGTCTTGTCCGGCGAAGCCGGATATATTTCGGTATGTTTTGATTAAATTTTAAAAGAGTTTAGAAAAGTACAATGAAAAAAATCGAAGCAATAATTCGCCCTTTCAAACTTGACGAAGTAAAAGAAGCTTTGATTGAGGAAGGGGTTAGGGGATTAACGGTTTCAGAAGTGAGAGGCTACGGAAGACAGAAAGGTCATACTGAAACTTACAGGGGAAGTGAATACCACATTGAATTTATCCCCAAGATAAAAATCGAGGTGGTTATTGAAGATGAGAAAGAAGATCAAGTGATTGATGCTATCTTACGAACTGCAAGCACCGGGCAGGTTGGAGATGGTAAAATTTTCATCTCAAACATTGAGGATGCAATAAGAATAAGGACAGAAGAATCGGGGAAAGAAGCATTGTAAAATCTTTTACCTTTTACTTTTTTAAAATCTTTTTTAGCTTCACTTATGAAATTCCATATTAGTTTTTTAAAGAAATCCGTATTTCTTTTACCGGTCCTTTTTATATTCGGCTGCGGTATGTGGGGAGATTTTACAACTTATTTTAACCTTTATTATAATACCTCGGATATTTTCAACCAGGCAGAAGATGCTATAAATTCGCAAAAGCAGGATCTTTTTTCTACTGAAGAAGTAACTGTTCCCGGTTCTGCATTACAGCTTCTTAATAAAGTAATAGAAAAAGCCTCTCAAATTTTACAATTCCACAAGGAATCTGCTTACGTTGATAATGCTTTATTGATGCTGGGAAAATCTTTTTATTATCAAAAAAATTATTTGAAAGCTTTAAGAGAATTCCAAGAGCTTATAGCAACACAGACTAACAGCGACCTAATTTTAGAGGCAAAATTATGGATCAGTAAAACAGATATAAAACTGAAAAATTATGATGATGCTTTGTCTATCCTAGAGACGGTAAAGAAACAGGGAATTGATGATGGTAAAAATGATATTGTATCGGACGCGTACATTGAAGAAATAAAATACAAGTTAATCCAGGATGATTATGCAGGCGCAGTAAGTTTATCCAAAGAGCTTCTTAATTTTTCAAAGGATGATGAAATAAATGCAGAAATAGTCTATGAAATGGGAAAACTTTATGATTTATTAGATGACCCCGAGAATGCCATTTCAGCTTTTCAGCATGTATTTGATTATTCTCCTTCTTTTGAAATTGAATTTGGCGCAAGGCTTGAATTAGGTAAAGCGTACAGAAAAGCTGGACAGTCTGAAAAGGCTATAGATATTTTTAATGAAATGAAATCTAACAAAATATACTCCGATTCATATGATCAAATAGAGCTTGAAATGGGCATTACGGAAGTAGAGCTGAAAAATTATTCTGAAGCCTTAAATCATTTTAAAACAGTTGATACTGCTTTTACAAATTCGCAAAGCGCCGGACTTGCAAATTATCAACTAGGAGAACTATACCAGTATCATATTCCTAATTATGACAGCTCCTCTTATTATTATTCAAAAGCACTTGCATCCCGGTTACCAGCGGATTATGTACTAACCGCAAATGATAAAATCCAGAGGTTAAGAAAGTATAAAACATTAAAAGATAATATTGCACAAAATTATAAGAAACTTGAATACGTAGAAAATCCGGAATCTTATATAAAAGATTCTGTCGCATTTTATTCCGATACTTTGGAAAATAAGACTGAAACCAAAACAAGTACTGAAACTAGTATATCCAGGGATAATTCCAGGGGAAGATTTAATGATAAGAGATTTACGGAATTAAATAGAAGCGAATCCCAATCGGCAAGCACTGTAAAAGCCCCCAAAAACAGCACAGGCGCTCCTCCCATTCGACCTAATATTTCAGCCGACTCAATAAAATCTCTTCTTGTTCAGAATTTATTTGAATTAGGAAACCTGTTTTTTACTGAATTTAATTTATCTGACTCCGCGTATTTATATTACTCAACAGTCTTAGATACTTTTCCCCAATCAAAATATCAAGCCCGGACAATGTATGCCATGGGAAGTTACTATGAAACAATAAATGCAAATTCAAAAGCAGATAGTCTTTACAGCATAATATACGACAATTATAAAAATGAAAGTATAGTAAATGCTGCAGCTAATAAGTTGAATAAACCGTTAATTAATTTTGATTATGACCCTGCTGTAGAACTATATGCTAATGCAGAAAAGAAATTAAATAATGAGAATTATAGAGAATCGCTGACTGAATTTTATAACATATACAAAAGTTACCCTCAGTCTTCATTAGCACCGAAAGCATTATACGCTAGTGGCTGGATTTTGGAAAATCAATTGGATTTGCCTGACTCTGCGGCTTCATTTTATGATACTTTGGCTGCTAAATATCCCAGGACTATTTATGCTGTTAAAGTCGGGCAGGAGGTTAATTTCTATAATCAGGAAAAAGAGAGAATACAAAAAGCATATGAAGATTCGTTAAAGCTAATCGAAAAAACAAGGCTTGATTCTCTTAAAGCCGATTCCTTGAGAATTAATAATAATATTACACCAGGGAAAGTTCCTTCCGATACAACGGAAACACTTGCAAAACCTTTAGGCACATCTGTAAAACCGGATACTGTAAATAATATTCCTAAACCTGTTGGAGAAAGGAGAGATGAAAAAAGAAATGGAGCTGATACTCTTCAAAAAGATATCGGCAAAACCCTTGACTCATTAAAAACCGGAAATCCACGAATATTTAAGTAGCATATATTATCCTTAAATTTCAATTATTAAGGGAAATTTATTAATGTCTAATCTACAATTTCCTAAAAATGAATTGGGGTTGCTAACGGATAAAGTTACCCCGATTATGAAAAAAAGAAAATTGAAATCTGTTTTCTTGTATATTTTATTCCTATTGTATTTTTCGCTCCCGTCATTTCAAATACCTTTATTAGAGTATTCGCATTTTAGAATTACATCATTAATGGAGCAAAGAGCAATTGAGCATAATCTTATCTATTATCCCCGGCAATCCTGGGTAAGTATTGATGAAGTCAATCCTGAGTTATTAAAAGCTATAATCTCAATGGAAGACGGAAATTTTTTTCAGCACAAAGGTATTGACTGGAAAGCAATTAAAACTTCAATTACGACAAATAAAAGAAAAGGCAGGATTGTAAGAGGCGGAAGTACAATAACTATGCAGCTTGCAAAAAATCTCTATTTAAATACCGGGAAAAATTTTTACCGTAAAGCAAAGGAACTTCTAATTGATTTTCGAATGGAAAAAGAAATTTCCAAAAGAGCAATTCTTCAAAATTATATTAATGCAGTAGAATGGGGGGATGGCATTTTCGGTATCAAGGAAGCTTCGGAAGTCTATTTCCATAAAGAGCCAATCAAATTAAACTTAAATCAATGTGTAAGACTTGCTGCAGTTATCCCTTCGCCATTAATTCATAAACCCAATGTTAATTCAAATTATGTTTTAAGGAGATCATCAATAATACGCGGCAGGATTGCCGATGTCATATTATTTCCTAAAAAATAATTATGAAAAGAAGAGATCTAATAGATTTGATTGAAGAAGGTGAAAATTTAATTTGCGAATTTAAGCGTAAATTTTCTTCTCCTGAAAAAATTGCAAAAGAGATGATTGCTTTTGCCAACACAAAAGGAGGGTACATTTTATTCGGAATAGATGATAATAGGAGTGTTTACGGGGTTGAATCGGAAAAAAGTGAAACTGAACTAATTAGTGACGCTGCATTGAATTATATTGAGCCTCCTTTAAATATAAATATTGAATATATGGACCTCTACGGTAAGGAAATTGTTATCGCTGAAATCCCCGAATCACAAAATAAACCTCATAGGATACAGGACTACAAAAAAAACTTTGATATTAATAATGCCGTTGTAATGATTAGGGTTGCTGACAAAAGCATCCAGGCAAGCAAGGAAATGATTAGAATAATGAGAGCGCAGTCCGATAATATGCAGTTAAAAAAATATGTGATAGGACCAAACGAAAAAACGGTTTTTGAATATCTTCACAAAAATGAGAAAATATCAGTAAAAGAACTTAGCAATTTAATAAATATATCTGAAAGAAGAGCGTCGCGTACTTTAGTAAAATTAGTTAGAGCAAATTTGTTAATGATTCATACAAAAGATAACGGTGAGGAATATTTTACGGGGATAGAGCAATAGTTTATCTTCATTATCCACATTGCTGCCGGAACTTATTTATAAAACAAAATTGTTTTAACAACAAGGATTAACGATTTATGATTTAAGAAGTTGATATAGCAGCTGAAGGAAAATCAAAAATCTCAGCCAAAGGCTGATTAGCCTATGGTTAAAAAGATCGTTAATCGATGTTCTTAGATCACAAAGCATTCTTAATGTTCATAGTCTTTGAAATATATTGTATTATTATATAATAATATCAACAGGATGTATCAAATATCTTCCGCAATTCAAACACTGCAATCCCGTAGGCCACTGCAACGTTGAGCGACTGCTTAATTCCATACTGCGGAATTTCAATTGAATAGTCACAAAGATCAAGAAGCTCTTGTGAAACCCCGGTTATTTCATTACCTATTAATAAACATAAAGGAAAATCTTGGCTGTCAATTTTATAATATGGCTTACTTGTGCTTGTCAGTTCAAGTGCACATATTTTTATCCCCTCCTTTTTCAGCTTTAAAATAATTTCTTTAGGATCGTTAATATATTCCCATTTTATACTTTCAGTTGAACCGAGAGCGGTCTTTAATATTTCTTTTTTGCCCGCTGGTGGTCCTTCTTTAGGCGGAGAAGGGGTGTAGCCGCATAAGTATAATTTTTCAATCATTGCACCGTCGGAAGTTCTAAAAATTGCACCTACATTATAGTTGCTCCTGATACTATTTAAAACTACATAAACAGGTAATTTTTTGACTTGATGAAGTGTTTTTAATGTACTTCTGTTTTTCGAAATTTCAATATGGGTTAATTTTTTCATTTAAATATTGTTGTCTTTGAGGGATTAGTTGCTGCATTAATTTAATTGTAATTAGTATTTAACTGCAAGTTGCCCGCATGCAGCGGCAATATCTTCTCCTTGCGTAAACCGAACTGTTACCGTTAAGTTTTTATCTCTCAATTTTGTAACAAATTCTTCTATCCTGCTTTTAGGAGTTGGTTTTAACTCTGCGGAAAAACCTGCTGGATTCATATGCTGCAATGAATTAAAAGGAATTACATTAACTTTTGAGGGAATTTCACTGCAGAGTTTTACAAGTGCTTTTATATCTTCATCCCTGTCATTTATTCCTTTCAGCATTACATATTCAAAGGTGATCCGTGTTTTTGTTTTTTGAACATAATATTTAATTGCTTCAATGTTTTTCTTAAGAGAATATTTTTTATTGATGGGTATTATTTTAGACCTAATATCGTCAAAACAGGAATGTAAAGAAAAAGCCAGTTTTACTTTTAAACCTGTTTCGGCTAACTCAAAAATTTTAGGAGTAATCCCCACTGTTGATACTGTAATTTTTTTTAGACTCATTCCAATGATTAGTTCTTCGGCAAATATTTTTAGGGATTTTAAAGTTTCATTGTAATTGAGCAGGGGTTCTCCCATACCCATATAAACAATGTTAGAAATATTTTCCTTCCCGTAATCTTTAGCTGCAATTAAATATTGATCAAAAATTTCTCCCGCTGTTAAGTTCTTTTTATATCCCATCAGCCCGGTTGCGCAGAAAGCACAATCAAGCTGGCAGCCGATTTGCGTTGAGATGCAAAGGGTTGTCCTTTTTTCTTCAGGTATTATAACCGATTCAATTTTATGATTTTCTCCTGTAGAGAAAATAAATTTTTTTGTTCCTGTTTCGAGAGATGTTTTCGAATCAATATATTTTAAAGTATTTATCTCAGCTTCTTCATCCAGTTTTTTTCTTAAGTATCTTGGAAGATTCAGCATTTCATTAAAATCAAGAGAAAGATGATTATACATCCAGTTAAAAACCTGCTCCCCTCTAAACTTCGGTTCCCCGGTTTCAATAAAATAATCCTCTAATTCTTGAAGAGTTAAACCCTTTAACAATATTTTCCTCTTCCTGGTTATTTCTTCTTTTGTCAAGTCGAGATTCATATCCGAAATATAATAATAACATGTGCAGTATAAAAAGAAGATGCATAGTATCATAAAAACAATTTGCTTAGGTACAATGCGAATTCAGTTTTTAATTCGAGTGTTGAATAATATTTAAGAACCATGGAAATTTATTACAAATAATATAATTGCTATAGAAAGATAATTCTCTTATTTTTATTCTATTGATGGACCAAAAGTTCAACGCTTATTTAATTACCACAAGTAATTATAAAAAAAGGAAATAAATTATGAATTTCGAATTGTCTGAAGACCAAAAATTAATTAGAGATTCGGCAAAAGAATTTGCTGAATCCGAAATTGCTCCCTCCTCGATAGAGCGAGATATAAAAGCAGAATTCCCAACCGAAATAGTCAAAAAACTTGGTGAACTTGGATTTATGGGGATGATGGTTTCACCTGAATATGGCGGTGCGGGACTGGATACGATTACCTATGTCCTGGCCTTAATTGAAATTTCAAAGGTCGATGCAAGTGTAGGTGTAATTATGTCTGTAAATAATTCACTTGTTTGTTATGGATTGCAGGAATACGGTACTGATTATATTAAACAAAAATATCTAACACCCCTGGCTAAGGGTGAAAAGCTTGGAGCTTTTGCATTATCGGAACCCGAAGCAGGGAGCGATGCAACACATCAAAAAACTACCGCAGATAAAAAAGATGAATTTTATTATTTAAATGGAGTTAAAAACTGGACAACAAATGGTAAATCTGCAGATTATTATTTAGTGATGGCTACTACTGATAAAGAAAAAGGCCATCATGGTATTTCAACTCTTGTAGTCGAAAAGGGAATTGAAGGTTTTGACCAGGGGAAAAAAGAAGATAAGCTTGGAATCCGCAGTTCGGATACATGTTCGCTTACATTCGAAAACTGTAAAGTCCCGGTTAATAATTTAGTATGGGAAGAAGGTAAAGGCTTCAAATTTGCTATGAACACTTTGAATGGCGGAAGAATAGGAATTGCAGCTCAGGCAATCGGAATTGCTGAAGCTTGTCTGGAGGCATCTGTGAAATACTCTCAACAAAGAAAAGCTTTTGGAAAACATATTTCTGATTTTCAAGCTGTTCAATTTAAATTGTCTGATATGGCAATGAAGGTAGATGCTGCTAAGCTGCTCACATTCAAAGCTGCAGCCTTGAAGGATAATAACAAATCCTACGTTGCCGAAGCTGCTATGGCCAAATTATATTCTTCCAAAATAGCGGTAGAATCTGCTCTTGATGCTGTTCAGATTCACGGCGGCTATGGATATGTCCGCGAATATTTGGTTGAAAGATATTTGCGGGATGCTAAAATTACAGAAATTTATGAAGGAACTTCTGAAATACAGAAACTTGTTATTGCAAGGTCATTGCTGGACTCCCATGAAAACTAAGTGATGAAATTTATTATATTAATCAGCTCTTTTTTTGTAATATTTATAATAAATGTTTTTCCTCAAGCCAATAAATCAGGGAATGAAATTGATAAAACAGATTGGGAAAAATGGGGAAAAGCAGATTATTCTTATCAAATACCGGGTCGGGCAGCGGAAGGAAAAAGAAATTATTCTTTAGACGGGGAAAATTTTGGAGGGGCAGTATTAAAATCTTTTGCCGATGCATACTGGTTTTTTATCTCTGATGTTGATGGTGATAATTGTTCCTTCAGTCCTACATGTTCCTCCTTTTTAATCAGAGCAGTAAAAAGAACAAATATTGTACAGGGTTCGTTAATGTTTGCCGACCGGTTTACTAGGGATTTAAATATATTTAAATTATATCATTATCCCCGTGTAAAAGATGGACATTTTTACGATCCTGTTTCCCTTTATACCCTGGATGAAGAAAGCATAAAAATAATTCCACCTGCATCGGTATTGAAAACTGAATGACAATAATAATATGTTTAATTCTTTTGTTTTATTCGGAAGTTTTTCCGCAAAAAGATTCGTCTGATAATATAGATATTAATTCTCCTGCCAGCATTAAAAAATTTGCGGATTACCTCTTTTGTACGGATGATTACCTTCGCTCTGCACTTGAATATGAAAAATATTTGAATGAGAATTACAATGATACAGTCGAATTCAAGATCGGGTTATCTTATTCAAAAATAGGTAACTATCAAAAAGCTTTAAGCTGGTTTGATAGAATAAACAGCAATTCAAAATTTTTTTATAATGCACATGATGAATATTTCAGATCGCTTTTCAAAGTAGGAGATTATCATAGTTTTCGAAAAGAATACCATGAGAAAAATATTAATAATAAAGAAGACACTGAAAAACTGTATTACCTCTCTTATTTTTTTACCGATGATAAGCTTCCCACGCAAAAAGATTTTTTTTCACATTTTAATTCAAAGGGAGAAGGAATAATTGAAGAATTTTATCAAAGAAAACTTAATCCGCCTTATAAAAGTGAAACCGCGGCGGTTCTTCTATCAGTATTAATTCCCGGTGCCGGTAAAATATATTCAGATCAAATTGGTGACGGAATCTTTGCTGCAATCGCTACAGGTTTGTGCGGATATCTAGCCTATGATAATTTCAAAGCTAAACATAATTTTAGAGGATGGATTTTCAGCGGTTTAACTGCATTCTTTTATGCCGGTAATGTTTACGGTTCCGCAGCTTCGGCACAGATTTATAATACTGGGATCCGTTTCAATTTTGAAAGAGATGTTCAACTATATCTTAACCAACAAAATGATTTTATCCCGGAATATGATTTTTGTAAATAAAAAATATCTTTATTTTCTCATTATATCTTCGTCTTTATTGTTCTTTAATTTTTCTTCATTTTCGCAAAGTAATATTGATGAAGAATTAAAAGCTCAATTTAAGAAGGCAAATGAATTATATAATAAAGAAGAATATTTTGATGCAATTACAGAGTTAAAAAGACTCTTATTTTTTGATAAAAAAAATGAATATTCCTATTCAGCAAATGAATTAATTGGTAAAACTTATAAAATTGGGGCAAAATTTTCTGAAGCAGTCCAGTACTTTTTCCTGGCAGGAATTCATTCTTCTAACAATGTCCAGTTATATAATTCCAAAATTGAAATAATTAAAATAAATATTTTAAGGAGAACTATTAGCAGGGCTTTAACGCTTCTTGATTCTCTGTCATCCGATATTTGTTTTAATGATAAAAAAAGTGAAATCACTTATTGGAGAGGTTGGGCATATATTTTTGATGATAAATGGGAGCAGGCTGCACGTGAATTTAAAAAAATTGATTCGGGAAAAGAATTAAAAAGAATATCGGAAAAAGTAGAAAATGAAAGATATTCAGTTACTAAAGCAAAGATTCTATCGTTTATTGTTCCGGGGGCCGGGCAATTTTATACCGGCAATTATATCAGCGGAATTCTTTCCATTGGATGGAATCTATTATGGGGATATATTGCAATAAATTCATTTGTGGAAAATAGGGCTTTTGACGGTATAATTGTAGGTGAACTTCTTTGGCTTAGATTCTATAGAGGTAATGTCCAAAATGCTGAAAAATTTGCAGAGGAGAAAAATAGAGAAATCAGTAATAAGACCTTGGAATTTTTACAATTAAATTATAAAGGGGAAAAGCCTTAGAATGGAAAATAGTAAATGTAAAATAATAGACATCTTCGAAGTATGAAGCCGTATATTAAACGGAAGATGGATTATTATCATTTCTGAAACAAATTAATTATTCTTACAATTCTTTGAATTTTTTATTCTTTTATTACCGGAATTGCAAATTGTTAAAGTTTTTAGCCTTTCGTTATTCTGCGGTTTGCTAAGACCTTGAAAAATGCCGGAATTAAATTGGATATTAAGTTAAATTCATTATAAATTAAAATAACTATATTATTTGCAGTTTTTCTACAAATATTTTAAGAAGAAATTAAACCTAAAAAAATCTAGGGAGTCTAAATGAAACGAAAAGGGATGATAATCGGGTGTTCAATTGCAGGAGCAATTGGATTAATTGTTATAATCCTTATTGTTTGGGGAATTGGAGCATATAATAACCTGGTTAAATTGAATGAACAAGTAAATGAAAGCTGGAGCCAGGTTGAAAATCAATACCAGAGAAGAGCAGACCTAATTCCTAATTTAGTAAACACTGTGAAAGGATATGCTAATTTTGAAAGAGGTGTTTTAACCGATGTTACGGAAGCCAGGGCAAAAGTCAGCCAAATGACTGTTACGCCGGAAGTTTTAAATGATCCCGCAGGCATTTCAAAAGTTTGAACAGGCGCAGGGTCAATTAAGTGGTGCATTATCCCGTTTGCTGGTGACTGTCGAAAATTATCCGAATTTAAAAGCTAATGAAAATTTTTTACAGCTGCAGGCGCAGCTTGAAGGTACTGAAAACAGGATTTCTGTTGAAAGAAGAAAATTTAACCTGACTGTACAGGAATACAATACTACTATAAAAACTTTTCCGAATTCATTTTTTGCAGGTATGTTTGGTTTCCCAGTTAAACAATATTTTAAATCTGCACCCGGATCCGAAACTCCTCCCAAGGTGGAATTTTAATTGACGAAGTATCTTTATATATTTTTATTATATTTTACAGTTGTTAATGCACAGCCTAAAGTTCCTCATTTAGATAATTGGGCAACCGATTTGACAAATACTTTAACAGCTGATCAATTAGAGCTTCTCTGATTACCGCTTACAGACTTTTCAAGATTCGACCAGTAATCAAGTTGTTTTGCTGATGATCCCAACATTAAATGATTATCCTCTGGAAGATTATTCGTATGATGTTGCACACCAGAACAAGGTAGGCACAAAAAAGCTTGATAATGGAATCCTGCTTTTAGTAGTGAAAAATGATAGAAAAATTAGAATAGAAGTTGGCTATGGTTTGGAAGGTGCATTACCTGATGCACTTTCAAGTTCTATAATAAGAAATGTTATTATTCCCTATTTTCGAAAGGATGAATACTATACCGGTATAACTGCAGGGATAAACGCAATTATATCTGCAGTTAAGGGGGAATATAAGGCTGATCGCAAGCCGGAATCAAAGAATAAAGGGATTCCCAATTTACTCCCTTTTTTCATAATTATTTTCTTTATTATAAGATTTTTATTTAGAGGCGGAAAAAGAAAGGGGGGAGGATTTATATTTTTCCCTGGAGGTTTTGGCGGAGGGAGTTCCGGCGGAAGTTTCGGCGGCGGTGGTGGTTTCGGTGGTTTTAGCGGCGGCGGCGGTTCTTTCGGCGGCGGCGGTGCAAGCGGAAGCTGGTAAGTTTTTTTTACTTGAACAATAAATAAACATTGTTATTTTTGAACTCTAAATTTCAGTCTATTTTATTTGAAAGGAGTGGTTTTATATAATGGCAATAATGATTACGGAAGAATGTATTAATTGTGGCGCCTGTGAACCCGAATGCCCTAATACTGCAATATATGAAGGAGGTGCGGAATGGGAATTAGCAGGTAAAAATTATAGTCAAGATGATACTGCTCCATCCGGTGCCCAGGGATATTACTCAAACGATTTTTTCTATATCGTTCCCGACAAATGTACTGAATGTAAAGGCTTTCACGACGAGCCGCAATGTGCTGCCGTTTGCCCTGTTGATTGTTGTATTCCCGATCCCAACCATGTTGAAGATGAGAAGACTTTGCTGGCTAGAAAAGAATATTTAGATGGAATAGGAAGATAACATCTTCTCTAACTTTTAAATTTTTATGCATTTTAATTACCTATCTATTCAATTGTTTACATGGTAAATTGTTCCTTTTATTATCCATTTTACCTCTTTCCATAATTGAGAATCTTCCATATTTAAGAATTTATCTTATCGTTTCTCAGACATGAAAATTGAATCTCTCAAAATTCGTTTTGCAGTATAATTTTTTAATCAGATTTTGAGCGTTAGATTATAAACTATGCTGAATTGTGATTTGGCACAAAATTAGACTAGTTAATAAAGTGTTGATTAAAATAGAATTTCAAAAAGCGAAAATAAGGAGTAAATTAAAATGGCTTTAAGGATCACGGATGAATGTATAAACTGTGGGGCTTGCGAACCAGAATGTCCAAATAATGCAATTTATGAAGGGGGAACTGAATGGGAACTTGAAGGAAAAAGCTACGGTGAAAGTGATGCCGCACCATCCGGTAAGGCTGGATTTTTTTCTAATGAGTATTTTTATATTGTACCTGATAAATGTACCGAGTGTGAAGGATTTCATGATCAACCCCAATGTGCGGATGTTTGCCCTGTCGATTGCTGTATTCCAATTGAAGAATTGGCAAGTTAATTAATAATTTGACTCATTTAGATTTTTGACAGGGGAGAACGGGTAAGGGGAGAAGAAAAACGAGGGGAGTAATGTTGATGGGGATACAGAAAGTATAAAAAGTTCGGGAACCGAAAGGGCATCGTGAGATGCCCTTTCTTGTTTATGGAGTATCTCACATATTTGTCTTATCTCTAAAAACTACATTTAATATTTTTTCTTAAAAGGATATATTATTATTTATTCTGCTTTATTTATTTAACTAAAGTTTTTTTAGGAAAAATAATGAATTCGGTTGGTGCATTTGAAAAAGCAAAAAGATATATTGAAACGCATTCGTACAATAATGGTAGTACAGATGTTATTACTAGTCTGGGAGTTCACCCATGTATAACGATTTCACGGCAAACAGGTGCCGGCGCTGATAAAGTCGGTAACGGGTTAATAAAGTTTTTCCGGCAATACTCAAAAGAAGATTCCCCTGAATGGACTATTTTTGATCAAAATCTAATTCAAAAAGTTCTTCAGGATCATAACCTTCCTGCCACCTTGTCAAAGATAATGGAAGAAGAAAAATATTCTGCAATTAAATCTATTGCAAATGAATTACTGGGAGGACGGCCAACATCGTGGTCATTGGTTCATAAAACTACGGAAACAATTCTTCAGCTGGCTAATATCGGGAATGTTATAATTGTGGGCAGAGGTGCCAATGTTGTAACTGGAGGTTTGAATAATTCTTATCATGTTCGCCTAGTCTCTATTTTAGAAGATAGAATTAGGCACACCATGGCATTTTATAACCTGAAAGAAAATGAAGCTATAAGCTTCATAGAAAAAGATGATGAAGCAAGGAAAAACTATATAAGAACTTATTTCAACAAAAATATGGACGATCCTCTTTTGTATCATATGATTATTAGTACGCATCTAATTTCGGAAAATGAGGCTTCTGAATTAATAGGGCAGGCAATCATAAGCAGGTTTCCTAATGAATTTAAAATATAATTGTAACTTTATTTAATTCGGCTTTTGCTATAGCTATTCTTTTGATCTGGAAGAATTTCCATTTACATTATTATATTTATATTAATTCAAACTTTTTACCGGGAAAAAATGAAAATCGGGAAATATGAAATTCACATGATTGAATCAGGTACCTTCGCATTGGACGGGGGGGGCAATGTTCGGAATAATTCCCAAACCCCTCTGGGTAAAAACAAATCCTACCGACGAAGCTAATAGGGTAACTCTTTCCACCCGTAGCCTTCTTTTAATTTCAGGTAATAAAAATATTTTAATTGATACTGGTATGGGAAGCGATTGGGATGATAAATCAAGAGAAATTTATAAAATCGACCAGGAAGAATATTCACATAGATAGATCATTAAGTAAATTAAACTTAAATAAAGATTCAATAACCGACGTAATATTAACTCATCTTCACTTTGACCATACCGGGGGATCGGTTAAGAATGAAAATGGAAGGTTGATGCCAGCATATCCAAATGCAAAATATTATGTTCAGAAGCAAAATTATAATTGGGCAATGAATCCTTCCGATAGAGACCGGGGAAGTTATATAAAAGAAAAATTTCATCCGCTTATGGAATATGGTATCCTAAATTTATTAAACGGAGCTGGTAATTTTGATGACGAGATCGAATTTATCATTGTTAACGGCCATACATTCGGACAGCAGTTATTGAAAATTTCTGATTCTTCTTCCACTATTTTATATTGTGCAGATCTTTTTCCTACTACATCACATATCCGGATTCCTTACGTTATGGGCTATGATATTCAGCCTTTAGAAACTGTGAAAGAAAAGAAAATAATTCTTCCCAAAATTGTTGAAGAGAACTGGAAACTATTTTTTGAACATGATCCTTTAATTCCATTGGCTTCCGTAAAAATGACTGATAAAGGATTTATAGTTGACGAGAAATATGAAAAATTATGAAGAAGATGGTTTTCAAAAAGTTTGTTCTTCAAATGAATTGGAAGATCGTGAGGGAAGGAGATTTATTATTAATGATGTTGACGTGGCGATTTTTAAAGTTGAATGTGAAATTTTCGCCTTAAGTAATATTTGTCCTCATCAGCATACAACTTTAATTTACGACGGGTTTATTGAAAATGAATTTGTTGTTTGCCCTATTCATGGTTGGATGTTTAATCTTAAAACCGGGAAGACTCCAGCTGGTTCCAGCGGGCTGGATAGATATGATGTAAAAGTAATTGATGAACAGGTTTATGTAAAAGCCGTAAAAAAAAGAATTAATTGGTAATTAAATTGAAACATGAAAATATCTAATGAAATTGTAATTGAAAAGGCTCAGGAAATAGGTTTTAATTTAATTGGGTTTGCACCTGCCGAAGAACTTACCGGAGAAATAAAAAAACTTGGATATTGGTTGAGCAGTAATTTTAACGGCAGTATGAAATACATGGAAAAAAATCTTGAAAAAAGAAAAAATGTTAAGAATCTGCTTCCATCCGCAAAATCTGTAATTTCCCTGGGATTGAATTATTATACACCTGGTACTTATTCTGATGATAAGAATAAAGGAAAAATCTCCCGTTATGCATGGGGAAAAGACTATCACTTAGTTATTTGGGAAAAACTGGATATCCTGGTTGAAGAATTAAAAAAGGCTGATAATTTATTTGAAGCAAAAACATACGTGGACACTGGTCCTGTTATGGATAAAGCTTGGGCTGTTAAATCGGGAATTGGATGGCTGGGTAGGCATACAAATGTAATCAATAAGGAATACGGAAGCTGGTTTTTTATTGCAAATTTAATTACAAATTATGAATTTAATTATTCTCTGCCTATCGAAGACTTTTGCGGTTCGTGCAGAGCATGCATTGATGCATGTCCAACAGATGCAATTATTGAATGAATATGTAGTAGATGCAAATAAATGTATTTCCTATTTGACTATTGAAAATAAAAACGAAATCCCCGAAAAATTTAAAGGGAAATTTGATAATTGGATTTTTGGCTGTGATATTTGCCAGGATGTTTGTCCATGGAATAATAAATTCTCAAAAATTACTAAACAGGCGGAATTTTTTCCGGAAAATGATAATAATGAAATCAGTCTTGATGAAGTAATATCTTTTACCAAAGAAGAATTCAATAAAAGATTTAATGAGAGCCCGGTTAAAAGAGCTAAATTATCCGGTATAAAGAGGAATGCTGCATTTATCTCCTGGCAATTTTGAAACCACCCATACTTTCGTGTATCTAATTAATAATATATTTAATTTTATTTTTCAAATAATTCTGTATATGGAGAAAAAATGGCCGAAATTAGTAACAATAATCATTATAAAGTCGTAATAATTGGAGCAGGACCTGCAGGTTTTACTGCTGCCTTATATACCGCAAGGGCAAATTTAAATCCTGTTATTTTTGAAGGTTTACAACCAGGTGGTCAATTGACAATTACTACTGAAGTGGAAAATTACCCGGGATTTGAAACAGGAATCCAGGTCCGCAGTTAATGGATGTAATGCGCAAACAGGCCCAGAGATTTGGAGCAAAATCTATTTATAAAGAAGTAACAAAAGTTGATTTTTCCAAGAGACCATTTGTTATTGAATCTTATGATGAAACTTATACTGCTGATGCAATTATTGTAGCAACGGGTGCTTCGGCAAAACTACTAGGTATTGAAAGCGAGAAAAAATACATGGGCTACGGAGTTTCCGCATGTGCAACATGCGACGGATTTTTCTATAAAGGTTTAAAAGTTCTGGTAGTAGGCGGCGGTGATACTGCAATGGAGGAAGCTACATTTTTAACAAAATTTGCTTCCGAAGTAACTATTGTTCACAGACGGGATGAATTCCGGGCTTCCAAGATTATGTTAGAAAGGGGAAAGAAAAATCCTAAAATTAAATTCTTAACAAATAGTGTTATTAAAGAAGTTTTAGGAAAAGAAGAAAACGGGCGGAAAGTGATGACGGGTGCTGTAATTCAAAATACTAAAGACCAATCAATAAAAACTATTGATGTAGATGGTTTATTTATTGCAATCGGGCATAAACCAAACACTGATTTATTTAATGGTTTTCTTGAAATGGATGAAACAGGTTATTTAAAAGTAAAACCCGGTTCATCATATACAAATATTGAAGGTGTTTTTGCCGCAGGTGATGTTGCTGATAAAACTTACCGCCAGGCTGTAACAGCTGCTGGTTCCGGATGTATGGCTGCACTTGATTGCGAAAGATGGCTTGCGATCAGGAAGAGGCTTAATAAAAAGACCATTTGAATAAAAAACCCGGTTCTTTCTACCGGGTTTTTTCTTCAGCAAATATTTATAATCATTTCTATTGATTTTTCTTGAGTAATTTTTGCGTAACTGCATTCGCAACTATAAAACCTATACCGGTAAATGCAAACATTAATAAAACAATCCAGTAATCATTATCAGTATAATCTTGCAGCATCAAACCAAGCCGAGTCCGATTCCAAATGCAAGTATTATAATACCAAATTTCATTAATGTATAGGGATCATGTTTTTGCTCAAAAAACTCTTTTATTGATTGTGTATCCAATCCTTTATCTATTAACATTTGTCTTTCCCTGGATCCGAAATAATAATGCAGTTACAAAAATCAATCCGACTACTAAAAAAAGTACTATCGGTATTAATGCTCCAATTACTTCAGGTGCCCATTTTTTTCTCCTTTCATTTTAAGCCGAGATCTAAAAGCCAGCTTTTTCATGATCTTTCTATATTCAAAATATTTTTTCTTTTCTCTATTTCTTATGACTATCTTTAATTAAATTAGGTTACAAGGTTTTTAATTATTGCTAGTTATACTAGACTGCAATTGGATTTTGTAACCTTGAATTGACTTTAGGGGTCTAAAAATCATGAAGAATCTTACTGATTTTGAGATAATTGAATCTATAAAACGCGGAAATCATTCGGATTTTTCTATTTTAGTGGATAGATATAAGAATAAAGCTTTTTCGCTTTTAAAACGGATGCTTAAAAATGATATGGAAGCGGAGGAAATTCTCCAGGATGCTTTTATTAAAACTTTTAACGGATTAAAAAATTTCAAAGAGGAATCTAAATTTTCCACATGGTTTTATAGAATTGTTTATAATACAGCATTAACAAAATTATCAAGCAAGAGAAGAAAGATTGAAAATGAAATGACAAGTGTTGAAGATCATCTTGAACTTGAAAGCAAAATGGATTATAATCAAGCAGAACAGAAAAATATTTCCGAAATTGTAAATTCATTAATTGAACAGCTTCCTGAAAAATATTCTATGGTTATTTAATATGTTTTCACCTGAATGGAATGACTTGTGAAGAAATTGCCGATAGTAACTTCTAATTCCATATCAAATGTTAAAGTTCTTTTATACAGGGCAAGAAATACTTTCAAAGATTTATTAGTAAAATATAATCTTACGGAGGAATTGCGATGAACAGACTTAGCGATGAAATATTAAATAAGTATATTGATGGCGAACTTGATTATAAAACTCTTAATGAAGTAGAAGCAATATTAAAAGAATCAGAAGCCGATAGAGAAATCTTAAAAGTTCTCTTAAGAGTTCATAATGAATTAAAGGGAATTAAGGAAATTGAAGTGAATGTCTGAATTTTACTTCAGGCGTGATGCGAAAAATTACAGCTAAATTCAAACCTAGAAAAGCTGATAAATATTTTATCGTTTCGATATCTTCTTTCTTTATATTATTAAGCCTCGCAATTATAGGTATTGTTATTTCTATAATGATTAATTCGCCGGGACAATCTTCTTCATCGGAACAGATGTTAGGATACCTGGTTTCCGCTCTCGAAAGCTTTTCTATATTTATTAAAAAGATATTTAGCGGCTCAGGAATTTCAATATTTGGTTCAATAATTTCCTTCGGGATATCTTAATTACTGCCTATTTCTTTTTTGAAAGCCATAAACACATTAAGGAAATACAGAACAAGCTGTAATGTCTGATCCAGTGCAAAAAGGAATTCAAGATTAAGTTCATGTTCAAGTGCAAGTTCGAGTAGCTGGATCTTGAACTTGCTCTTAAACTTGAACAAGGTATAAAAAAAACTAAATCAAGCACTCAATAAAAATTCCCTCTTTTAAGTCTATTATCCAATTCATAGTATCCTTAAGGTGATTTAAATCTCTTGTTATATTAATCGAATTGATTAAGTTTAATTGCATTTCAATTAGGAAAAGTCTTATAGCAAAATTTTTTACAATTCAAAAAACGTTTTTCAATAATATTTACTCTTGAATTGTTAAAAATTTATTATCTTAAAACAGTATTCCTATATAACATACCCCATAATCATAAACCTTTTACGGCTATTATGTCCCTAATTCGGGCACCAATTTTGGCGGTATTGAACTAAATCAACCCACAATTCCTAAAACTTATCCGGAGAAAAAATGTCTAGCAGGATATTCAGTTCAGCAGTCCTATTAATATTCACATTAAATGCACAAATTATTTTTTCCCATAACTTATCGTCTTCTATAAGAAAAAGTACCTCCTTATATAATTCAGATATCCATCATTCTTTATTATTGGAGACAGAATCCCAAATAAATAATGACGGAATAAATAATTTTAATTTTAATGAAATAAGACCATATGAAGATTTAATCTTGGATACTTCAAGTTCAGCTGAAGAAAATACTGCCAGAAGACTTCTTCCAAAAAATATGAGCTGGATGGAAAATTTCCTATGGGGAGTTCACGGTATTTTTCGGAGCGGTGAATTAACAGCTCAAAAAAGAAAGAGTGAACTTAGTTTGCGCAGGACGATGCTGACCTGGCACCAAAGATTAGGAATAACTACCTGGTTTTTAATGGGAGCAACAGTTTTAGCAGGGCAGCTTACTTTGAACGGAAACAGGAAATATAGGGATTGGCATAGTCCATTAGCAGATGCTACTATAATAGGTTATGGCGCTACAGCTCTATTGGCAATCTTATCTCCACCTCCTCTTGTAAGACGAAGCGGTGAACACGATACGGTTTTCTGGCACAAAATTCTTGCGTTTGTGCATGCTGTGGGTATGATTGCTTTACCCATTCTTGCGAACAATATTGTATCCAGGTCCAGATACAACGGGATCAGAGGTCCTGAACGTTTCAACGATGCCAGGGCTAGGGTCCACCAAGTAACTGCATACATAACTTATACTGCTTTTACTGCATCAATAATAACAATTTTCTTTTGATATGATTTTGTATTTAAAACTTGAAAATTTGAAATATTTTATTAACTACTTATGAGAATTTAAATGAAAAAATATATGCTTATCATTACGTTTTTCAGCATTACGGCAGTAATGTACCCAGCCTCTATTAATAACATTACTTCTGTCCACGCTAAAAAAGGCGGATCCACTATTGAATATACGCTTGTTCATCCTCTGCATACGGTTCATGGAATCAGTAAAGATGTGGATTGTGAAGTTAAGTATGATAGTACCACCGGAAAGGTAACCGGTGTATCTGTGAGTGCCGATGTTTTATCCTTCGATAGCGGTAATTCCAACAGGGATTCACATATGGGCGAAGTTGTTGATGCAATCGATTATCCCGATGTTGAATTCCAGGGAGATTCTGTTCAATATTTAAAAAATGATACGCTTAAGGTTATAGGAAAATTAACTTTTCATAATGTAACAAAAATAATTCCTCTCAAAGTTACAGAGAAGTTCGATAACAGTGATACAATTTTCAACGGCGGATTCTATATAAGTCTTACGGAATTTAAAATAAAAAGACCATCATTATTATTAATGCCTGTAGAGGACAAACTTACGCTTCAATTTAATATTGTAATACCTAAGGTTTCAAAAAAACATGACCCCGATAAATTAAAACTAGCCCTCTTTGTATCAAAGCTTTCCTTATTTACCGTCAAAATAAGTTTATTGTTTTGTATATTTGTACTTATTTTTCATTTAATAAGGGAGGTGCAATGCTTATATTAACTACACCAAATATCGAAGGGAAAAAAATTGTAAAATATATAGGGTTAGTTAGCGGCGAGGCAATATTAGGAGCTAATATTTTTAAAGATATTTTTGCCGGTATAAGAGATATTGTTGGAGGCAGATCAGCTGCATATGAAAGGGAACTTCGAAAAGCTAAGGATATAGCGTTACAGGAAATGGCTGAACAGGCATCGTCACTTGGTGGTAATGCTGTAATAGCGGTCGATCTTGATTATGAAACAATTGGAAGCACAGGTACAAATATGCTCATGGTTAGTGCGAGCGGAACCGCTGTGGTGTATGAGGAATAATCTGCGGCCATCAGTTATGAGACGGGGGCGTAGAATAAACTGTCAACTATTTAGCAGGCGCGGGGATTAAAATAAAACGGCTAATTCAATAAACGACTTGAAAAAATAATAAATAATAAATGATTAATGATCAGAAAATAAACCACAAAGCCGGCTATGTATCAATACTAGGTCTGCCCAATTCAGGCAAATCTACTTTAATGAATACGCTGATAGGACAAAAGCTTTCTATAATTACAAATAAGCCGCAGACCACACGCAAAAGAATCCTTGGAATTCTTTCAGAAAAAGATTACCAGATTATTTTTCTTGATAATCCCGGTATTTTAAAACCGGGTTATTTGCTTCAAGAAAAAATGATGGAAACGGTTAGTCAATCAATTATAGATGCGGATATTTTTTTAATAATTTTAGATATTCATTCCGATCCGGAAGGGAATAAAATTTTAAATGAAGACTTTATTAACGCATTATTAAAAGAAAGTAATAAACCCAAAATCTTAATTGTTAATAAAATTGATCTTTCTTCCCAGGAGTTTGTTCAAAACCTTATTATAAAGATTCAAAAAAAATTTGAGTTTAATAAAATTATCCCGGTTTCAGCCAGCCTGGGATTTAATACATTTGATGTAATCTCAACTATCCTGGAGTATTTACCTGAAAATCCCAGCTTTTATCCTGATGACATTGTAGCCGATGAAAACGAAAGATTTTTCGTTTCTGAAATAATTCGTGAGAAAATATTGGAATTATACCAGGAGGAAGTCCCGTACAGCATTGAAGTGCTGATAGCCGATTATAAAGAGAGGGAGGATAATAAAGATTATATTAACGCAGAAATCGTTGTCGAAAAGGAGAGCCAAAAAGGGATCATTATAGGTAAAAACGGTGCTGCAATTAAAAAGTTAGGTCTGGTTTCCCGTAAGGCCGTCGAAGATTTTTTAGAAAAAGAAATTTATTTAGATTTAAGAGTAAAGGTTAGAAAAAAATGGCGCTCAAATGAAAACCTTCTTAAATCATTTGGTTATTCAAAAGGGAAAGAGCAGGGATGTTAAACGGAAAATGGAAGATGTAATATTTAAGATCAGCCAGCAGGCAGCGTGATGGAATATGGTAAATACAAAAATTATTAAATTTTAAAAAAAAGAAAAAGAAACATATACACGAACTGATCTTTAATAAATGAAAAAATATACCGCCGAAGGAGCTTTACTTCTTGCAACAACTATATGGGGAGCAACTTTTGTAATTATAAAATCAGCTCTAAGTGATATTTCCCCGATGCTTTTTGTATCAATAAGATTTTCGTTTGCTGCATTAATTCTTCTTCCGTTTGTAATTAGAGTTTTAAAAAAATATAGATAAAAAGATTTTTTACGGAGGTTTAATAGTCGGTTCGTTTTATTTTCTTGGTTTTGCATCTCAAACTGCAGGTTTAAATTATACTTCTGGCAACTAAATCCGGTTTTATTACTGGGACCTTCGTAATATTCACCCCTATCTTTCAATTACTAATTGAAAAAAGAAAACCCTCAAAGGGAAGCGTAATCGGTATTTTTTTGGTTCTCTTAGGATTAATTTTCCTTTCAAGTAAAGGGGATACCTTTTTAATGTTTTTAATGAAATAGGTGAGAATTTTAATGTAGGTGATTTTCTAACATTGCTATGTGCGGTATTTTTTGCGCTGTATATAGTTTTCCTTGATATCGAAAGCAAAAGGCTGGATTTAATGACACTTGTTTTTTTACAGATCACTATAACCGGGCTATTGGGTTTTATTTTTGCTTTTATTTTTTCTTTTACCGGCCTGGATAGCGGTAAATTAACTTTTAGTTACAATCTTTTATTTGCAGTTCTATATACATCGATTCTGGCAACAATAATTACAACTATTTTGCAGACAAGATTTCAGAAGGAAACAACACCAACAAAAGCAGGGATAATTTTCTCTTTTGAACCTATTTTTTCCGCACTTGTTGCTTTTGTTGCACTGAATGAAAAAATTTCTGATTTTAGGCTTTTAGGATGCGCATTTATTTTTGTAGGGCTTTTGGCTACTGAATTAATTAAAAATAAAGAGAAAAAGACCGCTTCAGTAAATGTTTAGAATATTATATGAGTAATAATAAACAGCGAGCCGAAATAATAGTAACCGGTCTGGTTCAAGGTGTTGGCTTCAGGTATTTTATTATTAGAAATGCACAGCAGCTTGGCGTTAAAGGTTATGTGAAAAATCTATACGATGGTTCAGTTCTTACTGTTGTTGAAGGTGAAAGAGGTTTAATTGAGGGATTAATAAAAAAATTAAAAGTAGGACCGCGTTCTGCACAAGTTAATAATTTAAAGATTGAATGGGGCGAATTTAAAAATGAATTTTCAACTTTTGAGGTCGAATATTGAAACAGGAATTTAGAACGGGGATTGGTTTTGACGTTCATGCATTTGCTGAAGGTAGAAAACTCATATTAGGCGGAATTGAAATTCCATCCGGTAAAGGTCTGTTAGGTCATTCAGATGCCGATGTCCTACTTCATGCAATAACCGATGCATTCTTAGGTGCAATATCTTCCGGTGATATCGGGCAGCACTTTCCTGATACGGATAAAAAATATAAAGATGCAGACAGCAAAATATTCTTACAAAAGTCATATCAATTAGTTCTTAGTAAAGGGTATGCTTTAGGAAATCTTGATGCTGTTGTCGCTATGCAGTCACCGAAACTCTCTCCTTATATTCTAAAAATCAGGGAAAAAATTTCTGAAATATTAGAATGTGAAATTGACCAGATCTCGATTAAGGCAACAACCACGGAGAGATTAGGATTTATAGGCAGGGAAGAAGGTGTATCGGCATTTGCTTCAGTTTTAATTATTAGAAAACAAAATAATGATTGAACATATCCTAGATTTCATCTCCGGGCTATCCCCCTTCTGGATTTATATTTCACTATTTGCATTTGCTTTTATTGAAAATGTATTTCCACCGTCGCCAAGCGATCTTGTTGTTGTTATCGGCGGGTCATTAATCAGGAACCCATTCTCTGCATTTTATCCCGACACTCCTGGCTACAACCATTGGAAGCGTGATAGGCTTTATGGCGTTGTTTTTTATTGGGACACAACTAGATAAGAAAGTTATTAGGGCGGGAAAAGTTAAATTTATCCCGACGGTAGGGCTTGAAAAGGTTGAAAAATGGTTTTCAAAATATGGTTATTGGATTATCCTGGCAAACAGATTTTTACCAGGAACACGCTCGGTTATTTCACTGTTTGCCGGCTTAAGTGAGCTTAATATAAAAAAAACTATTATGCTCGCTACAATTAGCGCACTTGTTTGGAACGCTTCCATTATATATTTAGGGATTATATTTGGAAACAATATAGGAGTTGTGGATCACTATCTTTCAACATATTCAAATATTGCTGTTATTTTGACTTGTGCCATTATTTTATTTTTGATATTAAATTATTTCTGGAAAAAGAAGAAATCGGTAAAAGGATAAAGTATTGAATATCAATTTTTGGAAGAATAGGGAAGTTTTAACTCCTGGTCAAAAGAAGATAAAAAATAAAGAAAGACTATTACTAATTTTAAGCGGGATATTGTTGGGAATTTCTTTCCCCCCTTTTCCGTTTCCGTTCCAGTTATTAATGTTCTTTGGTTTAGTCCCATATTTTTATGTAATTGAAAAGAAGACTACGTTAATCGATATAAACCGGTCTTCTTACCTGGCCTTTTTTGTGTTCGGTTTAATTACACTTTACTGGGTTGGAAGCTGGCAAAAGAATGCAGATCCATTTTTAATGATTTCCGGTGTGCTGCTTATATTTGTTAACCCGTTATTTTTATTAATACCTTCAACAATATTTTATTTCTCAAGGAAAATTTTCCCGGGTAAAACTGCACTTTACTTTTTCCCATTGTTTTGGGTAACTTATGAATATGCATACATGATAACCGATCTTAGCTTTCCATGGCTTACACTTGGAAGCGGTCTCGCGCACTTTACTTCTTTTATACAAATTGCGGACATCATAGGCACTCTGGGATTATCGCTTTTAGTTGTTCTAATAAATGTTCTCATTTACAAAGTATTCATAAGGTATCATTCAACTAATAAAATTTCTTATTACAATTTAACGGCTGCGGTTCTTATTTATTCTTTTATCTTCTTATATGGATTTATAAAGATTAATAATTTTACTATATCAAAAAGGAAAATTAGAGTAGGATTAATTCAGCCCAATATTGATCCATGGAAAAAATGGGATGTCGGAAGTTTGAATGATTTTACAAAGCTGTACTTAAACGATTCACGTAAAGCAGTTAATAAAGGTGCCAAGCTTATTGTATGGCCTGAAACGGCGTTCCCTGTTTACCTTCTAAGCGGCGGTTATGAAGATGCCCTGGATTCAATATACAATTTTGTAAGAAAGAATGATGTTTACCTTATGACCGGGATGCCTGATATAAGATATTACCACAAAGGGGAAAAAATGCCAAGTGATGTTAAGTATAGTGGTAACCTGGGATACTATGCAACCTACAATGCAATATATTTGTTTTCACCTGACACCCGTGCAATTCAAAGATATGGTAAGATGAAATTAGTTCCGTTTGGTGAAAGAGTTCCTTTTGTCGACCAATTTCCGTTCCTTGGTAATATAATTAAATGGGGCGTAGGTATAACCGGGTGGAATGTAGGCAAAGATACAATATTATTTAAAATAAAAGATAAAGATATAAACCAAGGATTGTCCAATGCTGCTGAGAATGATACTGTGAAAATTGACGGCCTGGTTTGTTATGAGTCAATATATCCTTTGTTTGTATCTGAATTTGTTAGAAAGGGGGCTCAGTTCATCACAGTCGTTACAAATGACAGCTGGTATGGTAATTCAAGCGGACCTTACCAGCATAAAGAGATGTCAGTCTTAAGAGCAGTTGAAAATAGAAGATCCGTAATTAGAGCAGCAAACGGGGGGATAAGCTGTATTATTGATCCTCTTGGAAGGACTATAATTCATTCGGAAATGTTTACAAAGACTTTCCTGGTCGGTAATGTTATTTTACAAAACAATGAAACTTTTTATACAAAGCACGCCTACCTTGTCCCGGTTCTATCATCTGTTTTTTCAATTTGGGTAATTGGGATGTTTATTTTACTAACTTTGAAGAAAAAATTTAAATTATGAAATCCATTCTTTCCAACTATCGGGTTCATAACCTACAGTACATAAATTACCGTTTCTGACTATCGGCATCTTGAAAAGGAGAGGATCTCCGAGGAGTTCTTCTTCAATATCAAATTTCATAAAAGAAAAATTTCTTTTCTTATATTGCTTTCCTTCTTTATCAATTAAATCTTCAAGTCTAAAGACCCTTGCTATATTCTCTAATTCTCCTTTTGAGATACCTTTTTCAGCCAACTCACGGAATTGATACTTTATTCTTCTTTCTTTAAAGAACCTTTCTGCTTTTCTTGTATTATTATCTTTTTTAGTTCCGAAAATCTGTATGTTCATTTAAGCCTCAATTAAAATTTCCTGGGTTCTTTTAGCCCGGGGAAAGCGGCTTTTGATTCCCTGTTTGGTATTAACTGCAGTACCCAGTATTGAGTTTTGATATTTAACTACACATTGCCCTGCATAATTGATTTCCTTCTTTATTGTTCCCCCGTTAAGATAAGTTTCAAGTTCTGATAGTTCTTCAATTATATAGACTTTTCTCTTTATTTCATTATTTAAGATTTGTGCAGCCTGGGTATGGAGAACTGTCTCCTTTTTCTTATCAATTACACCAAAACGTGTTCCGATCCTGTTAAAAATATTTAAGTTTTTATCATTCCAGTTTTTATTTACAAAAAATATATCATTCCCTTTAATTAAGAAATTGAAATTATTTAAAAGATTTTTTCGATTTCAAATTCTTTTATAATGTTATCAAGCAGAGCCCGGATTTCCTTTTTATTAAAACTCAGTAATTTAAGGTTTTGCTGAACAGGTCTGAAATGTTCAGCCGGAATGGTTTTTCCTGTCTTTCTCAGTTTCACTATAAAGAATCCCTCGGAATTTATTTCCCATGGTAATATTCTGTGTGCTTTTGAAAGAGATGTATTTAATTTCATACCTCCATAAGAATTAAAAGCCGGATGAGATTTTACAGGCAAATCAAGATCGACTATTTCAACCGGATATTTTTCCAGCACTTTGTTAATTATTAATTCATTCTCTTCAGCAGTTAAAGTACATGTAGAATATACTATTTCGCCTCCTTCTTTTACCATTTTAATTGCTGCAATTAAAAGCCTGAGCTGGAGATCTCCAAGCACGGAAATTCTATCCAAAGACCACCAGTTACTAACTTCATTTTTTTTCTGGATTATCCCCAGCCCGCTGCATGGAGCATCGACTAAAATTTTATCGAAATGATCAGGGTAAATCCTGCCGAGTAATTCACCTTTCGAGTGTATTACCCCTGCATTTATAAGGTTCATTCTATCGATATTAAAAACCAGCATTTTTACCCGGTCAAGTGAGATTTCATTTGCAATTAAAGTTCCGCTGTTTTTCATCATTTCGCCAAGCTGTGTTGTTTTTGAACCCGGTGCGGAACATAAATCAAGAACCATATCGTCTTCTTCGGCAGCAAGTGATAAAGGCGGAAGCATTGAAGATAAGCTCTGGATATAATAGTCGCCGTTTATATGCTGAATGGTTTTACCGGTTTTATCCTCACCTTTTGTAATCTTTAAACATCCGGGAATAGCCGGCACAGGTTCGCACTCGATTCCATAGGTATTGAATAGGTTTTGAGTGAGACAAGCTGGATTTGTTTTTAGCCTATTTACGCGAATATACTGTGAAGGTTTAGAAGTTATAAAATCAACATATTCTTTGGCAGTCTTTTCATCATAAATTTTTTTCAGATATGTAAAAATACTTGAACTGACTTCAATCAATGTTATCCTATCTTATTATAATTTCAATTGTTTTCTATTTCGTTTATATACTGAGAAATAATTTTCTTAATATCTTCCGGCCCGGAATAGAATTTAAAGGTTAAAATTTCCGAATTGCATCCTGAAATCATAGCGCTTGCGGATTTTTCACCTTTTTTACAAAGAGCCAGTACGGGTTTTTTTAAATTGAATAAGGCGTAAGAAATCTCGAATCCAACTCCTGTACTTGATGATGAAGTTTCGGCAACAATAAAGCTGCTGCTTTCCATCCATTTAATATCTCTTTTAAATATTTGCGAGTCATTTAGCGGGTATGCCGATTTAAATTTTTCATTCAGCTCGCTTAAAGCAGTATGGCCTAATGAACTTATATGTTTTATTATTTCTTTATAAAAAGACTGGAACTGATTATCCCCTCTAATCGGGCCTGCGCAATAAATTATCATGACTAAGAATTCAATATCTCTTGATAATGTTCTTCATATAATTTAACAATTGTTGATTTATTAAAAACATTTACTGCTCTGTTTCTTGAATTAGCAGAGAAAAGTTCATATTTCCTCTGGTTTATTAAAAGGTCGATTGCATATTTTGCCATCCTGTCAATATCTCCGATCCCTGCAATAAACCCGGTTTCATTATGTCTAACAAGCTCCGGGAGCCCGCCGATATTTGAAGATATAACCGGCAAACCGCAGGCCATAGCCTCAAGTGCAGCTAAACCAAAACTTTCCGATTGGGAAGGAATTAAAAAGATATCTGAAGCATTTAAAATTTCAACTAAACCATCCTGTTTTCCTAAAAATTTTACATCATCGCATAAGCTTAGCTGCCTGCATAATCTCTCGCATTCCGATCTGTCCGGTCCATCACCTACCAATAAAAGTTTTGCCGGGATTTCTTTTAATACTCTTTCCAGTATTCTTATTGTATCAGGTACCCGTTTCACAACCCTAAAATTAGAAGTATGAACCAGGACCTTTTCTCCATTTGGAGCTACATGTTCTCTTAATCCTCCATCTTTAGAAGGCTTATATAGATCAGTATCGACAAAATTTGGAATAACTTGAATTTCTTTATCAATATTATAATTGGTCAATGTTTGTTCCTTTAGTGAACGGGAGACAGCAGTAACACCGTCACTGGCTTCAATGCTAAATTTTACTAAAGGTAAAAATGACGGTTCAAGTCCGATTAAAGTTATATCGGTACCATGAAGGGTAGTAATTACTTTTAAGTCTTTTTTCTCTTTAAGCATCTGTTTGGCAAGATAAGCACTGCTTGCATGCGGAATTGCATAATGCACATGGAGAAGATCGAGTTTTTCATACTCAACAACTTCCACCATTTTACTTGCAAGGGCAAGAGAATAAAGCGGGAACTCAAATAAAGGGTAGCTGCTCATTTCTACTTCATGAAATACAACGTTTTCTACAAAATTGTTTAATCTAAACGGGAGAGCATAACTAATAAAATGAACTTTATGTCCTTTTTTCGCCAATTCTTTGCCGAGTTCCGTAGCCATTACACCGCTTCCGCCGTATGTTGGGTAACATGTAATTCCGATTTTCATATTATTTTTTATAATTTTAGAAGAATTAAAGCTTAAATATAATTTTTTTTTGCCGAATTAAGAATTTTGAAAGGGTATTAATTTTTAATTAGGTTTTTTTTGTGTTATGAAATAAATGTGCATATTTTTTAGCAGTTCTTTAACTTAAAATAATCAAATAAAAAAGAATTTAAGAGGTTATCTTTTTATGAAATTATTAATAATAGGCCATTCTGTCGAAGATCACTTAATTAAAGGTGAAAAAGAAGAAATAAAACCCGGTGGAATTTATTATACTGCCTCCGCACTTTATCATATCAAAAACCCGGAAGATGAATTGGTACTTTTAACTGCCATCGAAAATGATAATTATACTCTATTTTCAACGGTATTTGATAATTTCGACCGCAATTATCTGCAAAAGGTTGATTCGATTCCTAAAGTTTTTCTTAAAATCCATGAAAAAAATGAAAGGGATGAATGCTATAACAAAGTAACGGAAAATTTAGATTTAAATATTAAAAATATTAATTCTTTTGACGGAATAATTATTAAATATGGTAACCGGGTTCGATATTTCTTTAGAACAGCTGATAAACTTAAGGAAGTCATTTAAAGGCTTAATTTATTTTGATGTGCATACACTGTCAAGAGGTTTGGATGAAGACGGCAAAAGGAGTTTCAGAATTATCCCGGGTTTTGATAAATGGGCAAAAATGCTGGATATAATCCAGGTGAATCAGCATGAACTTTTAACAATCAGCAGTAAAAAAGAACAGATGGAAATTGTTAAAGAGATACTAAATTACGGGACAAAATATTTAATCCTGACAATGGAAGAATTAGGGGCAAGAGTATTTTATCTAAATGAAGGTGAAATAAATTCAATATATAAAACGGGAATTAAAATCGATGTTAAAAATAAAATCGGATGCGGCGATATTTTTGGTGCGTTCTTTTTTTATAGTTATTTTAAGTACAGGGATATAAATAAGTCATTGGAAATTGCTAATAATGCTGCAAGTTTAGCAGCTTCAAGCATGGATTTAAAAGAAATAAGTAAATTAAAAAAAGATGATTCCCAAGAATTTAATTAAAAAAAGGATACTGGTTGTCGGTTCAAATGGAATGCTGGGACAACGTTCAGCTAGCTTTTTTGTCAGGCAGGCAAATTTTGAGGTTCTCGGCTGTTCTATAGAAGAGGAGCCGGTTACAAATAACTATGAATATTATTGCTGCGACCTAACAAAAAGAGAAAATGTTAAAAAAATTATTTATGATTTTTATCCGGATTATATAATTAATGCTGCTGCCTTTACGAATGTTGATTCAAGTGAAATTGATCGGGAAATAGCCTGGAAGGTAAATGTTAAGGGTGTTGAATATTTAGCAGAAGCAGCAAGAGTCCTGGATTCTCACCTTATTCATATCTCGTCAGATTATATTTTTGACGGTCTAAACGGTCCTTATTCCGAAAATGCCAAACCAAATCCGCTCGGTTATTACGGTAGAACAAAATTAGCTAGTGAGAATGCTTTAAAAATAAGCGGTGCCGTACATACTATAATAAGAACAAATGTTCTTTTCGGTATCGCAGATAGCCGCCCAGATTTTGTCAGGTGGGTTATAAAATCTCTAAAGGATGATAAACAAATAAGAATTGTAATCGATCAATTTAATAATCCTACTTTTATCGATGATTTAGTTCAAGCAATAAGTAAAATTATTGAGTTTAAGAAGGATGGAATTTATCATATAGGCGGAAGGGATTTTCTGTCAAGATTTGAATTCGCTGGAAAAATAGCTGATTTCTTTAATCTTAATAAAAATTTGATTAAGCCTATAGACACTGAAGAATTAAACCAAAAGGCTAGAAGACCCCTCAAATCAGGATTAATTACTCTTAAGGCAGAAACAGAATTGGGATACAAACCCCACAACATTACTGAATCTCTTGCAATGATGAAAAAAGAATTAGCGCCAAAATAAGAACATACAACTTTAGTTCATCTTTTTAGAGGCAAGTAAAAAAGTAAAATTATAAACTCATCCAGCTTATTTAATCGATTAAATTATTATATATATATTGCCGGCTCGATTTTTGGTTGTATATTAATGATTTAATATAACTGTAGAATACTTATTTAAGTAAGGGAAGCCATTGTAAGCAGAATATAACCGAAAATAATATAATTAAGATAAATAGTATATTAAACACTTGGAACATTCATTTATTTAGATTAAAAGGATATGTTTATTAGGGGTAAAATATTATTTGCTGCCGGACTTATACTCCTTCTCCCTTTTTCCTCTAAAAGGATTGAAAAGAAGGAACTTTCAATACCTGATAACCACAATCCCGATAAGTTTTATAATAAAATAAGCTGGAATGATCAGCAGGGAATATTTGCGGCCGATTTAATCCATCAATCAACTTCGCTAATTGGAGAGAAGATAATTATGAATCCTTATAATTATCTTAAATTTAATATTTCCGGGATTGATTTTGATTTTACTCCAACAGAAACCAAAACAATTTATAATGATAATTTAATTCTCCATAAACAGTTAAATATTTTTAATCCTTCACAAAATACCGATACTGTTTTTATAGGTAAGGATAGCCTGGGTATTGTCACGTTCACAGTAAACCGTTCACAGGTAACCGATGGTCCGTTCACGGTTTTTGCTGATGGTAAAAGATTAATTGTCAGTACTCATTATAATGGTATGGATGTTATACCAATAAAAGTTATTTATAAGAAAGCAAATACTTCTTTAGATATGGTTGAGTTTAAATGGGAAAATAATTACCCGCCTTATTATGTATCTCAATATTATAAGAACAGGAATATTATTACAAATGAAGATATAGTTGATATTCTAAGCAGCTATAGTAATTTAAGCGGTGATTATTTCAATGAAAATGCAAAACGGCTTGTTTGTACCGATGCTGTTACCCTGGTTATTAAAACAATAGGGATCGATTACCCAGGCTTGTTAAAGAAATATCATATATCGGGTAACGAATATCTGCAGCGTAATTCAGCCGTACTATATCTTCTCTTAAAAAAATTAAATTTAACGGATGATTTCATACATTATTTTATGAGAGGAGACAGGAAAAAAATATATGAATACGGCAGGTACAAAAATCTTACTGCCGAAAATTTCGGTATCAATAAATTGGAGCCTGGTCAGGTAATGTTTTACGACAGGTATTTTAATTCCGGACCAAAAAACAGGGAGTGTGCAGAGATTTGCCATTCACAGTGCTTTAATTACAGATGTTGTTAGCGGCAAAATAGCTAAAGCAGCAATGGTAACATCAAGAAGCAGAAAAGCCCCGTATGATACCCTGATAATGCTTAATTCGGATGTTAATTTTCCGGCATGGTTTGGATATAGACAACATTACCTTGGTTCTGATGAAACTCATGAAGATCTCAGGTATTTGGTGTATGCTATTATGGATTTTAAATCTATTTTACAGAAATTGAGAGGGATAAATCTTCAAAGTAATAAAGTGGCAACAAAATAAAAAAACCGGGACAATTTTATCTGTTCCTTTATACTTAAATCGAATTTTTACTCGAAAAGATTTTTAGATGAGATGCAAGCATTAATTATTTAATAAATATTCAGTTCCATTCTGCTTATTATATTCGTAATATAGTTTATTACATATGTTTTTAACGCGTTTTCTTTCATCAAACTTTGCAGAGCCTTTAAGTTTATAGATCCCCCTATTATCTCCAACCTTAAATAGGGCTAAAGCCGCAGCAATCCGTTCTTGATCCGAATTCCCTGTATTAAGCATTTTCATTAATGGAAGAAGTGCTGTTTTTGAATTTTCTTCATTTAAATATTTTGTATCAATTAATTGGACTAAAACTAACGCCGAGCTTACTCTTAAACCGGTATTTTCGGATGAGAGGGCCGCGGAAAGATTCTTAACTACATTATCTTTTTTCGAACCTGGCATATTTTCGGCATTTACAGAAATTACAATAAGAATAACTATTGCTAAAACAATATAAGCAATGGATATTTTTTTCATTACTTTCTCCAATTATAATTTATATTAACCTTTGATGTAAAACTAATTTAAATGATTCAGGCCTGCTATTAATTTAGTATGAAAGGTCTTTTTAATATTTTGACCTGTAAATAAATAGGATTAAATAACCTCTAATGCTGAATGCCCAATCTCCGATATTAAATAAGATTGAATTGTTTATTATTACAGTTATCCGGAATCAAGTATCGAGTATCCGGTTCTATGCTGCCACACCCTACCAACCTTTTTTAAATTTCATAGGTCTAATCAAATGAAAACGGAAAATTTGATGACGTCTCAAGAATCATATTTAATAATGAACGCACAAAAAGGTGATGCAGCTGCTTTTGAAGAACTGATTTACCGCTATGATAAAAATGTTCTTTCAATTGCACTGAGATTTGTTAAAAATAATGATGATGCAAAAGATATTTATCAGGAAGTTTTTTTAAGAGTTTTCAGAGGATTAAAGAATTTCAAATTTAAAAGTGAATTTTCAACATGGCTTTACAGGATTACAACAAATGTTTGTTTAACATATATGCAGAAACAAAAAAAACACAGTTATGTATCGATTGATAATGATAATGATGATGAAAATAGAGGAAACATTGATTCTTTTGAAGATGAGAACAGCTTAACTCCTGATAAAATTTATAATGATTCCGAAATATCGGCTCAAGTAAATAATGCGCTTGAGAACTTATCAACTAGGCAGAAAATGATTTTTATTCTTAAATACTATGAAGGATATAAAATTAAAGAAATTGCGGATATTATTAATGTGGGAGAAGGTACAGTAAAGAAATATCTTTTTGAAGCCGTACATAAGCTGCGGGATCAGCTTCAGGAGTTTTATGGATAATGCAAGGAATGTGAGTAAGATTAAGAATTTTTCTAAAGGTGAATAAAATAAAGAGAGAATTTTATGGAACATCAAAAATATAAAGAATGGATCAAGCTTACTTTTTATAACGAACTCGGTAGTAATGAAAAGGAACAGCTCGAAAAACATTTAATTATTTGTTCTGAATGTAAAGCGGAATTCGATGAACAAAAAAAATTAATTTCATTCTTATCTAAAGAGGAAACTTCTAAAGACAGCCGGTCTGATTCACAATTATTGAATGAAGCAAGACGCGAGCTTCGTGCAGCTCTTCGTGTTGAAATAGAAAGAAAATCACTCGGCGGCAATATTTTCAACTCGATTGTAGGTTTTCTAACAACGCCTTATAAATTTGCCGTAAGCGGAGCAGCAGTTCTATTGGCGGGATTTTTAATCGGCTATTTAGTCTTTAATGCCACTGCTAAAAAAAATATTATTTCTCCGGTTATACCAGTAGAAACAAATGAGCAGAATGTAAACGATATTTCATTATCACAGGACAATATACAGATTACAAATGTACATTTCTTAAATAAGAATAACGAGAGCGGTGAGATTGAGTTTACTTTTGACGCCGTTAAACCGATGCAGATGAAAGGTAATATTAACGACAGGCGTATTCAGAATATTCTTACTTATTCAATGCTTAACGGGCAAAATGCCGGTGTTAGATTAAGCTCTATCAACGCTATAAGTGATAACAAGAAAGTTAATTATGATAATGATGTTAAAGAAGCTTTAATAAGAGTTGTTAAGTTCGATGAGAACCCGGGTGTCCGAAGGCAGGCAATAAAGCTCCTAAATAAATTTCCCTATGATGATGAAATTAAGCATGCTTATCTCTATGTCTTATCCAATGACACTACATCGGGAATGAGAATAGAAGCTATTAACAGTTTATTTCAAGCAAAAAAAGACGGCTATAATTTTGATAACCAGGAATTATCTGTTTTCAAAAAGAAAGTACAGACAGATAATAACAACTACATTCGCTACCGTGCAAAAACAGTACTTCAGGAGAAGAATTAAATATGAAATCTAGAATGCTTTTTTTAGTAATAATATTAGTCCTTTTAGTTCCTTCATCCTTTGCTCAAGATCGCGGGATGGAAACAAGAACTATTAAAGTAAAAAAAGGGGGAAATTTAAATATCTCTTTATCTGTCGGTGATGTCAATTTCGCTACCTGGGATAAAGACGAAATGCTTGTTAAATATGATAAAGATGAAAACCCGGACCTGGAAATTAGTCAAACCGGTAATAACATAAATATACATTCTAATACTGATTCTTGGGGGAATGACTTAAAAATTTCTTTACCTTCGCAATTTAATATTCGTGTTAAAACTTTAGGCGGTGATATTAAAGTTGCTGGTGCATTAAAAGGAGAAACCAATTTTTCTACTTCGGGAGGAGATATCGATGTAGGAAAAGTTGATGGAAATATTGACTTAAGGACTTCAGGCGGAGATATATCAACAGGTGATATCAATGGTGAGGCAGATATTTCTACATCCGGGGGAGATATAGAGCTTGGCAGAATTGCAGGTAAAGCCGATATCAAAACAGCCGGCGGAAATATAGCAATGAGCAGCGTAGGGAAATCCGCAGATATAAAAACCGCCGGAGGCAATATTTCGGTTGATAACATCGGGGGTGATTCAGATATAAAAACCGGGGGCGGCAATATTGCGGCAAAAAGAATTACTGGTCAAGCTATAATTAAAACCGGGGGCGGCAGTATTTCTTTAGAAAGCGCAACTGGTTATACAGATGCTGAAACAGGAGCCGGCAATATCTCTATTAAAGAAGTAGTAAATAAGTTTAAAGCTGTAACCGGTGCAGGTGATATATTTATAAAGTTATCTCCAGGAATAAAAGAAGGCGGTGAGCTTAAGTCCGGAACAGGCAGCATTACATTATATGTTCCTAACGATGCCAAAGTTACTATCAAAGCCGTTGTTAAATCTTATGGATGGGGAAATGATGAATCTAGTATAGTTTCAGATTTTCCTGCTTCAAGTGTTGGAGGAAATCAGAGTCAACGCACTTATGATATAAACGGCGGTGGAAGTATAATTAAAATCTATGCATCAATGGGGAGTATTCAAATTAAAAAAGTCAGGTAAACAATTATAACATAATGAATAATATTTTTTCTAAAAACAGGAAATCAATCATTGACAGCAGTACTAATTTCAACGCTTCCGGGTTGTTAAGATTAAAATATTCGAACTCAGTGACATTTTTTTACAAACATTTACTTATGAATGACATATGTTTTTATTAAGTCCATTATGTTGGGATAGAAAGTTAAGCAGAAAACATATCACTTTGTTAGCGGGATAAAAATCCGGGATGTTATCAAAAACATTGAATATTTCAAAAAACCTTATATCAATTTAATATGAATAATAAATCATTTACCATTTTATTTATATTTATCTCCTTTGTTGCAGCCGTAAACGCCAAGGAAGTAGAAAGAAAGGTTAGAAACCAGGATTTAAAAATAAATGCAATTCATTTAGATAAACCAATAGTTTTGGATGGCAAATTAAATGAAGAAGTATGGAAGCAAAATCCCGGAACATCAAATTTTATACAGAGAGATCCCGATGAAGGCGCAGAACCTACTCAAAAAACAGTTGTTCGCATAGCTTATGATAATGACGCAGTTTATGTAGCTGCCCGGATGTATGATTCACCCGATTCAATCGTTTCAAGGCTTTCTCGGAGAGATGTAGATGTAAGCACGGATGGTTTTCTTGTTTATTTAGATCCATATTACGATAGACGAAGCGGATTTTATTTCGCTTTATCTGCCGCAGGGACTCAATATGACGGGGTTTTATATAATGATGATTGGGATGATAATTCCTGGGATGGAGTTTGGGAAGGAAAAGTAAATATTGATAGTGAAGGATGGACTGCGGAAATGCGTATCCCTTTTTCACAGCTTAGGTTTCAGGATAAAGCAAATAATATATGGGGTATCAACTTTAAGAGGATTATATCAAGAAGAAATGAAAATGATTACCTGGTATATGTACCTAAGAATGAATCCGGCTTTGTCTCGCATTTTGCTGAATTAAAAGGAATAAATAATATACATCCTTCCGATGGTATAGAAATACTTCCTTACATTACAACAAGAGCTGAGTATTCTCTTCACGATCCTAATAACCCGTTTAATGATGGTTCAAAGTATACTCCTGCCATAGGTGCCGATTTCAAAATGGGTATGGGGTCTAACCTTACATTGAATGCGACTATTAATCCTGATTTCGGCCAGGTTGAAATTGACCCGGCTGTTATAAATTTAAGCGATGTTGAAACTTTTTTTAATGAGAAAAGACCTTTCTTTATTGAAGGCTCAACTATTTTTAATTTCGGGCAGGGAGGCGCAAGAAATTATTGGAGTTTTAACTGGAGCAATCCTAATTTCTTTTACAGCAGGCGGATTGGAAGAGCACCGCAGGGAAGTATTCCCGATAATAATTACCAGGATGTTCCGGATGGAACTCATATTTTAGGTGCTGCTAAATTAACGGGAAAGATTTTCAAAAACTGGAATATAGGAGCAATTTCTGCAGTAACCCAAAGAGAATATGCGGATTATTCGAATAACGGTAATAAATCAAGTATTGAAGTAGAACCCCTGACATATTACGGGGTTGTAAGAGGACAAAAAGAAATAAACGAAGGGAGGCAGGGGATTGGTTTTATATCAACACTGACTTCTAGATTTTTTAAATATCAGAGTTTACAAAATGATATTAATAAAGGAGCTTTCACTGGTGGAATTGACGGATGGACATTTCTTGATTCATCCAAAACATGGGTTGCTACAGGATGGATGGGAATGAGTAATGTTACCGGATCTACCGAACGGATGGTTCAGCTCCAGGAAAGTTCCCGTCACTATTTCCAGAGACCCGACTCCAAATATTCAAGAGTCGATAGTTCCGCAACTTCTTTAACCGGATATGCAGGCCGTTTCTATTTAAATAAACAAAAAGGGAATGTCTTTGTAAATACTGCACTTGGTTTTGTTTCACCGAGTTTTGACTTGAATGATCTTGGTTTTATCTGGAGATCAGATGTTGTTAATATGCATATGGGAGCAGGTTACTTCTGGGACAAGCCGACTTCACTATATCACTATCTTGAACTCGGCGGTGCTTTATTCAGAAGCTATGATTATGACGGTGATATTACCTGGCAGGGAATTTTCCACTTCGGCAATATAACACTCCCTAACTATTATAATATATGGTGGAATCTTGCATATAATCCTCAGACCGTAAATAATACACTAACACGCGGAGGTCCCTTATCAATTAACACCCCGGGTTACGAAGTTGATGCAGGTATAAGTACTGATTCGAGAAAAAATTGGGTTATTTCGTTTAACGAGGGAACGTATCAGCGGAAAAATTCCAGGTCATGGAATTTAAGCATTAATCTTGAATTAAAACCTTCCTCTAATGTATCTTTCAGTGTTGGTCCTTTTTACAATATTGATAAAGAATTTTCACAGTATATAAATACGTTTGACGATCCTTTTGCTGCGGCAACTTTTAATAAGAGATATGTATTCGGAGAAATGAATCAAAAGACTGTAGGTGCGGATATAAGGCTGAACTGGACATTCACCCCTAAATTAAGCCTTCAGCTATATGCACAGCCATTAATTTCATCAGGGAATTATACAAACTTAAAAGAGCTTGCACATCCCAAGACTTACGACTTTAATGTTTACCAGGATGTAAAATTGGAAGACGGCACATATAATATTGATCCGGATGGTCAGGGTCCTGCTCAGCAGATAACCTTTGATGATCCTAATTTTAACTTTTTATCTTTAAGGGGGAATGCGGTTTTACGATGGGAATACTCACCAGGGTCGGTTCTATATTTTGTATGGACACAAAGCAGATCGGAAAGTGATAATTCGGGCGATTTTCAATTCAACCGATCGGCAAGAAAACTTCTGGATTTGCACCCGGTTAATATTTATATGATTAAGTTTACTTATTGGTTTAATATGTAAACAGAGTTTTCAAAAACTCTAAAACCTTAATTTCATGCCTTTTTTCGCAGAAAACACTATTTTTCATTTTATAACTTTTTAGTTGTTTTTATGTTTTTTTCTTACTATTTTCTTACTCAGAAATTAAACCATAAAAGTTGAAAATGAAATTGGTGTTAAATCCTACTCTTGTTTTTTACAAATCTTTGAGAGCCGGTGGAATATTTTAAGGCCTTCAACTGCCTTTGGTTTTATTCCTTCCGGCTTTCTATTTTAATAAGGTTACTAAATGAAAGTAACAATTAGAACAAAAAACTTAAGGATAAAAATCAAAGTATCTATCTTGAAATTTATCATAATGGTAAAACAAGATATGAGTTTCTTAAATATCGTTATACCAGGGATAAAGAACAGAATAAGGAAATTAAACGAATAGTTGAGCAGATAAGGAATAAAAGAGAACTAGAATTGATGAATGATGAAAATAATTTTTTATCCAATTCCAATAAAAAAGTAAACTTCATTGAATATTCTCAAAAATGGCTTGATAGTAGAAAAAGTGAATTGGCTGCAAACTCTATTGATGCATATAATAATGCATTTATAAAATTAAAATTGTATACCGGTGATAAAATTACATTTTACGAAATTGATGAAAGATGGATTGAAAAATTTAAAGAGTTTCTACTCAAAGAGGAGATATCGCAAAATACAGCAAAGAATTATTTGGCAATTATAAGACGCGTCTTTAAACAAGCTATAAGGGATAAAATTATCTTAAAGGATCCATTTAATTATGTTCAAAGTCTAAAATCAAAAAGTATAAAACGTGAATGGCTTGAAATAGAGGACTTAAAAAAATTAGCCGGGACCGAATATAAATGGAAATATCCCGATATTAAAAGAGCTTTTTTATTTTGTTGTTATACCGGTCATTAGATTATCAGATGTTAGAAATTTAAAGTGGAATGAAATTAAAGGGGATTATCTTTCAATTAAGCAAAAGAAAACGGAAGAATATTCTAACTTTCCTCTAAATCAAACTGCTAAAAAAATTATTTTCAATTCTAAAATCATTAATCTATCAGATAATGTTTTTAAAATCCCGGATAGATTCGTAATTAATACTTATATAAAGAAGTGGTTTAAGAAAGCTGAAATAAAAAAGAACGGACATTTTCATTTAAGTAGGCATACGTTTGCTGTTATGAATATTACTCATGGTACTGACCTATATACAACAAGTAAACTATTAGGACATAAATCATTAAAGACAACTGAAATTTATGCAAATGTTATTGATGAAAAGAAAAAGCAAGCTGTTGATAACTTACCAGCAATAGAGGTGAGTTAAATGATAGAAATAAAAGATAAAGAAGGAAAAATAATTTGTACTACTAACCAATCAAAATTTCCCTTAATTATCGTTAAAGATGAGAGAATTTATAAATTAAATTTATCTCCGTTTGGAGCTTTAATATTAACAAGAGAAGACAAATCTAAAAAAAGTAGAACGGTGAGGTAATGAAAAAGTTAAAAAGAAAAACTAATGCAGATTTATTAAGAGAGGATTATTTGAGAATTATCGAGACTGAAGATACAATAAAAAATAATGGTGGTTATAAACATTTTCAAATTACAAAAGAAAATACTTCATGGGAAGAATTGAAGGCCATGTACGAAAAAAGGGTTGAAAAATATAGAGCATTGGAAAGGGATTTTGAAAAATTAAAGGAACTATCTAAGCATACAAAATTTAAGAAAGATTCACCGACACTTATGTTATATAAAAAAATTATTAGAGCTATAATCTTGGAAGGAATGGAAAAAAACGAAGAAGATATATTTTTTGATATTGCTTGGGATGAAAAAAATTATGACGAAATAAAATATAGTAAAAAATTTAAAATTTGGAGGAGGAGAAATCCCGAACTTTATAATAAAATATTTTATGATATTTGTTATGAAGAGTTTCAAAATGGAAATCTTAAATCTTCCGAACCTCTCTATTTTATAACTTCTACTCAGTAGTAGCCAATCTCTCTTTTGCTATCCTTTATTTTTTGCTTAGTTCTCTTTTAAAAATAATATAAAAGGAATTGAGCAATGACAAATAAAACTATTGAACAATTAAATACAAACATTGAACAACTTTTAAAGCAAAAGGATAAACCTTTAACAGTCCCGGAAGCAGCTGAAGTATTAAAAATTCCAAATCATATTTATATCAGTTAATATTTTATAAAAAAATCAGTTATTTCAAACCAGCAGGGGGGAAAATTTATTTCAAGAAAAATGATCTTGATGCATATTTATTTAGAAACCGAATAGCTTCAGATCGGGAAATTGAAAATGAAGCTATCAATTATGCATTGCTTAATAAGTAACATAAGATTTGAATAGGTAAAGAATTTGAATTTTATTAAAAAATAAAAGGATTAAAGAGATTGAGTACGAAAAGAGTAAGAAAAACATATAAGAGTTTAATAAAAAATGAATGTGCAAATTATTTCCAGGTGAATAATTATTGCTGTTTTATTGATGAGACCTGTAAGTTTTTTAATTCTCAAATCGATGAAAAAGATGTTAGCTGCAAATATTTTGAGACTTCTGTTTTACCACTTAGAACCATCTTTAGATCTTCAATATCGGATTGAAAGAAAAATGAATCCGGTAGAAATAGCAAAATAAAAGTTATAAAATGCGAGTGCGGAAATAATTTTGAAGCTAATTCAAATAGGCAGAAGTATTGTGATAAGTGCAAATTAAAAAGCAAAGGGGACCAGGCAAAAGTTAAGAATGGAAAGATTAAGGAATAAAAATAACTCATGTTACGCTTTAGAGGTTCAAAATGCTATCTAATTCTTTCATAAATCGTTTATACGGTACTCATATTAGAAAAGTTATAGAATCATACTACCATTTTTATATTGTACGAAAACAGGGCGAGAATAAATCATTAAATCTTAATAACAATAAATTCTATTAATTAAAAAAAGGAAAAATAAAATGTCAGATTATAAGTCAAGAATTCCAGATTGGGAAAATGATCGATTAAACACTATCCTTAAAAAATTCTATGATAAGAAACTAAATATAGCTTCTTATGATGAATTTAGTGGAAAGGTTAGAGATGAGAAAAAAAACAGGGATATAGAAACAATTATAAAACAAACAAAAACCGAACTAAATAATTTATCTGTTTCTTTAAAATCAGAAACTAAAAATATTGTTTCCGAATTAAATTCCTTGATGTATCCTAATATTTCTAAAGACGTAAATTTATCGGGTGAGAAAACTTTTGGTGAGACTGAATTTAGAAATGCTATTGAAATCTACAAAATAAAACCGAAAAACATTGATGAAATATTGAAGTTGGCAATAGAACAAAAAAGATTTGACTTTGTCTTTTTTACTTTTGACTTCTATTTGAAAGATACAGATTTACCGATACGTGAAAAAATGAAAATCCAATTTATCTATGATGAATTAGGTAAACAACTTGGGTTTACTGAAAAGCAAGAAAAGAAAAATCAATTGGAGAGATATTTGGTAGAGGTTGAAGATCAACTTGAATTGATTGATGAATCACCCGAAAGATTTGAAGCTAACGTAATGACTTCAATAAAAGTTGCTCAGAGAATGTTTGAAGCTGGACAACTGGGAGCTGAAACTATGTTGTTAAAATAACTCAGGCAAGCAAAAGGAATTGAAATGAGAATACAGTTATTGAACGATTTGTAAAAGAAAATGGACAGAAATTGAAAAAAAATAGCGATAATAAGAAACCGATATTATCACAACATAATAAAGATAAACCCCTTATGAGACCTATACCCCTATTAAGGTAAATAACCTTAAGAGTGCTAAAAGATTGCTCTCCAGACTTATTTATGAGCTGCAGAGAGGCACTATAGACAACCAGACAAGCAAAGACCTTTGTTATCTTCTTACTACTTATGTAAATGTATTTAAGCAATATGATCTTGAAAAAAGAATTGATGAGCTTGAAAAGAGGTTAGCGCAATGAAAGATCTTGAAAATAGAATTAAATATTTGGAAGAAAAAGCAGGGGGTCCAAACTTCAATGAGAGAATTGAAAATATTTTCTTATCTAAAGATTATAATCTATTAACCTCTTATGATGTTTCAATGTTAAAAAAATATTTACCGGATAAATATAATTTACTGATTGTTGAAACTTGTAAACTTATGCAGGAAAATATATGAATAATTTAACATTGAGAATAAAACAGCTGGAAAAACAAATAGAGATGAATCCCAATCTTTTCCCGGGAGTAATAAACTTTGAGAATATACCGGAAGATGAATTAAAAAGGTGGTATGAAAAAGAGATTATAGGTATTAAAACAAAGTTTGATTTAAATGATTCCGAAGTAGAAATATATTTTGAAACACTATTGAAGTGGGAAGAAATTGACAAAACAAATGAGATTGAAGCCGCTAAATTTTGGACTAATTATGAACAAGGATTAATAATAAATAAGTGGGAAAAAGTAACCGGGATGAAATGGGAAACATATTCAACTAATATGTAAACGAGTTGTATAATCTTTTATTATTGATTAAAAATATTTGTTTTCAGGTTTTGAAAAAATAATTAGTAAGAAATGAGTAAGAAATAAAATAAAAAAGCCGGTTTTAAGATCAACCGGCTATAATCGGATTTACTTAGAAAAATGTTCGAATGACAATGAAAAATAAAAATCTTCCCTTTAAAAATCAATAAATGAAATGAAACAATCCACAACTTTTAGTATTCCATTATTAGAATTAGCAGCTAAAGAAAAATATTTAAAACCACTAGCTCTTTATTATTTAGTTAAAGCTAAATATCAACATAGCATAATCTATAATTACAATCCCTATAAATTGTCAATACAAACCGGATTACATCATAAAACTATAAACCAATATGTTAGTAAACTACAAAAAGAAGAACTGGTAATTTTAAGAGATGAACACTTATTGTTTATTTCCAGTAAGAAAAAAATAAAAGGTACTTTGAGAACTTTACCGACAAGACCTTATACATCTTTTGAAGGAATACTAAACAGAATTTATTATTTGATACTATTAAACAATAAGGCAGAACAAAAGTATAATATAGCTAAACGATACGGAATCAACATAGGAGAACTGAAACCAAAAACTCGAAGAAAAGCTCTGAAGCAAGCTAACTTAGAAAAAGTAAGTTTAGAAAGTATCGTTAAGCCAATTATAACTGTTCGTTCTGCCTCAATATTATTTAATACTTCATTATGTACTACAGTAAAAATATTAAATAATCTTGAATCAAAAAATTATCTTCAATTTAATCCTTTTATTAAATACGTTGGTAAAATAAAAAAAGATTCAAAATATCTTCCAGATAATTATTTTAATAAAGAAGATAGATTATATATTTATTTAGGTAGAGAGATTAAAAAAGGATCATACCTATATAGTATGTTATAGAAAGTGTAAATGAAGATTAGGGAAATACAGCATAGTATGCAATTATCTCTTCAGCTTAAATAAAAATTATTATTGCAATTCCAATATTTAAAATATACTGTTAGATTTAAAGTACAAATAGATAATTAAATAAAGGGGGAATTATTTTATGGAAGACACTCTTAGATATTTCTTTAGTGTGATCTTTCAAGGTTTTGCTGCTATAATTACACTTGGAGCAATGTATTTTCTATTTTTCTTTGAAAAAAATGAAAATCAAAAAAAAATTATTCTTTATGAATTAGAAAAATACAAAGATGTTGTTCCTGGTCAAACAGAATTTATTATTCTTAATGGAATTGTTGAGTACATTAAACAAAAAGTTCTTCCAATCAAAAAAGGTGCAGCTTATGATACTTTAAGAGAGTTAATGAAAAAATATAATTTGCTACTAGAGACAGAATCAAAAATAAAAAATTATCTACCTTCTTTATTAAAAGGAACAATTTCAATTTTAATCTTATCTTTTATTAGTTTATTCTTAGTAGGCTATTATAATTATTTGAATTATTTTTTATTCATTATAGGTATTATTGTAATTTTTTTATCAATCAAATATTTATTACGAATAAAAAAAATAATTATAGATATAATTTTCTCTAAATAAAATTTATTAATATGAGTTTGACAAGATTATGACTTTTGATGAAGCTGATAAAATCTTCAAAGTTTGGAGTCAATGGTTTTGGCCATTTCACTTTTTGTTGAACTCAATTTTTATTGGTGGAATACCGGAATCTTATTTACCCTATTCCCAAGATATTTTAGAAGAGGCTTTAATTATTGTAGAGAAACATTACTTTAAAACTGGTGAAAAAGAAATTTCAAACAAAATACAGATAACAAGAAGCTATCTTGTTAGCTATAAAAATGATGACGAAGCATTTAAACAAGCAGCTGAAATTTTAAGTGATCCTGAAATGAGAAAAGCCTTGCTTGTCTATATCTCAAAATTCAAAAAGGATTGGATGGAGTGGTTAAATAAGCAAGAGAGGTTTTAAAGGATTGAAAATAATATGATAACTGAGCAATTTGACACATCAGAATTATACTCTATCATCAAAAGTAACAAAATTGCTTCGTTGTCAGATTCTGATATATCTGATTGGGATGATAAATTATTCTATGAAATTGAACCATTGAAGAGGAAATATAAAATATTCTCAATTGGACAAAATACTCGTTTTTCATTTATGATTCTTCTATTTGTGTTGATAAGTTTGATAATGTTAAGTGCAGGAGAATCTATTATCGGCGGCATAATATGGGTAATTCTTATGGTAGTATCTTTTGTGATTTATTTTTATATGCATGATTATTTTGGGTTTATTTCTAAAAGTATAAATACTGAATTGGATAGAATGAGAAGGGAACTCTTGGATTTAATTTACATTGAAGAAGAATTGATTAGAGAACATCTTAAAAGAAACTTATTTATTTCTAAATCAAGTTGGGAGAAACGGCTTTCTAAA
>CAVUCR010000038.1:0-81849 GCA_963739895.1 uncultured Ignavibacteria bacterium | reverse complement strand
CAGCAAATGAATATAAAGATAAAGAATTGGTCGGGCTTTTTGATGATAATAATGTGAGACAGATTTTGCATGTTACATTTGGTAAAGTACTGACAGATAAAGACAAGAATAATAAATATATTTTTAGAGATGATTTATATAAATGCTTAACAGACAATGAAGATCTTTATGATGAATATTTACATAAGCATTTTAGAAGACATCTCGCTCCGTTGAAAAAAATGTTTAACAGAAAAAAAGAGTAATAAAATGAACTTTGACTTATCTACGTTAAAAGGGAAAACATGTGTAGTAACCGGAGGCACCGGCGGATTGGGATCGGCAATTGTAGATTCTGTCGCTAGTGCCGGCGTTAATTTGGTTTTAATAAGCCGTTCAAAAGAAAAAGTTGAAAAAATGGGAGCCGATATTGAAGAAAAATATAATATTAAAGTGCTTGGCCTTCCGTCGGATGTTAATGACAAAGATTCTTTATTAAAAGTTAAAGAAAGAACACTGAAGGAATTCAATAATATTGATTTTCTTATTAATTGTGCCGGGGGAAATTTTCCTAAAGCAACTGCTGCCAGGGAATTTCTGGAGGAAAAAGATTTAAATAATCTTGAAAATACTTTTTTCGGTCTTGAATTGAGTGACATAAAAAAAGTATTCGATCTCAATTTTATGGGGTCTTTTCTGCCTACTTTAATTTTTTCCGATGTGATGGTGAAAAATAAAGCCGGTTCAATTATCAATATATCTTCTATGAGTGCTTTCAGACCATTAACTAAAATTGTTGCATATGCCGCTGCTAAAGCGTCTATCAATAATTTTACCCAATGGCTGGCCGTGCATTTTGCGAGGGTAAACGTTAGAGTAAATGCTGTTGCTCCAGGATTCTTTTCTGACTGATCAAAACAGGTTTTTACTTACCGATGAGAAAACAGGCAATCTTACAGAAAGGGGTAAAAAAATCATCAGCCTAACTCCTATGCAGCGGTTCGGTAGTGCGGATGAACTGCGTGGAATTGTCCTCTTCCTCTTATCTGATTATGCCAAATTCATTACAGGTACAATTATACCTGTTGATGGAGGGTTTAGTGCATATTCGGGAGTATAGCTGCCGGCTTATATAAAAGTCTGTGCCGGTTAAATTCAATTTATAATGAATAAAATATTACAGGGAAAATAATTATGAGCACTGGATTAAATATTAATGCAAAAGGTGAATTCGATTTTATATCACTTGGCGCATTGGTACATAGGCTGGATCCCGGTACTGTACCATTTAGAAAAGCGGTAAAATGCAGTATACATGTAAGTGGTGGAGAATTTAATGTTGCCGCAAATTTAGCGGACTGCTTTCTATTGAAAACCGGGGTTGCTTCTGCAATAGTAAACTATCCGATTGGTGATTTGATTGCCGAACGGGTTAGAGGGATGGGAGTTAAAGGATTTTATAAAAGCTTTAAACATAATGGTGTTAATGGACCAAATATGGCTACTGTTTACAGTGATCGCGGGTTTGGAATTCGTGCACCTGTAGTTTTTTATAACCGCTGCAACGAAGCCGCATCTCTTTTAAAGCCGGGAGATTTTAACTGGAGTGAGATATTTTCCGGCGGGATAAAATGGTTCCATAGCGGCGGCATTTTTGCTTCGCTTTCCGAAACAACCGGGGAATTAATAGTTGAAGCAATGAAAGCTGCTAAAGCTGCAGGGAGCTGTTACAAGTTTTGATCTTAATTTCCGTGCAAAGCTTTGGAATATCTGGGGAGGAGAGCAGAAGGCTGTAGAAGTTATTGATCGTATTGTAAAACATGTTGATGTTTTGGTTGGTAATGAAGAAGACCTGCAGAAAGGTTTGGGTATCCCGGGGCCGGAGGTCGCTTCAAAATCTAAATTAGATCCGACAACTTTTTTCGGTATGATAGATAAGGTTACGGCTAAATATCCTCATGTAAAAGTTGTTGCCACAACTCTTCGTGAAGTTCATGCGACCCACCATCATAGCTGGAGTGCGGTTGCCTGGATTAATGGCAAAACTTATTCTGCACCCACGGCAGAGCTTAATGTATTTGATCGTGTGGGTGGAGGCGATGGGTTTGCAAGCGGATTCTTCTACGGATTGATAAACAATGAATCTCCCGAAGAAGCTGTTAAACTAGGATGGGCGCACGGGGCCCTTCTTACTACATACCCGGGCGATACAACTATGGCAACTATTGATGAAGTAAAAGCTTTTGCTCAGGGAGGGTCTGCGCGTATACAAAGGTAAATTCCTTTTTCATTAGTTTCACTTACGTCTTATTCGATTTTTAGTAAATTTGATGACGTTATGAAGTGTAGAGGTGTTCAGTTGAATGTCTCTAGACCAATAAAAAGGAAATGTTTAATAAAATAAGCATTTCCTTTTATTATACCTTCCAATAAATTTGTATATCAGATTATTATTTTTGTTTTAATAAAAGGTTTTTAATGCAATATTTTGCAAAAGGTAATGAAACAGATGTTTTAAGTCATGATGATCTGAAAGAAGCAGTTTTTTCTTCTTTGGAAAAATTAGGTAATAAAAAGAAAGTATTAGTTATTCCGCCTGATATAACCCGGTTTTATTCATATTCAGGAATTATTACAAAATTTGTATATCAGTATTATAAAGAAGCTCTTACAGACGTTCTCCCATCTATAGGCACGCACTTTCCTATGACTGACCAGGAAATCGCTAAAATGTATGAAGGTGTTCCCAATCATTTATTCCGAGTGCATAATTGGAGGAAAGATTTAGCAACGTTAGGTGAAGTACCTTCGGAATATATTAATAAAGTTTCCGAAGGAAAGCTGAATTATTCCTGGCCCGCACAGGTAAATAAAATAATTGTAGAAGGAAATTATGATCTGATTTTGTCAGTAGGACAAGTTGTTCCGCATGAAGTTGTAGGCATGGCTAGCTACAATAAAAATATTTTTGTGGGAACTGGCGGCACGGAAGGAATAAACAAAAGCCATTTCCTTGGAGCAGTTTATGGAATGGAAAGGATGATGGGAAGGGCGGATACACCCGTAAGAAAAGTTTTGAATTATGCTTCCGATCATTTTGCTAACCATTTGGCGATTTTGTATATATTAACTGTCGTCGGCAAAAACAGCAATGGCAAAATAGCACCGAAAGGTATATTTATCGGAGATGATTTTGATAACTTTAAACAGGCTTCCGATTTATCACTTAAAGTCAACTTTCAAATGCTAAATAAACCTTTAAAGAAAGTTGTAGTTTATTTAGAACCCCAAGAGTTTAAAAGTACCTGGCTGGGAAATAAAAGTATCTATCGAACAAGGATGGCTATTGATGACGGAGGTGAACTGATCATTTTAGCTCCCGGCTTAAAAGAATTTGGCGAAGATAAAACTATCGATAATTTAATAAGAAAATACGGGTATAAAACTACTCCGGAAATCCTGGAGTTTGTAAATGAAAATGAGGAACTGCAGAAAAATTTAAGTGCAGCTGCCCACCTGATTCATGGTTCTTCTGAAAATAGATTCGATATTACTTATTGTCCCGGGTTTATAACCGAAGAGGAGATAAAAAGTGTAAATTATAAATATGCAGATCTCAATAAGATGATTAAGAAATACGATCCTCAAAAATTGGTAGACGGCTTTAATATTATGAATGATGGGGAAGAAATATTTTTCATTTCTAATCCCGCATTAGGTTTATGGTCATTTAAAGATAAATTTAAATAAAAGTCCAAAGTCAAAGATTAAAATAAAACCAGATTGTACAAAATAATAAATGAGTAATAAAATAAAGATTGTAGCAGATAGTAAAATTCCTTTTCTGAAAGGAGTTCTTGAACCTCATGCCGAGATTCAATATTTAAACCCGCCTGATATTACACATGATATAATTAAGGATAAGGATGCATTAATAATCCGGACGAGAACAAATTGTAATTCAGAACTGCTGGAAGGCACATGTATAAAATTTATTGCCACAGCTACTATCGGGATAGACCATATTGATACTGATTACTGTGAAAGTAAAGGAATAAATTGGATAAATGCCCCTGGATGCAACTCGTCATCGGTTATGCAGTATATAGCATCTGCAATATTAACTATCTCTGCAAAGAAAAAATGGAATTTGAGTGATTTGACGATCGGCATTGTTGGAGTCGGTAATGTCGGAAGTAAGATTGAAAGACTTTCAAAATTATTTGGTTTGAAAGTTTTGCTAAACGATCCTCCCCGTGCCCGGAAAGAGGTAAACACTAAATTTGTAAATCTTGATGAATTAATTTCTAAAAGTGATATAATAACTTTTCATGTTCCGCTTATAAAAAATGGTGAAGATAAAACATATCATATGGCAGATGTAAATTTTTTTTCTAAGTTTAAAGATGATAAAATGATAATTAATACGTCACGAGGACCGGTAATTGAAACTAATTCTCTAAAAAATGCAATCAGGCAAAAAATTGTAAATACTGCGGTTCTTGATGTATGGGAAAATGAACCTAATATAGATAGAGAATTATTAGAAATTATTGATATATCTACACCTCATATTGCAGGATATTCGGCGGATGGTAAGGCTAACGGTACATCTGTATGCGTGAGAAGTATCGCTTCATTTTTTAATTTAAAAGTTGATCAAGAATGGTATCCTAAAGAGATACCTTCACCTTGCAATTCAGAAGAAATTTTTATTAATTGTAAAAATATGTCTCAGCAGGAAGCTTTATACAAAGCTGTTATTTCTTCATACGATATAATGAATGATGATAATACACTTCGAAGCTCGGTTGATACTTTTGAAAAACAAAGAGGTAATTATCCTGTAAGGAGAGAATTTCCTTTTTATAAAATAAAAACAAAGAATTGCGGGACTGAAATAGAAACCAATTTTAAGGAATTAGGTTTTCATATAATGACTGGCAATTAATTTAAAAATAAAATAAAAAAATAAGGGAATAAAAATGACAAAACTTGCAGATATCGGACTTGTCGGATTAGCCGTAATGGGCGAGAATCTGGTTTTAAATATGGAAAGTCACGGTTTTACTGTTGCAGTATTTAATAGAACCGTAGAAAAAGTTGATAATTTTGTTCACGGCAGAGGTAAAGATAAAAATATAATCGGTACTTCTTCAATTGAAGAACTGGTACAAAGTTTAAAATCACCGAGGAAAGTAATGCTGATGGTAAAAGCAGGTAAGCCTGTCGATGATTTTATCGAGCTGTTAATACCTCATTTGGAAAAAGGGGATATTATAATTGACGGCGGTAATTCTCATTTTCCTGATACTATAAGAAGAACTCGATATCTTGAAGGGAAAGGATTACGCTATATTGGTACCGGAGTTTCCGGCGGAGAAGAAGGAGCTTTGAAGGGCCCGTCAATTATGCCCGGAGGTTCTACAGAAGCCTGGCCGTATATAAAACCTATTTTTCAGTCTATTGCGGCTAAAGTAGAAGATGGGACACCATGCTGCGACTGGGTAGGGGAAAACGGCGCAGGCCATTTTGTTAAAATGGTTCATAACGGGATTGAGTACGGTGATATGCAATTAATCTGTGAAGCATACCAGATAATGAAAGATCTTCTGAATATGAACTATGATGAAATGCACGAAGTATTTAAAGAATGGAATGAAGGTGAGCTTGATAGTTACTTAATTGAAATTACTAGGGACATCCTTGCCTATAAAGATGATGACGGAAAACCGTTAGTTGAAAAGATCCTGGATACAGCTGGGCAAAAGGGAACAGGGAAATGGACGGTTTTAGCTTCTCTTGATTCCGGGGCACCTTTAACATTAATTGGTGAAGCCGTATACGGAAGAACTCTTTCATCCTTGAAAGATGCTCGGGTTGAAGCTTCAAAAGTTTTATCCGGGCCAGCACCTAAATTTGACGGGGATAAAAAAGAATTTATCGAAGATCTTAAAAAAGCATTGTATGCTTCCAAGATAATTTCTTATGCACAGGGTTATCTTCTCATGAGATATGCTGCTCAAGAATACAATTGGAATTTAAATTATGGAGGTGTGGCTTTAATGTGGAGAGGCGGATGTATCATTCGCTCTATCTTCCTCGGGAAAATTAAAGAAGCTTTTGATAAAAATCCTAAGCTGACTAACTTATTGCTTGACCCCTTCTTTAAAGAAAAAATTGAATCCTCGCAAGGATCATGGCGCAGAGTTGTCGCTGCGGCCGTAACATACGGCATATGGATACCTGCTCTTTCAACTGCCTTAAATTATTTTGACGGAATCAGGAATTCCCGGCTGCCCGCAAATTTACTGCAGGCTCAAAGAGATTATTTCGGGGCTCATACTTATGAAAGGGTTGATAAAAAGAGAGGGGAATTTTTTCATACAAATTGGACTGGAAGAGGCGGTAAAACTGCATCTTCTACTTATAATGCTTAAAAAATTATTAAATTATTTTTTAAAAATATATTTAAGATAAATTATTATAAAAAAATTTGATATAATTAATTGAACAAAGAAAGAAGAGGTTAAAATGGAAGTAAGATATTCCCCTAACTTTGAAGGATTTAAAAAATTAGATACTGCCGGGCTTCGTGATCAATTCCTGGTGGATAAACTATTTGAACCCGGTAAAATTTATTTAGTCTATTCCGATGTAGATAGAGCTATTGTCGGTTCAGCAGTACCAGCCGAAAAGGGATTAAAATTGGAAGCTAGTAAAAAGGAAATGTCCGCTGATTATTTTGCTGAAAGACGAGAAATAGGTGTAATAAATATCGGGAAAGACGGATCAATTCTTGTCGATGGTAAAGAATATAATATGGCACATAAAGACTCATTATATATCGGCAGGGGAAGTAAAGAAGTAGAATTCAGGAGCAAAAATAAAAGTGAACCAGCTCAATATTATTTTGTAAGCTACCTGCTCATAAAGAATTTCCTACAACACATGCAAAATTTTCTGATGCCGAACCAAACCGCCTTGGCAGTCTTAAAGATTCAAATCATAGGACTATTTATAAATATATCCATCCTAACGGGATAAAAAGTTCACAGCTTGTTATGGGTTTAACACAATTAGAGGAGGGGAGCGTTTGGAATACAATGCCCGTCCATACGCATCAAAGAAGATCGGAAATTTATATGTATTTCAGTCTCGAAAATAATGCGATTGTTTTTCACTTCATGGGCTCCCCTTCAGAAACACGGCATATTGTAATTAGAGATCGTCAGGCTGTAATATCTCCCAGCTGGTCATTTCATTCAGGGTCCGGCACTCAAAATTATTCTTTCATTTGGGCAATGGGGGGAGAAAACCAGGCTTTTGATGATATGGACGCCGTTAAAATGCAGGAATTAATGTAAAACGTTTTTCACAATTCTAGGTAAAAAAAAGAGGTAAAAATGATTTTAGATCAATTTAGTTTAAAAGGTAAAGTAGCAATGGTTTCAGGTTCAAATCGAGGTATAGGGCAGAAATATGCCCTTGCACTTGCCGAAGCCGGGGCCGATATAATCGGCGTCTCCTACGAAGAGGACTTTAGCGAAACAATAAAACTTATAGAGAATACAGGCAGGAAAATAAAAACCTATTTGGGTGATTTCTCCAAACGCTCTTCTCTTTATGATTTTATTAAAAAAGTAAAATCTGATTTTTCTAAAATTGATATCTTAATAAATAATGCCGGAACTATTCTAAGAAAACCAATATCGGAACATCCCGACGAATATTGGGATACAGTTATTGAGGTTAATCTTTCATCTCAATTTATTTTGACCCGTGAGATCGGGAAAGAGATGGTAGCAAGAGGTTACGGCAAAATTATTTTTATAGCATCATTATTATCATTTCAAGGCGGGATTTGGGTCCCCGGTTATGCAGCTTCAAAGGGAGGCGTAAAACAATTAACTATGGCTTTTGCGAATGAGTGGGCATCAAAAGGTGTCACGGTAAATGCAATAGCTCCCGGCTATATTGCTACGGATAACACTAAAGCGCTTCGTGAAGATGCTGTTCGAAGTAAATCGATCCTCGATAGAATTCCGGCTGGAAGATGGGGCACACCCGAAGATTTAATGGGCACAGTTGTTTTCTTAAGTTCCGATGCTTCAAACTATTTAAATGGAAGCGTCATTACCGTTGACGGCGGCTGGATGGGCAGATAAAATTTTTATATTTTGTAAATATATTTATTATAGCTGCTCCAAAAAAAAAATAGAGGAATTTGTATGCTCTTTCGGGAGTTTATGAAAGTCTAAATTTGTGTAGGAAAATTCTGACTCCCTGTTCTATCAGATGTAATTTTGACTAAAACAAACATTGTTTAACTGAAACAATAATATTCAACATTTTGCAGTTTAATAGAAATAAGTCCAATCAATTAGATTTCTATTTTGTTTTAGTGAAATACTAATTGTAGAACAAAATCTTCCTTCGATCAATTAACCAATCCAAACGATTTCAAAACAAAAGAAACTATATTATTCAACTGATACAGTTTGTAATTCAATTTTAAAGATTTATGAGATAAACTGTTTCCTGATTAAGTTTCTGAGGCTTAATAAAAACCACAGACTAATTAGATAGAAAATGTTATATCTTTGCAAAATAAAAATGATACGGGTCTGATGACCAAACCAAAAAGTAAAATTAATTCTTTATTTCACATCTATACTTTCAGGTTATCTTAGGTGTAGTAATTGGCGTAATAATCGGTGTTATCGATCCGGGCCTGGGTGAAAGTTTAAAACCTCTTGGTGATGCATTTATTAAACTCATCAAAATGCTGCTTGCTCCAATTATCTTCGGGACTATAGTTGTTGGTATTGCTAAGATGGGGAATTTGAGGGAAGTCGGAAGAGTAGGTGTAAAAGCTCTCATTTATTTTGAAGTAGTTTCAACAATAGCTTTGGTTATCGGTTTAATTGTAATTAATATTTCCCGGCCGGGTGTGGGGATGAATGTAAACCCGGCGACCATAGACACACAGTCTATTTCAAATTATACAAATGTAGCAAAACATCACGATATAGTTAGTTTTTTCATGGATATTATACCTTCCAGTATTATTGATGCTTTTGCAAAGGGAAATATTTTACAGATAATTTTATTCTCTGTTCTTTTCGGATCTGGCACTGGCGCAGCTTCCGAACCGGGGGCAGGTGATTGTTAATGTAATTGATTCGGCATTACACGGTTTATTCGGGATTGTCCGATTTATTATGCGTTTGGCTCCGATTGCTGCCCTTGGTGCAATGGCTTTTACAATCGGTGCATACGGACTGCATACACTTGTTTCATTTGCCCGTTTAATGACCGATGTATATATAACAAGCCTCATTTTTGTATTCGTGATTCTTGGTTCTATTGCAAGAATGAATCATATATCTTTGTGGAAATTTTTAAAATATATTAAAGACGAAATACTGATTGTATTCGCTACTGCATCAACAGAAGCAGTTTTACCGCAAATGATGGAAAAGCTGGAAAAACTCGGATGTTCAAAACCTATTGTAGGTATGGTGCTGCCGGCAGGCTATACTTTTAATGCCGACGGAACCTCAATATATCTTACAATGGCGGCAATATTTATTGCACAAGCTACTAATACTCATTTAACTCTTTGGGATCAAATAATAGTGCTGGGAGTATTATTGTTAACATCGAAAGGTTCGGCCGGTGTGGCGGGTGCAGGTTTCGTAACATTGGCCGCTACACTTGCTTCGATGGATAAAATCCCTGTGGCAGGAATGGTCTTGCTCCTGGGAGTAGATAGATTTATTAATGAGGCAAGAGCAGTATCAAATCTTATCGGGAACGGGATTGCAACTGTGGCTGTTGCCAGGTGGGAAAAAGCCTTTGATGAAAAACAAGCAGCTTCAATATTAAATGGAGAAGATGTTAAAATTCAGACTGAATCATAGTACGAATTTAATTGAATTGTACGCTATTTAATTTTTCATAAATAAAAATATTTTTGCAGGGCAGTATTTATTTTGGAGTTTTTTGATTAGGTTTTATTGTGGAATGCCTAATCCTTCACGTGTTATAATGCTTAATAAATTTTCTATATTTTTCCCCATTCTCTTCTTTTTATTAATTCATCCTATACTTTCACAAAACAGCCGGAATATCTTCGATAACGGCAGATTGGAAATATCCTCTAACGGAAGGTTTCTTCAATTTTCCAACGGGCAGCCTTTCTTCTGGCTGGGTGATACCGGCTGGCTGCTATTTTCAAAACTCGCGAAGGAAGAAGCAGATAGATACCTTGAAGATAGGCATAATAAAGGTTTCAATGTTATTCAGGCAATGGTAATACATGCCTTTCCGGAAGTCAATGCATATGGAGATTCAGCTTTCATTAATATTGATCCCGCCAAACCAAAAGTAACCAAAGGTAGCAATCCAAATGATCCGGAACAATATGATTTCTGGGATCATATAGATTTTATTGTTGACAAAGCAAAAGATTACGGAATTTTTATTGCAATGGTTCCTGTTTGGGGTTCAAATGTTCGCAGCAATAAAATCAATAAGTATAATGCTGAAAAGTATATTACCTGGCTGGCGGAAAGATATAAAAACAAACCGAATATAATATGGATTAATGGTGGTGATACAAGGGGAGATCAAAACTTTGATATATGGAATATGATTGGAAATACCTTGCACCGGATTGATCCTGAACATCTCATTACTTTTCATCCATACGGCAGAACACAATCATCAGCATGGTTTAATAATGGACCCTGGCTTAGTTTCAATATGTTTCAATCCGGCCATAAAAGTTATACCCAGGATCCGGAAGGTTACGGTGAGGACAACTGGAAATATGTAGAAGATGATTACAATAAAGTTCCTATAAAACCCACACTTGACGGAGAACCATCATATGAAAATATACCGCATGGACTTCATGACCCGGCACAGCCCCGCTGGAATGACAACGACATCAGGAGGTATGCTTACTGGTCGGTTTTTGCAGGTGCATGCGGCTTTACTTACGGCGATAATGCCGTGATGCAGATGCACAAACCTGGTGAAGATAAAGGTGCATACGGGGTTAAAGAATACTGGTATAATGCTATTAATGATCCCGGTGCATCGGAAGTGAAATATTTAAAAATGCTGATGCTTTCCGAACCGTATTTTGAAAGGGTCCCGGATCAATCTGTAATTGTGGATACAGTAGGAAAAAAGTATAATCACATTACTGCAACGAGAGGGAAATCATACCTATTTGCATACACTTATAATGGAAGAAAATTTAAAATTAAGCTGGGAAAAATATCAGGAGAATCTGTAAATGCTTATTGGTACAATCCTAGAAACGGAATGAGAACATTTATTAATAAATATCAGAATAAAGGTACAACGGAATTTGATCCTCCAGGTATAAGAAAAGATGGTAACGATTGGGTATTAATATTAAAGGAAAATAAACAGGAAAAAAATTAAATTTGAACCTATCTATATCTTAAAATATAGGAGAAAATCAATATGGTACAATTAGCTATCAACGGCGGATCCAAAACTAAATTAACTCCTTTTGGTACCGGAAAACGGTTCGGGAAGGAAGAAAAAGAGTAATTATTGGAAGTTATTGATAGTGACATGCTTTTTTATTTTATGGGGAGTAAAGTATTTGAATTCCAGAATGCATTTGCCGAAATGTATAACATGAAGTATTGTGTTGCTTGCTCTTCGGGCACTGCTGCTGTCCACATGGCCATAGGTACTCTGCAGTTAAAACCGGGCACAGAAGTAATAACCAGTTCAATAACAGATATGGGCTCGCTTACAGGAATATTATATCAGAACCTGCTTCCAATATTTGCCGATATTGAAGAAGATACTTATAATATGGATCCTAAAAGTGTGGAGAAACTTATTACCGACAGAACAGGTGCAATTCTTTTGGTACATCATTCCGGATTAGTTGCAAATATGGATGCATTTATAACTCTTAGTAAAAAGTATAATATTCCAGTTATTGAAGACTTTGCACAGACTTATCTTGGGGAATACAAAGACAAATCCGCTGGAACAATGAGTCCTATTAGTTCTTTTAGTTTGAATCACTTCAAGCATATTACATGCGGTTCCGGTGGAATGATTTTAACTAATGATGATGATATGAGGAAATTTGCCAGTTTGTTTTTAGATAAATGTTATGATAGGGAAGCTGGAAAACGTAATCCTTTTTTCTTAGCTCCTAATTACCAGATGACCGAACTTCAAGGGGCAGTATCACTGGCTCAATTGAAAAAATTACCTTGGATAATTCAACAGCGGCGTAAACTTGGCGATAAGTTAACAGAACTTTTGAAAACTATTGATGGCATTACTCCTCAATTTATTCCGGAAGGAACCGAGCACACATATTTCATTATTCTACAATGCATACTAATACTTAAGATTGGAGTCTTCAATGAGAGAATATTCTGAAAATTTAAAAGATTTTAGATCAGAAAAAATATCTTTTAAAAAAACCTTACCTCACCTGCTAGTGATTGTTTTTATAATATTTATTGGATTCAATTTTATTCAATGTAATAATGAAAAGACTTCTCAAGATAATAAACCTGTGGCAGCAACGAAGTATGGTAAAGTAAGAGGATATATTGATAATAATATTGATGTTTTTAAGGGAATACCATATGGTGACAATACTGCAAAGAGACGGTTCCAGCCGCCTGTTCCGCCGATTCCATGGAGCGGGATAAAAGATGCCGCCGAATTCGGACCAATCGCTCCTCAAGGTCCGATAGGTAAATCGGATTTTTACCCTATGCCCAAAGAAGGTACTATAATGAGCGAAGATTGTCTTTACTTAAATGTCTGGACACCAGGTCTTAGAGACGATAAAAAACGTCCGGTTATGGTTTGGTTTCACGGCGGAGGATATAACAGCTGGTCGTGCAATATTGATTTGTATGACGGAGTTAATCTTTGCAGGAAAAGGGGATGTTGTTGTCGTTACTGTTAACCACCGGCTTAATGGCTTCGGCTTTCTTTATCTTGCTGAATTAGGCGGAAAAGAATTTGCCGAATCTGGAAATGTAGGTATGCTGGATTTAGTATTCGCATTAAAATGGGTAAAAGAAAATATAACCGGGTTCGGCGGCGATCCGGATAATGTTACTATTTTCGGAGAATCGGGAGGCGGAGCTAAATGCGCTACTTTAATGGCCATGCCGGCTGCACGGGGCTTATTCAATAAAGTTATTACCGAGAGCGGCCAGCAGTTAACCGGCAGAACTCGAGAACACGCAACTGAAACAGCACGTAAAATTCTAAAAGCTCTTAATATTACTCCAGATAAAATAGATGAAATAAAAACTGTACCCATAGAAAAATTGAATGAAGCGATTCAAGGGAATTCCTTTGCCCCGGTTACAGATGGTGTTGTATTGCCCCGTGATCCATTCTCACCGGATGCATCCCCTCTATCTGCAGATATTCCGATGATTATGGGTAATAACCATGATGAAACAAGACTATTAATCGGTGCCAGGGATACATCAACTTTTCATTTGACATGGGACCAATTACCGGCTAAAATTTCTCAGCATGTTAAACAATTTATAGGTAATTTGGATCCGAAAATGATAATAGAAAAATATAGAAAGTGGTATCCGGATTATTCACCCAGCGATGTTTTCTTTGCAGTAACTACTGCCTCACGTTCATGGAAGGGAATGGTAATTGAATCGGAGCGAAGGGCCGAGCAGAACGGTGCGCCTACCTATGTTTTCCAGTTAAACTGGAAATCACCTGTTGCGGGTGGAAAATGGAAAGCATCTCATACTATGGATGTACCTCTTGTATTTGATAATATTAAGTATGGTGCGACTATGACAGGTACTGGTCCCGAAGCCCAAAAAATGGCGGACATTTTAAGTGAATCGTGGGTTGCTTTTGCCAGAACCGGTAATCCGGATACGCCTAATATACCGCACTGGCCGCGATTTGATTTGAAAAACCGCGCAACAATGGTTTTTGATTTAAATTCAAAAGTAGAAAATGATCCTCGCGGAAATGAACGGAAACTTTTTGCTCCGGTCGAATACATTCAACCCGGCACCTGATACAAAACTATGTAATTAACTATTGAATATCATTTTAGTTTTATTCGCATAAATATTTTTATAAGTTAATTACTTGATCATATTGAATTAAATGAATACAATTCCTAACATTCACTATTTAAGGATTAAATTATGTTATTCTCAAAAATTACATTGGCAGTTATGATATTAGCTTTGTTTGTACCCAACATATTGGGACAGGTGACAAAAGATGATATTGATAAGGCAGTCAATAAATCGAAACTCAATCATCCATATCTTTATTTCGGTGACCAGGATAAACAGGCATTGCGTGAGCGGATAAAAAGCGATCCGGAGAGTATTTATATTATGCAGATGATGCTTGCTGAAGCTAATAAACTTATGGCCAAGCCGGTTTCGCATGATATACCTATCCAGGGAAAAAATACGCGTGCCGGCTGGAGCGAATATGATAAGGATGGAAAATACTCAAAATATTATGAGGAAATGAGAAACAATGCTTTTACGTTGGCCTTTGTTTATCAAATGACGGATGATGAAAAATATGCGTTGAAAGCTTTCGAATTTGCAGATGCTTTTTGTGATCTTCCAACATGGACACAAAGAGCTCATGAATTTCCAATAATTTATTCACGTGTTTGGCCCTGGAATGTGCCGGACGATGAAGCAAGTTTTGGATTTGATCATTATAATGGTGATTCCGGTCGAATTATGGCGGCTGTTTATGATTGGCTGTACCCGGCTCTTAATAAATCTCAACGTGATCGCATTAGAGGTGGATTACTTGAAAAAGTAATTACGCGTGTCCGTGGAAATTACGAATATCACTGGTGGGCAACTGCTTATAAATGCAACTGGTGCGGCGTTTGCAATTCCGGAGTAGGGCTTGCAGGAATAGCACTTCTTACAGAAGATCCCCAGCTCACTGACGTTATTGCCGAATCTTATAACCGTATATATAGTCTGTTTAGTAATTTGGGTGTTGACGGCGGATGGCAGGAAGGGGGCGGCTACTGGAGATACGGAATTTCTACTTCCACATTTTTTGCAGACGCATTAAAAAGACTAACAAATGGAAAGTATAATCTTTTTGAAAATGAACGATTGAAAAATAATCCTGCAGCATTTCCGCTTTATATTTCAATGCAGCCGGGGACATCTCTTAACTTTGAAGACTCACAAAGCGGGACTTTAGGAGAAACTTTTTTTATTAATAAATTGACTACTGAAACCGGTGATAAACGGGCAGCTTACTATCGTAAAGAATTTATGAAAGAGGGGGATGATCCGTTTGATATTATTTGGCCGCGGCCAACTGTAACTCCCGAAGCTCCGAAAGTTCCGTCAATTCATTTTAAAACAATCGACTGGTGGGTAATGCGAAGCGAGTTTTTGAATCCGGAAAAAGTTGTTGTTGCTGGAAAAGCCGGAATGAATGATGATCCACACCACGGTCATTTGGATATAGGGCAATTCGTTATTCGTTGGAGGAATCAATATTACATTTCCGAACTTGGTAGAATGTTTTACGACGAAAAATATTTTGATGAGGCAAGGTGGGGTTATCCTTTCGCATCCAGTGTCGGTCATAATGTAATATTCGTTAACGGGGAACTGCAAATTCCGGGTAAGTTGAAAAACAAACCATGGAATTATAATGTCGGCGGAAAGGTCCTTGATTTTAGAACTTCACCCAAAAGGGATTATGTATTAATGGATCCGACAAACGCTTATCCTAAGAAGGAACTTAAAGGTTGGCGGCGTCATGTTGTATTGGAAAAGCCTTTAATTACTGTAGTTTTGGATGAGGTGAAATCTTCAAAAGGTGCAGAAATTGAAGCCCGCTTCCATACTGAATGCACGGAAGAAAATCTCGGTAAATATGTTCTCTTAAAAGGTGAAGAAGGAATGATGGCTCTTATCCCTGTAGTTGATTCAGAATTTAAAATCAGGGACGGCAAACACCCGATACAGCCGGTCAATGATCGGATTAAATTTAAATGGGATCCTTATTTTGGAACGGTAGTAAAAGCTAATAGTGAAAATACGGTTATCGGAACGATAATACTCCCGGTGGATAATGATCAAGAAGCACAAAGTATTATTAGTTCGGTTGAGAGAGAAGTGAATAAATCGGGCGGCTTAACATTATCATTTACCAAAGCCGGAGAAAAATATACTTTTGTTTATAAACTGACAAAAGATGGATTTGTTCTTCAGTAAGAAAGAGTCCTTTTGTAAGATATTTTGTTTCTACTATAAATGACAAAGCAGCCGTCTTTTAATGCAGCTGCTTTTTGTCAGTTAAAGCATATCAATTAAAAAAGAAAAACATATTAAAATTGTGAAAATTTTTTATACAATATTTTTATCAAATGAAATATCATTAATTAAAATGTCAGAATTAAATAATTTGATGACAAAAATATCGAAAGGTTTTCAATAAAATTATAATTAACCAACGTTACGCAAAAATTCAGAAATATAATATGCTTCTCTAATTTGTTTATAATACAAGAATGAAAGAAACATTGTGTATTAAATGTCTTGTATGCGTACCCTTCGTTTTTTTACTACGAAATGACTATATGGAGGCTCAAAATGTTCAGAAATTTCCGTTTACTGTTTTTAGTTTTTTGTTTTTCAATACTTAATTCCGGTTTAATTTTTAGTTTTTCAAAATCGGACACAGCAAAATCCGGCTTACTTTTTTATTTATCGGGCAACAATGGATTTAATGCCGATTATTCTAAAGGCAAGGGAAAGCCTAATTTTCTGAAGGAAGTAAAAATTATTAAAGATGGAGCAAAGAGTGTTGGTTTTCAATGCGGTAATACTCAGCTAATGTCATATTGGGCCGCAGGAAATATTTATGCAGAAAGAGGAACCTTGTCTTTTTACTGGCGTGCCCGTGAACCTTATGGTCACACTCCATTCGTGATTTTCAGAGTCGGATATTCCGATCATTCAAGCTGGGATATGGTTTGGCTTAGAATAGATTACAATGGTCATGGTTTTGACGCTTTTGTTACTGATGCCAATCTTGCAAGAGAAAGAGTTTCATACAAAATACCAAAACTTCCTTCTCCTAAAGATTGGGTGCATTTTGCATTAACATGGGATGAAACCACCGGTATTAGATTTTATTTAAATGGGAAAAAAGTTGGAGAAAAAGATACTTCATGTGTCCTCTATTCGAGTTTGGATCAATTCGGCCCACATTCAAGGGTTATCAGCGGTTATCAGGTTCAAAGTGCTTACCAGTTTATTAGAGGAGGAGATATTGATGAAATAAAGATTTATGATCATGCTCTTAACGATAATGAAATAAGCCAGCTGGCTGAAGGAAAATCTTTGGAAAGCCCTGAAGTCGTCAGGGATCTTTCAAATCCAAGATGGGCACAAGAGTGGGCTCTACGTTACGGCTGGAACAGACCAGGGGACAATCCACCTTATCTTAATAATAAAGAAACTTCAGTTCGCAAGGTTGAGATTAATGAAGCATATGATTTGAAGCGCTGGTGGTGGAAAGCTAACGACGGAATCCGGGAAACTACCTGGCCCGGTGTATATAACCGTTCAAGACTGCCGGGCAGGGATGATTATTTCCAACTGCCTGATTGGGACTGTTATCCGATTTCAGGTAAATCCGTACGCTTTAACATGCCTGATGAACCCTGGAATTATATAGAAATTCAGGGAGCTGCGTACGGCAAAATGGCTCTCTCGAATAATCTCGACGGGTCAAATTCCACTCCATTGTTTGAAAGACCGGAATACCAGGAAAGAACCTTTTATAAATTAAACAATGAAGTAATTGGAAAAACTCTCGTCTTTACAAATGATGAAATTGAAACTCCAATGGGCGAGTTGAATGCTTTTGATATCAAGGCAGGTAAAGCACCTGAGGATATGGGCACCCTTGAATATAAGCTTACTACTGCAACTGAACCGCAAAATAAAAATATAAAAGGTATACAAAATTATATTAAGGGAAGGTATACGGCAGATGAGAGAATTACTATGCTTGCTTTACCTAAGGGTGCACCACGCGAGTCTAATGAATCAGTTCAAAAAGGATTGCCACTAATTCATATCATTATTCCAAGCAGTTTTAGAAGTATTAAAGCAGAGAATGACAGCCGCGGCGGATTTTCATATACCTGGGAAAATATAAACGGGGGTTTGGATGGTATCGAAATTGAGATCCCTGCTTTAAATGTGAAACCGACTATGGGTGAATATTTCCCGTTGAACATCCAGGTTAAAGATCCAATTTGGCCATTAAGAGATATGCTGGATTTTTCCTTCTCGGTTAAACCAAACGAGGCAAGAACTTTATGGCTGGATTTAAGAGATAGAATTCTGCCGAATAACAAGCCGATATATTTAACAATTGCAGGATCCGGTCCGGATTTTACATCATCAATGCTTGAGGGTGCCAAAATAAAATTAGTATTTAAACCGTGGGATGAAGCAAAAAAGGAACATATAATTGACAGGTTTACTCAAATCAGGGATAACTACGATATGTTTATAGAAGAACATACCAGAGACAGACGTTTAAATAAGTTTAACGAATTTGAAGCGGATATGACGAGTTTGTTACAAATAGATCCGGATAATTATCCTGGAAGGAATTACTGGTTTGTTTATAATCCCGAACAGCCGAAACCACCTTACAAAGAACCTGTTCCGCCAAATGATATTCCGCTTTGGGCATATCTGCAGGTTCAAGATCTAAAGGGTTATGAAAAAGTTGTTAATTACTATGTCGACAAAAGAGAAATTCACGGTGAAGGATTAGGAGGCGGTCTTTCGGATGACAGTGATCTTGAGAATGCCTGGCCTGGCCTCGTTTTTATAGGTTGTGAGCCGGATAAACTTAAAGCATCAAACCAGGATTTAATGGAAGCTATTTATAAAAACGGGATGCTAACTAACGGTATAAACACAATTCAAACCGATGGACTTCATCAATATGAAGAAGGAACAAATGTTTTGGCACAAGTAAATATGGATAATTTCGGCAACCCGAAAAATGTCGAAAGATTAACGCAGGAAATAAGATCTCAGGAGAAATTAATCATTGCAAAAAATAAAGCTGGTCATTATCATTTTCGTTCACAATATTTCAGTGCTACAAAAGTTGCTCAGGAAGGTGTTTGGGCATGGTCGTCTGATTATGAATATTTAGCTTTGCACCCAGCTATTCTTTTAGGTGAATATTATGGAAATGCGGCTGCAAGAAAACTTGTTATCAATATGGTGGACGGGTTGTTAGCTCATGCAAGGAAAGATAAAAACGGTAAAATAATTATAGATACAGATATCAACTTTAATACAGATGAAAGCCGTCCTTCTCCGCTTGCGCCGCCTTATTCAGTTTGCAGTAGTACAATCCGATCAAGAGGTAGTTCTACTGCTGCTGTTCATGCTTTCTGGGCTGCTTATAAATGGACTGGTGATAAAAAATATCTTCAGCCGCTTCTCGATATGAAATTTTATGCAATGGGCATTCTCAATTCCGATATGCTCGATATATTAAATTTGCGTGACCAGTGGGGTAAAGAGATCGTTTCAATTGCAAATTCAGATAAAGATAATGATCTGGCACAGCATTTCGCATGGCAGGTAACGGGTGATAATAAATATCTCGATGAATATTATGGTAATCAAGTTCAATGGAATTCTATTTTAGATTATATTAACACTACCGGGAGCTTATGGACCGACCGGGTTATCACATTTGAAAGTGAACTTCAACGATCAAGACTTGGCGGAGTAGCATTATCAAGAGGTTATATCTTCCCCGGAAATGCAGTCAGCTGGAAATTTGAAAAACCGGCAACAGCCGAAAGTGTAGCTATTGCAATCCGTTCAGCTACTTCTTCTGCTGTTAATATGAAAGTATTTAATCTGGATCAATCCGATGTAAAAGCCGAGTGCAGCTGCTGGAATTTATCGCCTGGGAAATGGGAAGTAACTCAAGGTATTGATGAAAACGGTGACGGTAATGCTGATGCAGGTATCACAACAAAAACCGTTACGTTTGAACGTTCAAAACCGGTTACATTAGTTTTCCCTCCGCATAAAACATCTATTATTGATTTGAAACTTGTTGAAGAAGGTTTGGATTATTCAAAGAGACCGGATCTGGCAATAAGCAACGATGACATAAAAGTTAACGGAAGTAAAATTACCGTTACCGTTCATAATCTTGGTGCCGTAAATTCAATTCCTGCTACAATTGCTCTTGTCAATTCTGAAGGAAATAGTGTCGCAGAAGTTTCTGTTCCTGAAATTGCCTCACCCAAAGATTTAGTTCCTAAAACTGCAGATGTTGTACTGAATGTACCTGCGGGAATCGATCTAAATTCTTTAAGCGTTAAGGTAGATCCTCAGGAAAAGCTGACGGAAATAACTCGGGAAAATAATACAGTTATGTTAAATGATAAATAAAATCTTCATTTAATAAATTCTTCAATCTAAATATTCGAGAGCCGCTTAATTTAAGCGGCTTTTTTATTATTACTTATTCAAAAATGTTTTGTAATTTATGATTATTAATTTTTATACTGAAATCTTTTATCGAGGAAAAAATGTTTAAATTTTTCATTTATTTTACATTAATTGCTAGTCTTTCTTTTTTGTTTACAGGTTTTGCTTTTTGCAGTCCAAAGACTGATTCAACAAAAAGTGGTTTATTATTTTATTTGTCGGGTGAAAATGGATTTAATGCCGATTATTCAATCGGGGATGGGAAACCGAATTTCTTGTACCAGGTTAAAATAATTGATGACGGTGCAAAAGGGAAAGGTTTTCAATGCGGAGATCATCAATTGCTTGCTTTTCGGGCTCCCGGAAATATTTATGCCGAGCGTGGTACATTGAGTTTTTTCTGGAGAGCGCGGGAAACACTCGGCAAAACTCCGTTCGCTATTTTCAGGGTAGGTTATGCAGATCATTCAAGCTGGGACATGCAATGGCTCCGGATAGATTATAATGGGAATGGTTTTGATGCTTTTGTAACCGATATTAATTTAGCACGCATTAGAGTTTCATATAAGATCAACAAATTACCGGATCCCAAAGATTGGATTCACCTGGCATTAAACTGGGATGAAACTAGCGGTATTAAGTTCTATGTTAACGGAGAACTCGCTGCAAAGAAAGATACATTTGACGTCTTCTATGCAGGCCTTGATCAATTTGGTACTCATTCCAGGATTATTAGTCCGTACCAGGTTCAAAGCGCATACAATTATGTCCGCGGAGGAGATGTTGATGAAATTACTATTTATGATCATCAGCTAACGGATCCGGAAGTATTGGAATTATTTAAATATAAAAACCCGGTCTCATCAGTAAAATTCAAAAGGAATCTAGCAGATCAAAAATGGAGGAATGAATGGAAATTACGTTACGGGTGGAATAGAGAAGAGGATGATCCCCCTTATTTAATTGATAAAGAAACGTCTGTCCGTAAAGTGGAAATAAATGATGCTTATGATCTGAAGCGGTGGTATTGGAAATCCAACGACGGGATAAGGGAAACAACCTGGCCCGGGGTTTATAACCGTTCCCGGATTCTCGGCAGGAGCGATTACTTTATACTCCCTGACTGGGATTGTTATTCATTATCCGGGAAATCAATCCGGTATAATATGCCTGATGAGCCATGGAATTACTTGGAAATTTCCGGCGCAGCATTCGGAACAATCGCTGTTTCACCTAATAAAGAAGGAACCGACAGCAGTGTTATTTTTACACGTCCGAAATACCAGGAAAGAACATTTCATAAACTAAAACAGGAAATAACCGGGAAAACAATAGTATTTACAAATGAAGTTCAGGAAACTCCTATAGGTGAATTTGACGTCTTCGATATTAAGCCCGATAAAGAACCGAAATCGAATATGGTACTCGAATACCGGCTTTCGACAGTCGATATAACAGAAGATTTTAATCTTTCTGGTATCATCAGTTATATAAACGGGAGATTTACAAAAGATGAAAGAAATATAATGCTTGCTCTTCCGTCTAATAGCCATGTTCACACTGAAAAAAGTAAATCGCATTCGAATCTACCGGTTGTGCAGGTATTAATTCCGAGTGATTTCAGATATTTAAATTCAAGACGGGCTTCCTACACATGGGCAAACAGCAGTACAGGACTGGATGGAATTGCAATTGATATACCTGCAGTAAATTTAAAACCTGATGACAATGGGTTTATTTCAATGAACATTCAAGTTAAAGATCCTATATGGCCTTTAAGAAATATGTTCGATTTTTCTTTTTCAGTTAAACCAAATGAAGCAAGAACATTATGGCTTGATTTACGAGACAGGATATTGCCGAATGATAGACCGCTTTTCTTAACAATTGCTTGTTCGAGCCCTGATTTTTCTCCTGAAATAATTGAAGGTGCAAAGATCAGATTAATTTTCAAACCATATGATGAAGCTAAAAAAGAGCACGTTAACGACAAATTTTTACAGGTAAAAGATAATTACGGGATGATTATAGAAGAATATCCCAACACAATGAAATTAAACAAGTTTGTTCAGTTTTATAATGATGTTACCGATCTTCTTCGTGTTGAACCGAATCATTACCCGGGCCAGAATTATTGGTACTTTGTAAATCAGGAACAAGCGGAACCTAAAGTTTCAATTCCGGCCTGTCCATATGGAGTCCCGGCCTGGGCATTCTACCAGGTTGAGGATTTAAAAGAATTAAAAAATTTTGTTGAATGGTACATCGATAACAGGCAAATCCAGGATGGTGAATTTGGCGGAGGGCTTTCTGATGACGGAGATTTACGAATTATTGGCCAGGCCTTGCAATGATGGGATGTGATCCGACAAAAATAAAAAATTCATTGCAAAAGGAATTGGAAGCAATGTACAATAACGGCATGTTTACGGATGGCTTGCCTACAATTCAAACAGACGGACTTCATACATATGAAGAAGGAATAAATGTTCAGGCACAGGTAATGCCGGTCGATTTTGGTGATCCGAAATTAGTAGAAAGAATGATGGAAACCGTGAGAGGGTTGGAAGAAAAAATAATCGGTAAGAATAAGGCGGGTCATTATCATTTCAGGTCCAGTTTCTGGGGCGCAAATAAAATATCAGAAGAGGGAGTTTGGGAATGGTCTGTTCCATTTGAATACCTTATTCTTCAACCTGCTATGTACCTCGGAGAATATTTTGGAAATTCCAATGCCAGAAAACTTGTAATAAATATGGCGGATGGTTTACTGGCTCATTCAAGGAAAGATAAAAATGGTAAAATCATTTTGGATACGGAGATAAATTTTAGAACTGATGAAAGCCGCCATTCACGCGGATTGGAAAATGCGATGCAGGATGCATTGGATGGACGCCGAGATGTGCCTCAAACGGCTTCAGCTATTTACCCGCTGTGGGCCAGCTGGAAATGGACGGGCGATCCTAAATACCTGCAGCCGATTCTGGATTTGGGGCCTGATGTAATGGCAAATATTAATTCAAACATGATGGATTTATTGAATAAAAGGAATGATTGGGGGAAGGAAATTTTGGAATCAACAACTCCGGATTCTAAAAGCGAGATAATGCGGCACTTTGCCTGGCAGGTTTCAGGGAATAAAGAGTATTTGGTAAATTATTATAAGAATCAGATAGAAAAGTCGGAAATTTTATATTATCAGAACACGGAAGGGAGTATGTGGATAGACAGGGTTTACGCTGCTGGCAGAGAGCTGCAGCGTTCAAGGCTTGGAGGTGTTGCACATGCCCGGAATGCAACTTTTCCGGGAAATCCTGTTAGCTGGAAATTTAAAAAACCTGCCGTTTCTATGAGTGTTGGAATACTTGTTAATTATGCTACTCAATCGGAAATAAAAATGGAAGTTTATAACCTTGAAAAATTTGATGTTAATGCCGAAATAATCGGTGGAAATGTATTGCCGGGTACATGGAAAATTATGCAAGGCGTTGATACCAACGGAGATGGAAAAGCTGACACTGAGACTTCTAGTAACAAAATCAAATTTGAGAGATCCTCTTCTATCCCTGTAAAATTCCCAAGCGGAAAAACTACAATTATAAATTTACATCTGGCTGATAAAAGTTTGGATTATAACAAAAGACCAGACCTCGCAATTGGCTATGACGATATTAAAATCGAGGGGAATAAAATTAATGTTACTGTGCATAATATAGGTGCAGTAGATTCGCCTCAATCATCAATCGTATTAGAAACTGTCAATGGGAAAAAAATCAGCGAATCACAAATTCCGGAATTAAAAGCGCCCAATGATTTAATTCCCAAAACTAAAGAATTAACTTTAACTATACCGGATAGAATTGATTTGAAAAATTTGAAACTGCAAATCGATCCGGAAAATAAATTGGTTGAAATAACAAAAGTTAATAATGAAATTGGATTGAATAGAATTAACTAATTCGGAAAAATATTATGAAAACTAAATTCAGATTTTTAATTGCTGCCCTGGCAGTTCTATTTTTTATTTGTTCGAATAAAAATTTTGGACAAAACAGTGAATACTTGATAACTTCTTTTGGAGCAGTTGCAGATGGAATTACAAATAATGCTAAGTCAATTCAAAATGCAATTGATCAAGCGTCTAATAACGGCGGCGGAAAAGTAATCATACCACCCGGCAATTTTGCAGCCGGAGTTATTTTTTTGAAATCAAATGTCGATCTTCACCTTCAATTAGGAGCGCGTCTTTTAGGAAGCGTTAAAAGAAATGATTACAACAACCCGATAGTGCTGGCATTAATAGCGGCTGAAGATCAGACAAATATTTCTATTTCAGGCGAAGGTGTTATTGACGGTCAAGCTCAAGAATTAATGAAGGATGTTTTTTTGATGCTGCAAAAAGGTACTCTGAATGATCCGCAGTGGAAATTCAAGAGACCAACCGAAGCGAGCCGGCCGAAACTAATAGATTTTAGTAATTGCGAAAATATACGGCTAACCGGTGTTACTCTAAAAAATTCAGCTAATTGGGTGCAGAATTTCAACAAATGCAAAAATGCCATTATCGATAATATAAAGGTTGAAAGCACAGCGTATTGGAATAATGACGGCATAGACATTACTGACTGCAAAAATGTGAAAATTACAAATTGTTTTGTTAATTCTTCCGATGATGGTATTTGTTTGAAATCGGAAGACCCGAATGATTTTTGCGACAGCATTTTTGTCTCAGACTGTACTATCCGTTCAAGCGCAAGTGCTTTCAAGCTTGGAACAGCTTCAAGAGGCGGATTTAAAAATATAAAAGCGAGAAACCTTACTATATACGATACTTACCGCTCTGCCGTTGCGCTTGAATCTGTTGACGGCGGTTTTTTAGAAAATATTGACATCGAAAATATTGATGCTAAAAATACGGGCAATGCAATATTTATTAGGTTGGGAAAAAGGAATGAAAAGAAAACAAGCGTAATAAAAAATGTTCGTATTGCAGGATTGAAAGCAGAGATCCCTTTACGTAAACCGGATCTCGGTTACCCGCTCGAAGGTCCTCCGGACTATCTTCGCTATCGTTATGTTCAGTCAGCAAAAGAAAGACCTGATTTAGGTTATCCTTTCATTGGTCAACCGGCTTATCCAAATAATTTAATCCCTTCTTCAATTGTGGGATTACCAGGAAACAATATTGAAAATATAACTTTGAAAAATATCGAAATTAATTTTGAAGGTGCCGGCCGTAAAAACGTTGCTTACATTGACTTGGATTCATTGCAGAAAGTACCTGAGAAATCTGCCGAATACCCTGAATTCTCAATGTTTGGAGAATTGCCTGCATGGGGCTTTTATATTCGTCATGCTTCCGGAATTAAAATGCAAAATGTGAAGTTGAGTTATAAAAAATTTGATTTCCGGCCCGCGATTATTTTTGACGATGTGCAGAATATAAATCTTGACGAAGTAAAAATACCGACTGGCAAAGAACTACCGATAATTCTTTTTAACAACTCAGTCAAAAACACAATAAAGAATGTTGAACTGCCTACGGGAATATCGGATGGGATTATAGAACAGAATACGAAATAAAATCCATTTTTTCATCGTTAATTAAAATACTGAGGGTTTAGGAAAAGAGTAAAACATATATAAACAACTTTGATGATTGCACTCTTTATTGAATATTCAGAAATATTAATAGAATACAATTTGAAAAGCTATATCGTAGCTTAACCTAGCAAGTCATTCATTATCATTTCTTTACTGCTAATTCTTTTAATAAAGATATCATTCCCAACCGGTAATCAGCATAACTATCCGACGGTTTCCAGTTTTTACTTTCCAAAAATTTTTTTATTAGCATGGGATGTTTTAATTCCCGTGGATGACCTGAAAAAATATTAGTTAGCAGTGTACCGGTAGTACCTTTCGGTTTCAGTGTTACTTTTGGATCTGTATGACCTTGCAATGGTTTCAATTTTAAAAAATAATCGATCATTATAGCAATATCAGGCGATTCTGCATACGGGATCGATTTTCCTTTTTTAATTCCCGGACCGTAAAAATTCATATAAGGTTTCCATGATGAAATTACTGATGGAGGATGCTCGCTTTCATTTGTCATTCCCATTCCATGATCTCCCGCAACAATAACATAGGTGCTGTCCCAGAGTCCCTTTTTCTTAATCACATTAATAAATTTCCCAAGCAGTGAATCTACATGCAAAAGATGTTTTTCATATCTGGAACCCGGATCGGTTTTACATTGCGGACCGTCCCAATTTCTTCTGGCTTTCTGTAAATGAAGACGTATCAAACGGGCATTATCTTTTAAAAAGTGATCTATCCCGAATTGGACGACTACCGAATCGGTTAGATTATCTAAAAACAGACAATAATCGGCTGTATTGAATTCTTTATAATTGTGTGCCCCTCCGGAGAAGACTGATTGTATCCCCGCTTTTCTTGCCTCAAGGAAAATATCATCCATCTGTCGTGATTCAAAAACATGAGTGCCTGTATGCATGGCAACATTTGGCGGTGATGAAGTTGACCAGGGTAAAGAACTATCGGGTAAAATTAATAGCGGAGCAGGACTTACACAATAGGCTTCTTCAACCCATACACCATTATCATAAAGAAATTTTAAATTCGTTGCGCCGTTGTTCATTGCAGTCTTTGCCGCATCTGTTTGGAGTCCATCAATAATAAATACCAGTACAACCGGTTTAACTGCATAAGAATTCCTAACAAAAACGAATATTAATATTATTAAAATGGTTCTAACTAAATTTGATTTTTTCATTGTTTACCTAAGATTAATAATATTTAGTAATTTTTTGAATATCATACAGAAAATAGTGATCGATTTTTTATTGCTTCATCCAGAATAACCTGGTTTTTTAATCCATCCTCACCGGTTATTAAGGGTTCAGTATTATTAATAATACAATCTGAAAAATGAGTTATTTCCTTTTCGTAAATGTTCGGAACTTCAATGTCTTCTGTAATAGTCCCTGATGCTTTTCCATCTTTCCCTTTTGTAATTTTTAATTGGACAGATGTTTTTGATACCGTAAAATTTTCGGCAGAAATTATTCCGTCTTCCCCAATAACTTCGATAAATATTCTAGCATAAGGAACCGCAAAGGAACAGAACATACTTCCTGGTGTTCCACTGGAAAATTTTAGGGCTGTTATCGAGGTCATTTCAGTTTTTTCTTCACTTACTATTGGATACAGCTGGCTTGTAACTGAAATAACATCATCATCCATAACAAATCTCATAGTATCAAGGCAATGCACGCCAATGTCGAAAGTTGGACCACCACCCGCCATTTTTGTATCTCGGGACCACCAGCGCTTTGATAATCTTACATCATAAAAATACTCGGTTTTTATAAATTTTGTTTTTCCTATTATACCGGATTTAATCAATTCTCTTATCTTTGAATTAACTGGTGAAAACCTTGCCATTTGAGCAACCATTAATTTAACATTCTTCTCTTTACATATTTTTATCATTTTTTCTGCTTCAGTTCTATTCATCGCAATTGGTTTTTCTACCAGAACATGTTTGCCGGCTTCTGCGGCAGTCACTACGTCTTCATAGTGTCTGAAAACCGGGGATGCTATATATACCGCATCAACATCCGGAAGGGAGACTAATTCTTTAACTGAATCAAATGCAAATGCTATATTATATTCAGCAGCTTTTTCTTTCGCTTTTTCTATCTTTCGATTTTGAATTGCAATTACTTCCGAATTTTGAGACTCAATAGCTGCTGGGATCATGGTATTCTCAGCAAACTTTCCGAAGCCAATAAAACCATAACGGATTTTCTCTTTCATTAATTATTCTCCATTTTAATGGGCGATACTTTAACTAAAAATACAGGAATAAAATTTTATTTCTAAACTTTCCCAAAAAATATTATTAGCTAAATCTATCATGAATAAAAAATTTAACAACAGATTAATCACTACTGAATTTATATAATTCTTTCTATAACCAGGAAATTAAGCACGTTTTATAGTTATTTTTGAATTGCTTTTCACATTGCGGAATTGATCTGGATTTTCAATCACTTTCCCTATTAAATTTACCGGACTTGCAGCACGAGGCTGCTCATTATGACTTGCCGGAGTCGGGCCAAAGAATATGCAAAATGCATTCCCAGGCGCCCAATAGGCCAGGTCGCCAACATTTACATCAGCTTTTGCTGAGGGCTCTTCATCCATTTTAACCGGGATTCCAAAATAGATTTCATCTCCCCATCTGTTCCCATTGCAACTAATAGGTAAAGCCTCCCAAATTGCTTTTGCTGTCGCGCTGTCGTTAAGCTCAGCATTTACAGAAATATTACCTGAAATTATTTTTATGGCTTTCATAATACCTCCATTTCAGTTAATAAACCATTAATAAAGATTCATGAAGGATAAGAAATTCGGATCCTTATTTTACAATTTTTTTTAAAACATCCAGGATAGTTTCCGGATCCATTCTAATTGTATAGTTAGGTTCAACATGAACAGCTTCAATTTTAAAATCTTTGTTAATTATAAAAGTAGCAGGAACGGGTAAAAACCGCGACTTGTCTCCATTCAGAATTGTTAAATCTCTTCTTTTGTGGTAATCTTCACCGGGATTGAATTGGAGATTATAAAGTTTAATAACAGTTTGATCCATATCGCTCAATACTTCAAAGTCAAGCCTATTTTTTTCTTTCATTGTTAATGCATTATCAGGCTTTTGCGGACTAACAGCTAAGAGTGAAGCACCAAATGATTTAATTTCCGGCATAATTTTTTGGAGAGTCCTTAAGTCCAGATTACAAATCGGGCACCATTCACCCCGGTAAAACTTCAGTATTACCGGACCAACTTTCAAAAAATCTGCAAGAGAAACATTTTTACCTAATGCATTAGGCAGAACAAAATCGGGCGCTTTTTCACCGGCTTTAAGCCCTTTTACGTTTTTTGCATTTTCAATTACAAGCTTTTGGAATTCTTTTAATTCAGCCATCTTTCATTCATTATTTTCGATAAAATTTTTAGTAATTATCAACAATTATTATTCATATTTAATATGAATATAATTATAAAAAATTAACGATTTTTGTCCACTTTATCATTAATTCACAGATTTTTTAGTTAAAAAATATTTTATTTTTCTATTTAAACGTTTAATCAACAGATTTCAGATAGAAATACAATTTATAAATAAAAACAGCACTCCATCCGCTTAACTTAATTAACTTTTATATCGATAATAAATTACAAACATATGCCGTGAAATGACAAAAAATCAAAAAATATTGCTGTTGGTAGAAGATGATTTTCTACTGGCGATGACCGAAACTTATTGGTTAAACGATGCAGGTTATAGTGTAATCCATGCTGCAAAAGGAGAAAAAGCAATTGAAACCGTGAGAGAGAAAAAGGGTGAGATCGACTTGATACTTATGGATATAAATCTCGGAAGAGGAATGGACGGAACACAAGCCGCCCAAGAAATTTTAAAAGAAAATGATATACCGCTGCTGTTTCTTTCATCTCATACTGAAAAAGAAGTTGTAGAGAAAACCGAAAAAATCACCTCCTACGGATATGTTGTAAAAGATTCTAACGAAGTTGTATTACTGGCTTCAATCAAAATGGCATTTAAGCTGCATAGTGCTAATAAAGAATTGAGAACTAAGGACAGGGCGCTAATTGAAAGTGAAGCTAGATTAAGAAGGGCTGAAGGTATATCTAAATCGGGAAATTGGGAATTTCATTTAAATTCAGGTATCTGTGTTGCCTCCGAAGGTGCATCCAGAATTTACGGGATAAATGCTGGTTATTGGAAAATCAGTGAGATTCAAAAAATACCTTTACCGGAGTACCGGCCAATATTAGATCAAGCTTTTAATGAGCTTATTGAGCTAGGCAAACCTTATGATGTCCAATTCAAAATAAAAAAATTTGATACCGGTGAAATTATCGATATTCATTCTGTTGCCGAATATGATAAAAACGAAAAGAAATTGTTCGGTGTAATACAGGATATTACGGATCACAAATTTATAGAAGAAATATTGCTGGAATCTCAGGCATTTTATCATTCACTTGTTGAAACCATGGCTGCCAGTGTTTTCCGTAAAGACTGTGAAGGCCGGTATGTATTTGTTAATTCTATGTTCTGCCGCCTCAAAGGGCTTACTGCTGAAGAAATTATAGGAAAAACACCCCGCGAACTTGCTGCATATGAATCAATTACTTCGGGACAGAAGGATATTAAAGCAGTACAACGAACTCTGGCAATTCAAGGTGCAGACCACCACGAATTAATATTGAATACCGGAAGGAGCATCAAGCTGGAAGAAATTTATCCGCAGTCCGATGGAACAATCCGGTATTACTATGTTATTAAGTCACCTGTAATTTCTTCCGACGGCAAAATTATTGGTACTCAGGGAATACAATTCGATATCACTGAACGCAAGCTGGTTGAGGAAGAATTGCATCAAAGTGAAGAACGCTTCCGTTCTTTTGTCGAAAAAGCTAATGATATAGTCTATACTTTATCGCTTGATGGAATTTTTACATATGTTTCTCCAAATTGGACCGAGGTATTAGGGCATAATATAAGGGATGTAGTTGGGAAACCGTTTGAGAAATTTATTCATCCGGAAGATCTTGAGATGTGGCAATCTTTTTTGATGAAATTCATTGTAAAAGATAAAAAGCGAGGCGGTATTGAATACCGCGTAAAACATAAAGACGGTAGCTGGCGCTGGCATTCAACAAATTCTTCCATCATCCGGGATTCTAATGGTAAAATGAGTTCTGTTCTTGGAATAGCACGTGATATAACAGCTCAAAAGGAAGCGGAATCAAAACTAAAAAAATATACTGAAGAACTGAAGGAAATTAATACAACAAAAGATAAATTCTTCTCAATTATTTCACATGATCTCAAAAACCCGTTTCTTTCTATAAACGGGGCTCTGAATATAATTATTAGCGAGTACGAAACTCTGGCAGATGAAGAAAAAAAACGCTTGTTAAGCGGCATTCTCAGAACTTCGGAAAAGACATTTTCACTGCTCGATAATTTATTGCTATGGTCAAGGAATCAAATGGGAAGCATCGAATTTATACCCGAAAGACTTGATTTATCTGCAGTAGTTACTAATAGTACTGAGCTTCTTAAAAATTATGCTTCCTTAAAAAATATCAGATTATTCAATAGAATTGAAAAAGATGTCTACGTAAACGCTGATCGAAACATGCTGGAAACTGTATTTAGAAATTTAATAACCAATTCAATTAAATATACAAATGATAATGGCCAAGTTGAAATTACTTCGAAATCAGAATTAAATGTAGTTGAAATCAGCGTAATTGACAACGGTATAGGGATTTCTAAAGATGATATAAAAAAACTCTTTAAAATTGATCAATCATTCTCAACTCAGGGAACCAGTAATGAAACGGGTACCGGTTTAGGACTTATAATTTGTAAAGAATTTGTTGAAATGAATAAGGGTAAAATCCGGGTTGAAAGTGAAAACATTCAGGGCACCACAATTACTTTTACTTTGATTGCTGCTTAATATAAAATCCAAATAATTAATTCCGAATATTATAAGATTTACGGGGCATGAACTTATATCTATTGCCTGGTTTTTTCCTCTCTAATAAGTTAATAAGTTTATTACTAAATGGATATTATTGGATACATGAATAATTTTAAAAATTACCTATTACAGAATTTAAATGGGGAAAAATAAATTTATTTAAGGTTGCAACAACAAAACATTTTTTTTATCATTCAACTGAATATATTAATTCACTTCGCAAGGGAGGTGGGCAATGGGAGAATATAACCGCCGGACATTTATTCGAAAAACTATTCTGGGTGGATCAGGAGTTCTTGTATCGTCATCTGTATTTGCAAAGACGGAATCGAGAAAGATCACCCAGAGGGAACATCCTATAATAAAACGTAAGCTTGGAAAAACCGGGCTTGAATTACCGATAGTAAGTTATGGAGTAATGAGAGCCGATAGTCCTGCTCTTCTTAAAGCCGCTTTTGATGAAGGGATAGTCTATTTTGATACAGCCCATAGTTATCAAGGTGGAAATAATGAAGAAATGATTGGTGAAGTTTTCAAGGAAATCCCCAGGGATTCAATAGTCCTCTCAACAAAAATTAAACCTGAAGAAATGGACAGAGCAACAGGAGAAATTGGGCCGGGAACCACCAGTAAAATATTTCTTGAAAGATTAAATACCAGTTTGAAACGTCTGAAGAAAGATTATGTTGATATTTTATATATTCATTCACTAGCTGCTAGAAGATCTGTTTTACATCATGAACTTCTGGAGGCTGTAACACGGGCTAAAAAGGAAGGTAAAGCAAAACATGTGGGAGTATCAACACACAAGAACGAACCTGAAGTAATTAAAGCAGCAATTGACAGCGGTGTTTACGAGGTAGTTCTATCGGCAATTAATTTTAAGCAAGGACATTTTAAGGAATTGAAAAGTGCAATTGCCGATGCATCTAAAGCTGGAATTGGAATAGTTGCAATGAAAACAATGGCCGGCGGGTTTCATGATAGGGAGAGGACAAAACCCATCAACTGTAAAGCTGCATTAAAATTTGTTCTGCAGGATGAAAATATTGCGACTGCAATACCCGGGATTACAAATTTTGATCATCTAAAGATTAATTCAAGTGTAAATTATGATTTGAAAATGACAGATCAGGAAAAAGCAGATTTAGTAGTTGAAGATAATCTGCAGGGAGGTCTGTATTGCCAGGGTTGCGAGTTATGCATAGGTAATTGTTCAAAGGGATTGCCTATCCCGGAAATTATGCGTGCTTATATGTACACATACGGATATAATGATAGCCGCCAGGCTTATGATTTATTAACGAGTCTGAATCTTGATGAAAATCCATGCAGCAATTGTTCAGAATGCACTGCCGTTTGCGCTAAGAACTTTGAAGTTTCTAAAAGAGTGGCAGATGTAATGAGGTTAACAAGAGTTCCTGAAGAATTTTTGTCGTGAGAATAAATCCATGAAAACAAATATTAGTATTATGAAGCAGGCCCTAATAATTTTTATCTTAATTACTAATTTAGTTTATTGCCAGGTATCCCTTTTCCCTGAAATTCAGGGCTGGCATTTATCTGAAGAAAATGAAATATATGACTCAAATAATTTATGGGATATTATTGACGGAGCAGCGGATCTATTCTTAGAATATTCTTTTGTTGATCTTCATATTGCACGTTATATAAATAAAGACAGTATTGAAGTTAAGGTAGAAATATACCGCCATAATAACCCTTTGAATGCATTCGGAATCTATTCTCAGGAAAGAAATCCGGAATATCATTTTATTCAGTCCGGTGTTCAGGGATATATAGAAGAAAATGTTCTCAATTTCCTTGACGGTGTTTTCTATATAAAACTATCAACATATGAAAGAGGGGAAACCGGCCGGGAAGCACTCCTTCTGATTGCAAAAAAATTAGATGAATCATTAAATCAGGATAATTCTTTTCCGGAAATTCTGAGCTGCTTCCCTGAAGAATCAAAACAGTTAAATACTGAAAGATATACTGCACAGAATTTCCTGGGCTACAGTTTTCTGAATTCAGTTGTAACCGCTTTGTATAAAGACGAAATTACTTTTACTTTATTTATTGTTAATACAAAAAGGTCAGAGGTTGCGGATTCAATTCTTAAAAAATTTATTGACGCACAAAACAGCAAAAGTGTTTCCCGTTTTGCAGAAAACAAATATAAATTGGAAGACAAAAATAATGGACTAATTGATCTTGCCCTCGAGAAAAATTTTATATACGGATCGATTAACTGTACAGATCAAACTAAAAGTGAAAAATTTATGAAGAAACTCGAATTAAAGCTTAAAAATTTTTAAGAACTTTTACTTCTATAAATTGAAAAAGAACGAATCATCTCAGATGATCCGTTCTTTTTATTTTAGAATTACATTTCAATAGCCAGGACCCACGATGGTACATCACCAACATGAAATGATTCTATCTTTTCCAAAGCCCCGGTTTCTTGATTGATTTTGTAGGAAGCCAGGTTATTTGATGTCTCACCTGCGCAGAATAAATAATTTCCGGTGGGATCAATCGCGAAAGACCTGGGATTTACTTCAGTAGGGTAGTACCCAACAATACTTAATCCACCTGTTTTAGGATCAACTTTATACGCAGCGATACTTTCATGGCCGCGGTTTGATGCATATAAAAACCGGTTGTCTGGAGTTAGATGAATATCGGCTGTTTTTGTAAATCCTTTAAAATCTTTTGGAATTGTGGAAATATTCTGGAACGGACTTAGGGTTCCTTTTTCTTTATTAAAATGATATGCAGTTACTGTGTTGTTAGTTTCGTTTACAAAGTATACAATATCTTTAGTACCGTGAAAAATGAAATGCCTTGGTTCGGTTCCTTTTGGAGTAATTACCGCAGGCGGATCATTCGGTGTAAGGTTGCCGGTCTTTTCATCAAACTTATATTGATATATCTTGTCACCCCCCTTATCGGCAATGAATGCGAACTTGTTTGTAGGATCGGTTAAAATAGAATGCCCATTAACATAATTAGTAAAAATTAAGACAGCTTTACTTTGCAATTCACTTTTTGAATTTATAGGGTAAATAGCCGCTTTACCTGCTGCGTAATACGCTGTTAACAGAAAACGTCCGGTTCTATCTGTTGCCACATAAGCCATGTTGTCGGCAGCCGGTATGGAATTAATAAATGAAAGAAGCCCTGTTTGGCGGTTAATCCGGTAAGCCGAAAGAGTATTCGTACCTCTTAACCCGACGTAAAGAAAATTTTCTGACGGATCTACACCCATTGGTGCAGGCTCGCCCTTTACTGTTAAACTATCTACTAAAACCAGTTTTGATGAAACTTTATCCATCTTGTAAACGACAATTGCATCGCTGTTTCTAAGAGAAACATAAATGAAAAGATTCTGCTTTTTTTCTTGTGCCATATTTCTTTTTATTGGATTAATTATTAAAAAAATAAAAAATGGAATTAATAAATACCGGCCGGAAATTTTCATAGATGCTCCTTTCAAGGATATCCTTTTTTATTAGAACTTCAAATCTTTGAAGGTCTTGTTGAATCATTAGTATGGTTTTGGTATTTGTGCGCTATAGTAAAGACCAGGCTTGTTTGAATACTCTTTTTGAATTAGCCAGTACCACAGAATGATTTTCTCCAGCCATCGGTTTAACTTCAAAACTAAGAATCATTTTATCGCCTGGATTAATAGTCTTATCCTTCTTTAGAAAACCATTTTCCGACATTGCTTCAAGAAAATCCCTCACCTGTTCAACATCATTTTCTCCTCCTTCGATACCAAACCTAGGATGCATATCTCCATATGCAAGGTGATTTTTATCTTTCATGACGCAATTACCAATATGCAGATGTGTAATATATTCCGCGCAATTCTTTAGAGCTGTTTTGGCTGCCTCATACTGAATAGGGAGATGGGACAGATCAAGAAGCAATCCAAAATTAGAATGATCCTTTCTTACTTCTTTAGCCATCCCGGCTGCAACATCTGATTTCCCGATTAAGCATTTTTTATCTATATCAAAATCAAATGTTTCCAGTTCGAATTTTAAATTATATTTTCCCGAGTATTCACTTAATTCATTCATGGAAAGAATAAGCTTTTGTACCGCATCTTTTTCCATATCTTTACCCGGATGAGGACCGGATAACACTGCCACTCCTTTGCATCCTATATACGCTGCTTCTTCAATACATTTCTTTACTTCATCAACTGCTTTTTTCCTCTCACCTTCTGCAAGTGCGTTCAGATTAAGTTTATTAGACATCAAAACGGGCTGAGCACCGTAAGCTGAAATAACATGGCTTGCTTCAAGCATTTTTTTTACTTCTTCGCGAACCTTATCATCTTTTATACGGGTAATTTCAACAGCTGTAAAAAAATCATCGGAAAGAATTTTTTCCAGTGTTTCTATTATTGGACCTTCACCCTTCATCACTTCAGGAAATGACATAAAGTGGATAGTTCCCATATTTAAATATTGATACCATGATTCAACCATTATTGATTCTCCTATGTAATAGACTTGAAATACCGGGGGAAAAAATCAGGATTATTCCGGCAATTGATGTTTACATTTTATAAATATTGTCTTAATTTTGATAATCCATGCACATATATGCAAGTATAAAAATAGTAATTTTTTAGCGAAAATCTAATCTTTTTTATAATCCATTTATAATCAAAGGAGGGCTTTTAATGGATTTATTTGACCTTTCAGGTAAGAAGGCAATTGTTACAGGCGGCAGCCGCGGTATAGGCAGGGGAATTGCAGAAGGATTACACGAAGCAGGTGCCGAAGTTGTAATTATTGCTCTCCTGGAAGACGTCTTTAAATCAGCAGAGGAAATTGGTAAAAGCGGTGCAAAAGTAGATGCAGTTAAAGCAGACCTGAGTAATCGGAACGAACTTTTACCGGCTTTTAATGAAGCAGTAGAAAAATTGGGAACCTTAGATATTCTTGTTAATAATGCCGGTATTCAGAGAGTACATAAAGCTGAGGAATTTCCGATAGATGTTTGGGATAAAGTAATCCAAATTAATTTGACTACCGTATTTCAATTTTCTCAATTTGCCGGGAAGATTATGCTTGAAAAACATGCCGGGAAAATTATTAATGTTGCATCATTAAATACTTTTGTTACTGCTCAAAAAATTCCGGCTTATGTAGCCAGCAAAGCTGCCGTTGGTCAGATTACAAAAGCCCTGGCTAATGAATGGGGAATAAACGGCATTAATGTAAATGCAATAGCACCCGGATATTTTGATACGAATTTAACAACCTTTGTTCATCAGGATAAAGTTAGAGAGAAATTAATTTCCGATAGAATACCTATGGGCCGGTGGGGAACGCCGGATGATATAAAGGGTGCTGCAATTTTCCTGGCTTCTGCCGCTTCCGATTATGTTAATGGAGTTATAATTCCAGTCGACGGAGGCTATCTCAGCAGGTAATATAATATTAGTCAAGTGGTTCAATAAAAAATTATTATAAAGAACAGCATTAAGGAATGAATTTGAATCCGGACTTTTAGTAAAACATTTTATTGCACTGCTGTTTAAATAGTATTCTGCACTCTCAAAATGATGTCCGTTTTGAATATTTAAAAATAATGTTTGTTAATAAGAATTAGTGGAAATCAAAATAATAAATATACTCTGCCGCTATTGTGTAATATGGTAAATCTTCGGATTATGACATTTATAAAAATTTTGGAAAATATATAATCGAAAATCAGAACTGTCTTTTTCATAAATAGGTTATAATAAACAATATACTTAGGTTCATTAATAGGAGGAAGAGAAATGCAGAAAGTTCTTATTATACTCGCATTATGTTTTATATATTTTAGTTCGGCTAAAGCGCAGGAGACCCGGAGAGAAGTTACCAATACCACTACATCTTATGATGATTCAAAACCCAATAGTGATTCTGTACCGGAAGTATATGATATAGAAGGAAAGTTTGATAAGATTATGATTTTTAGATTGAAATATAAAGCGGATTTACTTGAAGGATTAAATAAAATGGTTGAGGAAAATAATATAAAAAATGCTGTTATTCTTTCAGGAATTGGTTCTGTGCGCGGTTATCAATATCATTCTGTCAGCAACCGTACATTTCCTTCAAAAAATATTTTTGTTAAAAATCCTACTGCACCGGCAGATATTGCAAGCATGAATGGTTATATCATCAATGGGAAAGTTCATTGTCATATTACCTTTGCAAATCCGGATAAAGAATTCGGCGGGCATCTGGAACCTGGTACCGAAGTTTTTACATTTGCTATTGTTACTGTAGGTATTTTGAGTAAAGATGTTGATCTAACTAATATTGACAATAAAAACTATCGTTGACTAATATCAATTAGAAATTTGTAAGTCTTTACTCACAACCACAAAAACAGGATATTAATATGTGGCATCAGAATTATACTCCGATTGCACAGAGTCTTGGCTGGTCTGCCCTAGTAGCTGCCGTTCCCTTTTTTGTCCTTTTATATATGCTGGCTATTAAACGTAAGCCGTCCTGGATATCTGCAATTTCAAGTTTAATTAGCGCCGTAATAATAGCGTTATTCGCATATAAAATGCCCTTTGCAAATACTATTTCTGCATCCTTATACGGTGCTGCTTTTGGTCTGCTTCCTACAGGCTGGATAACATTTAACGCTATTTTCCTCTACAGGCTTACTCTTGAAACGGGTCAGTTTGAAACAATAAAAGGCTCACTTGCACAGTTAACTTCCGATCAGCGGCTGCAGGCTTTATTAATTGCCTTTGCATTCGGCGCATTTATAGAAGGAGCTGCAGGTTCGGGTGTTCCAGTTGCGATCGGTGCCGCAATGCTTGTTGGTATGGGCTTCAAAAGGCTGCATGCCGCAGGACTTTGTCTGCTTGCCAACACTGCTCCTGTAGCCTTCGGCGCTATCGGACTTCCTGTAATAATTTTGGCTATAACAACAGGGCTTCCTCTTTCACATTTAAGCGCTGGTGTAGGCAGAATAAGTGCCCCGCTTTCGCTTATTATACCAGCATACATGACCATTTTAGTAGCCGGATGGAAAGGATTTAGAGGTTCTCTTCCAGCGGCAGTAGTATGCGGAGTTTCTTTTGCTGCCGTTCAGTTTCTTGTCTCAAATTTTATAGGACCGCAGTTAACCGATATCATTGCAGCTATATTTGCAATGGCTGTCCTTATACTTTTATTAAAAGTATGGAAGCCGTGGGATAGCTTTACCAGTGAAACAAGTTCGAATTATTCAAATGTTAAATACCATGCTTCCGAAGTTTGGCGGGCTTGGGTACCTTATGCTTTATTAGCTTTTTTTGTTCTTATTTGGGGTATTCCAAGCATTAGGGCCATACTTGGCAAAAGCGATATTTTTATAACATGGCCCTGGTTAAATAATCAGGTTTTAAGAATGCCGCCTATTGTTAATTCACCTGCCCCTTATGCTGCAGTTTATGATTTTAATTGGCTTGCAAGCCCTGGAACGGCATGTTTTCTTGCTGCGGTTTTAGCTGCCGTATTTGCCGGGATGTCCGCAAAAACATTTATTAAAGTATTTAAGTCGACTGCAAAGCAGATGTTTTTGCCGACCGTAACTATTGTGTCTGTTCTATCCCTGGCTTTTTTAATGAACTATTGCGGTGCAATAGCTACATTAGGTTTAGCATTTGCAGCTACCGGATTTTTATTTCCATTTTTCAGTCCGCTTCTTGGATGGATGGGAGTATTTCTTACCGGTTCGGATGCTTCGTGCAATGCTCTTTTTGGAAATTTACAGGTTATTACGGCTCACAGTTTAAATTTAAGTCCTATATTAACTGCATCCGCAAATTCATCTGGCGGAGTAATGGGCAAGATGATAAGTGTTCAGAGTATTGCAGTAGCGGCAGCCGCAACCGGAATGCCTTCTTCAGAAGAATCAAAATTATTCCGATTTACTTTCTGGCATAGTGTCTTATTAGCCTGCGGAATCGGCGTACTTGTTACAATCTATGCTTATGTAATCCCGTGGTTTGTTCGTTAATAATATTAATCATTAAATTGATATGAGACCCTAAAATGTATAAAATTTTATATTTATTAATTGTATTACTGATATCTGCTGATTTAGAAAAATTACCAAAATTTGTTCAGCATACAATTGCCTCAGATATTTTAGGTGGTTATCAAGTTGTTGTTTCCGACTTGAATAAAGATGGTAAACCTGATCTTATAGCCCTTGGAACTAATATTTCCGATCTTGTCTGGTTTGAAAATCCAACTTGGAAGCGCCACATAATTGCCGGCGGATTTACTAAATTGATCAACCTGGCAGTATTTGAATATAAAGATCATCCTGCAATTGTACTTGCAAGCAATTTTTCAAGCGAAGCAAAAAACAGTCTTGGTATTATTTCATTACTGGAACCGGACAGTGATATTACGAAACAATGGAATGTCAGGGAAATTGACCGGATACCAACGGCCCACAGAGTACGATTGGCTGATATAGACGGAAGCGGCAATAAAGTTGTAATCGTTGCTCCCTTAACTGCAGCAACCGCTTCAAGCCCGGAGTATCGAGGTCATGTGCCTTTAATCTATTACAAACCTGGTGAATGGAAACGTCATCTGATTGGAGAACAAAATGAAGGCGTTATGCATGGAATTTATATTATTGATTGGGATGGCGACGGCCGCGATGAAATTTTAACTGCCGGCTTTATTGGAATTCATATGTATAAGCTGCAGCCGGATGGAACCTGGTCTTATTCAGAAATAGCTAAAGGCAACCCATCCCCCTGGCCAAAATCCGGTGCAAGTGATTTAGCCGTGGGACAATTGGGGAGCAAACGGTTTATCTGCAGTATAGAGCCATGGCATGGAAATCAGGTTGTTGTTTATCAAAAAGAAAATAATAAATGGGAGCGTAATGTAATAGACGATTCATTTAAGGAAGGGCATACAATTTTTACTGCAGATTTGAATAATGATGGTAATGATGAAATGATCGCCGGATACCGTCTTGAGGGAGGAAGCGCTTTTATATATACAGCCGATGATGGGGAAGGTTTACATTGGACAAGACATTCACTGGATAATAAGATTTCCGCCGCTGCATGTGCAGTTGCTGATTTAAATAATGATGGGAAACCGGATATAGCTATTATTGGATCTGCATCAAACGATCTCAAATGGTATGAAAATAAATAAGAAAAAACAAAATATTAATAAAATTGATGTACGCAGTACTAAATTCAGATTTTAGATCAATTGAGTTTTATTCAAGTAATCGTAGTGCTCCTTTTTCTATATGATCTGCAGATATGCCATATTTATACATGAGAGCTTTATAATCACCTGATTCAGTAAATGTATCCTGAATACCTATCATATCAATTTTAGCAGGGTAGTATTTGGAAAGGGATTCCGCTACGACGCTTCCGAGCCCTCCATAAATTGTATGTTCTTCAACAGTCAGTACTTTTTTGGTTTTTTTTACTGAAGCTACAAGCGTTTCATTATCAATTGGTTTTAAACTTGACACTTCCAACAGATCAACATTGATTCCATTTTTTCCAAGATTATCAGCTGCTTCAATTGCCATACTTGTTGGTACACCGCATACAGCAATTGTGATATCGCTGCCATCCTTTATCTTGCGGATTTTCCCGATTTCCAGCGGGGGAGCATCAGAGAAAATAACCGGAGTAGGATTTCGCCCGATACGAATAAATGAAGGGCCGTTTCTACGTAAAGCCGCTTCTAAAGCCGGTCGAACCTCAACGGCATCCCCAGGTACTATAACTGTCATATTCGGCATTGCACGCATAATTGCCAGATCGGTAATAGACTGATGACTTGCACCATCATATGAATCCGAAAGTCCCGCGTATGTTCCCATTAAAACTACTAGGATGTTATTATAAGCGATAATATTTCTTACCTGGTCGGCTCCCTTTAAAGCAATAAAAAGAGCAAAGGAATTTACTGTGGGCCTTAATCCGCATGTAGCTAATCCCGCTGCAATATCGACCATGTTGGCTTCGGCAACACCGACATTAAAAAATCTATCTGGATATTTTTTCCCGAAAGCCGCTGTTTTTGTACTTGATGAAACATCGGCATCTAATACAACTAATTCAGGAATAATAGGTGCTAATTCCAATAAAGCTTCACCATATGCATCACGCATTGCAATTTGCTGAGCTATCATAATAGTTCCTCCAATTTCCGGAGTGTTTCATAAAGTTCTTCCCGAGCCTTTGCATAAGTGTCATCATCAATTGGAGCACCATGCCATTTCGAATTATCTTCCATAAATGTAACACCCCGGCCTTTATGTGTTTTGTAAACTACCGCAACCGGCCATTGTTTTTGGCTTTTAGCCCAATCTAAAGATTCGAACACTTCTTCTGCAATGTGGCCATCATATACTATCGGAGAAACATTCCAGTTGAATGCTCTTAATTTATCCGGGAGCGGATCCATCGGCATAATTATATCGCTCGGACCATCAAGCTGTACTTTATTATAATCAATAAGTGCTATAAACCTTTCCGGTTTAAATTTAGCTGCAGACATAATGCCTTCCCAAGTTTCTCCTTCATTCAAACAACCGTCACCTAATAGAACGTAAGTCCAATATGATTTATTTAGTAACCTTGATGCCAGCGCCATACCAAGACCCACAGATATCCCATGTCCGAGAGCACCGGTAGACATATCGACACCCGGTGTGGAATGCATAGAAGGATGCCCCTGCAGTCTGCTGTTCAGCTGCCGGAATGAAGCCAGCTCCCGGGATAGGAAAGAATCCCCTGTGGGCCAGAACCGTATAATACATACATGAGGCATGACCTTTACTCAGTACAAGCCTATCCCGGTCTTCCCAAACAGGATTTTCAGGATCAATATTCAAAGTATCAAAATATAAAGTTGTTAATATTTCTGCAGCGGATGAAGCACCGCCCCAATGTCCCGTGCCTTTATCATGCAGAATCTCCAGAACAATGATACGGAATTGCTGAGCTAAATATTGAACCATAACTGATTTCTTTTTCCGGTCTGTTTCATTAAGGATTTCTTTAATTTCAAATTTTGATCCTGCAAGTCCATTACTCAAAATTTCTTCAAGCGAATTTGGAGAAGAATCTTTAACGGCAATATTGATTTTCATTTGTCTCGTATTTTTTAGTTGTTTAGTTAATTCGATCTTATAATAAAAGAATTATAAAGTAAAATTTTCATAAATGATTTTTTTACATTTTATTTCATTTGTAATGGAATAGCAGGATCAGGCCCGCTATCCTTCGGCAAATTAATAATCCGTTCGATTTTTCTATTCTGCACGGAAACAAAACAAACTTTATCTTGATCCTGAATCCCTGCAAGTACACGTTTGCCATCAATCGTCATTGTTAAAGAAAGCGGCCGTCCGCTAAGTTCAACTGTAGCAATTTGTTTTGATGATTTGATATCGGCAAAACCAACTCCGGGTAAATATTGTAAATTATATACAAGGGTTTTACCGTCAGGTGTAATTTTAATCCTCCCCGGACCTTTCCCGGTTGGAATATTGCCAACGATTTCTTTCTTATTTACATCAATAATAGAAATTTGATCCCCTGCCGTATTAACTACATACAGTAATTTACCGTCAAGTGACAGCACGCTGCCTTGAGGACGTTCACCTGTCTCAATTAGTTTAACATTACCGGTTTTTAATTCTATAGCTGCTACTGACTTTGAATCGGTATTGCTGACAAAAGCAGCTTTCCCGTCCAAAGTTACAGTAACCATATGAGGTGCCTTCCCTTTTACATCATAATTGCGAACAACTTTCCGTTTATTCAAATCAACCATGACAAGTCCATACGGATTTTCGGTAGTCGCAAGCAGATAGTCTTTTCCCGGAACTAAAGCAAGTCCGTGAGGCCTGTGAAATTTCCCAAGATTTATTTCGCCGATCTTTTTCATCAAATAAACATCCAAAATTGAAATTGTGTTTAAACCTTCGGCGGAATCGGACATCCATAGAACTCCGTTGTCACTTACATACAAATAATTTCCGTCGTTAGACAAGATTGCTTCATGGGGGAAGTTTCCAACTTTAACTTGCTTAAGTTCTTTGCCGTTTTCGGTAAAGAAACCTACCTTGCCGGCAACCTTTTCCACTACTGCAATATATGGTTTTTCATTTGTCTGAGCGAATACTGAAGAGATAGAAAGTAGAACTATAATTGAGAAGCAAACAGTAATAATATTAAATTAACAAAAATTGTTTCAAAATATTTTGTATTAATTGATAATAAAAGATCATTCGCAGCTGCCCGTTCATAATAATCTCCTTTTAACTGTTCATTTTCTATTTATAATTGTCTTGGATACTTTAAAATAATCCCTCTCCATATACTTTTCCTCTCCCCATTCTAAAGTTTGATTTTAATAGTAAATGAAGTAATTTAATAATAAATTACTGAACAAGTTTGGAAAAACAAAATTTAAAAAACTGATAATTTATTTAAATAGAGGGAGATAAATTAATATGTAACCAATGTATTTTAATTTGTAATTTTTAATAGTTTTGATTTGAATATTCGCCTAAATTTATCAGTTTTGTTACTAATGGGAAACCCGGTAAATTTATATAATGATGAATCATAAAAATACTAGGAAAGATAACTAATGATTAACCTGCCAATCCGTAACAGTAATGATGTTCACTCGGTAAATCCTTCTAAGATTATATGCCTGGGATTAAATTATAGGGACCACGTAAAAGAAAGTGCTGCTCTAAATGTTAGAGGTGTTGATCTTAATTTACCCAGCGAGCCTGTTCTTTTTGCCAAAACTCCTAATGTACTTATCGGGCATAACGAAAAAATCATAATACCAAAACTGTTGAAAGAATATAATTTTGAAAAAATCCGTACGGATTATGAAGCAGAATTAGCATTTATAATTAAAGATAAATGTAAAAATGTAAAAAAGGAGAATGCATTAAATTTCATTTTAGGATTTACATGTTTTAATGACGTGAGTGAGAGAAATGTTCAATCCATGGAAAAGGGCGGATGGTTTCGCGGAAAATCTTTTGATACTTATGGACCTATAGGCCCGGTTTTGGTTTTAACAGAGGAGATAAATGATCCGCAAAACCTAAACATTTACTGCAGATTAAATGGAAAGATTGTCCAGAGTTCAAATACAAAGCATATGATTTTTTCGATCCCAGAAATTGTAGAATTCATTTCAAAAAATTTCACCCTTGAGCCCGGGGATATAATATCTACAGGTACACCTTCCGGTGTGGGACAGATGAAACATGATGATATTGTAGAAGTAGAAATTGATGGTATCGGGATTTTAAAAAGATCAGAGTTATTGAAGAGGATTAATTTTTTTTATAAGAGAATTTGGTTGGAATCAATACTGCAAAGTATGATCATATATTCGTATTTCATCAATATCTCCTCCCTTGATAAAATTGTAGCCGCTTATAACTTCATAAGGACTTATGGCTCTTGAATGCGGACCAAATTGGTCTAACCCTGCATAAAATAGATCAAAAGTATCTTTTTGAGCTACCATCATTCCATTGATGTAAAACTTTATTCCTGAAGTTTCATCCCACGTTAAAGCGAAGTGAGTCCATTCTTTTCCGCCGGGTAGTTTGGGAAGTTTGTATGAAACCCTTATTCTTGCAAGATTAATATCAGTAACAAATGCATCATACCCGTTTCCGTTATAATCGATTCTCAACCAGACCATATCCCAGCTTGAGTGATCAGCATAAGCAACTCTGAAAATCGGAAAAGCTGTGTGACCAATAGGATCGCGTGATCTCCAATAAAAGCTCAATGTTCCGCGTTCAGCATAAATATTACCCGGTGCCCAGTAAGAATACACCTGAGTATCTCCGCATTGAATAGCTGAGCCTTTAGCACCGTCATTTATTATTTTTACTTCATTTAAATAATTTGGTTTAGCTTTACCTTGTGAATAGTCGGCATTAAATCCATTATCCCCTGATAAATAAAAAGCAGGCCAGGCTGTTTTATATACTTATCCTGGCTGTAAGTCATGGAAATATTTACAGTTATTAAAAAAATTAAAGTATAAAGCAAATAGAGTTTGTATACTGCTTTATAAAAGATCCGTTGTGTGCCTCCATAAAATAATTTAGAACTTGGCTTAGATTGATTCTTTAATAATCTTAGCACTTTTTATTAAATCTCCTGTATGAACAAGACCGTTCCCTGGTCCTGTCGGAATGTTTATAAATCCGTCTTTTATCTCAATTGGCGGTTCGAACATTGGAGCTGTGAACTCATAATCTGTTTTTAATTCCTGGAAGCGTCCCATATTCGGAACAAAACTGAAGAGGTTAGCCATGTCTGCATACCCCGTATTATCATTAGAAATATGGCATGTGACGGGGAAATTTATATGCTCAGCCATGCGCGCTACTCTTGTTGTACGAATATATCCGCCGTAATAATGCAAGTCCGGCTGTACTATTTGAACGATATCCTCGGCTAACATTTGTCTGAAGCGGTATTCGCTGGATTCCTGCTCTCCGCCGGATATTGGAATTTTCAGTGCATCGGCAACTTGTTTTGTTTCATCCAGATAATCAAAGGGACAGGGTTCTTCAAAAAGATAAGCATTAATTCCCTCCAGCCGCTTTCCGATTTCTATCGCATGCTGTACATCATAGGAACCGTTTGCATCTGCCTGAATTGTAATTTTATCTCCCAGTATTTTTCTTGAAAGTTCGATTAATGATTCGGATCTGTTTGGAATTGAATCCCGATTGCGGCTCATTCTTCCGCCTACTTTAAACTTAACTGCTTTAGCCCCTGTCTCCGCTATTTTCTTCAGCAGAATTTCAACTTCTTCTTCCGGTGTTGTTCCTCTATTGCCGCTTGCAGTATAAATCGGAACTTTATCCCTTACTCTTCCCCCGAAGAAAGAACTGATATGTTTGTTAGCAACTTTTCCAAGTAAATCCAGCACTGCAAATTCAGCCCAAGCAACACAGCACCAGAAAGGGAGACCCTGCATTTTATAATTACTGTCATATAAATAAACCTGGTCAAGTATATCTTCAAGTTTCCGTGCATCTTTTCCTATAAAAACCGGGAATACCTGCTGGAGAAGCATAGGATAAAGATAGACTATTTTTTTCCCCGTGAATGCTATGCCTTCTGCACCGTCTTTTGATCGTGCACGAACTATAAAATGTTTATGTGTTTTAAGCAGTTCAAGGGATTCTATTGTTACCGGTTCCTTGATAAAATCAGTTTTAAGTACCGGTTTAAGTGCAATTTTATCCAATTCATCAAATAAATCAGAAGACTTAATTATAGATGAAGGAAATATTTTTACGGCAGAACCTATTAATGCTGCCCCTAAAGAAGTTTTAATAAAATTTCGTCTATTAAAGCTCATAAAATCCTCTTAAATTTTATTATTTAATAAAAATATTTTTTAAAAGATTGTTCTCATTATCAGCGTTTTATATTTAGATATAAAATTTCACTATGAAGGTTTATACAAGAACAAAAGAATAATTCGAGATAAATTTATACCCGTTTACCGGTTGAAAAAATATATTCTTAGATCTATTAATTATACCGGTAAATAGTCTTTCCCTTAACATAAAGGAATGAATCACGTTTACTCATCCTGTCACTATGCCGTTTTCAAATCTACCTTACTATTTACTCAACCAATCAATGCTTACTATCTTTAATGATGATACTTCATTAATAAATTGAAAGAATAAGCAAGGCGAGTAAACCGTAAAAGGTTTTTCAATAGAATCGGTTTTAAATAAGTTGCAGAGCTTTATCCGTATAGAATTTACCGTAGTCATCTACTCTAAAAATAAAAAAGTAATATCTTATTACCAATCTTATTTCAATCAAAATTTGGATAAAATATTCTGTAAAGTTACAAAGGGATTTAATTTATAATAAGGTTGGATATTGTTCTGTCATTTTCTTAATTTTAACTGAATATAATTAAGTAACGATTCAACATTATTCTATTTATAAATTAAGTTGAATTACGACCAACAGGGCCAAAAAATTATCAGTATATAATAAACCAGCATTCTATTTTAAAATCAAAATGTCTAATTATAACATAGTGATTTAATAAAAGTCTAAAAAAAACATTCTCAAATATAAAAAGGAGACTATATGAAAAAATTATATTCTTTAATGTCTTTGTTTATTGTATTCATATTATTTAGTTCTCAAATAAATGCTCAATTGGTAACCAAGAAAACAGTCGGTCTCAAATTAGCAAAAAAATTAGCAGCTGCTTCCGAAGCTCAGGCAATTAAAGACAAGTTAACGGTTATAATTTCCATTGTAGATGATGGCGGTAATCTGGTTTATATGGAAAGAATGGATGGTGCTCAATTGGGTAGTATAGAAATCTCTCTTAAAAAAGCAAAGACCGCACTTTCATTTAAACGCCCAACTAAGGCATACCAGGACAGGATCGACGGAGGTGCCAATGGAATAATTGCTTTACAGAATGTATTGCCTTTTGAAGGAGGTGTTCCATTAGTTGTTGACGGAGAACTGGTAGGTGCAATCGGTGTCAGTGGAGGAACTTCTGCTCAGGATGGTGTTATTGCTAATGCTGCCGTTGAATTTTTAGCCTCTAATAAATAACTGAATATATATGCGTTAAATTTAAAAAGGACAAAAAGAATGAAATATGTACGTTTTTTCAGCTTGAGTATTCTTATGCTTCTTACCGTGTTCGGTTTATATAGCTGCGGCTCCCAGGAGAAAAAATCTGATGAAGTTATGACCAGTCAAGAGAAACCATTGCATTTTGAACATCTTGCAACTAATGTTGCGGAACCGGTTAAAGTTGCAAATTGGTATAAGGATAATTTAGGTATGAAGATTATGCGCCAGGGAGAAGCCCCTACCTTTACTACCTTCGTTGCGGATTCAGCAGAAAATATGATGTTTGAATTTTACCATAATGAAAGTGCAAAGTTATTTAATCCTTCGCAGTATAATACTTTATCAATTCATGTTGCTTTTATATCACCTGATGTGAATAAAACAAAAGAAACACTGGTAAAGGCAGGTGCTAAAATTGTTGATGATGTTAAGAAAACTGATTCGGGAGATCAGATTTTAATGATGCGTGATCCATGGGGTCTACCTATTCAATTTATCGAAAGAGCAGAACCAATGCTTAGTGCTTCAGGTTTACGGTTTGAACATATTGCACACAATGTAAAAGATTCCCGCGCTGTTGAAAAATGGTATGTTGATAATTATGGAATGATAGTAGTGCGTGAATCCGGTGCACCGAATTACGGTTGTTTCCTAGCAGATTCTGCAAAAAATGTGATGATTGAATTATATCAGAATGATCAGGTTCCGGTTATTGATTTTAGTAATGTTGATTTCTTTTCGCTTCACCTTGCATCTATGTCTAGTGATTTAGCTGCAACTAAAGATAAGCTTGTTAAAGCCGGAGCCACTGTTGCCCAGGATATTAATAAGACTCCGGCAGGAGACGAAATCCTTGTAGTTCGCGATCCGTGGGGTTTTCCGTTACAGTTTGTGAAACGTGCTGAACCTATGCTTAAATACTAAAAGAAAGATTTATTTGTAAAATTAAAAAACCCTCATACGGTGAGGGTTTTTTAATTTATTGCTTTTGTAGATAAAAAATTTCTCATAAGTAATTATGATTCAACAAAAACATCAAAGCAGTCAAACATTTTTATGAAAAATTATGAAGATAGAAAATCTAATTTATTTATCTGCGGCTTTAATTATGATTTCATGTGCACTGCAAAATGAAAAAAAATTTACGGGCGCAAAAGGTGAGGTAAAACTAATAACCCTTGACCCGGTCATTTCCATGCAGCATTAATACAAAAAGTGATGTATAACCAGATTGATCCGAATGTCTATGTTTATGCTCCCGAAAGTGAAGATGTTCAGATCCATCTTGATTTAATTAACGGCTACAATACGCGTAAAGAAAATCCGACACATTGGAACGAAATTGTTTATACCGGTGATGATTTCCTGGAAAAAATGCTGAATGAAAAATCCGGAAATGTAGTTGTTATTTCAGGGAACAACCGGAAAAAGACCGAATATATTTATGCTTCGGTAAATGCCGCGATGAATGTTCTAGCAGATAAACCTATGGCAATTGACACTGCAGATTTTGAATTGTTGAAAAAAGCTTTTAAAACTGCAGAACAAAATGGTGTTCTCCTCTATGATATTATGACCGAACGTTCTGAGATAACAACTATTCTTCAAAAGCAGCTCTTCCTTATTCCGGAGATCTTCGGAAATTTGGAGAAGGGGAGTACCGAAGATCCGGCCGTAATTAGGGAAAGCATACATACATTTTATAAGTATGTATCAGGATCAGTCTTGAAAAGACCTGCGTGGTTTTTTGATGTGACACAGCAGGGGGAAGGGATTGCTGATATTTCAACCCACCTGGTTGACTTAGTTCAATGGGAATGTTTCCCGGATCAGATAATAGATTATACAAAAGATATTCAAATTCAATCCGCAAAAAGATGGCCGACAAAATTGTCTCCAGAAGAATTTAATACGGTTACAAGATTAAATCAATACCCGGAATATCTAAAAAAAGATTTGCATGGTGATACATTAAATGTTTATTCTAACGGAGAAATAAATTATATAATAAAAGGTATTCATGCCAAAACTTATACTGTATGGAATTACAGAGCTCCGGAAGATGCCGGTGATGCAGTTTACGCTTTAATAAGAGGAACAAAATCGAAGCTTGAAATTTTACAAGGAAAGGAACAGAATTATAAACCTACACTTTATATAGAACCTGCCGAAGGAATTGATACGTCTATATTCGCTAAAGATCTTGATGATAATTTTTATAATGTTAGTGAAAAATATGATGGTGTACATCTCAAAAAATTAAATAATAAATGGGAAGTTATAATACCGGAAAAATATATTTCCGGTCATGAGTCCCACTTCGCGGATGTTACTAACCGTTTTATGCAGTACTTAGTTGACGGAAAACTTCCTGAATGGGAGGTCCCGGATATGCTGGCAAAATATTATACAACAACCCAGGCACTGGAATTAGCTAAGAAAAATGATTAATGAATAAGTTTATCTTATTATATCTTATAGTTTCAAGTTGTTTAAGTATTGCAAATCCAGTTGGCCATACTAAAAAAAATTTTTTTAATAAAAAAGATTTTCTTAAGGTTAAAAATCAAACTGTAGAATGGAAATCTTTATTCAATGGAAAGAACTTAGATGGCTGGATTGTTTTTTTGGGATACCGGGCTAAAAAGGAAATACTGCATCTTAATAAAAAATCTCAAGAAGTATTTACAGCTGAGAATGGGGAAATTCACATGTATAAAAATTATCCTGAAGATTCAATTGTACCGGAAGGGTTCCTTGCAACAGAAAAAGAATATAGCAACTTCCATCTGAAATTGGAATTCAAATGGGGGAGCAAAAAATTTGCACAACGCATAAATAAAAAACGGAATTCCGGGGTAATGGTATTGGCTCAGGATACGGTAGGATTCTGGCCTACAAGCGTTGAGTGTCAGGTTATGGAAGGAGATGCGGGAGACATTTATACTCAAAATAATGCCTGGATAACTACGACGGTTGATTCTTTTATCTTAGATCCCGTAACTAAAAATAAAATCCCTGTTTACTCGCCGGAAGGAAAAGTCTATAATCACGGGGGGAAAGGGAGCAGGCGTTTAATTCATGATGCCCGGTACGATAAATCTGAAGGTTGGAATACCGTTGAAATTATTGTTAAGGATAATAAAGTTATCTACTTCATTAACGGAAAAGAAAATGACCGGTTGTGGAATATTAGGTATATAAACCCAAAGGATACCGGTGATTCAAAACCATTGTTAAAAGGCCGCATACTTTTGCAGGCAGAAGCTACTGAGATTTTCTACCGCAATATAATGATTAAAGAAGATTAAGTAACAAAATCAAATGAAAGAAAAAAATCAATATTTTGAGTTGATTAAATACTATCTGCATCCTGGTGAAAGAGAATCAAAAGTAGAAGATTTTTACCGGGAATCTGCAATACCTGCCCTTAATCGGATCGGTATAAATACTATAGGACTCTTTAAGCCTGTTTATGGTGGAAATGATCATCTGCTTTATGTATTAATTCCACATGCTTCCCTTGACGCCATATATACTGATAATGAAAAATTACTGGCTGACAGAGAACTTCTTAATAGCGGCTCTGATTTTCTAAATTCTTTACTTGAAAATCCTCCTTTTATAAAGATGGAAAAAACTTTATTACGCGCATTCGATTATCTTCCGGAAATACATGTACCTGATAAACAAGAGCGAAACAAGGTAAAAGTTTATGAAATGAGGATTTATCAGAGTCCAGGATTTGCTGCAGCGAAAAAGAAAATTCAAATGTTTGATGAAGGGGGTGAACTCGAAATTTTTAAGAAAACCGGACTTGAGCCTGTTTTCTTTGGTGAAACAATAATTGGCCCGGATATGCCTAATCTTATATATATGTTAGTATTTGAAAATATGGAAGCACGTGAAAAAAATTGGGCTGAATTTGAAAATAATTCAGACTGGAAAAAACTTAGTGGTAAACCGGAATACGCAGGTCTAGTCTCATGTATTACAGATATTATTTTGAAATCCGCTTCATGTTCTCAAATATAACTGCAGATTCGGAAATAAATTTTCTCAATATGTAAAATGACTTCGTTCAATATATTAAAACCTGTTCCTTAGGAAGTTATCATTTTTTTGGAGGTAAAATGAAATCATCATTTCGTTTACAATCTTTATTTGTAATTTTTTTAGTAATCAATCTATACCCGCAGACCAAAAGTCTTTTTTTTAATGTACTGGATTATGGTGCAGTAAACGACAGTTCTCAACCTGCAACAGATGGGATCAATGCTGCGATACAAGCAGCAAATGCTGTAGGCGGGGGGATAGTATATATTCCTGCAGGTTATTATATGTGCGGTCCAATCAAATTGGTGAGCAATCTTGAATTGTATATTGAAGCCGGCGCTACTCTGAAATTTCCTGCACAGAATCTCCCATATCAGAAGGGAAGAAACCAAAGTATAGAGTGTTTAACACCTGTGCCGTTAATCGGAGGGCATGACCTAGAAAACGTGACCATTACAGGGCGTGGCACTATAACTACCAGTAATGCGGAGTGGATGAAGCTGAAGCCTAGATACGGAGGATCTGCCGCTGGTCCCAATTGGGCTAATCTTTTAAAATCTCTTGAGACTAGAACCCCTGCTACTCAAGAAGAATATTTAAAAGCAGCAGCCGAATTGCGTCCCCCGTTTATCCAGGTAATGAATTGTAAAAATGTTATTATTGAAGGGATCCGCATTGTTGGTTCTGCAATGTGGCCTGTACATATTCTATATTCTGAAAATGTGGTTGTGCAAAATATAATTGTAGAAACTTATCCCGGGGTGCACACCGGCGGAATATATCTCGATTCAAGCAGCTGGATAAGAATATCGGATTGCTTTATTGAAACCGGTGATGATGGGATTGTTATTAAGGCCGGTAAAGATGCCGATGGACTGCGTGTTAATAAACCTACTGATCACGTTACTATTACAAATTGCACTATACGCCGGGCGCATGGGGCAGTAACTCTAGGCAGTGAAACTGCAGGCGGCCTTCATGATATTGTGGCAAGCAATATAGTCTGTGAGGGAACACAGATTGGTATTCGTATTAAAAGCCGCCGCGGGCGAGGAGGTTATATCGACAACATTAGATTTGACAATTGGACTATGGAAAACGTCGGACAGGCCATAAATGTAACCAATTTTTATAAAATGGAAGGTGAAGTTTATGCAGGCGCAGACGATTCTACAGTATCCAACCGTACGCCCCGTTTTAATGATATTGATATCAGTAATATTACAATTAAAAATGCAAGGGTAGTTATTAATATTGACGGACTTCCGGAAATGCCTATTGATGGTCTCCATATCACCGATCTTGTAGGTTATGGAAAAACAGGAATGAAAGCATCTAATACCACAGATTTGGAACTGCATAATGTTCAAATCAATACGGAAAGCGGTCCTGCATTTTTAGTTAGAAATTCAAAAGATCTTATACTGGATGGTGTTTCTACCCGTTTACCGCATGTTGATGCACCTGTTATACGGATTGATTCAAGTCCCGGTGCCGTTGTAATGAACAGTAAAGCATATGAAGGAACACATACATTTATTTCAACCGGAATTAAACAGTTAAAAGATATTGTTATGGTCGGGAATGTTACAAATAATGCAAAGAAAATTACAGATGAATTTGATAATGACTTTTGGACTGTACAAGAACCTCCTACCGAAGGAGATCATAAAACAAATTAATTATTTTTGTAATTAACAAATTATATTTAACAATAAATGCAGGTTAAAATGGCACACAATAAATTGCTCATATTATTAATATTTATTCTGATTCAAATTGTTTCTGTAAATGCCCAGGAATCAATTGTCTGGAATATTGATAGGACTGATTCAATAGGCGGTTATCAAGCTGAAGGGCTCCCTTGAACTTCCGGTTATTACTGAAACTTCTAACGGAAAAGCGGCATTGTTTAATGGAAAAAATCAAGCCCTTCTTGTAAAAGGGAATCCTCTTGGTGATGCAAAAGAGTTCACTATAGAAGTAATTTTCAAACCAGACTCTTCATTGGATCCGGAAAATCTGGAACAGAGATTTATCCATTTGGGAAAATCACCGGATGCAAAGCCAAGAATATTAACTGGAGATACGTTTGCTAATGAGAAATCAAAAATGGGCTTTTGATACATATATAGGTTCCGATACTTCATCTTCTACACTACTTGATTCCGTTAGTAATAATATGTTACATCCTGCAGGACAATGGTATAATATAGCTCTTGTTTACAAAGATCATGGAGTAACTCAATATATAAACGGTGTTAAAGAACTTCAAGGCAGTTTATCTTTTCTCCCTTTGCCTGATGCTCAAATATCTATTGGTGCAAGACAGAATCCTAAATCATGGTTCAACGGTTATATTAAAACTGTAAGGTTTACGAAGCATGCATTGGAGCCGGATCAATTTCTAAAGCCGTAATATTATTCTAATTATAGATGATCAAATTTATGATTTCTGGTAGCTGATTCATTTAGTGAATTAAAACCATAAACCGAATGTTATTTTAATAATGAATTGATTATCTAAAAACATCCATTTATCCAGTTATAAAACTAAAGTTAAATTAGATTCCAATCTTTAGTACTTATAGAAGGGAAGCAATGCGGATTGTAGAAATAAGAGAAAAAACAGTTTCAATCGCTTCAGCAATTACTAATGCATATATTGATTTTTCGAAAATGACATGCAGTGTAGTGGCAGTAATTACAGATGTTGCTCGCAATAATAAAACAGTTGTAGGATACGGGTTCAATTCAAATGGACGTTACGGACAGGGAGCATTAATACGTGAAAGGTTTATTCCAAGATTTAATGGAAACCGATTCGAAAAATCTGCTTAACGATTCGGGTGATAATTTAGACCCCTTTAAAATCTGGGCAAAGTTAATGACCAATGAAAAACCCGGCGGCCATGGGGAACGGTCCGTTGCAGTCGGTACTATTGATATGGCTGTCTGGGATGCTGTGGCAAAAATTGAAAATAAACCTCTTTACAGATTATTGGCAGACAGATACAATAACGGGCAGGCAGATGATAAAGTTTGGATCTATGCTGCCGGGGGTTATTACTATCCCGGCAAAGATCTAACTGCATTAAAAAATGAGATGAAGAAATACAGGGACATGGGTTATAAAGTAGTAAAGATGAAAATCGGTGCTGTTCCCTGGATGAAGATATAAAACGGATTGAATCTGTGCTGGAAATCGTCGGAGAAGGGAAATATTTGGCTGTAGATGCTAACGGGAGATTTGATCTTAAAGCAGCAATTCAATATGGTGAAGCCTTAAAGCCTTATAAATTATTCTGGTATGAGGAAGCTGGTGATCCGCTTGATTATGAGCTTCAGGCTGAATTATTAAAGCATTATGATTTGCCAATGGCCACTGGCGAAAATCTTTTTTCTCATCAGGATGCAAGGAATCTTCTGAGATATGGAGGCATGAATGCTGACAGAGATTGGCTACAGTTTGATTGTGCATTGTCTTATGGACTAGTTGAATATTTACGCACACTTGATGTTCTAAAAATATACGGTTGGTCTACTCGGAGGGTTGTGCCGCACGGAGGGCATCAGATGTCTTTAAATATTGCTGCCGGCCTTCATCTTGGAGGTAATGAATCTTATCCCGGAGTCTTTCAGCCGTTTGGTGGTTTTGCGGATAATTTACCAGTAGAAGACGGATATGCCAAACTTCCGGATGTTCCCGGAATCGGATTTGAAACAAAATCTGAATTATATAAACTGATGAAATCCCTCAGCAATTAAAATTTACATTATTTAATTTTTTTATAAAAATATAGAAATAAAAAGCCCGGAAATTAACCCGGGCTTTTTATTTATGATTGAAAATTTATTGATTATTTCAACAATAACATTTTCTTTGCATAAGTTACTTCCGGAGTAGACAGTCTATAAATGTAGGTTCCTGAAGCTAATTTGGAAGCATCAAAATCCACATTGTATGTACCGGCTTTTTGAGTTGTATTAACTAGTTTAGCAACCACACGGCCAAGAATATCATATATTTCTACAGTAACATGAGTTTCTTTTGGGATGGAATATTCAATATTAGTTGCAGGGTTAAACGGGTTTGGATAATTCTGCTGCAGGCTGAAGTTTTCAGGTATTTGATTATCTATCTGTTTTATACCAAGGGTCAGACCCCACCAATTGAGAGCACCGGCAGGTTGTCCGCCGTCAGCTCCGGTATATGCTGCAGCATCGGTATTGTATGAGGCATCCAAAGTATCGGTTAACCAGGCAATGGATTTTCTATCGCAATCCCATTTTGTAAAATCTGTATAAGGTGTTTTAATTTTTGTTTTTCCGCCTCCATTGAATGGCGGATCAATTGGTTCTCTATACAAACTCATAATAGCTGTATCTACAACAGGTACTGCTCCCATAGTGATGTTCTCTACAGTAAAGGCGCTGTTGTAATCAATTTTATTTTTAATATAGTCTGTTGTGAATTCAGGTAAACTGGAACTGTAGGGAAAGCGTATCGAAGCGCTTGCCGATGCCCATCGTGCATACCAATCCTCTACCCGCTGTGTTGTTGTAACAAAATTGTTTCTGATTGTAAATTGTGTAGTATCGTTTGGAATTGTACTAATCATAACCATTTTGTTTCCGCCGTAAGGATCTAATTCGGTGTTATCTTCAAATTCAGACTGTCGTACAATATCGGTATCATTGCCGAAGCAAAAAGGATTATAGAATACATTATTGGTGACTTGAACGGATAGGCCAGCTCTCCCGATTTCAATACATCCGTGGTAACCATAATTATTAATTACAGTATTATGGTTGAAAATAAAATGTTGAATATCAACCCCCTCACCGGCACCGCGCTGACGCATAATTCTATCCTGTTCATTAATGTATGTATTATTGATAAAAATTGCTGAATCGCAGGATGAATTTCTAAAATCACAACCTTTATTGTCGCCCCAGTTATTTGCACCGGCCATCCTAAACATGTTTGCCATAACAGTATTTGTAACCTGTACTTTTCTGCACGCTCCTGTTGTTTGTAAAATTGAACGGCATGAAAGAATACAGTTGTCTATTACCATATCATAACCGGATCCCCTGGCAGTTACCACTTGTCCGGTAGCAGTTGCAAGTTGTTCGGGGGAAATACTTTCATAATAATTAAGAAAGCGGATACCTTTCAGCGTAACATTACCGTACATGTTAATCATTTGACCCGGCAAAGTGTTTGTATTATCCGGAATACAAATGATTAACGGTTTTAACTCGGAACCCGCCTGGGCAACAATAGTTAATGGCCAGTCATGATTTTCAATAGGGCCATTAATAAAATAAATCCCATCTTTAAGAACATAAACACGTAGAGAATCATTTCTTGTTACCCCATCAGCTTGAACGTCATTATTGATGGTATTATTCAATGCATCATCAAAAGAAGTAGCAGGCTCCACTACCAAATCATGCTCATGTTGAGCGTAGAAAGAAGAAGGGAGCAAGAGGAACAGGGAAAGAACAAAAAACAGTGATGTTTTTTTCATATTGGTCTCCTTATTATTATTAGTGTTTTTCGTTTTGGACATTGACTGCCTCACGAATTAATTAATGTTTTTATTTTCTAAAACTATAAAGTAACCCTGATGCCGAAATCGGCGGTAGTACCATAAATTTCTGCTGTATTATCTAATCTCCAATTTTGTACCCGGTTGATTATTGTTGTCCTTTCTTTTGTGTTCGTAATATTATTAACATTTAATATTACTGAAATCCAATCGGTTATTTGCTGTTTAAGTGCTAAATCCACTTTTGTGTAAGCATTGGTAATATTATCGCCTCTGCCGTCGGCAGAGAAGCTCTGATTGTATTCACCCTGATGAAAGACGGATACTCTTCCCGAGAACCCGTCAATATCATAACCTATAGCAAAGTTGCCGTAAAATTCAGGCTGTCCTTCCAATTTCTGCTTTTTTTCGATTAAGACATACGTGGTAACTTTTTTAGGAAATGGTAAACCGGGTACAGTTACATAAGTTACTACTGGTGTTGAGTATGGTGTATACGCTTCCGAACGTATGATAGAAAAATTGTAGCTCAATGTAATGTTCTTAAGGAGCCCTGGCAAAAATCCCAGGTAAGTCTGATGTTCAACTTCAAAACCCCATACTTTTGTCGGTCTTGGTGAATTGTACGGGTAATATAAATCGTATGTAACACTTTCAGAATATGGATTTGTGCCTTTGATTCCTAAACTATCAAGAATCTCTTGACCGGCTACTTGAGCACCGTTAATATAACGGTACATATCCTTGATATCTTTATAAAATACAGAAACAGAAAATAATCCTATTTTATTGCCGTAAAAGGATGTATTTATTTCAAAGTTCCAGGCTTTAGCAGCTTTCAAACCCGGATTACCTACAGTTAATGCTGAACTACCTAAGTTTTCAGTTCCCGCTTGAAGGTTAAATGTATTACCTCTAGGTACAAATTGCGCTAAACGGTAATTAAAATCTGGCCTTGCCAAAGCTCTGTATGCCGCTAACCTTATATTCAAAAAATCATTAGGTTTAATTAAAAATTGGAAGTTAGGAAGCCAGACAGCTTCATTATGAGCTGAAGATGTATCAAATACTAATCCGGCAGGAACAGGGAACCCGGTGAGTCCATAAGGGGCATTTTTAGAATTATAGTTGTTTGCCTCTGTTTCAACTCTTAAACCGGCAATAAATGTTAAATAATTTCCCAGATTAAAAGTGTTCATTGCATAAGCAGAAGAAATTCTTTCAATTATATCATAATACAGTGCTTTAGCTTCAGCATCATTCTGGTATTCTGATGTCCCATCATTAGCTACACCGAATTGGTTAAGACTCCACCATTTTTCCACTCTGTCCCTATTTAACTCTGGATATAAACGATATGTATCAAAGATGTTTCTTTCATCTCCGGGTGTATCAATAAAGTTTGTTGAGTAAATTCTATCTTGTGAAAGATCATATCCGCTGAATATTGTACCGGAAAAGTTCTTTGGAACTATTGAGCCGTCGGCTGCCCTTTGATTTTGATTGAAAGCTACTAAATAATAATCTGCAGCTACTCGTGATAAATCTCTATACCTATTTTTTTGACGATATTTAGCTCCGAATTTGAATGCGCCTGTTAAATTTGTACCGAATATATAATTTTTAGATAAATCAATATACGCAGATCTGTCACGATCAAGATTTTGCTCGTGTCTAAATGTTGCACCATATGCGTATGCGGATGAAAAATTATTTACTGCGGCGGGAATAAGATTTGAGACTACCTTGCGTTCTGCTCTAGTATTTATATTACGCATACCGGACAAAATATTACCTTGAGCATCTGTTGAGTTAGGTTCCTCAAATTGAAGAACATAATTATACGGATAAAATGCTTTTGATTGAGCGAAAGATAATCCCCATGTAGTATGAAAACCAAATAAATAATTATCACCGGTAAGTGAACTTTGGAATATATTAATTTGCTGTTTTTGAGGATGGCCCTCATAAATAACAAAGTCACCGTTCGTTGGAAAATTTCTTGAATTATCCATGATATTTCTAAAAGTGGTATTGTAATTATTACTAAGTTTTATGGAACCGCCGTCAGGAGAGTTATAATCCAGGATCAATTCACCTCCTTGTTTTTGTCTAATTTCATTTGTATATAACAAGTGAAAGTCGGTTATCTCATAATCAGAATTGGGTACAGTTGAACCTGTCGCGGTTAATCCTTGATCATAATCAATATTTGTTCTCTCTCTACTTCTAACTATTTGTTCAGCATGTGCTTCAGCCTGAACTCCTAAAAGATTATTAAAAAATCTTTCACCATACCTGCCGGCAAAATTATATTGACCGGCGTCTTTGTCTAATTTATCATAAACACCTTTGGCGTCAAATCTGATTATTCTTTCTTCAGGTGCTTTTTTGGTAACAAGGTTTACGGTACCGGCAATTGCATCGGCATCTTTATCCGGTGTCAAAGCTTTATATAGTTCAATGCCTGCCAATGAGCCCTGTGAAAGGGTACTAAGATCGATACCCCGATCATTTTCATCGGTTGAAGCAATCCTAATTCCATCTACAGTAATTGTAGAATACTTTTCATCTAAACCTCTTAGAACAATTTTGTTTGCCTCACCGCCGCTTCGCTGAATCGAAACACCGGGTAAACGACCAATTGCTTCTGCCGCATTTGCATCAGGCATCTCTTGGATCTTCTGTTCCGAAATAACATTAACTATTGTATTTGATGATAACTGCTGGTTGATGGCGGCAGCTTGACCTAAAGCCTGAGCCGATACAACTACTTCCTGACCGGTTAATACCTGAGGAGATAATTTTGCATCTAGGGCTGTTGTTTGGTTATTATTTATCTTAACGGTGTACTGTTTGGTTGTGTAACCAACATATGAAATCTTTACCGTGTAAGTACCTTGCGGTATAAGTGTAATACGGTAATGACCCTGAATGTCAACTGCGGCGCCTAAAGATGTTCCGGTTAAATATACATTGGCCCCGACCAAAGCATCATTAGTCGATGAATCACTAACAGTTCCTGATAAGATCCCTTGAGCAAAAGAAAATGAGGAAAAGGAAATAATTAATATGACCAGATATTGTAAAAGATTTTTTTTCATATGATTACTCTCATTTTAGTTAATATTATTTCCGTTTTAAATTAAAGCAATATAATTGTAAAGTCGTTCTAAATATTCCTGTTTACTAATTTTTTCTGTTTTATAAGTGGACTGTCATTAAGAGAGTCAGTGACGACTTCCTCTAAATTCCAGTGTGCAAATAATGGGGAGTAAACGTAGAAAAAGATAAAAAGAAGAAATAGTAAAAGATTTTTTATCATAAACTCCTCAGATAATTGTCAACACTATAGTGGAACAAAAGGTCCCATAAAAAATTAGAATTTGCACAAATAAGCTTTCTAATTTTTCTTATTTTTTGTTCCTGATAATTTATTTATGTCGAACTTTTGAAATAGTTAAATTAATTCTTATTATTTTGAAAATAATGTAAAATTAATCTCCCTCAGCTAGATTACTTCTATTAACTTTTATATTAATCCCTTACGTAAGTAATTAATTTATTATAAAGATTTTAATATTTCTTTTGAAAGGAGTAGAACTTTGTTACATAATGCCTTTTTTTATGTTTTAACGATAACTTAACCGCTTACTTTATCGCTTACTTAAATTCGTAAAAATAATTGAGCTTGTCAAGTCTTTTAAAAAAATTATTTAAGTTTTATCATGTAAAGAATATTCATAAAATAGAAACGTTATTAATTAAATATAGGAAAAAAATATTGAAATCAAACAGAAAATAATTTAAATAATTGATTTATGAAACGGATAAAATTTTTGGACAATATTGTTTCTAATAATCCATTCAGTATACTATATTAAAAGATTATAAGATAATATTCAACCAGTCAGATTGTACTTAATTAAACAAATTTTTGTTTACTTAGAAAAAGTTAAAAATTTAATTTGGAAAATAAAAGGATATTTTTCTGATTTTTTAGAAAAAATTAAAAGTGGAATTTAACGTCGAAAAGAAAAATGTATTGAGAACCATGAATTGCAAAAATTTTATAAAGTGCGGTTTTATTCGTTTTTATTTAAATACTTGCCAATTATTGTAAATACAAAACTACTGAAGTTCAAAATATAAAATAAAAAGGAGCTTAGCTTTTTTAAAGATTTACACTAGTGAATTATAATTAACTGGTATTTTAACTGAAAATTCAGAACCCACTCCGGATTCAATAACTTGATTTTCTTTTGATGATGAAATTGAAGCAAGGTCTTGAGCTTCTACCGATAAGACAAAATTCGTTTCATTCCGGTAATAAAAATAGCTGACTACTACAAATAAAGTTAAGACAGCGGAAAACGTGATAAAAAAAATTTTGATGATTTATAGAAAAGTATTTTTTTAAACATTAAGGATTAATTAGAAATATGTGATATCTTTTTAAAAAGATTTAAATCTGTCGTAAAGTAAGAAATTTTTTAAAAATTCAAAACATTAGCATCTGACTAGGATGTGCTGTGCTTACGCATCGAAAATATTCCGCAAATCAAATACCAAAAATATATGAACATAGACTGGAGTTTTAAACTAAACATCAGAGCTTAGTTTTTAATTTTACACGGAATGAAAGCTCAGAGTATTTACCGATTATAATTTTGAATGATAAGAGAACTCAAGGATTTTAGGATTAACCAGCCTTTTAAAATCCTTAAAAGATAATTTAATTAACTCAGTATGGGAACATGCATTGAATGCAATATCGTCATCATCTTCAAGGCTTTGGGCAGCAAATACATCCATGTTATATAAATTTCCAAATGGCGGCATTGCACCGACTTCACAATCCGGAAATTTATCTTTGAATTCAGTTTCATCGGCTAATCTTACATTATCGGCGCCTGTTACTTCCTGCAGCATATGTATATCGATTTTATAGGAAGCAGGGAGAACCGCCATAGCCATTTTCCCGTTTATTTTTACCATTACTGTTTTTGCCAGCTCTTTCCCCGGTATATGAGCTAAAGCAGCAATCTCCTGAGCGGTAAAAGCGGAGGAATGTTTTATTGAGATATATTTGATGTTCTCCTTGTTAAGGAATTCTTTTAATTTTTGAAGCGGCATAATAACCTCCTAAAGAAAATTATCCTTTTAATGATTAATTATTCTGCTCAAATTTTTTTAAGAACAAATTAAATAAACTAGATTTCTTCAGTGAGCTTAAGGAATTCTTTATATGGTATGGCAGTTAAGCTTTGAGCTTCAAATGTTCCGTTGGAAAGGCTTATCATCGATACTTTAGCCGCAGCTTTCTCATCGGGTGCATCATATATATCTAAAAAATCGAAAGGACCCAGTAAAACGTAATGCTCAATAAATTTTACTTCCGGGCATTTTTCCTTTACCTGTTCGAGCCAGACTCTGCCGAGGCGTGCTCTGTCTTTCATCTGTTTTGAAATTTCCGGAGAGAGTTTAGTTAATAATATGAATGTCATTTTAATTCCCCGCTATTAAATTAACAAAATTGAATTATTGATAATATAAGATTAGAAATTGACATTATAAAGTCTAAAATTTTCTTTTTGAACTGATTTATCAAACATTTAATAAAGCAATCATTCATTCTTTCCTAGTCACTTCAAAACGGCAGCCAGAATTCAAACTCAAGATTCATTCGCCCGGTTCAGTTCTGAATTTTACAGAATATAATTGGGGAAAATATCCTTTCTTCAGGCTCATATAATAATAAGAGAAGTAATTTCATAAACCGGAAATTATACTGCATTTTCTGCTCATAAATCTCTTAAACTTTTAAATTGGAATTGCTTAACAGCAAATATTTTTCGTAACTTTGCGTAAGTATAATTAATAGAAGGGGTACTATGGGGAAGAATAGTATCGTAATGGTTAAGCAGGTTCCGGATACGACAAACATATCCGGGCAGGTAATGAAAGAAGACGGGACGGTTAATAGAGCGAAGCTGCCGGCTATATTTAATCATGAAGATAGAGTTGCACTTGAATTAGCGCTCAGGATTAAAGATAAGGAAGGCGGAAAGATTACAGCCGTTACTATGGGTCCGCCCAGAGCTTCTGATATTTTACGCGAATGCCTTTATATGGGCGCTGATGAAGCTGTTTTGATAAGCGACCGTAAATTTGCAGGTGCTGATACTCTGGCTACATCGTATGTTCTTGCCGAAGCAATTAAAAAAATTGGTAACTTCGATTTTATTTTTGCCGGAAGACAGGCTATTGATGGTGATACTGCCCAGGTTGGACCTCAAACAGCCGAGAAACTTAATATTCCGCAAATTACTTATGTTGAAGAAATCCTGGAAATTACCGGCAGAACTGTCAAAGTTAAAAGAAAAATCGATGGCGGTTTCGAAATCCTTGAATCGACTTTACCTGTATTAATTACAGTGCTTAAAGATGCTTGTTTCCCGAGACCTTTTAAAGCTAAACGATTGATGGCATATAAAAATGCCAAAACATTGATCGAACTTGAGAAATTAACCGAAGGTAATTCGCTTCTTTATATAGATCAATTGAAAGAAGAACATATTGCCAGGAATCTTTATATCCAGACTTTAACTATGGATGATCTTCAGCTTGATATAAAGAGGTGCGGAGTTCATGGTTCGCCAACTAAAGTTCATAAAGTGGAATCCGTTGTACTGGCAGGCGGTAATCACGAATCAATTTTACCTACCAAGGAAGGTATGGCAAATTTAGTTGATAAATTAATGGAAAATCACATTCTGGGATAAATATGATGGGGAATAATATTAATAGAGATGTTTGGGTTTTTGTTGAACAGCGCAACGGTAAACCTGCCGATGTTAGTTTCGAACTTTTGTCAAAAGGGAGAAAGTTAGCTGATACTTTAAACGGGAAATTGAAATCGGTTGTTATCGGAAGTGATGTTAAAGATATAGCAAAAGAAACTTTTAAGTTCGGGGCTGAGGAAGCATTTGTTATTGACAGCCCTGAACTTCATAATTATTTAACAATGCCCTACAGCAGAATATTGAATGAACTCGTTGAAAAACATAAACCGCGGATTATGCTTTTCGGTGCAACTGTTATCGGGCGGGATTTAGCCCCGAGAGTTGCGTCGCATACTAAAAGCGGTTTAACTGCTGATTGTACCGACCTTCAAGTCTCCGATGTTACTTATCTCAAAAAAGAATATAAAGACTTATTGCTTCAAATCAGACCGGCTTTTGGCGGTAATATAATCGCTACAATTATATCTCCCGATATAGAAATTCAGATGGCTACGGTAAGAGAGGGAGTTATGAAAATGGAACCTCTCGAAATCCCTGTTGCTGGAAAGATTACGGAAATCCCTTATGCTGCAAATGGATTTGATAATATAATAAAGATTATTGACCAGCACAGGACAGAAAATAAAGTCAATTTAAAACCTGCTCCTATTATTGTGGCCGGCGGTTACGGCATGGGGAGCGCAGATAATTTTAAATTGATCCATGAGCTTGCAGCAGCAATCGGGGGGGAAATAGCCGGATCACGTGCAGCTGTTGATGCAGGATTTGTCCCGCCTGAAAGGCAAGTTGGTCAAACCGGCGTTACTGTAAGACCGAAGCTGTACATAGCCTGCGGTATTTCCGGCGCTATCCAGCACCGGGCCGGTATGCAGGAATCAAATAAAATTATTGCAATAAATACTGATCCCGAAGCTCCGATATTCAATGTTGCTCATTACGGAATTGTAGGAGATGCTATGCAGGTAATTCCAATGTTTATAAATGTTTTTAAACAGAAGCTGAGATAAAATATGCCGAACTATTTTACAGATAATGCAGATCTTCTTTATCATTTTGAAAGACTTGACTTGAAAGAAATTGTCGAGATGACTGAAGATAATTACAAGCAGGTTGAAAAATTTGATTATGCTCCGCTGAATTATGAAGATGCAAAAGAAAATTATAAGAAGGTTCTTGAAGTTGTTGGGGATATTGCAGCCAATTTTATCGCACCGAGAGCTGCGCAAATTGATGAAGAAGGAGCTGTATTTAAAGATGGAAAAGTTGAATATGCAAAAGGAACTAAAGAAGCCTTAGACATGCTTTCAAAGGCGGAATTAATGGGAATGATACTGCCGCGGGAATACGGCGGTTTAAATTTCCCAACAACAATTTATATGATGGCAGTTGAAATTATATCCCGTGCCGAGGCATCATTAATGAATATATTCGGTTTGCAGGATATAGGGAAGACTATTGCGCAATTTGCAGACGAACTCCAGAAACAGGAATTTCTTCCGCGGTTTTCAACCGGCGAATTTACGGGTGCAATGGCACTAACCGAACCTGATGCAGGTTCCGATCTTCAGGCTGTTAAGCTGCATGCTTACCAGGATGAAAACGGCAATTGGTCCCTACGCGGAGTTAAAAGATTTATCACCAATGGCAACGGTGATGTTCTGCTGGTTTTAGCGCGCTCAGAAGCCGGGACAAAGGATGCCCGCGGGTTGAGTATGTTTGTCTGTTACGGCGATGAATCGGTTAAAGTTAGAAGAATTGAACATAAACTTGGAATACACGGCTCACCTACATGCGAGCTTCAATTCAACGATACCCCGGCGCAATTAGTCGGAACGAGAAGGTTTGGTTTATTAAAATATGTTATGTATTTAATGAATCGCGCCCGTGTCGGTATAGGTGCTCAATCACTTGGAATTTCACAGCAGGCTTATCAAGAAGCATTAAAATATGCAAAAGCCAGGGAACAATTCGGTAAACCAATTTATAATATGCCGGTTGTATCTAACATATTAATAGATATGCGCGTAACACTGGAAGCCAACCGGTCTTTGTTCTATTCAACATGCCTCTGGCTCGATAAAAAGGAAAAACTGGAAGAACTTGTAGATAGCCTAAAAAAAGAGAAAAAGCCGTTTACCGAAGCAAATGAAAAATTAAAGGAAACTCTTAAGGTAGTGGCTTTTTTAACTCCCGTAGCAAAGTATGTTTTAAGTGAATCGGCAAATAAAATTTCTTATGATGCTCTTCAAATCCATGGCGGAACAGGGTATATGAAAGAATTTATGGTTGAGCGTTTAGTGAGAGATGCGAGAATTACAAACATTTACGAAGGTACTTCACAGCTCCAAATTGTTGCCGCCGCAGGGGGCGTTATCAATGATGTTTTGTCTGAATATTTTAATGACTGGGAAAAGAAAGAATATAAGGGAAGTTTATCCCACTTGCTTAATAATTTAAGTGAGATAAGGGGATTGTTCTATGAAAGTCTAAAATATGTTAAGGATAAGAAGGATATTAATTTGCAGGAAGTTGCATCTAAAGATTTAGTTGAACTTTATACTTATATTTATGTAGGATTTTTACTTCTAAATGAAGCAAATGAAGATCAAAGGAAAGTATTTACTGCAAGAAGATATATTCTTGACTCTCTTTCAAAAGCAAGAAAAAATGCGGAAGCAATTAGATCCGAATTGTACTCGGATATACTGCATGCAGATACAATTTTAATATAAAAAAATCGGGAGACCAGAATGAACAAGTGCACTCTTATATATAGAATATATGATGATCACGAGGAGAAACATTACGTAAGTAGTATCCTTGATCATAAAAAGCTTGAAGAAATAGTTGATGAATACAAGCGGCAGAATGAACGAGTTTATGCAAATGAGTTCATCCATTATTTGAATAAGTTTGATCCTGAAGCTCATGAAGTTGAAGTAAAAGACTTCTATTTTTAGAAAGGGAATCTTCTCTTTTTAAGAGACGAATATCATTTCTAATATTGCTTTTTTGAAATTGAATATATAAGCGGACAGCACAGCAGATATTTTCAAGGGGTCAAGATGATTTCTTTTATTTACAATATTTCTACCTAAAAAGATATCATCTTCTGTTAGACATTATATTCAGTTAGAATTTTTAAGAGCTTTCTCAAATCCTGCTTCATTAACATTATTAATAACAGTATTACGTTCGGTAACAGCATTTATTAGTCTGTCCTTGAATGGTTGTTTCCGACAAAACCAGTTCATCCATTTCAACTTTCTCAACCCAGAATGATTTAGTGTTTATAAATAAATTCTCCCTATAATACGAGGAGCCGATAGTCGTTACATCCATGTTCGGCATGGGCTTCATTTTCATCTTGAAAGAACTTTCGCCGGAATCAAAAAAGTCACAATTTCACAGGCTGCATCATTAACAATCCCAAGTCCTGTAAATGTGAGAGTTACTTCACCATTCTTAAAATAAGATCCCTTCTCTACATTGCTGCCAAGATTTACAGGAGGTTCTGAATTGGCTGAGGCATGAATTATTTTCTGGTTAATGTGAGTTAAATCTTGAATTCCGCTTCCATTATGTGTCGGCTCAGCAAAGACGTTACAGAATGGTCAAGGTATTTTAGGATTCTCTAAAGTTAAATCCTTTTTAAGATAAGACAAGTAATGTCATCGCTTTGATCTGCCGTTCCAACATGGTCTTTAACATCTTTAACAATTGCATCAACAAATTCAGCAGGAGATTTATCCGAATTGTTTTTGAAAAATTTGATCATTCGATCATTCGATCATTGGAGTACTCTTCCTGTTCCGGGCTCATTGCTTCAGGGATGCCGTCTGTATATAAAAATAATTTATCCCCTTTTTCTATTTTCAAGCTTTGGTCGGTAAAGGGGAGTCCAAGATCAAGCATACCCAGCCCGATACCTCCGGCTTCAATTTTTTCAAGAATGCCGTTGTCTCTTAATATTAAAATCGGGTTATGCCCTGCGTTCAAAACTTTAAGCTCACCGGTTTCAGGACCTAAAACAGATATAAAAAAAGTTATGAACCTATGGTAGGGAGTTGATCTATATATCAGTTTATTTAGCCTGTCTGCAATTTCCATTAGAGGAAGATCAAATTCCAAATAGGAATAAAGGGAAGCATTCAGAGTATTAACAAGCAATGCAGCAGCAATACCTTTCCCGGTAACATCGGCAATAATCAGAGCTACTTTCCCGTTATTAAGAGGGATACAATCATAATAATCGCCGCCTACTTCTTTTGAGGGGATATTAATTCCTGAAATTTCATAACCTTCTATTTTAGATAGTTCTTTGGGAATAATTCGCTGCTGAATTGATGCTGCGATATCTATTTCCTTCTCCTTAAGTTCTTTTTCTATAGACTGCTGAATAAAAGTATAATTATAACTCTGGTACAAAAACGAAGTTCAAAAGAAATAGACAATAAACAACTAACAGTTTTAGAATGGTAATAATAATTTAATAATTGTGGAATATACTTTCAAGAGTGAGTAAATTTCAATAAAATAATGTTCAGGTTTATCACAGCTTCTTTTTTATTAGAAAATATTGTCAAGTTATTAGTTGGTTGAAGAGTAAAAAAATTTTTAATATTTATCCAACTTCATAATAATTATTTAACATTTAATCTGAATTTTTACATAAAATTGTAGTTACATTATTACAAATTTTAACTAATTTTGAGTAGCTATTAATTTGTATTTAGGGGAAATGGATTTATTTACCATTATCATCCTGATAGGAATTGGACAGGGTTTCTTCGTAAGTGTTCTGCTGCTTACTTTGAATAGAGGAAACAAAACGGCTAACCGCCTTCTTGGGATATTAATGATCATGTTTTCGGTATCAATCAGCGGTTTTGTTTTTATAAGAACAGATTCTTATAAAGATTTTCCTTTTATAATCGGATTGCCTTCAACAGTTATTTTTCTCTTTGGTCCTTTGTTTTATTTTTATGTAAAAGAATTAACTGCAGGGCATTTCGAATTTAATAGAAAAGAAATTTTACATTTAATCCCGTTTTTAGCTTTAATATTTTATAAACTGCCCTTCTATTTTGAAAATCCCGAAGATAAATTAGCTTCAATCGGAAGTGTTGGTATTTTAGATGAAAACCTGGTTATTCTTATTATACAAATCGTGCATTTATTCATCTATTTGTTCTTTGTTAAGAAACTGCTAAATGAATATGAAGCCAAAATAAAGTCGACTATGTCTTCCCTTGAAAAAATTAATTTACGCTGGATAAGTGTCGGTATGAATAGTTTTTTATTAATATTCGGGATAATGACCATATTTATTGTTTTATTTATTTCAGGTATAAATGTTTATTCCATCTATATAACTTTAATACCGTTATTAGTTTCAATTACGATTTTAGCAATAGGCTACTTCGGTTTAACCCAGCCGATTATTATTCCTACTGAAATTGAGAATAATAAATTAAAAAAATATGAAAAATCTTCTTTAACACCTGAAAATTCTGAAAAATATTTGAATAAGCTTTTGAACATAATGGAATCAGAGAAACCATTTTTAAAAAATGACTTAACACTCCAGAAACTCTCAGATATGCTTTCAGTATCCCCGCATCATTTATCCCAGATAATTAATGAGAAAATGAATCAGAATTTTTTTGATTTTATTAATAGCTACCGGATTGAAGAAGCAAAAAGTTTATTACTAGATAAAAGAGGAGATTTGTTAACAATTTTAGCCATTGCCGAAGAAGTCGGATTTAATTCCAAATCTGCTTTCAATATTGCATTTAAAAGATATACTTCGATGACTCCTACCCAATTTAAAAAACATAACTTCCCTTTGAAATAATCTGTTCAAAGAATAATAATTCTAATGGATAGCTGATCATATTAATCTTTTATGATTTATTAAGATCATAAAGAATCATAATCATAATAAAAATCTGCTTTCTATTAAACGTAGAGAATTTGAGGTATTGTCCACGTTTTCATCCTTAAAAATTACCATTCATCAGTAAAATTAGTTTTACTTTATCGGAAGATACACTTTTTACGTTTGGATTTATAATACCGGACGAATTCCTGCTTTAAAAGAATAAGTTCAACCTCGAAATTTTTTTCAATTTTAACAAAATGGAAGATAATGAAAATGAAATCAGTTATCGTTCTGCTTTTATTGATTGTTTCCCCGTTATTAATCGCCCAGGAAGAAACCTTATTGGGAAGCGGTGAAATCTCTAATGGTGGTTTCGGCGGACCTGTGGTGAAATTTACTTCAATAAATAAACACTTTGGGGTTTTGGTCGGTGGACAAGGCGGATGGATAATAAATCATACCTTTGTAATCGGCGGCGGCGGTTACGGACTTGTAAATAATGTTAAAACTGAAAATTTGTTTTTGGGCGAAAGACAGCTATTAAATTTCGGCTACGGCGGGGTGGAGCTTCATTATATCAATAACTCCGATAACCTTGTCCATTATACTGTTTCATTGCTGATAGGCGGAGGCGGAATCGGTTACAGGCATCCTGATGATCGGGACTGGGATTGGGATACTAACACTCAAAGCTTTTTTGTAATGGAACCGACAGTGAGAGCTATGCTTAATGTTACTTCCTTCTTTAGAATTGGTTTAGGGGGTAGTTATAGGTTGGTTTCAGGTGTTAATCTCGATGATCTGAAAGATAGTGAGATTTCAGGACCATCTGCTGAAATTGTATTAAAATTCGGAAAATTTTAAGTAATTATTATGTACTTCAGCGGAGAAAAAATCTGCTTAATCACCGGGGCAAATTCGGGTATTGGTAAAGCAGCAGCTAAAGAACTTGCCAAGCTTGGGGCTACAATTATCATGGTCACCAGGAATCATACCCGTGGTGAAAGAACTTTAACCGAGTTGAAGCGCATTACGGGAAGCAATAAGTTCCATCTATTCATTACGGATTTATCATCCCAGGCTTCAATTTTAAATTTGACAGATGAAATAAATAATAAATTCAGCAGTATTGATATTTTAATTAATAATGCCGGGGCTTATTTCAGCAGAAGGCATATTACTATTGATGGTATTGAGGCTACATTTGCTGTGAATTATTTATCACGATTTTTACTTACTAATCTTCTTTTGAAAAATATTTTAAAAAGTAAGCAGGGGAGAATTATTAATGTTTCAGGGGAATTTCATCGGAAGGGCAGACTTAATTTTGAAAATCTCGAATATTCAAAAAAATATTCAGCATTTAAAGCAGTCTGCCAAGCAAGGTTAGCTGATATACTTTTTGTTTATGAGCTGTCAAGAAGAATAATAAACACAAAAGTAACCTCAAACTGCCTGCATCCCGGCTTTGTTGCCACTAACATAATAAATAATGATCCTGATTCCTCTTTCATAAAGAGAATCCTCTACAGCAGTATATCACCTTTTTTAAAAAGCCCCGAACAAGGTGCCGAAACAGTTATTTATCTTGCATCCTCACCTGAAGTAGCAAATGTGACGGGCAAATATTTTATCGATAAAAAATGTGTCCGGTCATCACCATTAACATATAATGAAGAAGCTGCTGGACGGCTTTGGGAAGTAAGTGAACAGATGATAAAAGTAAATATTCCTCAAAATACTATTTATGAAAAATAAATTTTCTAACGAATTAAAGACAAAATAGATAAGTGAAGATTATGGAGATACACAAATTATTAAATAACCTCATTACAAAAGGGATAATCATATTTTTGATATCTTTTTCAACCGGGTTTTCACAATCCAAAGTATATACTCTCGAAGATGCAATTAATGCTGCATTAAATAATAACAGGGATATTAAAGTTGCAAAACTTGATATTGAAAAATCGCAGGAAGCAGTTCACGAAGCATTCGGTTACGCGCTTCCAAGCCTTAATCTTTCAGCGAATTTTAATCACTTTCTTAAAAAACCAAAAACTCCTTTCCCCGATTTTGAAGCATTATTAACAAATGCTACTTACAGCATTCTGTTTGATGAAAATGTTTTACCAAGAGATGAATCAAAATACAAATCTATTCAGACACAATTGCAGTCTTTTGTACAGACAAATAGTTATGAAACTTCACTCCTTCTCACACAGACTCTGTTCAATTCTGCCGTGTTCAGAGGTATAGGTGCGTCACAAATTTATTTAAACTTGTCAAAGGAAGAACTAAAGAGAAAAGTATCTTCAACTATACTCGATGTGAAAAAAGCTTTTTACGGAGTACTTTTAACAAAGCAGCTTCTGCAAATTACATCCGCAAGCTATAATAATGCTCTAGAAAATCTCAGGAATGTTAAAGCTCTTAATGCACAGGGACTTGTTTCCGATTATGATGCTCTTCAGGCAGAAGTAAGAGTTGAAAATATAAAACCGGTGGTTCTTCAAATTGAAAATAATCTAAAAGATGTCAAGAATAGTTTTAAAATTGTTATTGGAATAAGCCAGCAGCAGGAAGTAGATGTTGAAGGAGAATTTCTTTATTCAAAAGAGGAAATTCCCGGTATCACGGAAACAATTGATGTAGCTTTAGGAGCAAATTACAGCATAAATTCACTGAAGCTCAAGATGCAGGTTGATGAAGCATTTATTGATCTTGACAGGGCTGAATATTGGCCTTCACTTTATGCTTTTGGCAGTTATACCTATGCCGGTTCCGCGGATAATTTTAAGTTTCAAAATTACTCTTCTACTGTTGTTGGATTATCCCTGTCCATCAATCTATTTAACGGCGACAGAACAAAGAATAAAGTTCAACAATCGGAAATTTCATTAAAACAAACCGGTGAACAGCTTTCGCTGCTAAAAGATTTTACTACAACAAAGGTAAAATCAAAAATTTATGAATTGAAACGTGTTCAAAGTTCACTTGAGGCACAGGAAAGGAATGTCAGCCTTGCAGAAAAAGCTTATGACATTTCAGTTGTCCGGTATAAAGAAGGAACCGGTAATCAGCTTGAAGTTCAAAATGCAGATATGGAATTAAAACAAGCCCGCATTAATAGGCTGCAGACAATTTATGACTATATAATCGCCAAGGCAGGTCTTGATGAAATTTTAGGAAAAGTCGATTCGAAATATATCGATATGATGAAAATCGAAGATTAAGAAATTTAATTAAAGTTAGGAGAATTTAATAATGAACAAAATAAAATATAAAATAATCGTTCCCATTGTCTTATCTGTTTTTTCTCTTTTTATTTTTCAGAGCTGCAGTAAAGAAAAAGCTGATGCAAAAAGTATGGAACAAATTCGTGCCGAAGAAGGAGTGCCAGTGAAAGTTGAAGTTCTTAAATATAAAAAATTTGAAAAATATTACAGCTTTTTCGGGAAGCTTGCAGGAATTAAAGAAGCGACGAAAGGTGCCATGGTCGGCGGTAAGATTGAAAAAATAAATGCCAAGGTTGGGGAAGAGGTTAAGAAAGACCAGGTTATCGTTGAATTTGCCGAAGATAATCCGGGGATTCAGTTTATGCAGGCAAAAGAGTCGTATGATAATGCGGAGAAAACTTACAACAGGATGAAAGCACTTCTTAACGCCGGTGAAACTGCTCAGGCTAATTATGATGCTGTCGAAACCCAGTATCTTGTTGCCAAAAGAAATTATGAATCACTTAAAGATATGCTGTTTGTGGAATCACCCTTTGATGGAATCCTGGTCGATATGAAAGTAAATGAAGGCGATAATGTTAATAAAGATGTTCATCTATTTACTGTTTCTCAATTAAGTCAAATGCACACAAAAATTTGGGCATCTGAAACAGAAATAAGTTCTGTAAAAAAAGGAATGAATGCCAAAATGGAATACAATGGAAAAAGTTATTACGGAAAAGTTACTGAGGTTTCAATGGCAGCTGATCCCAATAAGCAGGCGTTTTACGCTGAAGTGGAATTTGATAATTCTAGAATGGAATTGAAAAGCGGAGTGACAGCTGATATAAAAATTTTAATTTATGAGAATCCTAAAGCTGTAATTATTCAGAGGAATCTCATTTTGTCAGATGACAAAGGGAACTATGTCTTTTTAGAGAACAACGGTACTTCAGAAAAAAGATATGTAACAAACGGGAATGACAGCGGGCTGGATTTTGAAATTAAAAACGGTTTGAAACCCGGAGATAAGGTAATTGTCCAGGGAATTTCTCTTTTGGATAACGGTACAAAAGTAAAAATTGTTCAGTGAACGTGTGTTCAACTGTTTGGAATGAAGGAATAATGAAATAGCAATTCATCCAATATTCCAAAACTACATTATTCCAAAAATTCGGAGAAATAAAATTAAAATAAAGATATATGAACCTTAAAAATGATCACTTGCTCAACACTGATTAAATAAAAGGAATTCGCAATATGTTTCTTGCAAAAGTTTCAATAAATAGACCGGTAATGACAACTATGGGAATAATGGTATTCCTTATTTTTGGTCTTCTGGCTTATTTTACATTAAACTTAAATTTACAGCCGGATGTTGAAATACCTTATGTTACTATTTCAACAGTTTACCCCGGTGCCGGTCCTAAGGAAATTGAAGTATTAATTAGCAAAAAAATAGAAGAAGCTGTTTCCACAATAAGCCAGATTGAAAGGGTTGAATCGTATTCTCTTGATGGTTTATCGATTGTAATTATTGAATTTAAAATGAAGAAAAATGTTAATGTGGCTAACCAGGAAGTAAAGGATAAAGTTGACGAAATAATTAATGATCTTCCCGAAGATGCCGAGCAGCCTATAGTTCAAAAAGTAGATTTAAAATCTTTCCCGGTTGTTGATGTTGTGTTAAGCGGAAATCTTGATCCGAGAGAATTATATGAAATCGCAGATAAAACTTTAAAAGACAGGTTCTCGCAAATTGAAGGTGTTGCGAAAGTCGATATAACTGGTGGACAGGAAAAGAGAAATAAGAGTAGTGCTCGATAACAAAGTCGCTTTTGAAAATAATATTTCTCTTCCCCAGTTGCTGCAGATTCTTAAAGCTCATAATATGGATATTCCCGGCGGTTATTTTAAAATAAATGATCAGGAATACACCGTAAGATTGAAAGGGGAATATGCAAATATAGAGACGATGAAAAACATGCAAGTTCCTACTCCCTTCGGTCCTAAAAAACTGCAGCAGTTTGCACAGGTTTTGGATGCTGGAAAAGACATCAGGCAGCGAGCCGTTTACTTTGATAATATTACAAAAGAAAAAGATGAAAATGTTGTGCGAATGGGTATTGTAAAAAGTGCTGAAGGAAATGTTGTTAAAGTTGCAGATGGAATTAGAAACGCCTTACCCGATATACAAGCTGCATTGCCTCAGGGAACCAATCTTGAAATTGTAAATGATGAATCTGATTTTGTAAAAAGCAGTGTTAACGACACAATGAGTAATGTTTATCTTGGAGTTTTATTTACTGCACTAGTTTTGCTTTTATTCTTACATGATTTACGTTCAACAATTATAGTTGCACTCTCAATGCCAACATCTATTATTTCAACTTTCTTTTTATTGAAAGCATTTGGTCTCACTTTAAACATGATGACTTTAATGGGATTGTCGGTTTCAGTGGGAGTACTGGTTGCAAATTCGATTGTGGTAATTGAAAATATTTTTAGGTATAAAAGTCTTGGTAAGAATAATAAAGAAGCCTCATTCAAAGGTACCTCTGAGGTAATGGTTGCAGTGCTTGCATCTACTTTAACCAATCTTGTGGTTTTCCTGCCGATAGCAAATATGTCCTCATTAGTTGGTCAATGGCTGAAGGAATTAGCACTGGCTGCAGTTTTCGCTACAATCTTTTCATTGATAATGTCGTTTACCTTAACACCGATGCTTGCATCATTAATTTTACCTGAAGTTATGAAAAAGAAAAATAAGCTTGCATCGTGGCTTGAGCAAATGGAAGAAAAGCAAACTAATTTGTACAAAAATATGCTCGGCTGGGTTCTTCAAAATAAGAAAATAAGCTTTATAACTGTGCTTGGAACTTTTGTAATACTCTTATTAGTAATAATGACTTTTGGGCCAAAGCTTGGCTTTGAATTTATGTCCCCGATGGATGACGGAAAGATTAGAGTAGAAGTAGAATTACCCGAAGGATATAATTTAGATGCAACTGCAAATGTTCTTGATGAAATTGAAAAAAGGATTCAAAAACATAAAGAAGTAACGCATATCCTTACTGATTTGGGGAAGGTCAGTGATCTTGATATCGGAACAAATATGGCGGCGATGAATATCCAGTTAGTTGATGTTAAAAAAAGAGATGCAGGCGTTCAAGATATGGTTTCTGTTTTTGTTAAGGAACTTGCAGATATTCCAAATGCAAAAGTAAAAGTTGATCTAGGCTCACATACAGGTGGACCAGGAGCTCAGATTCAATTTTATTTACTTGGGCAGAATCTCGATAAACTTGAAGAACTTAAAAATGAAATAATGACAAAAATAAAAGATGTTCCCGGATTAATAAACCTTGATCAAACTTCACGTGCCGGTAAACCGGAAATAACTGTTTTCCCTGACCGCGAAAAAGTTACTGAAGCAGGTTTAACGGTTGCGGATCTTGCTTTAACCTTGCGCTCTTCAGTTGAAGGAATTTTATCTTCAAAATACAGAGAGCTAGGCAATGAATATGATATAACAGTTACTCTAAATGATAATTCAGTAAGAACTCCAGAAGATATCGGGAATATAACCGTTGTTTCGCCGGTTACAGGAGCTTTGAGATTATCGCAGATAGCCGATGTTAAATTTACTCGCGGCTATACAAAAATTCTGCATAGAGATAAGTTCACTACAATATCATTTACCGGTTCACCTGCGGAAGGAGTCCCGTTAGGCAATGTTACATCTGAAATAGGAAATAGATTGGCAACTATTAATTTCCCTCCGGGATACAGCATAAAGTGGGGCGGAAATGTTCAGATGATGAATGATATGATCTCGGATATGATCTTCGCTTTCTTCCTTGCGGTACTTTTAACTTACATGCTGTTAGCTGCAATACTCGAGAGCTTCTGGCAGCCTGTTATGATTATGCTGACGGTAGTGCTTGCAATGATCGGTGTAATTCTTTCACTGTATATAACCAACATTGCATTCAGTATAACTTCTTTAATGGCGATTATAATGCTGATCGGTATAGTTGTAAACAATGCAATTTTAATATTAGATTATACCAATCAATTAAGGCGTGAACAGGGATATTTTCCGAAAGATGCTTTAATGGAAGCATGCCCGACAAAATTAAAACCGCAGATAATGGCAACTACTGCGATTATACTCGGTATGCTCCCGTTAGCGTTGGGAATTGGAGATGCCGGGAAAGAAATGAGAATACCTCTTGGGTTGTTGCTATTGGCGGGCTGATTGTTTCTACTATATTAACATTGTTTGTTATCCCTGCTTTTTACTATTTGACTTCCAAGGCCAAAGTGCATATCGAAGAAAAAATTTAAGTATTTGATGGATATTATATAATCCCTGATTCTTTTAAGAAGCCGGGTTGATTTTATGATTTATGATTGTATTATACAGCTTAACAATAAAGTTATGTACATTAAAAGTATGTAAAGTTCATTATTTAAAATTTCTGAAATACTTTCAATGAAGTCGTATATTTTATATCCTTTCAGGTTTGTTTACAAAATATATATCCTTACATGTTTTGTATTACTATTAAATTTTATTCTATCCGTTTTTTCGTTTTTTTCTATTCAAAAAAAGAACGATTTCCTTCGGCATTTGTAATTATGAAATTCTATGCGAAACTATTTTTGTTTTGTGCAGGAAATTTTTTTGAAAATCGAGGGTAGGGAAAATATAATCGAAAATCAACCATTTTTAATCTGTTCCAACCATAGCTCATTTTTAGATATTCCTTGCTTATACTCAATATTTGATAAATACTTTGTGTTTACTGGAAAAAAGGAAGTTGAAAAGTGGCCGTTATTCAATATATTCTATAAATCTGGGATGAACATATTAGTTGATAGGTATAATAAAATGGGATTATTAAAAGCATTCAAAAGAATGATGGAAGTAATTGATGAAGGACATCCCTTGGTGATTCTTCCGGAAGGAACCATCTCAAAGAATGCTCCAAAACTAACAGAATTTAAAACTGGTGCGGTTTCATTAGCTATTCGTAAGCAGGTTCCGATTTTACCCATAACGTTTACAACAAACTGGATAAGATTACAGCGTAAAGGATTGTTGAAAGGGAAAGGCAGTCCCGGAATATCAGAAGTTATTATTCATCCGAATATTTCAACAAGCGGATTAACTACAAATGATACAGATATGTTACAATTAAAACTTCATGGTATTATCAATTCACCATTACACAAAAAATATGGGGTTTAGAAATTGTCCTGTTAAATTGTGAATAACCATCAACTCAACCTGAGAGCGCATGAGAATCCGGGATAACGATAAATATTGTTGGTAAACAAGCAGGTACGCAATTAAAGCTTGTTATGTATGGTCCAATTGTGGAGATTTAATAAGTAAACAAGGTCGGTTTTAAATTTCTATATTATAAAGCATACTTTCATTGCAAATTGATTCCTATTCTGTCAAATGAGTCACTAAAATAAATATACAACGGTTTTCCCTTTATATTTTTTTCCGGTACACTTCCAAAATTTCTGCTGTCCAAGCTGTTTAGTCTATTGTCTCCCAGAACAAATATATGATCTTCCGGAATTATTGTCTCATGAATGTCATCATAATAATTATTCTCATAAATTATGTTTGGATTATCTTCTTTAAACTCTTTATCATTTATGAATATATTCCCGTTTACAATTGATATTTTTTCACCTTCGAATGCTATTGCTCGTTTTATTATAAGATTGTGAGGAGGTTCGGGTGAACTAAAAATAACGATATCATTTCTTTTCACTTCCATACTTTTATAATAATCCATATCCGCGAAAATCATATCACCGGCTTTTAAGGTATATTCCATACTATTAGTAGGAATATTAAATGGTCTTATCGAATTGTTGCCAGGAAGCAGCGGGGCAAGTCCAAAATAAAGGATTGGCCACATTAGATAAATATATACACGATTATATCTTTTTAGTTGATAATTATGATTTCGTTTAGCCAATACGATTGAATGCACAATAGAAAATACATAAACATATATTGCAAATAGTACAAAGATTAAATAAAATGTGAATGATTTTATTAATGAAAAATAGTATATGATTTCATAAATAATGAAAATATTACAGGAATAGCAACTGCCCAGATTAATTTGCCGTTATATAAATGTCCCAATCCCGGGGTAAGAATGGAAAAAAGCAGAGAAAGAATTTTGCTTCTCTTTTTTGTGCTGATATTATCCATTTAAGCCTCCGTTTTAAGGTGTTGCTTTGATTTGCTGGAATCCTGGTTTTTTTAAAACCATTCCAAATACTCTTTTTATCATGGTATTATAGTCACAATTACTCTTTTATATCTTGATAATAGAGGTGTCCCTTTATCTGTAACTCTCAAAATAAATTGAGCGGTTTCTTTTTTTCCAACATTAGGTGCTATCACGAAGACGTTATGCGCATTTTCAGCTGAATTAATTCTTATCAATGCCCGCTGGTACGGCGGAATTGGCAGCCAGGCGGCGGGCCTCGCTCATAAGCTTATCGACTGAATAGATGCCCACGTGGCCGGCGCTTCTTGTCAGGTTGTCGGGGCTCGGGCAGCGCACAGCCGATGGGCAACAGGGCGGCCGCAAACGCGGTCCCCGCATGCGCAGTGGCAGTCCCGTGTCCCCGCTCGCGGCTACAGGAGTCGCCGAGGGTGCATCACCAGGTGTGCGGTCGGAAAGGTCCGAGTCAAATCCAGCGATCTGCCCATTCAAGGCAGGGATTGTACACAAATCAACGCCTAACCGCCCAGATCCCGGGCCTTTTTCTCGGCCGCCCGGGCGCCGCTGCCGTCATTGACCGACCAGCGCGCGCGCGCTACCAGACGCCAGTTGCGAGCCTGCAGCACGGTATCCTCACCGGCCAGCGCATTGGACTTCAGTGCCAGCTGCTCGGCTTGCCCGGGCCGCCCCTGCTCGAGCCGAACCGCTGCCAGGCGGCTCCAGAGGCTGGCATTTTTCGGGTCGATGCGCAGCGCCCGCTCGATCGTGGCCGCTTCGTTATCGATGTCACCCGAGCGATGATAGGTCTCGGCCTGATCCAGCAGCGCAACCACCGCTCCGCCGCTGGACGACGACGGCGGCAGCGGCACCGGCACCGTTTGCTCGGGAGGCTCGTACGGCACGCCCGGCGCCGGCTCGCCGGTCTGCCCGTCGATCACCGGCGGTAACGGCCGCGTCGGCGTGCTGCTGCAGGCGCCCAGCAGCAGAAACAGGGGCACCACCATTCGTTTCATCATCGTAACCATCCGGGTAACCAGTCGGGCCCGCCGCTGGTGGCGCAGGGAGCGCGCGCCGGCAGCTAACTGGATTCGATAAACGGCAATTGTACGGTATCCTGACAGCCGTTGTCCGCCAGACCCAGGCTGTCGCGATCCACGCCGTG
>CAVUCR010000037.1:0-43431 GCA_963739895.1 uncultured Ignavibacteria bacterium | reverse complement strand
CTTCTTCCGTCTTCAACTCCATTTGGTACTGCTAAGAACCCATTTCTTTGCTTCATCATAAGGATACATTTTATTAAAATCGGTTAAAGGTATTGAACCGTCATAGCTGTGGTATTCTTTTAAGCCGAGGATTTTCTTTCTCAGCCGGTTATATTTTTGTAAAGGTTCCGTATGGGCTTTTACAGTATTAACTAAATTTTCATATACTTCAACAGGAATATTATTCCCATCGAGCTGTGCTTCAAGGCAGGACTTATAGTTTCGAGCTTGTGCCTCTGCCCAATCTTTCTGGCAGACAGCGTTATAAATTGCTGCATATGTATTTTCATCAGCTTTATATACACCGTAGTGAGCTTCAAAAGTATTTTTCCTGTCTTCCTGGTTATAATTTGTTGCTAAAACCCTGCTGTAATTTCCATTGGTTACCTGGATTTTATCTCCAGTGGATAATGTGATTGTTGGAAAATCTACATCGGCAGTTGAAAGGTTTGTATAAATATCTCTCGGTGCCTGGTTAAACCTGGTAAAATAAGATAATAGTGTTTCTTTACTTTCATCTAAAACATGCGCCCTGCTGCCGGTAAAGATCTTCAATACTAAACCTGTATGGCTTAAACTCAGGATCTTGCAGCCATTTCTTCATTGTATCCCAGGGTATTTCAAGCATCTCAGGATTTATCCATGATGTTGCAGTATTGAATTTTGCGAACAATATTTGAACCTGCTGAAGCTTTGCATTCATTTCCTGGTTTCTTGTGTCGGAATCTCTTGTTAACTGGGGATACCTGTAAACTTTATAAGATAGAATTCCCAAATCATCATTTAGCTTTTTAACTTTTAATAGATTTTCAGGGGATTCCTTTAGTTTTCCTTTATAGCTTACAATTTCATCCATTTTCTTCTGCAGCTCCTGAAGGCCTGATTCCCACTCATTCCAATTTTTATAAATATCATTTAGATCCCATTTATATTCTGCAGGGATTTCATCCCTGTTATCATAGACTTTTTGAGAATATAATGGAGTAGAAAAAACAAATGCGAAAATGGTTATTATTAGCATAGAAATGCTTCTCATTTTACCCTCCATTTAATAATGCGATTTTATTGAAAAAGAATTATATAATATGCAAAAGTTAAGAAATTTGATCCAAACTGTTTAACCTTTTGAATATTTATTTGTCCGGTCATCATAAAAAAAATTATTCGTTTTTAATTATATTATATTTTAAAGTTTTTAATACCAAAAGGAGAATTATATGAAAGGGAAAGCGGTTTTTTTAACATTTACATTTTTACTTTTTTCGGTTATTAAAATTATTCCACAGGATATTTCAAAAATTGACATCCCTTACCAAAAATTTGTATTGAATAACGGTTTAACACTTATTGTTCATGAAGATCATAAGGCTCCTATTGTTGCGGTAAATGTCTGGTATCATGTCGGTTCCAAAAATGAAGTGAAAGGGAAAACCGGTTTTGCTCATTTATTCGAACATTTAATGTTCAACGGGAGTGAACATTTTAATGATGATTATTTCCAGGCAATGGAGAGAGTTGGTGCAACAGATATGAACGGGACAACAAATAAAGACAGGACAAATTATTTTGAAGATGTCCCTACGTCAGCACTTGATATTGCACTCTGGATGGAATCCGACAGGATGGGGCATCTGCTCGGTGCAATTGATCAAGCTAAACTTAATGAACAAAGAGGCGTTGTTCAAAATGAAAAGCGCCAGGGAGAAAATCAACCTTACGGAAGAAAAATTAGTTGGGCAATTTCGGAAAATACGTATCCCGAAAATCATCCGTATCATTGGGAAACTATCGGGTATATGGAAGACCTTGATTCTGCTTCTTTATCCGATGTTCAAAACTGGTTTAAAAAATACTATGGTGCAGCAAATGCTATTTTATCTATTGCCGGCGATGTAAACACTGATTCAATAAAACTAAAAGTTGAAAAATATTTTGGCGATATTCCGCCTGGACCTCCAATTGAACACCAGAAAGTCTGGGTATCTAAAATGTCCGGTACTAAAAGAATGACAATACAGGATAGAGTTCCCCAGGCAAGAGTATACATAACCTGGAATGTTCCCGAATATAGTTCTCAGGATTTAACTTACTTGGATCTTTTAAGTGATGTTTTGGCTTTAGGTAAAAATTCCAGATTATATAAAAGATTAGTATACGATGAACAGATTGCCACTAATGTTTATGCCTACATTTCAACAGGAGAAATCGGAAGTCATTTTCAAATAGTTGCAACTGCAAAAGAAGGGGTCCCTCTGTCCAAATTAGAATCTGAAATTAATGAAGAATTGAATAAATTATTAAAAGAAGGTCCTACCGCCGTAGAAATGGAGAGAGTTAAAACAAATCATATCTCTAATTTTGTTAGGGGTATTGAAAGGATCGGAGGTTTTGGAGGTACTTCGGATATCTTAGCACAGGGAGAAGTCTTTGCAGATTCACCTGGTTTTTATAAAACCCGGCTTACATGGGTTGGTAATTCTACTTCTCAAGATATTAAAGATGCGGGGAATAGATGGTTATCGGATGGTAATTTTATTTTAGAAGTGCTTCCATATCCTAATTATACAACTGAAGTATCAAATGTAGATAGAACGAAAATTCCGGAAGCCGGGACGCCGCCGGAAGCCGAATTTCCGGATTTTCAAAAGACCACTCTGTCCAACGGGTTAAAAATTATCTTAGCAAAAAGAACTTCAGTTCCCTTGGTTGAATTTAATTTAGTTGTAAATGCAGGCTTTGCTGCAGATCAATTCGGAGTGCCCGGTCTTGCAAGCTTAACATCCGACATGATGGATGAAGGTACAAAGTCAATGGATGCTCTTCAGATTAGTGATGAGCTTCTTAAGCTTGGTGCTCATTTATCTTCCGGCTCCGGTGTTGATAATTCTACCGTTTATTTATCTACCTTAAAATCAAATATGGATAAATCTTTGGAGCTTTTTGCTGATGTAATATTAAATCCCTCATTCCCTGAAAACAATCTTGAAAGGCTGAAGAAAGAGAGGATAGCAGCAATTGAACAGGAAAAAGCTTCACCGATTTTAGCAGGATTCAGAGTGCTGCCAATTCTTCTATATGGAAAAAACAGTGCATACGGAACAACTTGGAGAGGAAACGGAGATAAAGAGTCAATTGATAAAATTACAAGAGATGATCTAGTTAAATTTCATAATTCATGGTTTAAGCCGAATAATGCGACATTAATTATTGCGGGTGATGCTTCATTAGATGAATTAAAACCGAAGCTGGAAAAATTATTTAACGGATGGAAAACAGGAAACATACCGGAAAAGAAAATGGGAAATGTTCAAAATGCTGATAAACCTGTTATCTATTTAATTAATGTCCCGGATGCTCCTCAGTCGGTTATTTTTGCTGCCGATATTGTTCCGCCGAAATCTGAAATGAATGATATTGCAGCAGAAACTTTGAATAACATTCTGGGGGGTATGTTTACTTCAAGATTAAATATGAATTTAAGGGAAGACAAACACTGGTCTTACGGAGCACACAGCTTTATTAGGGGTTTGAAAGCTCAAAGACCTTTTGTTGCATATGCTCCTGTTCAGACAGATAAAACAAAAGAAGCAGTTCAGGAAATGAATAAAGAATTAACACAATTTATCGGCAGTAAACCGCCAACACAGGATGAGCTGCTAAAAGCTAAACAGAACCAGACCCTGGAACTTCCCGGCAGATGGGAGACAATAAATGTTGTTGTCAATTATTTAACTGATATTGTTAATTATAATCTGCCCGATAATTATTATAAAAATTATACCGCGAACGTTAAGAACTTAAATTTAAATGATATTTCAAAAGCCGCCGGCAAAATTATTAAACCCGGAAATATGATATGGATTGTTGTGGGTGACCAATCAAAAATAGAACAGGGAATAAAAGAATTAGGTTATGAAGTAAAGATAATTAATAGTGAAGCAAAAGTAATTTAATAAATTCTATCCTTCTAAAATTCCTTACCGGCACTTTCCTTTGGGATAGTGCCGGTGCGGATCATTTAACACCAATAATTTTTTACATATATTAAGACCCATCCCGTAAAAATATTAAACTCTTTTTAATGCTGAAAAAAATTCCAAAACAAGTAATAGTATTAGGATTTATAAGTTTATTTACCGATATGGCCAGTGAAATGCTTTACCCGATTACCCCGATTTTCCTTGCATCGGTTTTGGGAGCTTCAATGATTTCCGTTGGAGTAATTGAAGGTCTTGCGGAAATAACAGCAGGATTTTTAAAAGGATATTTCGGATTCTTATCCGATAAACTGGGAAAACGTTCAATATTTGTTGTAGGCGGTTACAGCATATCTGCATTATCTAAACCACTTCCAGGTATCTTTCCAAAGATTTTTATTGTGCTTATAAGCAGGGTTACAGACAGAATAGGAAAAGGAATGAGGACAGCTCCAAGAGATGCACTATTGGCGGGATATTCAAATAGTAATAATACCGGTGCTATTTTCGGGTTTCATAGGGGAATGGATACGCTCGGTGCGGTTTTAGGCCCGCTTGCAGCGTTATTACTTTTAAGGATTTATAATTATAACTACAATCTTATCTTTATAATTGCTTTTGTTCCTTCAATTATTGCCGTTACATTCACTTTCTTTATAAAAGATAAAAAAGTTGAAGTTAAAAAGAAGAATAAATTACAATACATATCATTTTGGGAAGAATCGCCTAAAACATATAAAACATTAGTAATCTTAATTACAGTTTTTTCTCTTGTAAACAGCAGCGATGTCTTTTTGATTTTAAAATCAAGAAATATTTCCAGCTCTGATACAATTGCAATTTTAGGTTATGTCTTTTACAATTTAATATATGCCGTGTCCTCATATCCTGCCGGCTTAATATCAGATAAGATTGGAAAGAAAAAAATTTTCGTCCTAGGATTAATAATGTTCTCTGCCGTTTATTTCGGGTTTGCCGCTTCGGATAATTTTGTCTTAACCTGGCTTCTTTTTGCTTTGTACGGAATTTATGCTGCATCTACCGAAGGAATTTTAAAAGCCTGGGTAGCAGATTTAGTGCCTTACGAAAAAGTAGCTTCTGCAGTCGGTTTAATTACAATGTTATCAAGTATAGCAATGTTCCTCGGCTCTGTTTTAACCGGCTATTTGTGGGATGCATTCGGTTCTTCTGTTCCGTTTTACCTTTCTTCGGCAGTCAGCCTATTTGTTGCATTGTCGCTGATTAGAATACGTAAATAACAATTATCAAATCTACAACCTTTATTAAAAGATATGATAGCATGTTCAATATTAAATTAATAAGAAATGAGGCTTTATGCACCAGACAATTGATCCCGGTTTAGGAGAGAAATATTTCGGTAAAACAAAAAGGATTATTAATAAGGATGGATCGTTTAATGTAACCCGAACGGGAACCGGCTTTCACCCGAAAGATATTTACCAATTACTTGTTAATCTTTCATGGACAAAGTTTTTCGGCTTAATTGTCTTTTCTTATCTCTTATTTAATGCACTTTTCGGTTTAGTTTATTTTTTAATAGGGGTAGATAACCTAAAGGGAATTATTGGTTCAACACCAATAGAAAATTATTTTAATTGTTTTTTCTTCAGTGTGCAGACATCCACAACAATTGGATACGGCGGTATAATCCCGGAAGGTTTAACAGATAATTTCATTGTCACTGTTGAAGCCATGGCTGGTGTTTTGGCTTTTGCTTTAATTACCGGCTTATTATATGGAAGATTTTCGCATCCTTTTTCCAGGATTTTATATAGTGAGAATGCTGTAATTGCTCCATATAAAGAGATTACATCTCTACAATTCCGTATTGCGAATCAAAGGAATAATAATATTATGGAAATGGAAGCCAGGCTTTTGGCAGTTATGGTTGACAAAGATTTTAACAGGAAATATTATGATATGAAGCTTGAAAGATACAGCGTTTATTTTTTCCCGTTAAGCTGGACAATTGTTCATCCTATTGATGAAGATAGTCCCATTTTTGGAAAATCTCTTGAAGAATTAAAAGATAAACAACTTGAAATTTTAATCTTAATCAAAGGATACGATGATACCTTCAGCCAGGTTGTCCATTCGAGGTATTCTTATACATTTGATGAAATAATCTGGGGTGCTAAGTTTGTAAGATCTTTTAATACCAATGCAAAAGGGGATGTAATCTTAAAACTCGACGATATTCATTTATTTGAAAAAATTAACATGGAATGAATTATATTTCTAATTATCCATAAAAATATTTTTAGGAATTACTATGATTGATTATGAAAAACTAGGGGTATTCTACCTCGGTAAAGAATATGACCAATCAAACAAAAATCTTCTTGATAATCTAATTCTTTATGATTCAAAAGATTTGACTACTCATGCGATGTGTGTTGGCATGACGGGAAGCGGGAAAACCGGGTTATGTATTGCATTGCTTGAAGAAGCTGCAATTGATAAAATTCCGGCGATAATTATCGATCCGAAAGGAGATTTATCCGATTTACTTTTGACATTTCCGGATTTAAATCCTGAAGATTTCAAAAAATGGCTGACGCAGGATGAAGCAGACAAAAAAGGTATTTCCCTTGATGAGTTGGCAAAGAAAAAAGCCGATGATTGGGAAAAAGGCTTATTAAGCTGGAATCAAAGTAAAGATAGAATTAAAAGGCTAAAAGATTCTGTAACATTCGATATTTATACTCCCGGCAGTAATGCAGGGAAACAAGTTTCAGTATTAAAATCTTTTGATCCGCCGGAAGAGAAGATCCTCGACGATGATTTCTCTCTCAGGGAGACAATCTTAAGTGTTTCCGGGGCTTTGCTGAACCTAATTGGAATATCCGCAGATCCGATTAAAAGTAAAGAAACAATCCTATTGACCAACATTATTGAATTCTATTGGAGACAAAAAAAAGGATTAACACTGCCGGACTTAATCCAATCTATAACTAATCCACCGATTCAAAAAGTCGGGGTTTTCGATATCGAGTCATTTTATCCTTCCAAAGAAAGATTTGAATTAGCAATGCAGTTGAATAATCTCCTGGCATCACCGGGATTTTCAGGGTGGATGGAAGGAGAAAAGTTCAGCATTTCAAATTTTTTATATACCGGGGAAGGGAAACCAAAACATTCAATCTTTTCCATTGCGCATTTAAATGATACCGAAAGGATGTTTTTTATTACTCTTCTTTTGAATGAAGTGATTAATTGGATGAGGCTGCAGCCGGGGACAACAAGTTTACGTGCCATCGTTTACATGGATGAAATTTTCGGGTATTTCCCGCCGGTTGCAAATCCTCCTTCTAAAACTGCAATGCTTACCCTGTTGAAGCAGGCAAGAGCATTTGGGCTGGGGATAGTTTTGGCAACACAAAATCCTGTCGATATTGATTATAAAGGTTTATCTAATATAGGTACATGGTTTATAGGAAGACTCCAGACTGAGCAGGATAAAAACCGGGTTATCGATGGCCTTAATAGTGCGATGCAATCGGAAGGGAAATCATATTCACAGCAGGAGCTTGAGAATTTAATTTCAAGATTGGATAGTAGAATTTTCCTTATGAATAATGTACATGAAAATGCCCCTGTAATTTTCCAAACAAGATGGGTAATGTCTTTTTTAAGCGGCCCGTTAACAAGAGTTCAAATTTCTGAACTGATGAAACATAAAATTGAATTATCATCAGCACCTTCCAAAACTGTCCCGGTAAGCAAAGCGAATATTTCAAAAACCAGACCTGTTATTCCATCGGAAATTAGTCAAGTCTATATCCCTGTCAGATCTTCGAAGCCCGGGGATGAAGCAAAAATACTATATAAATCTTTTTTATACGGGAAAGCTGATGTTAATATTATTTCTGATAAAAATAAAATTGAAACATCTGTAAACAAAAATTTATTCTTCCCGCTTTTGGATAATGATGAAATTATTAAATGGGAATCGCCTGTGGAACTGGAAATACCGGGTGAAGATTTGCTTAAAGAACCTGAATCGGAAGAAGCAGTTTTCTCTTCAATTCCGCAAGATTCCACAAATCCTAAAAGCTATAATGATTGGAATAAAGAGTATGCTAATTTTTTATATAGGGAATCAAAATTAGTTCTTTATCAAAATAAGGAATCGGGTTTAATTTCTAATACCGGGGAAAGTGAAAAAGATTTCCGAGTTAGACTGGATTTATCACTCCGTGAATTAAGAGATAAGGAAGTGGAAAAAATTAAGGCAAAATATGAATCTAAGATTAGAACACTTGAAGAAAAAGTGAGAAAGAGTGAACAAAAGCTTCAGGATGAAAAAGCACAATACGATCAGCAGAAAATCAATACGGTAATATCAATTGGTACAACTTTGCTCGGGGCATTTTTGGGCAGGAAAACTCTGTCTTCCACAAATGCCAGCCGGGCAGGTTCGGCAATCTCCCGCGCTTCAAAGACTTATAAGGAAAAGATGGACGTGAACCAGGTTCAAGATGATATAAAAAATATTAATGTACAGATCGAGGAGTTAAATAATCAGCTAAACAATGATACTCAGGCTATCTCTGCTAATTATGATCCCGATAAAATTAAACTCGAAGAAGTTATTGTAAGACCAGCTAAATCCGGCATTAATGTAAAGAGCTTATCATTAGCCTGGCTTCCTCACTGGATCTCAGGAGATGAGACAACACCGGCATATGAATAATTAACTAAGTTATTAAGAATTTATTCTATTTATTATATCCTGGCTCTAATCGAATTTTGAATCCCGGCCTTTCGAAAGTTTTGAAATTAAATTCTTAACAATGGAATTATTATCTAAGATATGGTTTTTAAAAAGAACGCAGGTCACATATTTATTAGTTGGTAATTATTCCCGCTTGCCTGCTGATGTAAAATTAATTTATATTATATTTTTATAAAAATTGAACTGTTTATGCCCGTTAAAGGTGCAATAGATAAAATAAGAAATTCGGTATTTGAATGGGATAATATTACGTCCAGCCGGCATAGGTTCGGGGGGATTGAATTTAAATTGGGCAGGAGGGAAATAGGTCATATCCATGGTAATTACCTGGTAGATATACCTTTTCCAAAAAAAATTAAAGAGGAAATTTTATCCGCCGGTCTCGCAAGCAAACATCATATTTTACCTGAAAGCGGATGGATTTCCAAGTATTTGGAAACACCTAAAGATGTTGATACGGCTATCGAACTGCTCAAACATTCTTACGAGCTTGCATTGGAACAGAAAAATAAAAAAATTACAAAAAGCTAGAGCAAAAATCAATAAAAGAGATTTATCAAAAATTGGAAGAATTGGTAAATATTACCGCTGAAATTGAAACAAAAAGAGTAGTTTTAAAAAGGTATAAAATGGGGGACGGGAAAATATTTTATAATGTAATTGAAAAAAACAGGGATAGAATGCTTGACAGCTTCCCGATTATGCTTTCCAATACACATGATGAGTTTAGTGCGGAATATTATATTAGAAAAAAAATTGAAGAATGGGATGAACAGTCGGCTTTTAATTTTGGAATTTGGCTTAAAGAAAAAGGAGAATATGCCGGCCATATTTCTGTGAAAAATATTGACTGGATTATACCCCGCGGTGAAATAGCATATATTATTTCAGACGACTATGAGGGGAAAGGAATAATGACTGAAGCATTAACTGCCATAATACAGTTCAGCTTTGAAAATTTGTCTATGAATAGACTCTTTTTAAGAGTAATGACAAATAATAATAGAAGTTATGAGTTGGCTGAGCGCTGCGGTTTTTTAAAAGAAGGCATTTTAAGAAAAGATCACAAAACTTATAACGGTGAACTGGTTGATCTTTATTATTATGGAATGACAAGGGAAGATTATAGTAAATTTTTAAACAATTCCGTTATTCTAGGATAACTAATGATATTTATTTTTCATATTGCTTTTTAACTATAAAATTATCTCTATTTGTATATTAGTAGGAACATCACTTGGATTATTTCATCAGCAGCATCTTAGAAAGGTATTATTGTTTTATTACTTTCACGGAAAATGTTTTATTATATTTTCTGTCTATACAAATATCGAAAGAGAATGATTTCATATCATAAACAGCAGACCACATGGTAATACTTTGAGATACCGAACTCAATATTTCCATTGCATTATTCCCATCAATTTCTCCGTTTGTATTTTTTAACATATTATAAGCAGTATTATATCGCCAGCATGGTGTTGATGAAGGAGCTTTAGAGCCGGTTATGATAAAATTAGTGGAGATCTGAAAAGGTTCATTATTATGTATTACTTTCATTTCTTTGTTGACGTATTCGATTACAACTGATTCACCACTGCGATCTGCTATTAAATAATGAACAGGATGCGCATCATCTTTAAAATTAAATTTGTGAATTAATGATACTGCTTCATCAGTACTTGCCGCATAGTCCAGTACCAGCCTGATTATATCCAGACAACCTAGATTGATCTTATTTGGATCATATGGCGGTTGTACAACCGGAACCAGCATTTGTCCGATAGCAACACCTTTTTCGTTTAATCCGTCCATAGTAACATAAGGGCTCCCTGATATTGAAGATGAACGTTTAATTTGTTCCAAAGAGGAGCTTTCTGAAAAACCGAGGTAAGTAATATCAGCTAATGAAATAGATGAATATGCATTAGGAGCATGAGTATAAAGTATCAGGGCAATATGGTGATAATAATCGAAGTTTCTTCCGAAGATTTTACAGCTATCAGTCATGGCAGAAAAGCAGGTACATCCCCAAAGTGCAGAATCATCCTGAATACGGAATTTGTTTAAGCTAATTCCTGTTTTTATACGATTCTGAAAATTGTAATCACCAGAATAGTTCATTACAAAAAGAGGATAATCACTTATCTGGACAATTTCTCCGGACGGAATTATTTCACCTGTACAACAAGAGAAGCTGATTCCGCTTCCTGGTTCCGTTGTATTCTCGTTGCAGTTACAGCAATGGACCAAAAAAAGCAGGACTGTAATAAAGATTGGAAATTTTTTCATTTGACTTAAATTTTCTTTTTAATTTAAGTTACCCCGAATGTTCCTATACTTATAATACAGTTAAAACGCGATAATCCCTACTTTATAAAAAGTTTTTAACTAAGATATTTTAAAATTTCTATAAAATATTTACATGGTTTAATTAATAAAAAAAAGCTTTATAATTTTTGAAATCAATTTTTATTACTTGTATTTATACACCAAGGTCAGAATCTGTTACTTAAATTTCCACTAGATAAACTGTTAAATTGTAAACCAGTAATTAAATTTTATTAAAAAAATGTTGTTAGGGAATGCATGTCTTAACATATCCATAGTATTATTTAATGAATTATAACCGGGCTTAACATTATATGTCATTTCATTTGCCCATACAAGATAAATTTGAGAGCCGGGACGGTATTCCCACCTTAATACAAGATTCAGACCTGAATTGAGAAAAATTGAAATCAGGATTTCCAAAACAAAAGTTGACTGTTCCGCCCGCTTCAGCTACATCGTAATCACTGCCGTTTGATATTGGATTTATTATTTTATACCTGTTGTTATATTCTGCTGCTCTCGGATTAGTAATAGTTTTAAAATCTGAAAATTTACCAGTTGAAGCAAAAGGACTTCCATAATATTGAATAGATAATTCCGGGGTGATGTTATAATCGATCCTGAATGTTAAGGAAAGAGTATGCTGGTTTAGTTTTCCAAGTATATATTTATCTTTTCCATCAACTGTTTTAGTATCTACATATTGGAGATTATCTATATTTGATGAATAATGAGTGCTAAATGTAAATTTTAAAGTATTTATTGGTAAAAATGAGATCCCGGGCTGTATACCGTAAAATCTTGAATTCTGATTTAATGATACAGAAATACTGCCGCTAAGATCAAAAAATATTTTTCGGGAAGGGTCGGTTCTAAAGTAAAAATCATTCGTCCACTTAGCTGGTACAAACATCGCGTTGCCACCACGTAAAATTCGAGTATCTAAGATCTGTGTTTGATATTCAATTGAATTTGAAATTGCCCATAAATTATTGAACTCAAGATATAAATTTAATCCCCCGCTTGATGACAGGTAATCCATATTATAATTCCATTCATTGGATTGAGTAATTCCAACCGAATAGGTCCTAAAGATAGAAACAGGCTGATTAACGAAATAAGAGATATTATTCTGCTGTTGGAATATATCAGCGATCTGCATAAATCCTATGTCGTTGAGATCAAGACCCGGCGAACGCCAGCTAACTTCGGTAGAATATCGCCACAAACCGCTTCCTTTGCCGACTTTAACCTTTCCGCCTTGACCTGAAAGATGTGTACGAGTGCTATCGAAATTATATGCATCAGGTCTCTGGTAATATCTTGCCGATGAATATTGAAGCTCTTTAATTGCATTTGTACTGCCAGCTATATTACTGCCGATTAATTTTGCATCAACATAAAATTCCTTATCGTTCCAATAATGAAGGAAATCCAATCCACCTGTAAAGGCATTCCTGTTCATAAAATTTAGATGTGAATCATTAATAAACCTGTTTGTAGAAGTAATAATTCCTCCAAGAATAGTATTTCCTGCATTATAATCTTTTTGTATCCGGATGATACCGTAGTTAGTTAAAGGTCCAACAGTAACATTGTTTATTTGACCATTAGAGCTTAGATCTGCTGTTTCTTTTGCTGTTAAACTTTGTAAGACTCCAACAGCTAAACCATTGGAGGTTTTACCGCTGATTTTTACAGCACTAAGAATGGTTGTATTATCCGGTGAGTCCAAGTATTCATTATTTTGTAAATCAGGAGAATAGGAGGGAGCATGTCCTATTCGACGACTGTAAAATATACTTGCATCATTCAATTCAAAGCCGAAAATATTTTTTCCTTCCATGAAAAAAGGCCGTTTTTCTTCATAAAATGTTTCGAATGCCGTAAGGTTCATGATCGAGGGATCCGATTCAACCTGTCCGAAATCCGGATTAATAGTTAAATCAGCAGTAAAATTACTTGACAAACCTATCTTTGCATCAACGCCGAAATTACCCAACCATGTTCTTCCTTTATCGGCAAAAGGATTTCCTAATTCCTTTTTATAAGTATTTAGCTTGCCAACCGAATACGGTATAATTTCGATACGTCTTGAACGTGGAAGACCTCTGATGCCATGGAGTTCTCCAAATAAGTATAAGACGCCCGGACCTTTTGATGATTGCGGTTCCCAGTCACTTTCTTCCTGGAGCCGGTCTATCCATCTCCAGCAGTGCATACCCCATACCTGTTCGTAATCGGTACTGTACCTGAGCTGGCTTAACGGGATCTTCATTTCTACAGTCCATGCCGAATCCTCCATTGCAGATTTACCGTACCAGACTGCATCCCAATTATTATCTGCATCTAATGGGTTTGTTAAAACAAGATCGATCTTCTGCCCTGCTGCAGTAACATCAAATTCAAACCCGGTTCGCCGGTCATGATAACTGTCGAAAGTAATACCGACAATATCACCTTGGAATTGGTCTCTTCTGCCCGCCTTCGCTGATATTTTTTCTGGTTCACTGTCATATGCTCTAAAAGCTACATAAATATTATCATCATCATATAATATTTTAACCTCAGTCGGTTGGGATGGTTTAGCTCCTTCATTTGGTATCCACTGTATAAAATTCCCTGCCCACTCCCCGGTTTTCCAGCAGGGATCATCTAGTTTACCATCTATTTTGGGCTTGTCAGTGGTTAAACGAATAGTATTATAAATTCTTTTTGATTTATTTTGATTAGTATTTAAAGTATCAGTTAATCTGAAGGGAAATATATTCAGGTTAATTATTAAAAGAAGAGAAATTGTAATTGTTGCTTTTGGAATCATTATTAAACCACCCCGGTTTGGAGTTTCAAAAATACGGAATAATTATGGAAATATTTGTATAAGCCGCATAATTAATATGTAAAAAATTGTCACCGAATTTATATAAAAGAATGGATGGCATTGAATTCTAATATAATTCAATGAGATGATCAGTATCTGTAAAAATCTTACAGGGATGCAATTAATATTTATTTTAGACCGGTTTGCAGCAGGTTTTTAATTGAAACGGGAGTACATTTTTTTATTACTATTTTCCTACAGTTATTGAATCCGGCAAAGTTTTTAAGTTTTTGTGAAAACAGAAATATAAATTCTTCGTAATTTTTAAAATTATCCTCAAAAACCAGGTTATTAATTATTAATGTTTCGTTCTGTCTGTCTGCTTTAGGATCCAGCCGGCCGACAAATTTGTTATTCCATAGTATTGGAAGAACAAAATAACCGTACTTCCTTTTGGATGGCGGCAAATAACATTCTATTGAATAATCAAAATTAAATAGCCGTTTTGTTCTTTCTCTCTGTATTATAAGATTATCGAAAGGGGAAAGAAGATTAATATTTGAAACCTGTTTCTTCTTTTTTGCAATTTCATTAATAATTTCCGGTAAAGCATAGTTTGCAGTTTTATGATCATCTTCAATAAATAACGAAATAATTTCCCCATTTTCAAACAGTTCATCAATTGTATTTTTCATAGCTGCTTTGTCAACAATTTGAAGATCGGATACCGTTGATTTACCGGGCTGCATAAATTTTGATATTTCTCTTCCCGAAGCAATTCCGAGAGAAGTCAAAGCATGTATTATAAAATATCTGCTTAATTCCTTAATAGAAGGCGAAGTTGTATCAATATTACCTGGTAAAACTCTTTCCCGGAGATCATAAAACTTTTGAAAATTTTTTCTTTCTGAGATCATCAAATCTCCCTGCCAAAATAAATATTCTAAAGCAGTTTTAGTTGGTTTCCACTCCCACCATGTTCCTCCTTTTTTACCGGTGTCATTTTCAAAGTCACTTGAACTCAACTGCCCTTCATTTTTAATTCTATCAAGAACATAATCAAAATACTTTTTCGATTGATTGAATCTGTATTTCAGCCATTTGCTTTTCGGTTTTCTAAAATTTTTCATTCTTGGTAGGGAATAGCGGAAGTCTTCCATTGGGATGAATGACATTGCATGTGTCCAGTATTCAAATATAAGCTTGTCTTTTGCCTGGAGATCATGCAGATGTTTTTCAGAATAACTATTATTTCTTGTCCATAAAATGTGGTGATGTGCCCTGTTAATGATTGAAATAGTGTCAATTTGAATATAGCCGAGTTTGTTTATAATCACGGCGGTTCCTTTTTTACTTTTTGGTAAATTGTATTTACCATCCAATAATTGTGTACTCAGGATGATTCGATGTGCATCTTCCCGGGTTATATTCAAGTTATTCATTAACTATTAATTGAAATTTTAAAAAGACAATTGAAGATCAATTTTAATAAATTGCGAGTAACCTCAAATTATTGACAATCATACAAGATCATTCATATTTGTAGTAATGAAATATAGAATTAAAATTAATGACTTTTAAATATTAAAATTTACTTTCCATTTTTTTTATGAGGGAGAAGGATGAAAAAGTATTTCTTTTTAATAATTATCTGTTCAATTATTGCAGGATGTAATAATCAAAATAATACCGAATTAAAATCCGGTAAAATTAAAACTGCTGATGCAGATATTTATTACATTGAAGAAGGGGATGGAGATACAACATTATTCTGTCTTCATGGCTGGGATATAAATTCAGGATACTGGAGCAGCCAGATGAACTTTTTCAGTAAAAGATATAAAACCATTGCGATTGATTTACCCGGATTTGGAAAATCAACATCGAGCAGAAAAGATTATACTGTTGAAAAATATGCTGATGATGCTCTTGATATTATAAATAATCTTGATTTAAAAAATGTTGTTCTTATCGGTCATTCTATGAGCGGGGATATTATTCTTGAAGCAGCATTAAAAAATAATAAATCCATTATTGGTTTGGTTGGTGTAGATAACTTTAAATTTGTCGGTTCCGAGCTAAGTTCTGAACAATTAAAAGAAATGCACTCGTTTATTGATACTCTAAGAAAAGACTATAAAAATGTAGCACCTGGGTATGCTGCTAAATATTTATTCAGCCAATCTACAGATTCTACCGTTAAGGCAAGGGTAAAAAATGATTACAGGAACAGTAATCCTGATGTCGCAATTTCATCCATTGAAAATGTTTTTCAATATGATGAAATGAAAAAATTACCGAATTTGAATTACAAATTATATTTACTAAACAGTGATGGAATGGCGACCAATACTGAAGGGCTTAAAAAATATTGTAAAAGATCTTTTGAAATTTTTAATATCCATGGAACCGGTCATTTTCCAATGATTGAAAAGCCGGATGAATTTAACATTCTGCTGCAGACTGCTATTTATAAAATTAGTAACAAGAAGTGAATTATTTTTGAATTTAATTTGAAAGCAGGAAAATGATAACAATATGATTTCAGGGCATTGGGTAAGAATTGCAAAAATTGAAGAAGCGAAAACTATGATTATTTTGATTTTATCCATCCATGTAAATGATGAAAAAACAGCCGGATGGAAATGAAAACCGCAATTATCCACTAATTTGTATACTGTTTTATTGTTTTGTGAGGAAAACCAATAATTTTTTGAAATAATGTGCAATGATTGTTTAATGGGGTAAATCACCTGATAAATAATTCAGGTTTTATTATCATAATTTTTTATGAACTTTGCGGAACATTTTTTGCACTACTTCTGACTAAATATGAACTGGAAGTAATTATTACTTAAGATTGAACAAAATTATGATTAAACAACTTAAAGAGTCGGGTAGATTAAATACTACTATTTTATTAGTTATTTTAAGCTTATTTAGTTTCGGATTATCTGCTTTTAGAATTTTATATACACAATCATTTGAATTCCTGTTTTTGAACTGGAACTTGTTCCTGGCTTTTATCCCGTGGTTTATTAGTTCAATAATAATTCTAAAAAGCCTGCAAAACAAGAAACCATTGCTAGTAATAATGATTTTATCCTGGGTCCTATTTTTCCCGAATTCTCCGTACATATTAACAGATTTGTTTCATCTTGGAATGAGCTCAAAAGCTCCGCTTTGGTTTGATTTGGTTCTAATTCTTTCCTTTGCCTGGACTGGATTATTATTCGGCTTTGTTAGTCTTATGGATATTGAAAAAGTTATGGAGGATTTTATCGGTAAAGGAAAGTCTGTTTTCTTTACAACTGCTTTTTTATTTGTAAGCGGTTTTGGAATATATGTCGGCAGATATTTAAGATGGAATTCATGGGATGTGATTGTTAGTCCTTTTGCATTATCCAGTGATATTTTAAATAAAATTTCCCACCCTATTTATAATTCAAGAGCATGGGGCTTAACATTGTTTGTTGGATTGCTGCTTAACCTTATTTATTTTTCTTTTAAGCTTCTTAACGGCCAAAATCAAAAAAGTTAAATCGAAATTTTTAAAGTTATAAAGATTTATTACTTCAATAATTCTGCCCGGAGTAGTAAATATGAAAATACTTCCTAATTTTACCACTTTATTAAGTGTAAAAGATTTATTGTAATTGAAGAATTCCTAAGCTAAATTTCTCTACCCTCAATAAATTATAATTATTTTTAGGGAGTGACAGATGAAAAAAGTATTGCTTCTTTTCCCTCTACTCTTACTTTTAATTGGTTTTACATACACCCGCATTATTGATAGTAAGATCAAAAATATTTTGGATAAGATTCATCTCTCGGAAAATGATGCTGATAATATAATCTTTTCCAATTGTTCAAACCCTTCTTTTTATTTTCCGAACCCGGGGCAGTTGAAAAATATTGCTGCGGGGGATAAAGTGGCTATCGTTAATGGAGTAGGAAGTTATGTTAAAGAGTATACTTCCACGAAAGAATTTTTAGCTAAGTACAATGAATATAAAGAAAGTAAGAAACCCAGCCCACTGGAAAAACCTAAATCAACAGCTGAAATGAAAAAAGAACAGAAAGAATCGATTAAAGAGGGGATTGAGAACCTGGAAAAAACAAAATCTCAGATGCCCAAAGATCAGCAGGCTTCGTTTGATGAAACTATAAAGAGCTTTAAAGAGCAGCTAAAAGAGGTTGATGATCCTGATAACCCGATGTTCAGTGCTGAAATGGAAAATTCTTTGAAGCAGATGTATGATGGGCAAATGCAAGAATATAATGAACAGGTTGCTCAGTGGGAAAAAGATTACCCCCCATCCCCAAAATCAATGATTAAAAATTGGCTCAAAGAATTCCTAGATGGTTCAAAAGATGTCGACTTTAAAGCTGAATTAGCAGAAGCAGAGGGGAGTAGGAAATTTTTTGTAAAGCAAACTTATGAAAATAAATCCGGTTTATGGAAAGTCTGTTTCAGAGCAGGAAAAGAGACTACCGAAGCTGCCCGCAAGTTTGCTCAAAACTGGCTTAACGAATTGAAATAAAATTAAAGCGACGGGATTCGTCGCTTAATAAATGTTTTAATTAATAACTGTAAAAACCGGAAGAAAGCATTTGGGCTGACTTATAATATCACTTATCTGAATTTAATTCAGTCCAGTTTTTATCTGCTCTTTTCACATTCTCTTTTGAATCTTTTGCCCAGAGTTTATGTACGTTATTATTAGTGCATAAATAAAGTTTCCCATCTAAAATCTGCCATGCATTAGGATCAGAACTTGCTAATTTATCTTTTGTAAGACCATATGCGCAGAAACCGCCGTATTGAGGAGCATATTTACCAGGATTTTCTTTGAACATTTCCATATGATTTTTATTTGCGAAATACCACTCAGCACCATTCCATTTATATGAAAAATTTTTGCTCCCCATGGCCGATTTGCTGTCGGTGAAATATGCTACAGGATCATATCCATTTATGGCAGCACCATTTTTATCCTTATTAATTTTCATCATAGATTCTTTTTCCATCACTTTATCGTTTTTCATTTTATTTTTATCCATGTCCATGTTCTCTTTCATATCTTTTTTCATATCATCCTTTTTCATCATCATATCGCTGCTTTTCATATCTTTTTTCATATCGTCTTTTTTCATCATAATACTGTCATTTTTCATTTCTTTAGTTTCCATTTTCATATTTTTATGCATATCATCCTTTTTCATCATATTATTCTGCTGGGCAAAAGATGAAGAAAATATAAAAATTGAAAATAATAAAGCGGGTAAAATTCTGTAAAATTTCATTTTGAACTCCTTAATCTTTTGTAAATAATCGGTCTAAAAATAAGAGGGAGTTGTCACAAAACTTTCACGGAAGAATAAAATTTGTGATAGCAGATTTTAAAAGAGTAGATAGATTAAATTGTAATAATATGCCGGGAAAAAAGATAAAACCCGGCTTTAATGGATCTTAAATATTTTTAGCACCATATAGTATAACCGGCAGCAATTGACAGTTCATTCTGCCCGCGTCTTTCAAGTGCACCATCAGGATTTAATCATAATTTAAAATCGGGCCGAGCCATTTTTCTATTTCTTCGAGACTCTTCCCCTTCCGCCGATGGTACTCAATAACTTGATCCTTTCCAATCTTACCGACATTAAAATATTTAGCTTCCGGATGTGCGAAATATAATCCGCTTACCGATGCAGCAGGATACATTGCCATATTTTCGGTGAGTTTTATGGATGAATTTTCTTCAGCTTTTAAAAGATCAAAAATAATCTGCTTTTCAGTATGATCCGGCTGTGCAGGATAACCCGGGGCAGGCCTTATACCCTGGTAATTTTCCTTAATTAGATCTTCCTTATTAAATTCTTCCTCAGGCGCATAAGCCCAATATTTCTTTCTAACTAATTCATGGAGGTGCTCTGCAAAAGCCTCCGCCAGCCTGTCAGCCAGGGATTTAACCATTATGCTGTTATAATCATCATGATCTTTTTCAAATTTAGCAACTACCTCTTCTATTCCGATTCCAGCGGTTACGGCAAACGCGCCAATATAATCTTTTAACCCGCTTTCTTTCGGAGCAATGAAATCTGCCAGGGCAAGGTTAGGCAGATTATCGGTTTTCTTCTCTTGAGATCTGATTGTATGAAGAATTCTCTTTACACCTTTGCGTGTATCATCGGAATATATTTCTATATCATCGAATCCAACTGAATTGGCGGGATATAAACCCAATACTCCGTTTGCACTTAGTAATTTTTCATCGATAATTTTATCCAATAGATTATTTGCATCATCAAATAATTTTTTTGCAGTTTCTCCGTATTTCGGATTTTCGAAAATAGCCGGGTATTTACCTTTAATTTCCCAGGTTAAAAAGAAAGGATTCCAATCAATAAAATTTTTCAGTTTTGATAAAGGATAATTATCTAAAACAGTTATTCCCAACTTTTCCGGTTTCTTAATATTGGATTTTGTCCAGTTAATATTAATTCTATTTTTTCTTGCTTCTTCAAGAGATAAGTAATTTTTTGCTGATTTTTTCTTCTTATGATTTTCTCTCACTTTCTCATATTCGACTTTGACTTCATTAATAAATTTTTCTTTTATTTTTTTATCCGGGTTAATAAGGTTACTTACAACAGGAACGCTCCTGGATGCATCAAGCACATGAATAGTAATACCCGAATAATTAGGAGCAATTTTAACTGCCGTATGTGTTTTTGAAGTTGTAGCACCTCCAATTAAAAGCGGAAGCTGGAATCCTCTTCTTTCCATTTCTTTTGCAACATGAACCATTTCATCAAGAGAAGGAGTAATTAACCCGCTCAATCCGATAACATCTGCTTTTTCATCAATTGCTGTCTGCAGTATCTTTTCGGAGCTTACCATTACCCCGAGATCAATAATGTTATAGTTGTTGCATCCTAAAACAACACCCACAATATTCTTTCCAATATCGTGCACATCTCCTTTAACAGTAGCCATTAAAACTTTCCCTGCTTCCCGGGTATCGTTAGACTCTTCTTTTTCTTTTTCAATAAATGGGATTAGATAAGCAACAGCTTTCTTCATTACCCTTGCACTTTTTACAACCTGGGGTAAAAACATTTTACCGGAACCGAAAAGATCACCAACAACATTCATTCCATCCATTAAAGGTCCTTCAATTACTTCGAGAGGTTTTGCAAATATCTTTCTCGCTTCCTCAGTATCTTCTTCAATATAGTCTGTAATTCCTTTTATTAATGCATGTTTCAGCCGTTCTTTAACATGAAGCTTTCTCCATTCATCTATTTTTATTTCTCCTTTTTCCTTTTGTTTAACGGTTTCAGCAAATTCAACTAACCTTTCTGTTGCATCTATTCTCCTGTTTAAAAGAACATCTTCGACAAGCATTCAATAATTCTTTTGGTATTTCTTCATAAACTTCCAGCTGCCCGGCATTTACAATTCCCATATCAAGCCCGGCTTTAATAGCATGGTAAAGAAAAGCAGAATGCATTGCTTCCCTAACCAGATTATTGCCTCTGAATGAAAACGAAATATTGCTCACCCCGCCGCTGACTTTTGCCAAGGGAAGATTTTGCTTAATCCAACGGGCAGCTTCAATAAAATCCACAGCATAATTATTATGTTCTTCGATACCGGTTGCAACTGTCAGGATATTAGGATCAAATATTATGTCCTGGGGAGGAAATCCTATTTTTTCAGTTAATATTTTATAAGCCCTGACACAAATATCAATTCTTTTTTGGAGCGTATCCCCCTGTCCTTTTTCATCAAATGCCATTACAATAACAGCAGCACCAAAACCACGGACTTTTGCAGCGTGCTCTATAAATTTTTCTTCTCCTTCTTTCAAACTAATTGAATTAACAATGCTTTTCCCCTGCAAACATTTTAACCCGGATTCAATTACGGACCATTTAGATGAATCGATCATTATGGGAAGTTTTGCTATATCCGGTTCGGCCGATACAAGATTTAAAAATTTCACCATTGCTTCTTCGGAATCAAGAAGACCTTCGTCCATATTAATATCGAGAATTTGAGCCCCGCCGTCCACCTGGTCCCTGGCTACTGATAATGCACTTTCAAAATCGCCGGCAAGAATTAACTTTGCAAATCTTTTTGAACCGGTAACATTAGTTCGTTCCCCGATATTTACGAAATTAGTTTCTGGTCGAATCACTAAAGGTTCAAGCCCGCTTAATCTTAAATAAGGTTTAACTTCAGGGGGTTTTCGGGGGGGATATTTTTTGGTAATTTCTGAAAACTGTTTAATATGCTCCGGAGTAGTTCCGCAGCAGCCACCGACAATATTTAAGAATCCTTCTTTGGCATATTCTTCCAATACTTTTGACATTGATTCGGGTGTGTCGTCGTATTCTCCGAATTCATTTGGAAGGCCTGCATTTGGATAAAGACTGGTATATAAATTTGAGATTTCGGATAGTTCCTGGATGAATGGACGCATCTCCGGAGCCCCCAGCGCACAATTCAATCCTACGCTTAATAGATTTTGTGTATGTGATACCGAAATCCAGAATGCCTCAATGGTTTGTCCTGATAAAGTTCTTCCGCTTAAATCTACCACGGTACCGGAAATCATTATCGGGATCTGTCTGCCGATCTGTCTGCATAGTTCCGAAATCCCGTAAAGTGCTGCTTTAGCATTAAGTGTATCAAATATAGTTTCAATAAGAAGTATATCTGCCCCGCCGTCAATTAAACCTCGGGCTTGTTCTTTATAGGCACTACTTATCTGATCAAAATTAACCGCCCTGTATCCGGGATCTGTTACGGAAGGCGAAATAGATAATGTTTTGTTTGTAGGACCAATAGCTCCGGCTACGAATCTTTGTATCGAGGGATCTTTCTGATTGAACTCCTCAACACATTCTTTTGCAATACGGGCAGCCTGCTTGTTTAGTTCATACACAAGGTGTTCTGCCTTATAATCGGCTTGGGAAATTGCACTACCGCTAAAAGTGTTTGTCCCGAGAATTTCAGCGCCTGAATTTAAGAAAGCATAATGTATATCTTTCACAATTTCAGGCTGTGTGAGACAAAGAATATCATTATTCCCCTTTAATTCATGGGGATGATCTTTTAAAAGTCCTCCCCGAAAGTCTTCTTCACTCAAACGCAGCTTTTGAATCATTGTCCCCCGGGGACCATCCATAAGCATTATTTTTCTTGATAATATTTCTTTAAGTCCTTCGAATTTATTTCTCATTTATTTTAACTTAAATTTAGATTGTTTAAAAGTCCATTTATTCTCAAATATTCAGCTAAAGGTTGCTCCATTTCCGGCGGAGATCGTGCTGCCGTTTAATATATTAAGGTTAAGAAACTCTGATATAATTAAGCAGCAACAGAATAATAGGATTTTCTTTGTAAAAAATGCAAATATAATTAAATTGCCTGCTAATAAAAATTAACTTAATCATTCACGGGAAGCATATGATTATTGTAACCGGCGGTGCAGGCTTTATTGGTAGTGCTATTGTCTGGAGACTAAATTCTCTGGGATATGACAATATTATTGTTGTTGATGAGCTCGGGAAAGATGAAAAATGGAAAAATCTCGTTGGTCTAAAATATTCTGATTTTATTAATAAAGATATCTTTATTCAGAATATTGAGAAAGGTTCGGATATAAATGCTGAATCTATAATTTCATATGGGTGCAAATTCATCAACCACTGAGAAAGATGCAGATCTGCTAATAAAAAATAACTACGAGTATTCCAAAGAATTGACGAAATATGCCTTTAAAAATGATGTGAGATTTATTTATGCTTCTTCCGCGGCAACTTACGGCGACGGTTCCTTAGGATTTAATGATGATGAAAATAAATTACATGAACTCCGCCCTTTAAATATGTATGGCTATTCCAAGCATATTTTTGATCTCTGGTTATTACGTCATGAAATGCTTAGCCGTGTAGCAGGGTTAAAATACTTTAATGTTTATGGTCCGAATGAGTACCATAAAGGTGATATGCGGAGTGTAGTGAATAAAGCTTTTGACCAGATCGAAAATACGGGTAAGGTAAGGCTTTTTAAATCTAAAAATCCTGGCTACAAAGACGGCGAACAGAGAAGAGATTTTATCTATATAAAAGATGCTGTCGATATGACCCTTTTCTTTCTCAACAATAAAGATCAAAATGGTTTATTTAATCTTGGAGCAGGGAAAGCAAGGACATGGAATGATTTGGTAACAGCTATTTTTACAGCCATGAATAAACCTGTTAACATAGAATATATCGAACTGCCTGAATACCTTGCAGAAAAATATCAGTATTTTACAGAAGCAAATCTTGAAAAATTAAAAAAAGCCGGTTACTCCAATTCCAGGTATATGCTTGAAGATGGAATAACCGACTATGTTAAAAATTATATGTTGAAAAATAAATACCTTGGTTTATAAACTAATATAGAAAGAGATCGTGCAGTGCTGTTACTCAGCTAATGGTGCTTAAGCATATTTAATTATAAAGCCCCTCATCCTCATCTAACAACTCATCATCATCGTCTTCATCAAAATCGAAATCCTCTTCATAAAATTCTTCATCCGGAGGTTCTTCCCCTGGATCCTCCTCGAGATCATCAAAATCATCATCTTCGCCGAAATCATCATCATCATCAAAATCTTCATCGTCTTCGTCATCAAAATCATCATCATCAAAAGAGCTTGCACAATATTTATCCGATTCAAGCCCGGGATTAAGATACACTTCAGTTGAATCGTATATTTGCTCATCAAAACTATTTTCCGAAATATCTTTAAATTCGGTCATTTAAATATTCTCCTTCTAAATAATTTTTTTTTTCAGACTAAATATTTCTAAAATTATTTAAATAGCAAAATTATTTTATATTATTTTTATACCACGTATTAAAAATTAAATTAGTATTATTATAGTGTCAATACAATAACCAATAAAAAATGAATCAATATGAAATTGGCTACACTTTGTTATATTATGGATAAAAAGACTAATTCTACACTAATGCTCCACAGAATTAAAAAAGAAAATGATTACCATCAAGGGAAATGGAACGGGTTGGGGGGGAAGTTAAATCAAGGTGAAAGCCCGGAAGAATGTGCGATCCGTGAAATTAAAGAGGAATCGGGTTTAATTGTAAAAAACCCCTTATTAAAAGGCTTTATCACATTTCCTAATTTTGACGGCGTGGATGACTGGTATGTTTTTGTTTTTACGATAGATGAATTTGAAGGCCGGCTTATAGATTCCCCGGAAGGCAAATTAGAGTGGATCCCAAGTGAAAAATTGACTTCTTTGAACCTTTGGGAGGGGGATAAAATTTTTCTTGATTGGATATTCAAAGAAAAGATATTCAGTGCTAAATTTAATTATGAAAACGGTAATTTTATAGATTATTCAGTTAATTTCTACTAAAATTTCTTGTTGTAGAAACTATGAATAGCCAAACGAATCTTAATCAAATTACTAGTCTATTGGGAAAATTTTAGGAGCAGCAAGTAATATTATAATAATTCAGAATACTGAAAAAAGAAATATGGGAACAATAACCTTTTGGGATTTTGCTAAAGTCGGAATACCTCTAACTGTTGTAAACGTTTTAATTTATTTTATATTTCTAATTGTTGTGTAGGAAATTGTTTTTCAGCCGAACACGATTCCGATTTTAATAGAATTTTTTAATCTATCTTTAAAACCAACTTCCCGGTATTTTTATCTGCTTCCAGGTATCGATGTGCTTCTGCAGCATCTCTCCAATCGTATATTTTATCTATAACGGGTCTTAGCTTCCCGGTTTTAAATTTTTCTAGAGAATATTCTGCAAATTCTTGAGTTAATTTTATTTGATAATCAAGGTTCCTAGTCCGTAATGTAGAGCCAATAATTGAAATCCATTTGGACATAATTTTTCTAATATCAACTTCTTTAATCTTATACCCGCTTAAAGCTGCAAGAAAAATCAGCTTTCCGTTTTGACTGAGGCTTCTAATATTTTTTTCGAAATAATCTGTACCAATAAAATCAATAATTATATTAGCACCATTGTTATCCGTAAATCTTAAAACTTCATCATCAAATTGCTGTGACTTATAATCAATTGCTTTTTCAGCACCTAGCAACAGACAAATATTATGTTTCCCTTTTGAAGCAGTGATAATTGCATGTGCGCCAGCAACTTTAACAAATTGTATTGCTGCAGTTCCAACACCACTTCCCCCGGCATGGATTAAAACATAATCGTCCTTATTTATCCTGGCATTCCAAAATAATGCCTGGTAAGCAGTAAGAAATACTTCAGGAATTGCGGCAGCATCTTCAAACCTTAGTTCATCAGGTTTTTGAATTGCCATATCTTGATGAATTTTGGCATACTCAGCATACCCTCCTCCGGGAATTAATCCAAATACTTTATCTCCTATTTTCCATCTAGAAACATCTTTTCCTAATGCTACAACTTCACCGGCGATTTCCAATCCCAGTATCTCACTAGCTCCTTTGGGTGGAGGGTATTTACCCTGGCGCTGCATTATATCGGCACGATTTATTCCAGCTGCCTTGACCTTTACCAGAATTTCTTTATCGTTTATCACAGGTATTTCTGTAGTTCTAGATTTTAGACTATCCGCACTGCCCGGTTTTTCTACTAAAATTGCTTTCATCCTAATCTTTCGTTTTTATTTCCATAATATAGAATTTTGTTGACATAGAAAATGTTTTAAATTAAGTTTGTTCCGTTTTCAGATGACCTACATGAACAAACATTTATTTAGTTTCATTAATGAATTACAATGAATAAGACTTTCGGACAGAAGGCTTTAGATTTTTATTTAAATCTTAATAAGCCAGCTAATATTCCTCAAAAAATTCAAATTATAAATCCTTATGAGACTAAAGCTGTTAGGGATATAAATACAAAATTCTATAACAAATTCTTCAATGATAATAAAAAGAGGTTTTTTATTTTTGGAATAAATCCGGGGAGATTTGGCGGGGGAATAACCGGAGTAAATTTTACAGATCCTGCTGCCTTAAAAGTTTATTGCGGTATAGATAATAATCTTGGAAATAAAAGGGAACTTTCGAGTAAGTTTGTGTATGAATTTATTAATTCTTCAGGCGGCGCTGAAAAATTTTATAATAAATTTTTCATTTCTGCCATTTATCCCCTGGCGATTTTAAAGAACGGAAAGAACTATAATTTCTATGATGATCAAAAAGTCTACAAGTATTTAAAACCTCAAATAATATTATATATAAAAAAGCAAATTGAATTCGGAGCCAGGGAGGAATTTGTTATATCACTGGGGAAGAAAAATTTTGTTTATTTGAAAGAATTAAATGATGAAATTAAGTTTTTTAAAAAGATTGAATTTCTCGAACACCCCAGGTTTATTATGCAGTACAAAAGGAAGCAGCTTGATTTTTATATAAAGAAATATATAAAGTTATTCGATATAGCTGATGATTTATGATACTCCCGTTTGAATTTTAAAATCCGTTTTCAGTTAAATTAGCGAATTATTATAGATCTTATATTTATGTTTTATTCGTAATTTAATTTTTTTATATTAACAATTATGAATAGCGAAAAGAAAATATATATCGAAGGTGTTTATAATTATTGTGATAGGTGGTGCGAGAAATGCAAATTTACTTCAAATTGTCTCCTTTTCTCGCAAGAATCAAGAATATCTACTTATGAAATATTACATAATGGTGATATCTCAAATATTGGAGAAATTTTTCAAAAGGAACTGGATAAATTTTCACAAAATGACAATGAGTTTAACGATTTTGAAATTGATGATGATGATGATGATTTCTTTGCAGATGAGGAATTCGATTCATTGGATGAAGAAGACAACGATAATGATTTTCTTCAGAAACCTAGCCATCCTGTTGAGGAATTATCAAATGAATATTTCCGCCAGGCACATCTTTTAATTATAGCCCTGGATAAAAAATATAATCTCTATTCTTTTCCAAAAGAGAAATTGAATGAACTCTACTTTAAAAAACTGCATGAAAATTTTGAGGTTTTCTCCTGGTTTCATGCATTTATTCATGTTAAAATTAAAAGGGCTTTGTGGGGGAAAAATGAAATGTCAAAAGAATTCGATGAAGAGATGAAAGAAATTAGCAAATATGATATGGATGGTACTGCAAAAATTGCAATAATCGGAATTAATCGCTCCATCCATGCATTAAACAATTTGTACAATATTTTACCTGAATTTTCTAAGGAGATTTCGGAACTTCTTGTTATTATAGGAAAAATTTTAAATTTAGCGGAAATTGAATTCCCAGATCATAGTAAATTTATCCGCCCCGGCTTTGATACCCTGCATTAGTAATCTCCTTAACATAAATCCATATATTTTTATCTATAATTCTAAAGTTATATGGAAGATTGATTTATTTTTTTGATCGCTTTTCTATACAAGGATAAATATTCTTTAGCCGAATGTTCCCATGAATAATCTATTTGCATTCCGTTAACCTGTATTTTTCTCCAGGCCATCTGATTTTCAAAAGTTTTAATTGCTCTTTGAAAAGCATCTAATAATTCTTTCCCGTCATATTTAGAGAAAGAAAATCCGGTTCCGGTCTCGTTACCATGCGACTTTAGTTCGTCCCAGTCCCGAACTGTATCTGCAAGCCCGCCGGTTTTTCTTACAACCGGGACTGTGCCGTATCTAAGGCTGTACATTTGGTTTAAACCGCACGGTTCGTAATGAGACGGCATTAGAAATATATCTGATCCGGCTTCAATTAAGTGGGATAATTCGTTATTAAAGCCGATATACACAGATATTTTTTTAGGAAATGTAGCTGCTAATGTCTGGAATAAATCTTCATACTCCGGTTGTCCGTTTCCCAATATTACCCATTGAACATTCAACTTCATTAAATCCTTTATAACATCAGAAAAAATATCAAATCCTTTTTGTGAAACCATTCTTGATACAATTCCTACTAAAGGTATTTTCTCTTTGAACGGAAGATTAAGATGTTCCAGAAGGAATTTTTTATTATTTAACTTGCCCGAAAAATCATCAGCTGTATAATGAAACGGGATAAGGTGATCTTGTTCCGGGTCCCATATCGAATAATCAATTCCGTTTAATATTCCATAAATATCTTTTTTCCTGTTCCGTAAAACTCCTTCCAGCCCGGCACCATATTCAGGAGTTAAGATTTCCCGGGCATATGTATTACTTACAGTATTAATTATATCGGAAAAATATATTCCTGTTTTCATAAAGGAAATATTATCATAATATTCCACCGGTCCCCCGGGGCTAAAATATTTTGAGTCTATATCAGCATTCAATAAAGTTTTTTTGGGAAATATTCCCTGGTAGCCGATATTATGAATAGTAAATAAAGCTGCAGTATTATTAAATGTTTTATAGTCTTTATAATTGTCTTTTATAAGCAGCGGGATTAAGCCGGTTTGCCAATCATTGCAATGCAGTATATCCGGCGGCCATCCTAATTTATGAATAACTTCGATAACTCCTTTCGAAAAAAGAATAAACCTTTCATCTTCATCAAAATCATTAGTATAAATTGATTTCCTAAAAAAATAATATGAGCAGTCTATTAAGTTAACTTCTATATTTGAGCCTGGAATTTTTCCCTGGTGCAGATGGACTGATCTAAGCTCATCATTAATCTTTATTTTAATTTCTCCAATTTCCCAGTTGTAATGAAGATCGTGCTTTATTTCATCAATCTGGGAATATTTTGGAATAAATATTTTAACTTCACATCCCAGTTTTTCAATTGCTTTAGGAAGTGCGCCGGCTACATCTGCCAGGCCGCCTGTTTTTGCATATGGTACAGCTTCCGACGAAATAAAAGCTATTTTCAATTTGTTCTTTTCATATTTTTAAAAAGATTATATTTATTATATTAAAAAATAGTATAAATAAAACTTATCTGCAGTCTTTTCATATGTGAATCGAATACTTTGTATTATAGAGAGAGTGTATTATACTCTCCCGTAAAATGAATTTTATCAGAGGATTGTATAATTAATTCCTAACTGTAATCCTTCTTTCATTTGAGTTTTTGCAGATTGGTCTTTTTGATAGATTAAAAGATATGAAAGACTTGTATTTAAATAATCATTAATTTTTGCAATAATTGTATTATCCCATCTTATATCCCATACATCCAGAGTTTTAAAACGGGAGAATAAGCGAAGACTGCTTTTAAATAACATATTTTGTGCAAGTACATATTCACCATTCGTAACCGATTCAATACCTGTTTCAGCTTTAAATTTTTCAACCTTGTCCGTTGCAGGATCGTCTGAAAACTTAGTATTGTTCCTGGTAAAAGTTTCCTGAACTGCAATTCCTAAGCGTGTATCAAATCCCTTTTCCTTCTGATAAGTAAATCCGATACTTTGAGATAAATAACCTGGATCGAAAAAAGCAGCAATTCTAGTCGGTGGATCTGCATCATAAGAATATGCAGCACCAATAGGGGTTCTTACGGTATTACTGAAATACGGTTCGATCGCCCAGCTGATATTTTTAGAAATAACACTTTCAAGATAAAATTCATTATCATTGGTTCTAAAATCTGAACCGCTTAATTTAGTTCTGCCGTATGCAAACTTAAGATTATTTTTAAAAGTCCAGCCTATAGATTTATAAAGTAATCCTCCGGTACCATTAAATGTATATGTTATAGAATTTTCACCGCCCTGAGTCCAATTGCTCAAAGCCAGCTGACTAATATTTAATCCTGCTGCAGCAGTGGGGAGCCATGTATTCATTTTTACCGAATCTTGCTGCGAATAAATGTAAAAAGTAAAAAAAATAATCAAAGCAAGTGTCAAAGATAATTTATTTTTCATAGTTGGTTCCTTATTTTACTGGAGTTTTTAATTAATATTAGTGTAGAATTATATATACAAATAAAAACAAAAATTATGAAACTTATTAACAAAAACATTAAAATATTTGAGGAGGGGAATAGCAATAGCTTGCCGGTTGTATTTGTTCATGGCTTTCCCTTTGACCACTATATGTGGAAAGAACAGCTAGATGAATTAAGTTCCAATTTTTATTGTATTTCTTTTGATATAAGAGGTTTAGGTGAATCTTCAGCAGGAGATGGACAATATACTATGGAATTATTAGTCGATGATCTTTTTACAATTATTAATGAGTTGCAAATTAGTCAGTCAATTCTTTGCGGTTTGTCGATGGGAGGCTATATAGCGTTAAGAGCTGTTGAAAAAATGGAAGGTAGATTTAAAGGCTTAATTTTATGCGATACAAAATCAGGTGCAGATTCTGATGAGGGGAAATTAAAAAGAGCTGAAGGGATAAAAAAAATTAATGAAGAAGGTTTGGATAATTTTATTCCTGGTTTTATAAAAAATTGTTTTTCCGGTCAATTCAAAAAAGTAAAGAAGACAAAATATATGGAAATTGTAGATAGAGCACTTGGATTTGATCCCATGGGTGTTAAAGGATGTCTTCTTGCAATGGCAGGCAGAACCGATACGACTTCTTATTTATCTAAAATTAAAATTCCAACTTTAATATTGTGCGGAGAAAAAGATGAGCTTACAACACCTAATATTATGAAAGGAATGGCCGACAAAATCTCGAATTCCGAATTTTATATTGTGCCGGATTCCGGCCATATTATTTCGATTGAAAGTCCCGGCTTCGTTAATGATAAAATTTTAAATTTCCTTAGAAGAATAGAAACAAATAGTTGACAGTTTATGATTGTTAATTGGCAACTTTGTTTATGCCTATAGCATTTAGATTTGTTCTTTATCTCACTGAATATTTGGCCGATGTGGATGATAATCCTCACTTCAACTTAAAGACTAACTTGAAATTGTTCCTCCAATAAATAATAAAAGATTGTCTATATGATGAATATACCAATGAATAAAAAGAAAGGAAGTATATCATGTGGCAAGGATGGATTGATTTAGCGGTTGGAATATGGTTAATAATCTCCGATTTCATCCCGGCGCTTCGAACCCCAACAAGTATGTTAGCAGCAGGTGCAGTCGCAATAGTCTTTGGCTTTTGGGGTGCCGGAAGTCCGAACAGATAGCAAAGAATGGTATTTGATTATTTTTAAGTGCCATATGGTTTTCATTAGTTGTTCCATGGCCCTCCCTTTCCTTTATTATAAACCCATTAAAATTTTACGGCATTTCAAATTTGTCTGTTTAATATCATCAAGGGTAATATCTTCCCTTGTTATAATTTTACCTAAAAATGATTAAAAAAAATTAAATTTTTTATTAATCATTTTTAAACATTATTTAAACTAATTTGCTGTAAATTCTAAGCATCAACCCAGGTTATTTTATCCTGTAAATTTCAAACTTTGATTCCATCATCTATTTTTAGGAGGGCTTATGAAAAAATTTCTTTTCTTTAATATTTATTTACCTCCCTGCAAGAAGTAAAAATTCATTACTAAAAAATGAAAGATATGAGATAATAAAATCAAGGAGAAGAAATGAAACAAATAACATCATTTATTATTACTATCTTTTTGTTGTGCTCATTTACTGCATTTGCACAATTCGGCGATATTTTAAAAAAGGCTGAAAATAAAGCTGAAGAAAAAGTCAATCAGTCTGAAGATAGTGTAGTTGACAAAGTGATGAATCCGGAATCTTCCACTGATAAAAAAGATGAACAGACCGGGAATGCAAATACTTCCGTAAATCACCAGATAGTAAATACAAAAACTTATCAGAATTATGATTTTGTCCCGGGTGATAAAATTATTTTTGAAGATTCTTTTAACGGTGATGAATCAGGGGAATTCCCTTCACATTGGGACATATTATCCGGCCAAGCCCAGATGAGCACTCTTCAAGGTGAAAAGGTATTTGCACTAACTGAAGGAAATTATGTAAGTGTAGTTCCCCTTATGAAAACAGATACTTATTTAGCTAGTGATACATTCACTGTTGAATTCGATTTTTATACACAGCCTGGCGCTTATAATGAAGTAGGATTAAGGTTCTGGAACCCCAAAAATAGTGAACAGGATAATAATTCAAGTGATGAACAAAACGGCGTATTTGTTGGTTATGAATGTTCTGCAAACGGGCTTTCCGGTACCTATCCTGAAGATGAAGATAGTTTCAGCAATAATAAATGGCATCATGTTGCTATTGCTCGAAAAGGCAGGCAATTAAAAGTTTATGAAGATCAGTATAGGGTTTTGAATGTCCCCGTATTTAAGGGAAATACTTATGCAATCAATTTTGTAGGAATCGGAGATCAGGATAAACCTATTATGCTGAAGAATGTTAGGATCGCTTTAGGCGGCAATTTTAACGATACAAAACATATTATTACTGCGAGCAGGATTATTACCCATGGAATTCTCTTTGATGTAGATAAAGCAACAATAAAACCTCAATCAATGGGTACTATTAATGAAATATATAAATTATTACAAAACAACTCCGGTATAAAATATGAAATTGATGGGTATACGGATAATACAGGGGATTCAAAACATAACCTGGAACTCTCTCAACAAAGAGCCGATGCAGTAAAAGCTCAACTGGTCAAAATGGGAATTGATTCTTCAAGGCTTACAACTAAAGGATTTGGTGATGAAAATCCAATTTCCGATAATTCTGATCCTGCCGGGCAAGCAAATAACCGGCGGGTTGAATTTGTTAAAATATAGTAGGTACATATGCCTGTCACTTTAAAAGTGACAGACACTTTTATGTTTTAATATGTTAGATCCTCACAATAGTAGCCTAAATTTTTAACTCTGTGTACAACATCCTCCATATTTAATTCGTTTCCAACTATTCTAAGCACTTTATCCCTATCATCGAAATCTACCGTGCATTCATTAATCTTGAATAAATTATTTAATGAGTGTCTGACTTTTTTAAAATCAATTTTCGAACTGATGTTTGTTTTAAGAACTAATATTTCCATCTTAAAATTCCTTACAAAATTAAGAATTTATTTATTCATTAAGATCCGTTACTGTTTAAAAATAACCTATTAGCTTCTGCTATCATTAATATTTTTAGATGCAATATCTTGATTTTCTTTAAATCTTTTTTCCCAGTATTCTCTATCCCGGCAGTGATCCCGGTGATCATGTTTCCCGATTCCAAGGAATAAAATTTTTGATAGTATTAAAATTCCTATTGCCTGCAAATAATTTATCTCAGGAAGGTTGAATAGAGCAGGCATGAGCCAATTCCAAAGGAGTAATACTATTAATGATATTGCTGAAATAATGACAAGTACAAAAAAGAGTTTTTGAAAAAAGAATTTTTTACTAAAATGACGTTTCATTGTTTTACCTATTTATTTAAATATTTACTAACTTTTTTTCTTAATTGAGTTACGGCATAATGTTTCCGGGAAAGAAGAGTATTAACATTTAAACCGGTTATTTCAGAAATTTCTTTGAATGAAAAACCATCTATTTCATTCATTATAAAAATGTCTTTCTGTTCGGCAGGGAGTTCATCCAAGGCTTCTTTAAATTTTTCATTAAACTCATCCTGCAGGAATAAATCTTCGGGTGTAAAATCAAGTGATGGAAATAAATCAGCAAAAGAGAGACTTTCCTCCTCATTGTCATTTTTAATAATTTTTATTTTAGAAAAATTTTCCAGTTTCTTCTTTCTTCGTTTATCAATTATTCTATTTCTTGCAGATTTAAATAACCAGCCGGTAATCCTATCAATCATTATTATGTCTTCAAATCCGACAATAAACTGGTAAAAGACATCCTGCAGAATATCCTCTGCATCCTCTTTTGAAGGGACATATTTTTTAATAAAATTAAATAACTTGCCTCTTTCTTTTATAAGAGTTCTTTCAACTATTTTGGCTTGAGACGTCATTAAACCTGTATTGTGTTCTAATATATAAGACGAATTAAAACAGAAAATATTTTAAATATTTTTTAAGATTATCAAGAATGTTTAATTTAAGGGAGGAAGTCGTCGTAAAAAATATTTTTTGATAAATAGTATTATAAATTGATAAAATGTAAATTTTTTATTTTAATGTTATTAAAATTATCTTAAATACAATAATAGGTGAAATTTTGAAAATTCAATTCTTCGGGGCAGCTCAGACAGTCACGGGTTCAATGCATCTTTTACATGTTAATGGTCAAAAAGTTCTTCTTGATTGCGGACTTTATCAAGGAAGACGAAAAGAAGCATATGAAATAAATAAAAATCTTCCTTTTGATCCTTCCGCTATTAATGTAATGTGCCTGTCACACGCTCATATTGATCATTCGGGAAATATTCCAAATCTTGTAAAAAATGGTTTCAAAGGACACATTTATACAATTTCAGCAACGGTAGATCTTTGTCAGGTAATGTTAAGGGATTCTGCTTATTTACAGGAAAGGGATGTAAAATTTGTGAATAAAAAAAGAATCAAACATAATAAAGTTCCATTTGAACCACTATACAGTGAAGCGGATGTTGAGAATGCAATGCAGAATTTCATTGGTGTTCAATACGATAAGAACATTGAAGCTGCCCCCGGTGTTAATGTAGTATTTAGAGATGCAGGACATATTCTTGGTTCGGCAGGTATAGTTTTGGATATAAAGGAGAACGGAAAAACTACAAGACTTGGATTCAGCGGTGATATTGGGAGGCCTGATATGCCGGTTATTAGAGACCCGAACATTTTACAAGATCTTGATATATTAATCATGGAGAGCACTTACGGCAACAGGCTTCACCCTGTAACAAATGAAGTTGAAGATGAAGTTGCATCTGTAATTAGTGAAACTATTGAGAGAGGGGGGAAAATAATTATTCCTGCCTTTGCAGTAGGAAGAACTCAATTACTAGTTTATGTTCTGCATAAACTATTTGACCAAAATAGAATTCCTCAATTTCCGATTTTTGTTGACAGCCCTTTGGCTGTTAATACTACAGAAATTTTTAGAATGCACCCGGAATGTTTTGACAGGGAAACCGTCAGAGTTTTTATAGATAATCATGAAGATCCTTTTGGGTTTAACCGGTTGACTTACATTAGAGATGTTGAAAAATCAAAAGAATTAAATAATTATAAAGATCCTTGTATGATTATTTCTGCTTCGGGAATGGCGGAAGGCGGAAGAATTCTGCATCACCTTGCAAATAATATTGAAAATAAAAATAACCTTATTTTATTTGCAGGTTATGCTGCACAGGAAACACTCGCAAGGAAAATAATGGATGGTGCCCAGGAAGTAAATATTTTAGGAAATTTATATAAGGTAAAAAGTAAAATAAAAAAGATGGACTATTTCAGTGCACATGCTGATCAAAATGGATTATTAGATTATTTAAAATTTTCTCCCCCAAGCAAATTAAAAAATATATTTATTGTACATGGAGAAGAAGAACAAGCTCTGCCTTTAAAAGAAAAAATACTTACCAAAGGATATAGCCCGGTTTATTTTCCTAAAAAGGGGGATGTATTTGAAATTTAAAATTCGATCTAATCCCTAACACTATAACACACCGTAACCCATGGCTGTCAAGGACCAATCCTCGATAGAGGGTTAACATGTAGAAGAATTTCGATCTTGTAGGAAGAAACGATGTTTGACGTTCCAACAGTGTGGTTATGTGTACTGTCATGGTATGGACCATGACAGCCGAACGGATCCCTTCTATCGTATGGACCATGACAGCCGAGACGTTTCGAGCTTGAGTTTCTGCGTCCTAAAGGTAGCGGGCTAGAGATAATAACAACTGATACTAATATGCACATTAAGAAATTTTAATATGTTTATACCAGCAGCAACCTAGGGCTGTCAAGGACCAATCCTTGACAGAAGATCTAAACAAACAAACATGGGGATAGTTTATGAGTTTACGACATAGAAATAGCCTAACCGAATGCAGCCATTTTTTTGTAACTACAACGGTAGTTAAGTTTTTGAATATTTTTTCTAATGAGAACGCATGTGAATTGCTTATACATAATATTAAACATTATAGAAAAAAATATAACTTCATTGTTCTTGGTTATGTAATAATGCCTTCTCATTTTCATTGGATAGTGGAAGTGAATAATAACTCTATGGAACAATTTCAGACATTATGAGAGATATTAAAAAATATTCGGCGTGGGATATAATGGAATATCTTACTACAAAAAATAATAAATATAATGAATTTTTATGAAATCTTCGCAAGGTTACAAAGATCAAAAAAGGAAATTCTGGATACCGAGGTTTGATGATGAAGTGATAAGGAATGAGAAGATGTTTTGGACAAAGCTACATTATATACATAACAATCCTGTGAAAGCAGGTATTGTTATTAAGCCTGAGATGTATAAGTATTCAAGTGCAAGGAATTACATATATGGTGACCAATCTGTGCTGGAAGTTGATATTTCCTATACAGGAATTGAAATGAAGTAGACTTCTATGATAGTAAAGAGTCTATTATTTGGGAAAAAGTAATGCACATTCTTCCCGTAACACCGGTCTGTCAAGGACCAATCCTTGACAGAAGGTTATGCTAAGTAAGTGATAGTATTGGAAAATCACCAGCTATGTGTACTGTCATGGTGTGGACCATGACAGCCGAGCGAATCCCTGCTATCGCATGGAACATGACAACCGAGGTGTAGCGCGGTATGAATCATGACAGCCGGGGTGATTCTTGTCCGAGCTTTGACAGATTAAGCTGTACAAACTATAGATTATGATAATCGAGATATAGCTAGGCATATTCCATGACAGCGGGAAACGCTTACTGCAACTCATAATTGTCAATTATAGAAAAAACCGGTTTATTATGAAAATAGTCCTTAATGATATCCGAAGATTAATAGAAACATTAGAAATTATAAGTAATTAATACCTGTCCATGGTAATTTTTTCCAGCGAATCTTTGGAACTTATAAGAGTAATTTTTTTATCTACGGACAACATTTACTTTTTTACATCATGAAAATGTAAAAAGTACTTGGAATAAAAAATTGCAAAAACTTTAAAACAATTAACTATTTACAACCTACTACTAATAACTGACACTATACAGAGCAATACTTACCTGTAGTTTTTACACCCCAAAGCGTTAAATATTAAGCATCTAATTAAAAAATAAATAAAAGCACTTATGGCACGTTTTTTAAGAGTTAATAAGAGCGCTTGTAAATTTATACATAACCTTCAGAAAGGTTTATAGAGTTTGAAAACAAATAACATAAATAACATTAACAACAACATAGGAGCTCAATAATGGGTCAACAACAACTTCTTTTAATCGTACTTGGCGTTATCGTAGTCGGTATCGCAGTAGTTGTAGGTATTAACTTATTTAATGCTAATGCCGAATCATCTACACAGGATTCAATTGTTTCTCAAGGAACTAATATTGGTGCAATGGCTCAGCAATATTACAAAAAACCGACTGCTATGGGTGGTGGCGGTAATAATTTTGCTGGTTTTAATGGAGCTTTCTGGACAAACCTTCCAACAAATCTTAAGACTTCAACTGATGCATCTTGGGCTACCCCATCCGTTACAGCAGGTGCAACTGGCAACGTGGTATTAACAGCTACTCCAATAGATGCAGCATATTCAGCTAAGTGGAAAGTTGTAACAACTATTACACCAACAAGTATTACATCAGCTGTTACTGCTCCATAATTATAATTTTAGCATAAGTTAAAAGGCTGTAAATTCTTACAGCCTTTCTTATTTTAAAAGTAATACCCAAATATAAACCCACGTTTTCCAATCCAGCCGATCACGATTGTCATCAATTTCTGATAATAATAGTTAAACTCATGGCATAGAAATAGTCTCTTTTTTATAGAACAAGTAAATTTTTAACGAGATTATATAATTAAGCAATGTTATTATTGGGATTAATTTCAATTTTTCAGATTATTGCCCTGCCGGGGTTAATTATAGTCAGCATTTTCAAAATAAAAACAGATAGTCCAATTCAAAAATGGTTATACATTTTTTCTTTTAGCCTTTTCACCAATTATGGATTAATCACGATTCTGACATTATTACATGTTTATACACTTTATATATTGTGGGCAGTATTAATAATTGAATTATTAATATTAATAATTTTTTTTAGAAATGAATTAACTAAGATAGTTTCTAACATTAGCTTCAGGGATGCATATATTAAGTTATTTGAATGCTTAAAGAGTAAAACAATTGGCAATAGAATTATAATTATTGTTTCAGGTTCCATTGTTTTGTTCTATGTTGCAGTTCTCTTGGCAAATATAGGAACTGTATTCTACTATGTAGATACGGTAAATAATTATGAATGGAACAGCTGGGCAATTGACTTTGCAAATAACATCTTGCCAAAGTATTCTTCACATTTCCCACAATTACTGCCTGCAAATTGGTCAATATGTTATGTTATGATTGGTAAAATCGATGTTCATTTTTTCCCCAAGACTATAATGCCTTTGTTTTTTCTCGGTAACATATTGATCTTTATCGATCTTGCATATACAAAAAGAAATCAAAAATATTTAATTGGATTAATTATCTATGGTCTTTTTTCTCCAATAATATATTCGCTTGTTTTCATTGCAGATGGAAATGCTGATCTTCCAGTTTCATTTTTTGCTTTTCTAACATTCTATTCATTCTTAAAAATAGAGCACAACAAGTTTGAAATAAAGAGTTATTTATTAACTTTTTTATTTGCATCGATGGCAGCAGCTACAAAATTGGCAGGGTTTTATACTTTTGCAATTACCGGATTTGTTTTAGGCATAATGCTATTAATGCATGCAAAAAATCTCTGTCTTAGGGATTTTTATAAAATAGTAATATTTATTATTGGTGTTTGTAGTATGTCTTTATTTTGGTATTTAAGAACACCGAATATAATGTATTCCGGATTAAATCAGCCTCAATATCTATCTCCTGAAGGTTATAAAGTTATTTTCATGAAGGCATTGAAATTAATGTATTATAATTGGGGATTACCTGTATTTGCATTTTTTATAATAACAATTGCGTCAAGTCTTTTTTATAAGAAATTCAGATATATCACCTTAATAATGGTAGTAATTCCAACTATAATCTGGATGTTTAAATTTAGTGCAGATTTTAGGAATCTTAGTTTCGTTGTCCCTTTTATGTGTGTTTCATCTGCATTTGGTTTATATAAAATAATTGATTATAAAAAACCTTCAAGGTTGCAGAATGATAATGAGGTATTTTCTCCGCACGTAAAAGAAATCAAATCATTAAAGATAAAAGAGAAATTTTTTTTGATTCTAACCTCTTCTATCGCAGGTGTCCTATCATTTATATTTTTCTCGGATAAATTCTATCTTTTTCTTTTAAGCATATATAAATTTATAAACAGATATTATTTCCAAAGTAATAGAATTGTCTATTTCATAGAATATGGTTTATTGCTCCATGTGGATTACTATCAAAGAGTTTTAATTGTTTTATCAATTATCCTAATTATTGTACCGGTTTTAATTTTCTTCAAAATCCGGATTAAAATAATAATTATTTTTTTTGCATCTGCAGCAATCTTCTTGAATTTCACATTCATAAAAGAAGGAATAATATTAAAACATCAGGTCGATTCTTTTAACAAAGTTGATGCAAGGAATTATTATGAATGGCTGAATACAATTGTCGCGAGAGAAGGATTGCATAAAGTGATTTATTCAAATTTTAAAGATATTATAAATGATAAAATTCCAAAGCGGATTAATTTTGAGTACATAAAAAATGTTTCTGCTGCCACATTACAAAATATGAAAGGGGCAAATTATTACTTATTTCTAAAACTTGATATTTTGAATTCAAATACTAGAACTTTTATAAAATCAAATATTTATAAAAAAAAATATGAACTTTTATTAGAAGATAATAATTATATTTTTTTTATTGTTAATCCATTATGAAAAGTTTGGTCGTTAAAATATGATCATAATTGAGTATATATCAACCGGCATGAAAATAATTGCGATTTTAACCGGGGCCAAAATGAAAATAAACAGCAATGTTTTATTTATTTAAAACTTAATTGAATATATGTTCAAATCTAAAATTATTTCTGAAAACAAAGGTGATCGAAGTCTATTAAAAAATTATCTGTTGGAAAAAATAAGTCTCAATCCTTTATTTTTATTACTTACATTTCTGCTTATTTATGATTCCCATATCAATGATTATGTCTTTTATGGTACATCAGGAGCAGTATTTTTAATTTTGATCATGCTGGTAATAAAGGCGCCGAGAGTTATAGTACATTTATTTATGATTGCATGGCTCATCATCGTACTATATCAGGCTATATTTATAACAGCAAATTTATCTCAAGATTATGGGTCTGATAGAGATGAAGCTGTAGAAATTGCTACAACAAATTTATTAGAGGGTCAAAATCCTTGGGTGAGTACAAGTAATTTAGGTAATCCTATTACAACAGGACCTACAAGCATTTTGGTTGCTATTCCAAGTGTCATATTAACAAACAAAATAAATAGCTTGACTTTCATCTTTTGGGTGCTATTTTTTTGTTCTCTTATTGCATTAGAATATTATTATAAAAACAACTCATTCTTACTGCTTTTTCTTTTTTTTCTTATTCCGATATTTGGATTTCAACACACAATATTTTATAGCCTAGATGAGCTTTACTATGCATTAAATCTATTTCCTTTGCTTCTTTGGTTGTTAAAAAAAAACCTGTTCATTTGTTCTGGAATTATATTTTCAATAATTTTTTTTAATCGTTTAAGTTATATATTCTTATGTTTTGCAATGTATTTTTGGTGGTTAATAAAAAATGGATGGAACCTAAAAAATAATTTAAAAATTTTGCTTGGTTTTATTGTCGGGAGCATTTCTATACTGCTGCCTTTTTTTGTTATTTCCGGAGATAACATTTAAAAAACAATTATATTCTAAATTCATTTCTTAGGAATACAGAAGGCAATAATAAATTATTCACTTTTATTACAGGGATGGGGAAGTTTTTGGTAATAAGGCAGAATTAATATTGATTAACACAATAGTAATTGGTTTTATTTCCCTTTTTAGTATAGCCGCAAAAAACCATTGTTTAAATAATCCATTTTGGAATATCAGCTTCGCTGCCCTTTTAGCATTTACAGTTTCATTTATACCTGTATTTTCTGCAGATTATATTTTGTCATTAGTTATTCCGCTTTTTTATGCGATTGCATTTACTCCAACTCTGAGCCTTAAAGAATTTAAGTAAATAATCAGGTGATTCTTAATTGACATTTTAAATAGAAAATTATTTTATACAGGCTGCCAAACTCTAAGATTCCTCGGTATTTGGCTTTTCAAAAATATTTACCTGAACAAAGTGTAAATATTTCAAAACTTTAATTAATTACTGCGAAAACATCTGATTATGCAATTAAACGAATTTGGAGTAAGAATTGTTGCGAATATGGAAAACTGTAAAAAATTAAAAAAATATGAGTGTTTAATGGTATAATTTAGGTTTACTGCAGCAAAGATAAATGGACAAGCAATAAGCGGTGCATTATCTGCAAATTCTATTACACCGAGGGAAAGAGAAAAATTCGACGCCTGGCAGAAAAGAATCAGCTTAAAGTTACAATCATTGAAAAAAAATCTACCTTTATGTATAGGGTCAGAAGGGGTAAAGATAAACCTGTACGAGGTGAACAAAATGCTTTTACAAAACAGGAAGTAGAGGATGCTTTAAAAAAAGACTAGGCTTTGAAGTTCTTTCAGTAAATAAAAAATTGCTGGATTTCCAGAAAAAACCTCCGCAATCAGAAATAGTGACATTTGTTAAAATAAGTGCAGAACTGCTTGAACAAAAATTAGCTTATCAGGAAATATTAACCCAGCTGATTAATGATACCCAGAATAAAACTCTAAGATAAGTTTTAAAACAAATTTATAATGATTTGAAAAAAGGTGCGGACAGTGAAGTTACATTTTTAAAGTACCAGTCAATATTTGGAAAGTTCACAGCTTATATGCTTGGCTTAGCCTCTAAAAGCGGTAATATGACAGAGATATACAGAGCAACTGCGAAGTTTTTAGAAAGACGACAAGAGTTCAAAAAAAATCTGAGGAGTGCATTAATAACTCCAATGGTTACTATTTTTCTGTCTCTTTTTAGCAGTCCTCTTTTATGTTGGATATATCTTCCCGGAAACGGCTAAATTGTTTATCAGGTCGAAAATTGAGCTCCCGCCAATGACAGCGTTTACATTAAAAATTAGTGACTTCTTAATGGGTAATATCTGGCTTGTTTCGGCAGTAGTAATTATACCGCCTGTTATTCTGTGGTATTATTCTAAACAAAAAAAGGTGCTTATATAAAAGATCAATATATGCTGAAAATACCGGTGGTTGGGTCATTAATCGATAAAACATTAATTGAAGTATTTTGCCGTGTATTTTATACACTTTATAGTGGT
>CAVUCR010000036.1:0-30854 GCA_963739895.1 uncultured Ignavibacteria bacterium | reverse complement strand
GGGGGGTGTGCGCCGATGACGATTGGGAAGGTAGTAAAATTAGTTCCTGGTGAATAAAATACGTACGCTTGAAAATGCATTACTCTGTTTCTAAGAAAGATATTAAGCGTTTTAATCTCTAAGAATTACTAATCCAGAAGATTAAATTTCCTGAGAAAATCATCTGCAATTTTTAGAATTCCATCATCATAGTAATGTGAATACTTTGCATTTTCACCCCCCAGATAATGTTTCCTACCTTCATAAAGATGAAGTTCAAAATAATTACCTTCCTTTTGCATTTCAGTTTCAAAAAATTGAACGGTCCATTTAGGAACCTGCTCATCATCAATTCCATGAAACTCGATCATTGGAGGTAAGCCCGGTTTTATATGATGTGCGGGGGAAATGCTCCATATTTTATCCCTACGGTCTGCCAGCAACCGGTCACACCAACCTTCAACCGCATTTACACATGATGAAAACAGCAGTATGGCATCAGGGCAGCAGCTTACATTAAGGTTGTCCGATTTTTCATTATAATCCTCAATCATGGCCGTGCATAATGCCAGATGACCTCCGGCGGACTGTCCGGCTGCTACAATTTTATTCTGAGCTATGTGAAACTTTCCTGCATTTTCCCGAACCCAGCGCATTGCAGTTTTTGCATCCATCACACATTCGATAGGGGTGATCGTTTTATGAGGAGTTACATCATTTACAATTGATAAACGATACTCAACTGAAAAAGCGACAATTCCCAATTTTGCATACCGTTCACAAGTAGTGAAAAACTCATCCGGAGAGCCATAAGCCCACCCGCCGCCGTGAAAGAAAATTATGGCAGTATTGTTTTCCCTTTTAAGAGACTGATTTGTGTAAAAAATGTCTACCTTCAGTTTTAATGTGTCAATTGTTTTATAAACTTCCTGAACATGTGTAACATAATCGCCCACTTCGTCCCGGGAAGTCACTTTTTCTCCCTTACCAGTAGCCAAATGCAGCATAAACAAAGGGCACAGAAAAAGAGGAATAATTTCTCTTATCATTAATAGTTATCCATTATTCTTAGGATTATTCTTAAATTTCTCTCTGTTCCGCAATTAATCGAATCAAAATAGGATAATTTTTAATATCCCAAATAGTTCTAGAACCAAAGTATAGTAAATAATATATATTGGCAATAAAAAACTTTGTTTATCAAACAACGAGAAGAGAATTATAAACCAACTTTACATAAACAAGAACATCAGTTCATCTTGACATTGTCAGCCAGATTTACATAAGGGAAATTATAGTACATCATGGCCACCTTTACTTTTATTTGATATTCTATCTATGTCCTATAATTTGACCTTATGTAAACTCGGCACATTACCTTTTCAATTCATCTTCGCTCCATTCCGGCGGCTCATTCTTCGCACGCCTCCATTCCGCTTGTATTGTGTAGCTTAGGACTCACCCCCTTAGGACATCATTGAAACGTTTTATGATCATGCTTTCATTCACTTATCAATTTATCATCGCACCACTTGGGGCGTTCTTTCAGAAACAGTCCCAAGTGGTGCTTGTATTGTTCTACCATCAATTAACCTTAAAACCCTATCATTCATTTTGCCATGTTTTCTTTTGATACTTTCAACGATTTTGATTTTTTCTAATATCACTCTTGTTTTATTTTATCTGATTTCTTATAATTATTACAGTCTTTTTTAGGGGTTCCGTTCCTGCAGTCGATACTATAATTTGATAATTTTTTTAATAGCCTTATGAGCAAAAAAACTATTTTAATTGCCGAAGATGAAACTATTGTATCTTTGGATCTTAAAATGCTTCTTCGCAATCATAATTTTATTGTAGCCTCAACTGTCTCTACCGGTGAAGAGCTAATTGCAGAATATAAATTAATAAATCCTGATTTGATTATTGCAGATTTGAACTTAACTGGGAAGGTTTCCGGGATAGAGGCTCTAAAGGAAATTCGAAAAATAAATAATACTCCATTTATTATTATTTCCGGTTCCTATAAATCAAAATTAAAAAAAATTGCAGACTCAATTACTAATAGTGAAATTTTAGAAAAACCTTTTGAGCAATCTGACCTTCTTTATTTAGCAAATAAATTATCTAAATCTAATTAAAAAAAACCCGCTCTATTCCTTGAAGGTACCTAATTATTTCAAGTTGAATAACTTTTCATTCAAATAAACTTTTTATTAATCGCCCCTCAATATGGAACTCATCAACAGTAGAAAGATCTTCAATTCTAGCGCTATCAATCTTTTTGCCTAGCTTAGCAATTGAAGCTTGCACCTCCTAATTTGCGTAAATTATTTTACCCAAATGGACAGTCCCGCGTTCTGACCAACAGGGTTTCAGTTGTTCTTTCTGTGGATTCAAGGGATTTTCAATTAAGCCGCAACCCAGTTTAATTTAATTAAAAGTACCGATTAACTTTTTAACTTTTCCACTAAAAAAGACTTTTTCCGGATTATTTTGTCCGTACTATTTATGATCATTAGCATAATAATGATTTCAATAAAGCCGGGAAGGTTATTTGATGTTAGTAAACCTAAAAGCCAAAACATTATTATAATAAGACCTAAAAAATATTTCATAATAGCTTTCCTTTTTTAAATCAATACAAAAATGATTACGGGGTGAATACATGATTAAGAAAACTGAATGAATAAAAAACAGGTTAAACAAAATAACCAGTATAAATTTTAACGAACCATTTTAATAATCTTTGTAATGATACAAGGATTTGATATGTAAATCTATCATGTAAAGGGATGAAAAAGGGATTAATTCCTTTAGCATATGATTTTTGCAAAGTGATACCATGATGAATTCAAACAAGATGAAGATGGATAGTACTAAAGCCAAAACACACAAAATGAAATCGACAAAAACTATGATGATGGATAGTACTAAAGCCAAAACACATAAAATGGAATCGACAAAAGACATGATGATGGATAGCACTAAAGCAAAAACACTCAAAATGAAATCGACAAAAGCCACAAAATCCAAATCTTTGATGAAATCAAAAAAAGATACTACAAATTCTAAATAATTTGTGAGCCTTTTCATTTTATAAATTAAGGAGAGTTATTTAGCTCTCCTTTTTTTACAATTTTACTAAGGGAAATTTTAATGGTTTAATGTTCCTTGTGTTCCAATTTTATCTAAATTATTCCATTAGTCATTACTTGTACTATTTACCCGCATAATTTTTAAATAACTTTTGATAAAAAAATAAAAGTCATATAATCTAACTTTTTTCATAATTAGAAAATGTTAAAAGAAATATTTAGATTTATTTAAGTATTTCGATCTATTATTTTAGCAAAACAAAAAATATGACAAATATTTTATACAGAATTGAAGAGCTTAACAATAATCAACAGATTCTAATAAATATATTACTCCTATTTTTTATTTCTTTTTTAGATTTTTTAACTGGGAATGAAGTGTCTTTTTCCATTTTTTATTTAATTCCCATATCATTAATAACATGGACACTTGGACAAAATTTAGGTACAATATTTTCTGTAGCCGGAGCATTTTTATGGCTAACTGCAGATATAATGAATGGGGGTATTTATACTAACTCGGTAATACTATTTTGGAATTCTTTAGTAAGATTAGGATTTTTTTTAATAGTTACTTCTACATTAGCAACTCTCAAAAAACAGATGGAAATAGAAGAAGAACTGACTAATTTTATTGTACATGACTTAAAATCACCTTTATCAAATATTCTTGCTAGTTTAATGCTGCTCAAAGAGGAACCTTATTATAAGGAGGATGAAGTACAAAAAGAAATTATCGATATTAGCATAGTTTCAGGGGAAAAAATGAAATTCCTTATTACTTCTATTTTAGATTTTGGTCGTTTAGAAAGTGGAAAAATGCCTATAAAAACTGAGATGATAAATATCAGTAAAGTTGTTGACACAGCAATAAATCAAATTAATATTTTAGCCAACGAAAAGAATATTAAAATATCTTCATCATTTAATGTCGGTATAATTAATACAGATGAGTATTTATTATTACGTATTATATCCAATCTATTTAGCAACGCCATAAAAGTAAGTCCGGAAAATTCCGAAATTATAATTAAGACTAACCATTTAGAGAATAATGGAGTTGAGTTTAATATTGAAGATCAGGGACCTGGTATAAAGGAAGGAATGGAAAATAAAATATTCAAAAAATATTCTCAGTTGGAGATGAGAAAATCCGGCATTGTTGAAGGGAGCGGATTAGGACTTACCTTCTGTAAGAATGCTGTTGAAACTCAAGGTGGGAAAATATGGATCGAAAATAAACAGACAGGAGGTGCTAAAGTAGTTTTTACTTTGCCATTTCGTAATTTAATTTCTTAACCCGCTTAACATAAACAAGAACATCAGTTCATCTTTACATTGTCAGCCAGATTTACATGAGGGATAAATTTCAAAGTAAACCGGGATGAATACCAATTACTGAAAAGGTAAGGACCAGCTCAAAAAATGTTTCCCTATCACTTGGATTTCATTTGCAGAACCCTTAATAATATTATCGGGATCATTTAGAATAGGAACATACAAGCCAAGACCAATTATTGCGATAATCGCAGTCAGTATAAATAGCACTCCTATAATTACAGCGTTCCTTATGTCTGGATTCATATTTGTCTTCATTTTTAAAATTAGAAAAAAGTTTTTGTCAAGATTTTTATGTAATTACTATAACACAATAAAATACCAACGCCAATCACGCTGTGATAGAAGATATTAACATTAAGACTTGCAATTTGTTTTAAATAATTCGGTAACGAATTAATCGGGTGTGTTTTATATCTACTCTTTAAAAATATTCAATTTTTCCAATTGTTTATTAAAAAAATATTAGGTATATATTAAAAGATTATTTTATATCATTTGGATAGAATGAATTTAAATATCCCATCATAAGCTATCCATTCTCTTTACTATTAATTCCTTTTCATTTTTCTAAACAGTTCATTTTTACGAAGCCTATTATATGAAATATTTTATATTATTTTTATTAACATATGTAACTATTTATGCACAAAATCCTCCACAGGATTTTAAACTTGTGGGCACTACCGGTGGTGTAGCGCCATGGGCAGCATCTGAAACAATTACAATTATTGCAAACGGCCAGGTACATTTTTTTAGCTCTCAAGGAGGAAGTTCACCGCAGATCCTTCTTGATACAAACTTTACGATCAGCACTTCCCAGATTCAGCAAATATGGCAGACTATACAAAACGAAAATTTCTTTTCGTTAAATTCAGATTATAAAGATGATACTGTGAGGGGTGGTTCAATCGCATTATTTACTATTACTGCCAATGGTATAACAAAACAGGTAAGGGTTAAAAATTCAGCTCAGCAGCAAATACAAAATATAATTTCAACAATAAATTCAAATGTGCCGGTTGATTATAATTTAAATTACACTCCCCCTGAAAGAATAAATATAGTTCCCCGGGATCCATGCGGTACAACTTTCGGATTTTCTCAATCTATAAACAAAAAAAAATTTTCAAAAGCTAGCCTGGATAAAATGCAAGTAAAATTTAGGTCAATCACTGCAGTAAAAGATGCAGTACAAATTCCGCATGGAGGTGTTGAAATTGGATATGAAGAATCACTATATGATGCTGTTGGAAATGGAACTGCCTCTTTAAAGGGGAAAGGCGGTTATTTTGGTGATGATGTTTCCATAACCGGAAACAACTTTAATAATTTTTCTCCGCCGGATAATATAATTCATATTAAACTAAATCTTGAGTTTTACGGACCTTGTGATAATGATGCAAATGAACTTAAAATAGCAAAAGATATTTATAAAAAATGGAACGGAGTTACTACAAGCGGCGGGAAAAAAATAGAAATGGATATTTCCAGTTTGTCACACCCGGGTGATGCTTCACCTCCGGGCACGGCAGGGTTTGATGATATTAAGCTGGCATGTGGAAAAGGTACCAGTTTTGTTGATCGTATTGGCACTCCAAACAATGGTGTTGATGGCGGTACCTGGTATCCCTCCGATAATACTCCCGGCACATTTGGTCATGAAGTTGGGCATTTAATGGGATTAGATGATCAATATTCTTCATTTACAAAACAACCGGACGGAAGCTGGTTAAACGAACAAGACGGAACTACGAAATATTCTTCAAGTGATTTTTTGAATTTATATCACTCCAAACATCCTAGTGATAAATTAAGTGATGATCAAAATTTTCTTAATAATAATCAGCGTTCAGGCTGGCCGAAAGATGGACATGAAAATGATCTAATGGGTGATCAAACAAAACTGCCGCTTCAATCCGATATAGACAAGCTTGCAGCACAAGTCGGGTTAATTATTAATTCTAAACCGGGGGATATATTAGTTAACACAGGTGATTATCAGCAAAATTTTGTAGTTAGTCATCTGGGTGATTTATTTTTAAAGCCTGGTGAAATAAAAACATTAAATGGAATTTATGCAGCTTGTATAGATCACTTTAGATTAGCCCCTGATTCGGCAGTTGCATTTGCTGTTGCACCATCCCTAAATAAATGGAACGGGATAAAAGCAGCTCAGTCTTTGTTAAAGCTCGTACAATATATAGATTCACTTGGCTATTATTGTAATTTGTTTGATGATTATTTTGCCCAGGAAGCTATTTGGAGGATCACGGATAATGTTCAACCGTATGATTCAGAGGCCGATTCGTTACTTATAAATGCTGGTGTTAATATTAATCAGTCTTTTGATTTTCCTAAAATGACATATAATTATCAAGACAGTGTATCATCCAGATATATCCCTGATCAACTTTTTGCTGCTGATATAGAACCAAGAATCACAGATGCCAAATTAAATGATAAAACTAATTTTACGGGGAGTGTTTTTGCACCTTCCGTTGGACATTTTACAACAAACTTTGCATGGATACTGAATTCCCCTAATTCTGATCCTGATCAGCTTGCTGCTAATGGTTCCACTGCAGATCTTACTCCTTTACAAAGAGGAGTTTATTCATTAAATATAGTCGTTAATGTCAAAGATTCTACCGGTGCAGAAAGAAATTTTGAATCATCTACAACTTCTTATGCAGTTGTTTCCGATAAATATACAGAAACATTTGAGCATAATAATTTAACTGATTTGTTCCAATGGAAGACTTACGGTGATGCTCCCTGGCTAATAACTAGCAAAAACGCTCAAACAGGCAGCTTTTCAATTCAACCGGGAAGTATTGCCGGTAACCAAATATCAACTCTGGAAATAAGCATAGATATACCTTCAGATAATGTCATAGAATTTGGTCTCACAACGAATACAAATCTTGGGTATTTGGAATTTTATATTGATAGTACTGCAATAGGTTATTATTATGAAAATAATGATTGGAATTTTTATACTTACAATATACCGGCAGGTAAACACGTTTTAAGATGGGTATATCAATCTTTTTTAGGCGCGAATACTGCCAATTCCCCCGAAATATGGTTAGATAATATATTCTTTCCAACAAATGCGATCCTTTTCACTTCCGTAGATTCACCGGAAAATATTCCAACAACTTTTAATTTGTTCCAAAATTATCCTAATCCTTTTAATCCTTCAACAGACATAAAATATTCTTTAGCCGAACTAAGCTTTGTAAAACTAACATTATATGATATTCTCGGCAGAAAAATAAAAGATTTATTCATTGGTGAACAAAATGCAGGATCTCATGAAATTAATTTTAATGCTGCAAATCTTAGCAGTGGCGTCTACTTTTATAGTATTGAAGCAGACTACGGCAAAGGAACGTTTAAAAATGTTAAGAAGATGATTCTATTAAAGTGACGATGCCGGCTGTCCATTAAGAATATTAACAAAAAACCCGCTATATAAGCGGGTTTTTCATAATTATATTTTGATATAGTTTTATACGGATCTTTGGTTATCATTTTTTAGAACATTTAAACTGGATTGATTCCCTTCTTAATGCATCAATGATTTTAGGAGGAATGGGACCGGTTAATAAAATTCATTCAGAAGCTGGTAAAATATTTGCATCTTTTTATGCTCTTTTTTCCGGAATTATTTTCCTGGCATCAGTAGGTATTTTTTTTGTACCGTTCTATCATAGGTTTCTTCATAAGTTTCATATTGTATCTAAATAACTGTCATTAAAATGCTAATCTTTTTACGAATAATTTAATAGTGGTATTTACATGGCCAAAGATGATCCTATGATATCAATTGAGGAATTGGTATTATCTCCAACATGCTCGAGATACAAGCGTTAATAAAGATTCTTGAAAGAAAAGGATTGATAATAAAAATGAAATTTTAGAAAAAGTAGAAGTGCTGAAAAAAGAGATGGAGGAGAAGATTAGGAGGATGGGAAGGGAGAATTAGGGGTATTTGATTATTTTTAATTTATGTTCTGCAAAATAATTTGTGTAAACATTTTTTCATTTATTATAATACACACAGGCATTTGACATTCTATCTATGTCCTAAAATTTGTCCTTATGTAAACTCGGCACATCTCCTTATTAGTTCTTCATCGCTCTATTCCAGCGGCTCGTTACTCGACACGCCTCCATTCTGCTAACCTGTGAAAAGACATCACCTCAATAGATTATAATACTTTCTGTCCTTACTTTTTCACTGTATCTCGCCAAATTCCAGCTCGTCGATCCGGCACAGCCTCAACTTCGCTACATTGGTATGGACACTTTGGACACAATTTTCTTTGCTTTTTTGTCGGCAACCAGATTATTCCCCAGATAATTAGAAAAAAAAACATATGATTCCCTGGTTACCGGATCATGTGATTCTATACATTTGCTTTTGTCTAAATTTTATATACTTATATCTTGGATTTAATCACATATTTGGTAAAGATTACTCTTCTTTCAGTATCCTTCACTTTCTCCAACAAATAGCGTGGCTAAGTGCTAAACAGTGCTTGGTGTTATTTGTTTGGAAAAATCTAAGCGTAATTACTCTTTTTATCATTGTCTTAAGTGACTATTAGTTATTTAAATATTCAGAGTAAAAAACAGCAGCGTGTTATTACGGGTTCGTTACTTTATTCTACAAAACATTAAACATAAAAAGAATATAAAATTCTGACCAATTTCATTATTGAACAGAAATGTAGTAGATAAAATCGTTTTGAGTGTAATATTCATCCCAATGCATTTGTTGATTTTTAATTCTTTTGGATTATTGAATTCATCCATTTTACCGTTGATAATTAAAAATCTTAAAGTGAAAAATGAGTTTTGTTTTAAGTCTATACATTGGAAAAATATTTTTAGAAAACAGCCGAATCGAAAACTGATAATTCGGCAATTGTAATAGTTAAACCAATAAAAAACCAAAAAGGAGTCTTTGTGAAGTCATTATATTATTCGGAAAACCGAAGGGCAATAAATTCAACCAGAATTTACTTCATTTACATTTTTTATTTATCTAAGTATAATTATGATTGGATGTTCATCAGCTCCCACGTTTATTAAATCAGATTATGACCAAAAACAAATCAAGTCAATAGCGATAATGCCGGTGATTGATAAAAGAAATATAGTTGAAGATACAGTTCAATCTCAGGAAAGCTTATCAAAAATTGAAGAATTATTATCAAAAAAAATTATGGATAAAAACTATGATGTTTTATCGCCGGGTTCAGTCAAGAATATCATAAAGGAAAAAGAAATTGAAAATATGTCTGCAGAAAACTTGTGCTCAATACTAAAGGTTGACGGGGTTCTATTCAGTGAGCTATTCGATTATTCCGATGTATTTTTTATAAATCATTCAATAAAAATGCGTTTTAATATTTATGATGCACAAGGTGATAGTTTATGGATAAATGATTTGGATGATAGCGATAGACCATTTCTATCGGCAATAGGTGCTTCATTAGGCTGGGCAGTGGGTGTAGCTGTTGACAACAAAATATCTTCTAAAAATAAATTACCCACAATCCTTGCCGGTGTAGCTGCCGCCGAAGTAGTATATGTTATTGTTGATGGAGTTAGTAATGAAACATCTCAGAGTATTGATAGAGTATTTAATTCTTTGCCGGATGCAAAAGGTACTTTGAAATGAGATAAATACTTATTGACGAAGCCAAAAAATTATTTACTTAAACGACGTATCTGAAATAAAATGAGATCAAAAATAGATTGATTAAGAAATAAATATTACAATAAATAAATAAATAGATGACGCATGAATAATCTGGTTCTACTCTTAATTAGCACAATCTTTATGGGGCTTGGCGCAACTCTAACTTTTGATCTGTGGGCGCTGTTTCTCAAACTTGCCTTTAAGATTACTCCTTCCAACATCTGTCTAGTCGGGCGCTGGCTTCTATATATGCCGGAAGGAATCTTTAAGCATTCAAATATTATATCTTCTCCCCCGAAGAGCGCAGAATGTACAGTAGGATGGATTGCCCACTACATGTTTGGTATCATGTTCGCCATCGCTTTCGTTGCATTAGTAGGCCACAACTGGCTTCTGCATCCCACATTGATTCCAGCAATCCTCTTCGGTGTCGTTACAGTCTTAGCACCATTCTTTGTCATGCAACCTTTATTTGGGCTTGGATTTGCTGCATCAAGGACGAAAAATCCTATGCAGGCAAGATTTCGTTTAGCGGTTCGTTGTTTTTTCGTTTGTCGGTTCATAGTAAAGCGTTACTGCACCACCACTAAAGGTTTTAGTCTTAATGAGTTTAAGAATAGTCCTGTCGTTTATGTTTTCAAATAATGGCAAACCGCTTCCTGCAACAACAGGATGAACACAAAGTTGGTATTCATCAATCAAATTAAGTTTCATTAGCTGTATAATTAAACTCCGACTGCCAACTAAAATATCTTTACCTGATTGTTGTTTGAGTTCTAAAACTTCTTCTTCAATGTCTCGATTTGCCAACTTTGCACTTTCCCATTCTACGTTTTTAAGTGTGTGTGAAAAAACAATTTTGGGAATCTTGTCTATTACCTCGGCAAAGTCGTCCATTGATTTTTCACCTGAAGGGTTTTCTACCAGAGTTCGCCAAAATTCCATAAGCTGATATGTTATCCTCCCATATAGAACGGTGTCTCCGCTACTTAATAGGTCAGCGTAATGTTGATGTATTTCTTCATCTGGAATTATTACTGTATGGTCGCAAAACCCGTCAAGTGTCATATTGATTGCTGCAATTACTTTTCTCATATTTTGTCATTTTGATTACTTGTGGGATGTCGTCTTAAAATGACCGCAACGGTTTCGGGCTTTGCGTTGGTGGGCTTTTGAAACCTAAAACTGTCTGCCAGCACCAAAGTTTATTAATTGCTCAAATGTTTCTATTCGCACTGTCCGCCCACTAACGCAAGACTCGTGTTAGCGGTTCGTTGTTATTGTCTGTCCACTATATAATTCAGTTCAGTTACCCCGCAATTAAATTGTCGAGTAGTCAATAGTTTTAGTTTTATTTTGTCTTTGATATCCTACAAACAATGGAATGCCTTGTCCAAGAATAATAGGATTAACAAATAGCCAGTAGCCGTCAATTAAGTTCTGTTGAATAAGTGAATGTGTTGCTGTCGGGCTACCAAAAAGCAAGATGTCTTCACCTCGCCTGTTGTTTTATTTCATTTATTCTGTCCGAAAGGTTGTCGCTAATAATTTTTGTGTTAGTCAAACCCGCGTCTTTCATTGTTTTTGATAAAACAACTTTGTGAACTTTGTTATACCACTTTGAATGTTCAATGTCGTGTTTGGTCGCTGTCGGCTTGTCTCCTGCGGTAGGCCAGTAATTTTCCATCATCTGATAAGTTACTCGTCCATATAATGCAGTGTCGCCTTCGCTTATCCGCTTACCGACATAATCAAAAATTTCTTCATCAACTTTAATCCAGTCCATTTCTCCGTTCAGTCCTGCTACAAAACCGTCAAGCGATATGTGCATAAATGAAATTATTTTTCTCATATAGTTCTATTTTTTATTGTTGTCTATGGTTTGTTACTGTCTTTTTACAATGACCGCTAACGGTTTCGATATATGAGACGTTTTGCTGGAGCGTACTCGCGGAAGCAAAATGTCCCCGAAGGGCGAAACGACCGACAGGGAGTGGAGTCATATATCGTGTTAGATGCCGTTGCCATTTCATTTTTTAGTTTGTATAAGCTCGATAGGAGCTCCATTTTCTTCAATAAATGCAACTATATTTCCTTCAGAAGGACTATTTGGTTCAATTAATATTTTTCTATCTTTTATTGCTTCATATACATTATCAACCTCGAAAGCAACATGGGGAATAGTTTTTACAATATCAGGTAATGGACAATCATCTTCATATCTCATCCATTCTATTCCAAATTCACTTTTCTCATATCCAAAATGGTATACTTTGTAATCTTTCAAGTAAATTTCACCTTTAATGGGTATTTTAGTTGGGATTCCTAAATGATGATATTTTAATTTTGATAAGTCCATCTTTCCTCTATAATAAAAAATTAGCTGAAATGGCAATGGAATCTAACGTGTGTGTAAATGTAATTGTTCTTATCCGTCCAATTAGCGGTATAAGCACAATTGTTTATATATTTCTTTTACGAATTATACTAATATTTTTAAAAAACTCATCAATTGGATTTCTGATTCTATCAATTGCCTTTTTTGAAACGTGCGTATATATTTCAGTTGTTTTGGAGCTGTTATGTCCCAATAATTCCTGGATATATCTCAAATCAGTACCTTGTTCAAGTAAATGGGTCGCAAAACTATGTCTAAGCATATGGGGTGTTACATTTTTTTGTATGCCCGATTTCTTGAGCTACTGCCTTAAAATATTTGCAACACTCGTTGCTGAATATTTTCCACCCTTTTGCCCTTCAAAAAGATAAGCTTTGGGTTTATACTCTTATAATAATCGCGTAATAAAATCAAGGTATTTTTTGAAAGAAAAGATATTCTATCCTTTTTACCTTTAGCCCCTTTAATATTTACAACCATTCTTTCGGAATCAATATCAAAAATTTCTAAATCGATTAATTCACTTCTTCTCAAACCAGCAGAATATATCAACATTAAAATACAACGATGTTTAATATTGTTACAAGAATTAAAAATCCTTTTCACTTCATTTTTACTAAGCACTTTTGGCAATTTATGTTCTTTCTTTGGCCTATGAAGTGAGTAATATTGTTTTTCCCTTCCAAGTATTTTTTCATAATAAAATTTAATTGCATTTATTCTTTGGTTTTGCTGGCTGATGGAGATGTTTTTTGTTTTAATTAAATCTAAAATATATTCATTTATTTGCTCCGCTTTAATATTTTCCACCTTAGAATCCTTAAAATAGTTGCAGAAATCCTTAAAGTAATTACAATAAATATCTATTGTATTTTGACTATATCTCTGCTGAATTAATCTATTTCTATATTGATCCAAAACTTCATTCATCTGATTATATTTACCTTGATACAAAGCTTATAACGACTTTGCGGTTAACCCGCAGCCCAACTTGTCCGGCGAAGTCTGAAAGACGAAGACGGAAACAAGAAACTTATTTTTATTACTAATGCCGAAGATTAAGCAAACTGTGCTTAACTTTCTTTGCAAGCACAGTTTGCAAAAATGTTATTCAGGATTACTACCTTGAACAAAATGTCAAACGAAAAAAAGAATGTAAAACTTTGAAAACCCCGAACCGATACGGCGGTCGGCGTTGAGCAGTGGGTTGAGATTGTCGAAAAAGTCATTTCGCTTGTCTGTTTCTTGAATTTAGTTTTTCAAATTTTTTATAACTTGATTTTTATCTTTTTCAGAATTGATCCGGGATTAGCCCTGTAGAATGTTACTCATTTATTTTTTTATCGTTATTCCCGTTAATTTATTTCACTCATTCTTCATTTTTATCAGACAGCAGCAAAGTTGGCTATTTTTTCTAAGTTATGAACCGCACAATAAAACGTCCATTGAATGTTGACTTTTATTTTACTTCTTAGTGTAAACCGATCCATTCTTTTCCAGGCTCTTATGTTTGCAAAAACAGGCTCCTCAATTGCCAGTCGTCTTTCGTATATTTTCCGTCCTTGCCATTCCTACGGAAGTGGCTACTTTGTAATCTCTATGGTTGAATCTCAGCTTATAAATTCGACTTTTTGCAGTTGGCCTGAAAAGGTCTAATAAAATATGACCCAAAGTCGGTTTAGCCTTTTAATAATAATAAGCTGTGTGGCACAACCATTTTCATAAATATATAGTCTAAATAAGAAAACGTAAGGCCATTTACAGTATTTAATGATTATGATTGAACTATTATCTTCAGGCAATTATTACGGAAGTATTTTACGCAAGCATATTGCACGAAAGGTATACCGTAAATTTTCCCGGTTAATATATTTGAACAAACATCAAGATCCCTAATATTATTATTACATTATAATCAATTTATCGATTTTGGTCATATATTTACTCATATAAAGGGGATGAACATTAATGAAATCAAAACTAGTTTATATCATTTTCAGTATGGCATTAGCGGTAAATACCGGAATTATTTTGGGGCAGGAAGCTATCAGCCCACCTATAGCAAAAATAATTCTTAAAGCGGATACGGCTCACGGTGATGTTCGGTTAGATCCATACGCATGGCTTAGAGACAAAGATAATCCCGAAGTGATGAAATATTTGCGGGAGGAAAATAAATACACTGAAAGTGTTATGTCCTCAACCAAACCGTTACAGGATAAATTGTTTGAAGAAATGAAGGGGAGAATGCCCGCGGAAGATGAATCTCTTCCGTACAAACTTGGCGGGTATTATTACTATTCCCGGAATGAAGAAGGGAAATCATATAGTATACGATGCAGGAAAATGGGGAGCCTCGAATCCATCGAAGAGGTTGTTTTAGATGAAAATGAATATGCTTACGGTAAAAAATATTTCAGTCTGGGGGAATATGAGGTTAGTTATGATCATAACCTGCTTGCCTTTTCATTTGATACAACCGGGGCTGAAAAATATATAATCAAGTTTAAGGATTTGCGTACCGGTGAAATTCTTGATGATGAAATTACAAATACAAGCGGCCTCGAATGGTTCAATGATAACAAGACAATTCTTTATACAACCAGGGATGACGCGAACAGGATATATAAAGTATATCGTCATGTACTTGGCACGGATTTATCTGATGATGAATTACTATATCATGAAAAGGATGAAGCGTTTGATTTATTCCTATATAAAAGTAAAGACCGAAAATATATTTTTGCTCTATCACTCACTAACGATACCAGGGAGATAAGATATATTAATTCCGAAGCATCCGACGCTGAATTCAAGATTCTCATCCCTCGTAAGGATGGAGTTAAATATTATGCCGAGCATTTTGAAGATAAATTCTCAATAAGAAGCAATGAGGTTGGAAATAACTACGAAGTCTTCACGCTTCCAGTATCTGATCCGGTAATGGCAAACAAAAAAGTTTTAGTTCCGCGTCGAGATAATGTGTTGATTGAACATGTTGAGTTTTTAAAGGGTACGCGGTTCTCAAACTTCGCGAGGATGGATTGGCGAAAATTCAAATCCTTGATACGGGTAGTGGCGAAACTCACTATATCAATTTTGATGAACCGAGTTATATGGTATTCGGCACCTTAAATACAGAATACAATAGTAAAACGTACCGCTACTCATATCTTTCATTAACAACTCCTGAAACTATTTTTGATTATGATCTCATAAATAGGACAAGCAAAATTGTTAAAATGCAGGAGATCCCCGGCGGTTATAATAAAGATGATTACAAAACCGAAAGAATTTTTGCCGATAGCTATGACGGCACAAAGATACCAATCACTCTGGTTTATAAAAAAGGTTTAGTGCGCGATGGAAATAACCCGGCGCTAATGTATGGTTACGGCGCATATGGCGGTACAATCGATCCCTATTTTTCCTCTGACAGGATTAGCTTTCTTGACCGGGGTTTTGTTTGGGCCATTGCACACGTTCGGGGAGGCGGCTACCTTGGGCAGGAGTGGTACAATCAGGGGAAAATGCTGAATAAGAAAAACAGCTTTTACGATTTTATAGCATGTGGCGAGCATTTAATAAATGAAAAATATACATGCAGTGAAAAGTTTGCAATTGAAGGGGGAAGCGCCGGCGGTTTATTGATGGGAGCAGTAATCAATATGCGTCCCCGTCTGATTTAAAGCCGTACTCGCAAGAGTTGCATGGGTAGATGTTTTGAATGACATGTTTGATAAATCATTGCCCGGAACCCCGTCTGAGCATACCCATATTGGTAATCCTGAAGATAAACAGGTTTACTACTATATGAAATCATATTCGCCTTATGACAACGTGATCAGCCAGGATTACCCCGCAATACTTACAACATGTGGTTTGAATGATTCCAGAGTCTTTTTCTGGGAGCCAGCAAAATGGATTGCCAAATTGAGAGCATTAAAGACCGATAATAATGTAGTTCTACTGCAATGCAACCTATCAAGCGGGCATTTAAATCCTTCTGATCGTTATGCTCCTGTTCGGCAACGAGCATATCAGCTTGCATTTATATTGGATAAATTAGGTATTAAGCAATAAGGAATATGGAAAGAATAAAAGCTATAACGCGATCATGCAATTAAGTTGCAGCCCAACTTGTCCGGCGAAGTCTGAAAGACGAAGACGGAAACAAGGAACTTATTTTTATTACTAACACCGAAGATTAAGCAAACTGTGCTTAATCCTGTCCTGATGAATATCAGGATCTCTTGCAAGCACAGTTTGCAAGATAATTAATTCATTTAACTACATTTAACAAGAAACTTTCAGCGGATCATCTACCATAATAATCTCTAAAATGCCAAGTGCGTACAACGCTGTCAGCTTGAATTGCTCGTTACTTAACATTTTTATTTTTGTTTGAATGATATTCAACAAATTGACTTAATGCTAAGAATATCCAACCAAGTGTGAAACTAACTAGTACTTTAGTCCCCATTGTAAGAAGCATACCTTGAGTTTTATATTCTAGTAACTGTACAGGACGAAGACCGAAAGCTGGAACACCCAGTAACCCGCACATACCCCAAGCGGTAATTACCAAGAAGATATAACCTATTGCTCTTAAATCGAACGCAGTTTTTGTTAAACCGTGGCTATGCATACGTGTTTTAGCTAACGAAAAAATAGAAATACAAAATGAAACTAAGATAATTCCTCCACCGATACCATATATTGCGCTATAGATAACTGATTGACCCCATAAACCCAACCATGAAAGAAACACTATTGAACAAATAATAAAAATAAATAATCTTAATTTTTCCAATCTTGCATATAATGCCAATCCTAGAGCAGTTATTATAGACCCAAGTGGTATAGATAATGCCCAAAAGATGAAGAAAGTATTACTTGAGTATAAAGATTTTCCAGAAATAAAAGATGGTCCAACAATTCTGTAATCTGGTACATACCACCATGAAATTAACCATCCATCAACTGCCATATAAGCAAGACCAATAAAGAATAAAATGAGACTTATTGTTTTTATTTTCATTTTATTGTTCTCCCTTTAATATGGGAAATTGTTGCCGTCGTGGTGGGAATGCCTGTTACCAGGCACTCCCCACACAGATCCCGGCGTGCAGTTTTTAGCTTTGCGGCTTAGTCCAACAAAGGATTACGCCTCGGCAGGCTTCGGCATGAATCCCTTATGTGTTTATTTATTTAAATAACGAAAGATCTTTTAAACTCTTATTTTTCGTTTGAAATACTTTAACAGATTCTTCTTTTAACGAAAGCATCTTTCGGGAAATTTCTAAATTAAATATTTGATTAAATAATATGGGTTGCTCCTGTTAATATACTTGAAAAAGGCAGTGACATTTATACACATAACGGTTGATGGTATGGTGTCGTGCGGGATTACGAAGCGATTTCCTATCAGTTTACACCGACTTTTTTTACGAGCCACAAACCTTCGAAAACCTCTGAAACCCGCATGCACTATACCATGTGTTGTGCGTTCATGCTTTTCTCCTTTTCAAGTGCCACTCTTGTTCTTGGTAAACTTTCAGGATAATTTTTTTGAATAAATTCGATCATTTTTTCCCTTATATATACTCTTAAGTCCCATGCTGTTGGTGAGTTTTTAGCACTCACCAGTATCCTGATTTCCAAAGTAGATTCTTTGGAATCAGTTACTTGCAGAACATTTACATTTTTGTCCCACAATTCACTTTCATTTAATAATCTTGAAAGTTCATCTCTCATTGCCTGAAAGGAGATTGTATAATCAGTATAAATAAAAACGGAACCTATTATTTCAGCAGATGTTCGTGTCCAGTTCTGAAATGGCTTTTCTAAAAAGTAAGTTGAAGGCAGGACTAATCGCCGTTTATCCCAAATTCTCACCACCACATAGGTTAGATTTATTTCCTCTATCCAACCCCATTCATTTTCAACAAGTACAGCATCATCAATTCTAAAAGGCTCGGTAATAGCAATTTGAATTCCAGCTAACAATGCTCCGACTACTTTTTGGGCGGATAAACCAATAATAATTCCAGCCAAACCTGCAGAGGCAAAAAGTCCAATTCCAATCTTCCTGATACTATCAAAGGATAGAAGGACTATTCCTGTTGCAAAAAGAATAATTGCAAATATGATTACTTTTTCGAGAAGATTAATCTGAGTATATATTTTTCGGGATGCAAGATTGTCTTCTTTGGAAATATCAAATTTTTTTAAATAGGTTGTTTTTAATGTTCTTATTAATACAATTAATAACCACGAAATACTAATTGTTACAAGAATATGACTATTATTATATAGTATTGATAATAAACCCTTGGCATGATCTGTAAAAAGGTCAAGCATTGGTTTAATAAATAAAAATACTAATCGTAAAAAAGATACTTAGTATAATCTTATAATATTTTTTCATTATTGTTATTTATTTAATTTATTATATGTCATTAAAAAATAGAACTTTGTCAGGATAACGCACAACGTTGTTGTATAAGATTAGTTGCGTGGTTTAAGCAACTAATTTAGCAAATACAAACCGAATAGAAAATCCGCGAGGATTTCCGTAAGTAGGCTTGCACAAGCAATTAATTTTATACGATGTTGTACGCTGCCTTTTTATTTATTTTTGATTTCAACACTTATAATATGTAGATCATTTTCACCTACATTTTCCAATCTATGTGGTGTCAGTGGTTCAGTCCAAACGGCAGTAGAAGGTAAAGGTGATTTGTCAAAATTTCTTGAATCAACTACAATATTATTTTTGTCATCATATCTGACGAAATCTGACCAGCTCAAAATATAAAGTGTTGCTGGCCATTTATGAGTATGAAGTGCTGTTATTTCATTTGGACGAATAAGAGTGTCAAGAACTCTGACAGCATCATTTTCTAATAACAGTTTGTGATGTTCTGGTGCAGCGGTTAAAGCATCTAATTCCTCAGGCCAGGCCCAAGTTGAGTTTTTATTATCCTTCATAATTATTCTATTAAAGGTTTCCTTTGGTTGCGTACAACTTGTGTGTAAATGTAATTGTTCTTATCCGTCCAAATTAGCGGTATAAGCACAATTGTTTATATATTTCTTTTACAATAATACTAATCCTATTCAAAAAAATCATCAATAGGATTCCTTATTCTATCAATAGAGCATGACTTGATTTATTTTTGAGCTTAGTCGTGGTAGGAATGCCTGTTACCAGGCATCCCCCACACAGATCCCGGCGTGCAGTTTTTCCGCACCGGGTGTGTTATTTTATTATCAATTCTTTAATAAACTTTTTTTATATCATTATTAAAAAAAACAATAAGATAATTCTACCACACATATTGACTTTTTACATAACGGCTTAAAATGCTTGGTTATACCGTTTTTAAAAACCTATACAATCCAGAAAAAATAATGCATCTCCAACTATAAAATTTATGCTATGTTATATACTGTTCATTTATTTTCTATCTAATCCAATCGAGTTTTGTTTCAATAATTTTCTTGAAGTATTATTTATTTTTAATATAGAAATTTCTTTCCATTTATTAATATCTGTTACTGATTCTTGGTTAAATATTTCTTCTGACAAGTCTCCGATGATTTTATATTCTGCGAAAGGATGAGGTAAGCGAGAATCATTTTCAGAACCTTTAATGAATCCATTGATTAAGTCATATACAGTTTTATTTGCAACGGAAAGTTCCGCTAGCTTTGCTCTATATTCAGCTCTCCATCTTGGAAAATCTGAATATAATTTTGCATCTAGAAGATGTTGAGTTTCATGAGTTAAAAGGCTTACTCTAAATTTCTCACTATTAATGTCATAATCTTTCTTTATACAATACAATGTGTCAGTACCAGTCCAACCTCCCGGGTAAAAATGGTCAAATGTTGCATATCCTTCCCACCCTAATGTAATTGTACTATCTATAAAAACAACTGGGACATTTACTGTTGTGTCAGCTAGGTTTATTGTATAATTTTTTGTTGATTGTTTAGTCCAGATAATCAAATCCAATATATTGCCTGTCTTATCAATCCGTGAATGATATCCATTTTGCTTAAGCATATTACTTAAATAATAAACAACATTTTCCATTTTGATCTCTTTTTCAGATAAATGTCCTTTTGGGGAGAAATTCGATTTTAGATAGTTTACTAATAGCATTCCATTTTCTTCCTCAGATTCTCTTAAAGATTTCTTCTTCATTAAAACATCTCTCCAATAATTATGGAAAATTTTCAGGACATTAACAATTAAAGAATCCTCAGTTTTAAATTCGAATTTTTCTGTTTTTGTTTGAAATCTTGAAATATACTCTTCTTTAATTTTTCTTTGATCTGCAGATAAACTATCATCAGGTATAGAATTAAGCGCATCTACTACTTTAGAAACATCTTCTTGTATCCCGTAGTTATATATTTTGTTGAAAGAAAACTTCTCATTCGAAATGTGCTGTTTACATTCAATGAACGTAACTAAAATTATTGTCAATAATAAAGGGATTTTTAATTTTGTATGCATAATTGTATTAAATTTTTCACATATTATTAAACGGTAGTCGTGGTAGGAATGCATGTTACCAGGCATCCCCCACACAGATCATGGCGCGCAGTTTTTAGCTTTGCGGCTTATTTTGATATAGCTTCGCCACATCACTCCCATAAATATAAAATATGATGCAACTCTTAATCTAATTTTTACTTATAAAATCCTGATGAGGATAAATAGAATGGCCGGGATGAAGAGAAATTGGCCCCAATTTTCCCCATAGCTCTAAATACGATCAGATGTAATGTATATTGATTAAGGGAGAAAGGCAATAAGAATCTTGGAATTAACTTGATAGCTCTGAAAAAATAGATGGAGGAGAAGATTAGGAGGATGGGGAGGGAGAATTAAGAATGAATTCTAAGATTAAATTGCTCTTTATTTAAACAAATCAATTGTCTTATCTATTTCATCGCATATTAATAGTTGGGAATCTAATGCGTTTATATAATGATTAGCTTTCCGTTTTGAAAGTTCGTTTCCTTCATTAAAATATTTTAATACTTCAGCTTTTATATTCCTAATAAGCAAACGCATATTATTGTTATAATCTTTTTCCTTTTGGGGGTCAAATTCTATATCTAAACCACCAAGTATAAAAGAATGAAACAAAGCCTTAAATGGGAATAATACTGTAAATTCGCCATCACTTTTAACTAATCTAGAAAATTTTTCGTTAATACATCTATCATTACACTTTTCCAAATAATTACATACAATATTATCAATTTCCACATATGGCGTTCCTCTTTCATCTGCTTCGAGTTTGAAGGCTGATACATCTGACTCTTTCAAATAAGCCTTTTGATAGCCAGAACCAATAATTTGTGAATCTGTATGAAATACTGAACCTTTTGTTATATATCCTCGACACATTATACCTTTTAGTAATAAACCTGTAACCGCCCCATAACAATGGTTTATCAAATTTATTGCACCAGCAGGAGATATCTCGGTAGAAATGATAACACAATCCGATATTTGTGTTAATTTAAAATCCAAATCATATTGATAATATAAACTTCCAGAGCAAATTGTAGGACCGTATTTTTGATACTTAACAACATCTTCCCATGAACCAAGATCTTTTGCTAATTCTAATAAATCATTTAAAGTTATACTATATTCTTTTTCGGCTTTTTCAACTAGATTTTTATACCCAAGGATATCAATAAAACCTATGAACTTTTGTTTAAATTCCATTTCATTAATTCTGCGTTTTAGCCACAGCCCATAACAAGAAACTTATATTTATTACTAATGCCAAAGATTAAGTCCCGCAATGCGGGATGCTTAACTTTTTTTTCATAAGCACAGTTTGCAAGAAACTAATTAGAGTACTTCAGTTGAATTTACCTGCCATACTTGGCAGGCAAGATACTTTAAGCGGATCATCTACTTCAAAAATCTCAAAAAAGCCGAATGCGTAATAAGTTTATCCTGAGCCTGCCGAAGGACTGTCAACTTGAATTGCTATGTTGGCCATTTTCTTTTAATTTTTTATTTTTTCTACATTGATTATTTCTAAAACATATTCTAAACATTTATCTGTGTCATTTAATAAATCTTCTATGGTAAGTTTTACCTCGTGGTCAGGTTGTACACTATCATCACTGTTTTTAGCGCATGGGAAGTAATATGTTGACATTGAAGAATAGCATGCCAATTCTGTGTTAGGTAGACGAAACTTGGTTACATCCCCGTTACTTATCAAGGGCTGTGCTGCTTCTTTACCTACAAGAATGGCAATGTGATTACACTTTATTGCTGAAACGAAATAAGTGGCTGCTGAGGATGTCTTTTCATTCATGAGAATATAAGTTTTCCCTTTAAACATCTTTTCACGTTTAACAGGGGAAACAGGTTGATAATCAATGACTAAATAACCATCTTCGATAATTCCATTCGATTTGTTGTCATTGATATAATCTTGGTTTGCTGAACTAATTTTTACTGCCTTTTTCTCAAATTGTTGATAGGATTTATCTGTTAAGTAGCTTAATAAAGAATCAACCAATGATGGGAATCCGCCGCCACTTCTTTTATCAATGATCAAATATTCTATTTTATTTTGTTTCAGTACTCTGAAAACAGAATCAATATATGTCATAAAAAAATCAGGTTTTCTGAATCTGTCGATATAAAAATATGCAATAGAATTTTCCAACATCTTTAATTCAAATTGAGGTTTACTTTCTGATCTGAAATTCTCAAACTTTGTTCCGGGGACATGTATCTCGCTTCTCTTTCCATGATCGTTAATAACCAGGCTGAATTCTTTAAAATTGCCGTAAACCAATTGATAATATTTATAAAATTCATCAGCGATTTTATAATACCTGATTTTTAATCCGTCACGTGGTATATACCTTGATAACTGATCAATTATTTCAGATGTTGGCAGTCCATTGATAGATTCAATGATCATTCCCCAGTTTATTTCTTTATTTGCCGAAAGATTTTCTTTGACATACACCTGGTTGTTATGAATTATTATTCTGAATGGAAAAAAAGGAGCCTCAATTTCCGGATAAATCTTTCCATCAAATCGCAAAGATGTATGAGTATCAATCGCTATTAAAGGTTGCATAACTTTAAAAGAATTGATGTTTTGTCAAAGGATGATGAATGGATGTTTTAATACTGTCAATTTTAGCCTTGTAAGAATCATCAGAAAGATATTGATTGAAAGTTGGATGTATACTGTTTAATGATTCAAGTAAAAAATCAATATCTTCAATAATTTTTTCAGGTTGGAAAAGGGTTGGGCTATTATCTTGACCAAAAATAACTGAACAATGAACGAAACACCACACGATGACAATAAAATTTTTCATGTTGAATTCCTCTAAGTTTTGAGAATGTTATATGGCTAACGATTTGCATAACCTGCCGCAGGTTGCGGATCGTGGAATATTATTCTATATTAATTTAACATTACTAATTCCTTTTTTAGTAATAGTCGTGGTAGGAATGCATGTCACCAGGCATCCCCCACACAGATCCCGGCGTGCAGTTTTTTAGATTTGCTTCGGCATGAATCCCTTATAACATTAGGCACTTTTTATTAATAGCAAATTTATTTTTTAAATTGATATTACTTCTTTTAATTCTCTATTCGAGTGTTTTTTATAAAATTAGAATACTAAAATTTCGAATAATTTATAGACATAAAGATTCAATTCATGATTTATTAGCTGAAGGAGCTTCTGGCCAATCCTTATCTGGTGCTCTCGGTAATGGTTGATTTTTTCCTAATCTTGTTGATGAAATATCAGCATAAATAAAATTCTCAGGCGGAATTGGATCTCCATATAATCGCCTTAACATGGAAAGTTGACCAATATGTGTCATAATATCTGATAATGGGCCTTGAAGTAGTTGATACTCTGTTATTTTATTTAATTTATAATTGGCATTTAAATGTTTAGAAACATCCTCAAGAACATAATGAAATCGTTCTATTTGATCTTGAATAGTAGGAAGTGCTTCAGGAGTATAAGCACCACCTACAAATAAAGTCCTAGTATAACCAATTAAACTTGTTATATGATGTAGGATTTCTTTAGGAGTTCTTACTTGATTTCCGGCTGAGAATTTCCAATAATCATTTGGTGCATTGCGAATTGCTTTTTGAAAATGATATGCAATTGAAGCAAGATAATGTATTATTAATTGTCTCTTCTTTACTTGTACTCATAAATATTCCTTATCTCATTTTAGTGCTGTCGTGGTAGGAATGCCTGTTACCAAACATCCCCCACACAAATCCCGGTGTGCAGTTTTTAGCTTTGCTGCTTAGTCCAACACAGGATTATGCCTCGGCATGTTTAACAAACGGAACAATTTATTGTGAGGGTTGGCTTCGGCTTGAATCCGTTATCACGTTAGGCAATTTTTATATATTAAGGTTAAAACCTAAATTAAATGCGGCATATGTTCCCTGATTACTAAAAAAACTATAGTAACTTGAATTTATTTGACTATTTAGCTTAAATGATAATATAACATTCATATTGTTTGTAATTGGATGTGATACTCCAATCCCTGCTCCAACTCCAAATAAATTCTCATTCGTCTTTTTCTTTGTACTTAAGTCTGTACTGTAAGCTAATACTACTCCTGTTCCTGGTTCTATTTCTTTTTTAAATCCATAAGCGTTATAACTTAAATATGAATAACCTGCTTCGATTGTTGTAAAAATTGTTAATAATTTATTTGTATGAATGTTTATTCTGCTTCCAATGTATAAAGGTATTAAAATATGATTATCTGCTATATATGTGCGAAAATGAGTTTGCTGCTGTAAAGGTGACCATAATTCTGCAAAACTGATATTAAATTTATCCCATTTTGAATATCCGGAATATACGTAAAACTGAACATTACTATTTAAGGAATAATTATATTGAATAGAAGTATTTAATCCTTTTGAAGCACTCATTGGAATAAGGAGACCTCCGTTAATTTGAATAGAGTTAGTACTCTGAGCTAATATAATATTAGAAAAAATAATTATTATAAAAATTGAAGACGCAAAAAAAGATTTAAACATTACTTACTATCCTTTCTTATTTAATGAATATTTCTAGATTGACTAGAAGAAAGGTGTCAATTATTCATACAGTCTCCTTTTTTATTCTCTAATGCCGTAATGGTAGAAATACCTGTTACCAGGCATCCCGGCGTGCAGTGCTTAGTTTTGCTGCTTAGTCCAACACAGGATTATGCCTCGGCATGTTTACCAAACGGAACAATTTATTGTGAGGGTTGGCTTCGGCATGAATCCCTTATAACGTTATACGTAATTTTTATTTTACCAATAAATTATACTTTTTTAGTGCATTATAAATTCTTTTATCATTTCTCAAATCTGGTTTGGTACTATCCCAAGACTTTTTTATAGTTAGTACTTGTGGAGTTTGTTCTAAGCCTAATTCTACATTAATATATGGAAAAGTTGGTGCGAGGGAAGAAAATAAATACCAAAAAGCACCAAGATAAATTCTTTCTTGAATGAGCTTCTCTATAATAAATGGAATCCCAAATACAGATTAAATCTTTTTACATATATTTCTTATGGCTTTAGCTTTGTTTGAATCAATTCCAAAAGAATGTTCTCTTCCCAACTATAATAAAGCAAATCTTTATAAGTAAGGAAAGGTTTATCTGCAATCTTTAAATCGTTAATGTTTTGAGTAGATATTTGATTTGCAGTAATAGTAGAATCTTTCAAAAAATAAAAATTGATTCCTTCTTGCAGATTATTTTCAGTAACATTATTCTCGGCGCAAGAGAAAAAGGAAACAGAAAGAAGTATGATGGAAATAATACTTATTTTTTTCATAACAACCCTCTTTTATTTTTTTTTATTACGTAGTCGCGGTAGGAATGCCTGTTACCAAGCATCCCACACACAGATCCTGGCGTGCAGTTTTTAGCTTTGCGGCTTATTTTGATATAGCTCCGCCACATCACTCCCATAAACACATATGATGCAAATCTTAATCTAATTTTAACTTATGAATTCCTAAGGGGGATAATAGAATGGCAGAGAATGAGAGAAATTCGACGAATTTTTCCCCATACCTCTAAATACGATCAGATCTAATGTAAATTGATTAGGTGAGAAAGGCAATTAAAATCTTTGAAATTGATTTGTCGACTGTTGAAAAAGAGATGGAGGAGAAGATTAGGAGGATGGAGAGGGAGAATTAGGTGCGTTTATTTTCGTTCAGGTATACGTTGACCGGTAGGAACTGTTACGAAACAAGAAAGCCGAAGCTAAAGAACATACTTTTAAATTGTACAAATACCGCCTGAAAAACGCTGTCCGTGTTGAGCTGCGGGTTATAGGCAATAAAACAAAATATAAAATTATAGAGTTTTTAATGCCATTATTATAGGATAAATCATCCCAGCAATTAGAAGCAAAGTAATAAATGGACGATTGATGTTTTGCCATTTATAGTTCTTTCTTTTTATTGCATCCCATGCATGATTCAGCCCTGAAAAAAAGAAAAAGAAAATAAAAGCAAAAAATATTGTCAACTCTGCTTTGATTCCCCAATTGTAGAAATATACAATTAATGCTATTACGGCATATGATAACAATGCTATTGCAGATTGCCGTTGATAATTACTCCCAACTTCGAAACCTTTAATTTCGGCAGACTTTTTTGCAAAGAATAACCCTTCAATGCCTGATAAACCGGCAATTGCAACAATAATAACTGGTATCATAAAATGTAATTGTGCAACAGGATTATAACCTGCAGCAAAACCAATCTTGTAGCCCAAATAAAATGAAACACAAACAGTTGTGATTCTTATTATCTCTAATATGTGTAAAACCATGATTCACCTCATATCCATGCAATTAACTTGCAGCCCAATTTACCAACCGAAGTTTGAAAAACGAAGGTTGGAACAAGAAACTAATTTTTATTTCAAATGCGGAAGATTACGCAGACCATGCCTAATCCTGTCCTGATGAAAATCAGGATCTCGCAAGCACAGTTTGCAAGAAATTTATTAGAGCACTTCCATTGAACAAGATACTTTATGCGGATCATCTACCTTAAAAATCTCTAAAAAGCCGAATGCGTAATAAGTTTATCCTGAGCCTGCCGAAGGACTGTCAACTTAAATTGCTACGTTAGGATGAGTTATTTCGAATAGATGATTCTATACGATAATTAAGAATAGTGGGATTCTTTTTAAGAAGCTCCAGCAATACTTTTGTTGAACCTGTTGGTGTTCTTTTACCCTGTTCCCATTGTCTTACAGATGAGGAACTTACATTTAATACTTTTGCAAATACACTTTGACTTAATTTAATTTTCTCTCGTATCTTTTGAATGTCTTTCGCATCTATTTCTATTTCAGGTATTTGTATTCCTAATTCTTTTAATTCTTTCGAAGTGAACGATGTTTTTATACCTCTAATTATAAGGTCTTGAACAGTATTTCCAACCCTTCCCAATTGATTGTCTCATAATTTCTCCTTTATACTTATAAAATCTCCTAACTTTACTAGTTCTATATATTCTTCTCTAGTTATCGATAGTAAATCTTTTGATAATTTTTTGAAAAACTTTAATTCTTCGTTATTTAAGTTTCCTTTATCAGTTTTAGAAAAACCAAGAACAAAAATTGAAATATATTCTTCTCTGTAAACAACAATAGTTCTAAATCCACCACTCTTTCCTTTACCGGCTTTGGAAGTTCGAACTTTATACAATCCGCATCCCAAATCAACTACACCTCCATTTTGTTTGGTATATTATTAAGTGTATCTAATAATATTTCATCTGAAATAATATTCTTTTTAGCCCATTTATTAAACCATTTTGTTTTTAGTTTTAGCATAAGCCAATATATCACATTGTGATACACTAAGTCAAGTCATCTTTTTTATTATTTTTGATATACGGCATCTGTAGTGGTAGGGGGTAAAAACTCTTACTAGGCACCCCCCACACAGATCCCGGCGTGCAGTTTTTCCGCACCGGGCATAATGCAATTCGAAGTGAATCATTTTTTTATATAGGCATTCAAACCAACTACCACAGGTTTGCCATCAATTACACATTCTGTAACCATGTTCCCGTGAGTAGTTGCTACTACTAACGTTTTCCCCGATGCACTGGGTGTCGGTTCTTGTAATTCTATGCTAATGATAAGCTTTCCATTTTCTATTTTAACTTCCATTTTATTCTCCTATAATGGTGACAATCTATAAGTCTTCACTGCAAATATCACCGTGAAGATATTTAGGTTGCCATCTAAGAGCAAATATTTATCAAAATCACTATAATTTTTATAACACCGGACGACCACGCCATTAAGCCGCAGCCCAGAATAAAAGTATTAGGTCTAATTTTATCTCAAAAATGCTGGGTGCGTCAGACACTAATTATTTAATAAACTTTAGGTATTAGTTTTTTTGTCCTCAGCTGATAGTCTGAATATTTATTACCCATTTGCTCAATCATAAATTTTTCTTCAACTTTAATACGATTCATGTATCCTATAAGTGTCGTTAGTAACATGAGAATTACAGATATCCAATTTGATAATGAAATAGAAATGCCTGTGAAAATTAGTAATTGACCCAAATAGCCGGGATGTCTAATGAATTTATAAAATCCTTTTTCAATTATTTCGTGATTTTCAGCTTTCGTAACCGAATATGTAAAATATTGCTTAAGGGTTCTAATAGAAATAATCCTAATCATAAACCCGACGATAATTATTAATATTCCTGAAAAAAACAAAAGATTCCAATGGTAAATTCGACCAATCCTTGTAGTGGCAATTGAAAAAGAAAGCAAATAACCTATTGTAATGCAGATATAGAGAACCCACAGACTTCCTTTATCACCTTTGCTAACAATTTTTATTTTTTGTCTTTGTCGAAAACTTATATAATACTCAAAAATAAAATAAAGGTATGCTATCGCTATTATAACAATTATTTTTGTATTCATATTGATGTTTGCTGTATTTTATATGGAGGCTAATTGCATTTAAGCTGCAGCCCATAACAAGAAACTAATTTTTATTACAAATACCAAAGATTATGCAAAACATGCGTAAATTGTTTTTTTTACATACGCATGTTTTGCAAGACTATTAATTTATTTGACTATGTTGAACAAGATATTTTTTGTGGATCATCTACTTTAAAAATCTCTAAAATGCCGAATGCGTTCAACGCTGTCAGCTTAAAATGCTTTTTAGGCTGACTTATTTTACTAATAATAATTTTTTAGTTTCTTCAAAATTCTTAGCTTGCATTCTACAAAAATAAAGTCCGCTTGAAAGTTTACTGGCATTAAAATTTAGACTATAATTACCAGGTTTTTTCTCGTCGCTAACTAAAGTTTCTATTACCCCTCCTCCTAAAACGTCAAATATTTTTATTTTCTACAAAACTGGAAGTAGAGACTGAATATTTTATTGTCGTTATAGGATTAAATGGATTTGGATAATTTTGCGCCAATTCAAACAAATTTGATGACAATCGCTGCTCATCAGCATATTCCTAGTAGTAGAGCTAATTATCAATACAGAATCAAGTAACAATTGTAGCCCATCGCCCCCATACATTTCAACTATACCACTTGGGGAGCAAAAGAATATAGTAAATTTTCATCATCTACAAATTGAGGAATATCAAAAAACATTTGAATACCCTGGAATAATTCCCGCTATTCTCGTCTGCACTATGAAATTCTTACCCACTACTTCTACATTATAATGGATATAAGGGATCTATGTGGAAATGTATAAACCGCTCCAGAGTCCTTCGTAAAATCAAACCATAAATAATCAACTCCATTTACTTTCTTCCATATTTTTCCCTCTATCTTTGCGAATAGTATCTTTCGAGTTATATTCGGGAGGAAGAAACATTCGGTAAAGAAAATATTTCACGTTGTCAATATTTAATGAATCTGAGACATGATAAGTCATAGTATCTGGAAAATAAGAATTTCACATGATAGATCCAAGTATTTCCCCCCCTAGGGGGAAATAATCTCCAATTATAATCGTAAATAAAACTAGTGAAAATATAATAGTCTGTTTCATCTTACCCTCAATATATTATTAATGAATACTACTTTACCATGAGATAGAAGAAATATGAGAAGTATTTCTTATACTGTTTCACTGAACTATTTTTATTACAGCCGTCGTGGTAGGAATGCCTGTTACCAGGCAGCCCACACACACAGATCCCGGCGTGCAGTTTTTCCG
>CAVUCR010000035.1:0-115935 GCA_963739895.1 uncultured Ignavibacteria bacterium | reverse complement strand
TTATAGTTCATTTCAAAATTTAAATCGTGCAGGTATTCATATTTTAAGCTTACCCCTAAATATTGATAGTAATTCATCAAACCGAACAAGAATTTCGGCTGCGGCATTTGATATTGCCCGCTGTAATCGGAGCTGCCTTTCCTTATATACTGCCCCCAAATATTTGTTTGTAATCCTCTAATAATTCTATAGTTTAAGTTTAAATCAATAAGATCGGCATTATGCCCCATCCAATGCCCCATTAAATATGATGAAGTGGTATAAGTTTGTGCAGGATCATGATGCCCGTATACGTATGGATTAATCCTGGTATATTCTGCTGTCACAGTTAAATTGTTGACTGGTAAATCGGTTACCGATACGCCGAAAGTACAGGCCATTTGGGGTCTTAGCTTTTTATCATCCAAAGAATTTTCAAGAGTTTTGGTATCAATGAACAAAGTTCCGTTTATACCCTTCAATGTCAGCTCATCAATAAACAAAGTGCCGTAAATATGCGTATTCTTCAAGAAATTTCTTGAGCTGAAAGATAGGAATATTTGTGAATTTGCATCCCCCGGCTGATCATGCCGGTTGCTTATGAACTCATCTGCAAGATAGAAGCACATGAAAGGCATTAAAAATAATGGTTCTATTTTATCGCTATATATAACTGATTCCCCGATAGAAAAATCCATTCCTTTAAAGGGGGTAAATGAAACCGCATGAAATGCAAGATATTTATTTATATAAATATCTCTCCTGTATTCAGTAAGCATTAAAGAATCGATAATATTCGATGAAAGCCACGCATGGTAATAATAAAAATTCAACCACTTAATAGGATTCAGATGCAGCCTTACGAACGGGAATGAAGGAGCTTTATTTGAAAGGACTATATTCCCGCTTTTTGCATAACCATACTCAAGATAATCTTTTGCAGCAACAATGTCTCCCCATCCCCAATCAAACGATATTGCTGAATTCACTTCACTATAATCAATATCCTTCCCATGATCATGCTCTACGGATATTATCCCGGTTTCCGGTGTGAATTCTTTCTTTGAATCAATAGATTTTCCATGCTCATTATTCGTTTTGAAGTTAAAACTTAAACCGATATTATCTAATAAATAACCGTAACCGTATAATCCCACCCATGAATGAATGTTTCTATCTGCCCCGGGAAATGAAATTTCATATCCGACTGCCGGACCGGCACCAAACTTAAAAATTTTATCGTCATATGAAAATACCCGGTACCTTTTAGAAACCCTGTTTTCTAGACCGGCTGAAGGATTATCATTATCTTCTTTATTAAAGTATTCAAGTTCAATAAAATATTCTTTCTCATAAAAAGTTAATTCATCCTTTTCAAGATCAGTTAACCTGTCAATTTTACTCCTTGCTTCTTTTAACTTTTCAGAGATATATGTACGAGGTAGCGGTTTAACTAGGTCATTAATATCTATTATTCCCTTTTGACTTAGTCTTTCAAGATATGAGTAAATATCTTTATTTAATGGTTCAAACACTATTTGAGCATTGAGAGGAATAAGTATAAAAACCAAAGAAAGAACTATTAAACATTTCTTCATGGCTTTTAGTTTTTCTAGTAATGAATGAATACTTTCATCTGTCCGGCTCCCTCTATTATAGATGAAAGATTCTGCAAGTAATTCAGGATGTGTTTCCGAACTTTAGAAAATTACAATAACTTGCAACTTATTCTTAAACGACAAAAAGCAAGCCAATACTTTTACAAATTTTTATTTCCGACAGGTTAATATTCGGAATATAAAATGAATCATTTACAATCTGAGATTCGGATGAAATCTCATTCTTAGAATCGATTTTATATTGTAATACATTTTTAATAGTATTATACAAACACTAAGGCGGTAAAAGCGAATGGAAATGTAGTCGAATAAAATCAGGTTTTATAAGAAACCAAATTTAAATTATAATCCGTAATATAATGAAAATGAAAAATCATTTACCTGGCTGTCCTTATAAGAACCATCGTTTTGTTGGTGTGATTCAAGATTTATTCTAAACCGGGTTTCGAAATTTAGTTCATGAATTAATTCATATTTCAAATTTAAGCCGATATACTTGTAATAATTTTTTAGTCCGAATAAAAAAGAAGGCTGAGGATTTAAATATGCTCCGCTGTAATCGTTACTCCCTTTCCGGATGTATTCTCCCCAGGCAGTAGCCTGAAACCCCCGTAAAAATCTATAATTGAGTTCAAGGTAAACAAGGTCTGAGTTCTGTCCAATCCAATCCCCCATTAAGTAGGAAGAATTAGTATAAGTTTGGGCAGGATCATGATGGCCGTAGACAAAGGGATTTATTCTTGTATATTCAGTAGTAAAAGTCAAATTATCAAATGGAAAGTCGACTGATGATAATCCAAGGGTGTAACCCAGCTGAGTTCTTAAATCTTTATTATTGACGGAATTAATAAGAGTCTGACCGTCAACAAAAAGAGTTCCGTTGAGTCCTTGGAGGGTTAACTCATCAATGAAAAGCGTTCCGTACAAGTGAGTATTTTTCAAATGATCTCTTGAACTTACAGATAAAAATATTTGCGAGTTTGCATCCCCCGGCTTATTATGCCGGTTGCTTAAAAAATCATCTGCATAATAATAAAACATAAAAGGCATTAAATAAACAAACTCAAGTTTATCGCTGTAAATAACCGATTCGCCGACGGAAATGTCCAGCCCTTTTAAGGGTGTAAAAACGAAAGAATGCCAGGCAAAATATTTATTGATATATATGTCTCTTTTATATTGTTCAAGATTTGCAGAATCAATTACATTTGAAGATAAAAATGCATGGAAATAATAAAATTTAAACCAGTCAACCGGGTTTAATTGAAGCCTAATATATGGAAATGAGGGGGCTTTATTTGATAAAACAAGATTCCCGCTTTTTGCATAACCATATTCAATAAAATCTTTTGCAACTACGGCGCTTCCCCAATCCCAATCGAATGATACCATTGATTTTACTTCACTGTAATCGATATCATTGCCGGGGTAATATACCACCGGAATGATACCGGTTTCAGATGTAAAGTTCTTCTTAATATCCACACTGCTTCCGTGTTCATTATTTGTTCTAAAATCCATACTTATTCCGATATTATCAGAAAAATATCCGTAGGCAGACAATCCCATCCATGAATGTATGTTTCTATCCCTTCCGGGGAAACTCATCTGGTATCCAATTATCGGGCTGGCATTTAGCTTGAAAGTTTTATCACTGTATGAAAAAAACCTAAACCGGCCGGCGCTGTCTTTTCCGAAAAAGCTTAAAAATTTCTTATCCTCATTCTTTTTATCAAATCCCTGTATTTCCAGGAAATAATCCTTTTTGTAAAATTCAAGTTCTTCTTTTTCCAGGTTATTCAGCATCTGAAATTTACTTTCAGCTTCAATTAATTTTTCTGCAATATATTTTCTTGTTAAAGGTTTTACAAGATCATCGTATTCAATAATTCCTTTTATGCTCAGCCTGTCCAGGAATGAATAAACATCATTATAAAGGGGTTCATAAACAATCTGGGCTTTTAATGATGAAACAGATATAATAAATATCCAAAATAGTATTACAGTTGTTTTTATTTTCAAGTTATATTCCTGTGTCGAAAAAAGACATTATCTTAAAATTTATACTTTAAACACGAAGTGTTAATTTGAAGATTTCAATTAAACCTTAATTTTATTGAGGTGTGATGTAAATAAATTAAAACTTATCGTTATCATATTATATCAAATTAGTTAAAAAATAGAACTAAACGCGGAATTTTATTTTCAATTAAAGTTTATTGTTTTATATACAATTTAAAATAAAAAAATATATAATAAAAAATGACAGTCTACCTTTTCTGCAAATTTGATGCCGTCTGCGGTGTAGTTAAAATATGTTTGAAAATTTTCCACCTTAATTCAGGATTTTCGGGAACGCCTCCAAGCCGGTCAATATATTCTGCAACAATATCTTTCCCAAGATTATAATTTATTACATAACTCCTGTACTTTTCAATAAAACTGATTGTTTGCTCAGCATTTGCAGGTGTTCTGAGAGAATATTTTACGAGCCAATTTTTGGTTTCCTTTTTTGTCCATTTACCATCCAGGTAATTTCTGGCCGCTTCATTAGTAGCATAATCAAGCTTCTTGGTTAATTTTAAAACTTCATAATACTTATCGGCGTCGGAAGGATGCAATCCTGCTAAACGGAAAAGAACACTTTTTTCGAAAACCATTCTCGACCTTCCCGGGAAAGCCACATCTATCCCGTAATTTGCTGTTCCTTCAGCTATCAAAGATTGCGGGCTGAATAGTGCATAAATTGAAAATTCTACCCAGCCAAAATCTTTATATAAATGATTTTCAATCAGTGAATTATATACATGATGACCCGGGTAACCTTCATGGCATGCAATATCTATTGCACGATCTATATAAATAGGTAAATCGGTATTAACCTGAATAACGCTGAAGCTGTTCCCTTTATACCAGTTATAAGCTCCCCATGGTTTATTTGCAACATATTCAACTTTAAAATTTTCATTTGCGGGGAGTTTTATATGCTCTAAAGTTCTACGTCTGGCTTCTTTAATTGCTGCATTAAAAACTTCTGATAATTTATCTTTAGGTATTATGAACTGCTTCTTAAATTCCTCCAATCTTCCTTCAATGTTTTCCCCTTTGCCGGGGAGAATTTTATCAAGTTGTTCTAATATTTTTTGAAAGTATTCATTATTATAGTGCGGTGCTTCGGCATCATAAAGTGCTTTTGTTTCTTCATCGAAAGAAAGGTTTCCACCTGCAATCATGAAAAGTTTTGTTTTTACTGCTAATAATTGTTTGTAAAGATATTTGTATCTCAGAACTTGTATATCACTCGCCCTTTCATTTCTTAAGCTTTCTAGATTGTCGAGCATTTTATCCGTTTGAGAATATAAATTTTGAATTACAGCAGAATCTCCTTTAACTGTTGTATCTTTTTTAGGTATCCATTCTTTGGGCCCGTAGTAGGCATCTACAAAATCAGGTCCTGCAAACCGACATTTAGAACTAATTTAACATAACTTTCTGCAATTTTATTCATTTTTACATCAAGCTCTTTGTAAATAACCGGATCTGTCTCTTCTTTTTTTGAACATGAAGAAATGACGAAGCATAATAAGATAAGGAAAATAAGATAGTATTTATACATTATTTGAATTTGCTAAAAAATTTTTTGATGCCTGATATCTAATACAAATATCCGATATCCATGCAACTATGATCCGGCATTCATTGTCTGTTTGAAATTTAATATTTAATAAATTTATAAGCAAAAGCTCCTAAGTATTGATAAGCTCTTTTTTAATCTCCTGTTCCCCGATTCTGCTGACGCCACATAGCATAGTATAATCCTTTTAGTTCAACCAAATCTTCATGCTTACCTGATTCAATGATATGTCCCCGCTCCAAAACATAGATCATATCTGCATGCATAATAGTAGAAAGACGATGAGCAATTAGAATAGTAATTAAATCCTTTCTTTGAGAAATATTCCTTATAGTTTCGCTTATTTCTTCTTCAGTAAGAGAATCCAAAGCAGAAGTGGCCTCATCAAAAACAAGAATGTTGGGATGCCTTAAAAGCGCTCTTGCTATCGAAAGTCTTTGCTTTTCACCTCCGGAAACTTTTACCCCGCCTTCACCAATAACTGTATCCAGTCCTTTATCTGCTCTGGCTAGCAAATTTCCTGCAGCAGCTTTATTTAACACTTCCAGGCATTCTTCATCAGTAGCCGACGGATTCACGAAAAGCAGGTTTTCCCGGATAGTTCCGGAGAATAATTGGGTATCCTGGGTAACGAAACCAATTCTTTCCCGTAATTTATCAAAATCAATTTGATCTCTTGATATCCCGTTGTATAAAATTTGACCCTGCTGCGGAATATATAACCCTACTAATAATTTAACCAGTGTTGTTTTTCCTGCGCCTGAAGGTCCTACAAAAGCAATGGTTTCTCCAATTCCTGTTTTAAACGAAATTCTATCCAACGCCCTGTTTTTACCTGATTGATGTTTGAATTCAACATCAGCAAATTCAAGAGTTTTCACATTCCCAAGCTCAACTGGTCTGTCAGGTTTTGAGTCTATCGGTATTTTTAAAATATTCTCAAAGTTGTTTAAAGATACTTCCGCTTCCCTGTAAACATTTATTATATCGCCTAAACTCTGGAGCGGGCCGAAAATGAAAAAAGAATATATAAAAAGGGAAAAGAATTCACCGACTGTTATAGCCTGGATAAAAATTAAATATAACATTAAAAAAAGGATGCTTGTTCTTAAAAAGTTAACCGATGTTCCCTGGATAAAACTAAGTGTCCTTATATATTTAACTTTTTTTAATTCCAGTTCAAGAATTTTATCAGTAGTAGAATTTAACCTATTAATCTCTTGATTACCGAGACCAAGACTTTTTACAAGCTCTATGTTTCTTAATGATTCAGTCGTTGTTCCGGCAAGTGCCGTAGTCTCACTTACAATAACCTGTTGTATTTTTTTTATTTTTTTACTTAAAACCGAACTAATTATACCCAGTACAGGGACAGCTGCAAAAAATACGGGTGCGATAACCCAGTAAACGCTTATTGAATATACGGTTACAAATATGATCCCTACAAGAGAAGTGAAAAGAATATTGATACCAGCAGAAATCAGTTTTTCCACATCAGACCTGACTTTCTGCAAAACACTTAAAGTCTGCCCGCTTCTTTGATCTTCAAATACTGAATAAGGGAGTTCAAGAGAATGCTCAATGCCGTCGGAATAAATTTTTGCTCCCAGGCGCTGAGTAATAACATTTACATAATAATCTTGAAAATTTTTTGCAACCCGGGAAACAAATGCTACTCCAACAGCAGCTGCCAATAACAAACTTACCCCATTAAAAAATTCTGCAGTTGTATATTGGGAAAATTTGGTTGCATATTTATCAATTACAATTCTAAAAATGTAAGGATCAAGAAGAGAAAAAACCTGGTTAATTGTGGCAAGAACCAAGGAAAGAATCAGAAGCTTCCAGTAGTTTTTTAAATATGAATATAGTAATTTCATTTTTTAATTTAATAGTTTATCATGCGCAAATCGTTACATTTATAAGCTTAATTAATACATATAATTCATGTCAATTTTTTTGATATTCTTTTTTGCTTAACTTCAGTAAATAATTTAGGGTAAAAACCATTCTCAGTTTCGGGAACGAGAGTAGTTATCTTTTCAAATTTGGAGATACTAATTAAAAAAATAAAGATAAAATTTAATATTTATAAATCTAATTTTTATTTTTCAATGGCATAATATATGAAAAATAACCATGTCATTAATAATAAATTTACTAATCGATCCTGATAAAATTAGTTAAATATCAATATAAACCACTTTTTTTTGAACTATTTATAAATCTTTTAGCGGAAGACTAATTGCCAATTTCTAAAGATTTAAAGGAAAAATCATTTTGTTATCACTGCGGTGATGAATGTAAAGATACAAAAATCACTCTAGATGAAAAGGTTTTCTGTTGTAACGGCTGCAAAACGGTTTATGAAATTTTAAATCAAAATAACCTCTGCAGCTATTATTCGATTGAACAATCGCCGGGTAAATCACCAGAAGAATTTCTCTCTAAAAAATATGATCATCTTGATGATGCAAATATTATTCGACAGCTTAATAACTATATTGATAACAAGATCAGCATTGTAACCTTTACAATTCCGCAAATGCATTGTTCATCCTGCATCTGGCTCCTAGAAAATCTTTATAAGCTGAACGGCGGGATAAACCATTCCGAGGTAGATTTTTTAAAGAAAGAGTTGACGGTAAGGTATAATCATAATGTAATCAGCTTGAAAAAGCTGGTTCAGCTTCTTGCTTCCATCGGGTATGAACCTCAAATCCAATTAGATATCCTGGAAAAGAAAAAAGATAGTACTTCCAATAAAAAATTATATTATAAGATTGGAATAGCAGCATTTTGTTTTGGAAATATAATGCTTTTCAGCTTCCCTGAATATTTGTCCATTAATTTGTCCGACATTTTCTTTTAAAAGATTCTTCGGGTACTTGAATTTAGTTTTAGCCTTACCCGTATTTTTCTACTCAAGCTCCGATTATTTTATTTCTGCATATAAAGGATTAAAAAAGTTAATAATAAATATTGATTTCCCGGTATCCCTCGGGATTTTAGTTTTATTTTTAAGAAGTTCAATTGAGATACTAACTCACTCCGGCGCAGGGTACTTTGATTCGATGACCGGGCTTGTTGTCTTTTTATTAATAGGGAAATTATTCCAGCAGAAGACATATCAATCTTTAAATTTTGAAAGAAATTATAAATCTTACTTTCCTCTTTCCGTTATGGTTAAAAAAAATAACAGTCAGATGTCCAAACCGGTATCGGATCTTGTAGTTGGAGATAGAATTGTGGTCCGGAATAATGAAATAATCCCGGCCGATTCGATATTATTCGCCGGCAGCGGAAATATCGATTACAGCTTTGTTACAGGGGAATCGAAACCGGTAAATAAAGTAATGGGCGAATTGATTTATGCCGGCGGCAGGCAGCTTGGTGATTCATTAGAGCTTGAGGTTATTAAAGACGTATCCCAGAGTTACTTAACACAATTATGGAATAATAATGCTTTTAAGAAAAAAGAAGAAAGTGATTTTGCTGCCTTATCCAATCTTATAAGTAAATATTTTACTATTGTAGTGCTTCTAATTGCAGTTATATCTTCCGTAATTTGGATTCCTGTGAATGTTAGTGTCGCTTTAAATGTTTTTACGGCTGTACTGATTGTAGCCTGCCCATGTGCACTTGCCTTATCAACCCCTTTTACCTTAGGAAATACTTTACGAATTTTCGGGAAAAATAAATTTTATTTAAAAAATACTTCTTCAATTGAAGAAATGGCCAAAACAGATGAAATTGTTTTTGATAAGACAGGAACTTTAACAAAGATAAACAGTTCCGAGATCAGTTATATCGGCAAAGAACTTGACGGCTTCCAGCAGGAAATGATAAAATCTTTAGTTGCTAATTCTACTCATCCTTTAAGCAGGAAAATTTATTCTTTTCTGAAAGGAAATGAAAAATTCGATATTTCTGAATTTAATGAAAAGAGCGGCGAAGGAATTGAAGGAATTATTTTAAGAAATAGAATAAAAGCCGGTTCTAAAGATTTTGTATCAAATAAAAATATTTTTAATACTTCTTTTGAACCGAAAAATGATTATGGAACAAGGGTATATTTATCTTTTAATGATGAAGTTATTGGTTATTTCAACTTTTCTAATGAATACCGAAAAGGAATTAAAGAAGTATTAAATAACTTAGTATTAGACTACTCTATTAGTCTATTGTCAGGTGACAACGATAGTGAAAAAGAAAATCTTATAGAGTATTTTGGAAATAATGCAAGGTTGCTTTTTCACCAATCACCTCAAGACAAATTGGATTTTATTAAAAACCGTCAGCACTCAAATAAAAAAATATTAACGGTAGGTGACGGTTTAAACGATGCCGGGGCCTTATCACAAAGTGATGTTGGTGTAGCGGTCACAGAAGATACAAGCAGCTTTTCTCCCGCTTGCGATGCGATTTTAGATGCATCGAATATTCATAAACTTTATGATTTTATAAATTTTTCCAGGTCAAGTATAAAAATTATTTTATTAAGTTTTGGTATTTCTTTTATTTATAATTTGGTAGGTTTAAGTTTCGCTGTTATGGGAATGCTTTCACCGATTGTGGCTGCAATACTTATGCCCTTAAGCTCGATTTCTGTAGTTGTCTTTGCTACACTATCAACAAATTTATTAGCAAAAAAGAGAGGATTATTATCTCTGTAATCGTAGTTTTAATTGGGATAAGCCTTCTTGTTGCGTTAGGATTTCTATTTGCATTTTTGTGGGCGGTTAAAAGCGGTCAATATAAGGATACTTATACGCCTTCCATAAGGATGCTGTTTGATCAGCCCCCTGATAAAAAAGAGAAAGAAGATATTAAAAAAGATGATAAATCCAGTATATAAAGGAGCCTTTCAATGGAGTTAGAAAAGTTCAGTTACGATAACAAGATTGTTAAAAGCTTCGCAATTGCTACTATATTTTGGGGATTAGTAGGAATGCTTGTAGGTCTTCTTATCGCATCTCAATTATTTTTTCCGGCTTTAAATTTTAATCTTCCTTTTACAACCTTCGGCCGCATCCGTCCTCTCCACACAAATGCAGCTATTTTTGCATTTGTGGGAAATACAATCTTTATGGGAGTCTACTATTCCCTGCAAAGGTTATGTAAAGCCAGGATGTTCAGCGATTTTTTAAGCAAGTTCCATTTCTGGGGTTGGCAATTAATTATTATTGCTGCTGCTATTTCTCTTCCGCTGGGTTTAACAACCAGTAAAGAATATGCCGAGCTCGAATGGCCTATCGATATTGCTATTGTTATTGTATGGGTTGCATTCGGGATTAAATATGTTCGGAACAATAATTAAAAGAAGAGAAAAGCATATGTATGTTGCAATATGGTTTTATATTGCAACATGGGTAACGGTCGCCGTCCTTCACATTGTTAATTCAATCGAACTACCGGTCAGTTTTATGAAAAGTTACCCTGTTTATGCGGGGGTTCAAGATGCATTGGTTCAATGGTGGTATGGTCATAATGCTGTAGCATTTTTTCTAACTACCCCTTACCTGGGATTGATGTACTATTATTTACCCAAGGCTGCTAACCGACCAATTTATTCATACCGGCTTTCAATCATTCATTTCTGGGCTTTAATTTTTATATATATCTGGGCCGGTCCGCATCATCTTCTTTATACTGCTTTGCCTGATTGGGCTCAATCACTAGGAACTGTCTTTTCAATTATGCTTATTGCACCATCATGGGGCGGGATGATAAATGGTTTATTAACGCTGCGGGGCGCCTGGGATAAAGTTAGACAGGATCCGATACTTAAGTTTATGGTTGTAGCTGTTACAGCTTACGGCATGGCTACATTTGAAGGCCCGATGCTCGCATTAAAAAATGTGAATGCAATCGCACATTTTACCGACTGGATTATTGCTCACGTTCATATAGGTACACTTGCATGGAATGGCTTTTTAACTTTTGGAATTCTTTATTGGTTAATACCTAAACTCTTTAAAACAAATTTATATTCCAAAAAATTAGCTAATATGCATTTCTGGATAGGTACGCTTGGAATTGTTTTTTATGTTTCTGCAATGTACTGGTCGGGAATTACACAATCATTAATGTGGAAGCAATTTAATCCGCTAGGTCAGCTTCAATACCCGAATTTCCTTGAAACAGTTCTGCAGATTATTCCAATGTATATGATAAGAGCTGCCGGTGGAGCGCTGTACTTAACCGGTGTTGTAATGATGACTTACAATTTGTACAAAACAGCTAAGCAGGGAAATTTTGCTGCAAATGAGGATGCCGAAGCCCCTGCTCTAATAAAAATGAAGGGAAAAGAGGGTTACTCACATCGATGGCTGGAAAAGAGACCATGGCAGTTTACACTTGCTGCTACAGCAGCAATTTTAATTGGCGGTTTAGTTGAATTTATTCCCACTTTCTTAGTAAAATCAAATATCCCTACAATAGCAAGTGTAAAAGCATACACCCCACTTGAATTGCAGGGAAGAGATATTTATATAAGAGAAGGATGTTTGGGATGTCATTCACAATTAATTCGTCCGTTTAGATCTGAGACAGAAAGATACGGTGAATATTCTAAAGCAGGAGAATATGTTTATGATCATCCCTTTTTATGGGGCTCCAAAAGAATCGGCCCGGATCTTCACAGGGTAGGCGGGAAATACCCAAATTTGTGGCACTATCTGCATATGCAAAACCCGGCCTCTATGTCTCCCGGATCGATAATGCCTAATTATCCATGGCTTTTAACAAACGATCTGGATACAACCTCAACCGCTAAAAAAATAGAAGTGATGAGAAGGCTTGGAGTTCCATATCCCGCAGGATATGAAGTAATAGCAAACCGGGATTTAAGAAAACAGGCCGATGAGATAACTGATGATTTGCAGAAGAATGGAGCCCCGGCTGAAAGTAAAAAAGAAATAATTGCTTTGATTGCTTACCTGCAAAGGCTAGGAACAGATATTAAAGTTGATTCAACTATAGCAAATGAGTAATGCAGGTAAACAGTAACATATTTTTCAAGAGCAAGTTCAAATACAAGTGAGGTTATGAAGTCAGGTAGTTGTAAAATAATTGAAAAAGAAAGTTATGTTTAAAGAAGTTTTACAATCAATTGAAGGTATAGGAATTTACCCGGTTATTTCAATGATTGTTTTTGTTCTTTTTTTTGTGATTGTAATTATCTGGTATTTCAAAGCCGACAAAAAATATTTAAATAAAATGAGAAACTTACCTCTGGATAATGACGAGAAATTAAATTCCAACAATACAGGTGAAAACCATGATCATAAATAAAAAGAAGTTTTCAAAATTAAATTTTAAAGTGTTAGGATTTATAACCTTTTGTTTAAATAGCAACATAATTGCACAGACACAAAATGAAGAGATAGAATCCTTCGGTATATGATATTAATCTGCTGTTATTTTCGATAATAATAATAATTGTATTTTTTGCTTTTATATACTACGGAACCGATAAATTAATTGTACGACCTAAAAGAATTTCGAAAATATTTATTAAAGTTAAAAATTATTTTATCGGTCTCGCTCCTATGGAAAAAGAAAAAGATATTCTAATGGAGCATGATTTTGACGGGATAAAGGAGCTTGATAATAGAATACCCCCATGGTTTAATTATCTTTTTTATGGAACAATTATATTCGGCATTATTTATATGCTTGATTATCATGTATTAAAAACCGGGAAACTTCCTGCGCAGGAATACAAGGACGAGATGCAGCAGGCGGCATTTCAAAGGGCAGAACTAATCAGATCGGGTGCTCTCGTAAATGAAAATACTGTTACAAGATTAACCGATGCACTCTCTTTAAGTGATGGAAAAGAAATATTTAAAACAAACTGCGTTCCCTGCCATGGAGAAAATGGACAGGGAATAATTGGACCAAATTTAACAGATGAATACTGGATTCATGGCGGGGGATTAAAGAATGTTTTTAAAACAATAAAATATGGCGTGCCTGCAAAAGGAATGCTTACCTGGGAAGGCAAACTTAATCCAAGAGAAATTCAGGAAACGGCGAGTTATGTGCTTTCATTGGAAGGAACTAACCCACCTAATGCAAAAGCACCGCAAGGACAAAAATGGGAAGAAACAGATAGTACTAAAGTTTCTTCAAAATAAATTAGATAGTAAAATTACGCTCCTAACAGAGTGCCGTTTTTTTGATTATACAAATATGTTGTTTTTTGGACCAAAAAAAGAAATGAGCTAACTCCGTTGGAGTTAAATATTTATAGAAACTAATTAAAACTCAATTAACCGAACCCCATGGGTGTTCAATATAAAAATTTCGGATGCTTCAGGTGATTTTGTAATGGAACAAGTAAAAGAAGATAAGTCGTTTAGAGACCAGTTGTCTACAATTAGTAAAGAAGGGAAACGTAACTGGATTTACCCGAAAAAACCTTTCGGCAGATTTTATAATGCGCGTAACGTTGTCAGTATAATTTTACTTTTGATATTAATCGTTACCCCTTTTATAAAAGTACATGGTCATCCGTTTATGCTGTTTGATTTTCCTAATAGGAATTTTATTCTTTTCAGTATTCCCTTTGGTCCGCATGATTTTCATCTTTTTGTTCTGGCAATGATAGCAGTAATTGTTTTTATAATACTTTTCACAGCAGTATTTGGAAGGGTGTTCTGCGGCTGGGCCTGTCCCCAGACAATTTTTATGGAAATGGTTTTCAGAAAAATTGAATACTGGATTGAAGGGGATGCATTTGCTCAAAGAAGATTGGATAAAGCTAAATGGACAAAAGAAAAAATATTTAAAAAATCACTCAAACATGAAATATTTTTTGGCATCTCATTTTTTATATCAAATGTTTTTCTTTCATACATAATAGGTATGGAAAAGCTGTGGCAGATAATAACGGATTCCGCCTTCTGAACATGTTGCAGGATTAGTTTCTATGCTTGCATTCTCAGGAGTTTTTTACTGGATATTTTCTTATTTCCGTGAACAAGTCTGTACAATAGTCTGCCCTTACGGCAGATTGCAAGGTGTTCTGCTTGATCAAGATTCTGTTGTTATTGCGTATGACTATAAAAGGGGAGAACCGAGAGGAAAAATAAAAAAGAATGAAGTTCAGGTTGGCTTAGGTGATTGTGTCAATGATAAGTTATGCGTCGAAGTTTGTCCAACCGGTATTGATATAAGGGACGGTATTCAGCTTGAATGTGTGAATTGTACTGCCTGTATTGATGCCTGCGATTATATAATGGATAAAGTTAATAGGCCCCGCGGACTAATAAGGTATGCATCACTCAATGGAATTGAGAAAAAATCAAAATTTAAATTCACTCCGAGAATGATTGGTTATTCTTTTCTTCTGACAATTCTTATTGGCGTACTTGGATATTTATTAATTACAAGAACCGATTTTAATATAAATATTTTGAGAACTCCCGGTATGCTTTTCCAGGAACAGCCCGGAAATATGATTAGCAATTTGTATGATTTTGATATAATTAATAAAACCTTCCACGATGCACAGATTGAAATTAAGCTAAAAAATTTAAATGGTGAAATAAAAGTAATCGGCAGTAATCTTCTAATGAAGCCTCAAGATAATCTTGAAGCAAAATTCCTGCTGCTTCTTCCGAGAACAGAATTAAAGAGTATGAATACTCCAATTACGATAGATGTTTATTCAAACGGAAAATTACTTGAAGAAGTTAAAACCTCATTTTTAGGGCCTATGAATAAAAAGGAAAACGGCTGATGAAAAAATTTGTGAAATTTAGCTGGGGCACCGGGATTTTTATATCAATAGTTGTTTTTATGGCTATAACTGTAATCTTGACTGTCATATTTATGAACCAGAGAGTTGACCTCGTTACTAATAATTATTATGAAAAGACTTTGACATACCAGGACCAAATAGATACTTACAAAAGAACCGCCGTGCTTAAAGAAAGAGTTTCTTTCAATTACGCCGATAATAGGATAAAGCTCTCCTTCCCGGATTCATTTTTAGAACAGGTTAATAACGGTAAGCTATATTTTTATCGCCCGTCCGATTCAAGAAAAGATTTTACTGTTCCGATTAAGCTTAATAAAAAGGGAAGCCAAACTGTTAATACAGCAAGAATTGATAAAGGATACTGGAAAGTAGAAATTCAATGGACAATGAATAATCAGAACTATTTAATGGAAAAATCTGTTTTAATTTATTAAGGATATGCCAATCTCCCTTGAGGTGACTGGCATAAAAAAAGGAATAAAAATAATATGGAAATATTCGCTGGCTTAATAGTCGGATTTATCGGAAGTTTTCATTGTATAGGGATGTGCGGACCTATAGCATTAGCGCTGCCTATCCCCGGATCGGATAATTTTAGATTTTATGCAGGGAGAATCATTTACAACCTGGGCAGAATTTTATCTTATGCATTAATGGGAATACTTTTCGGTTTTATCGGTCAAAAGCTTGTTATTTCAGGTTTTCAGCAAATCCTTTCCATTTCCTTAGGAATATTTATATTGATAATAGTTTTTATACCTCAAAGATTTCGAAATAGGATATTAGCTGTTAACTTTATTCAGAAAATAATTAATCCTTTAAAAACTTCTATTGGTTCATTATTCAAGCAAAAAAGTTATTTTTCTTTTTTTAGCATTGGATTCTTAAACGGATTTTTACCTTGCGGTTTTGTTTATGCAGGGCTGGCGGGGGCAATCTCAACAGGCAGCGCTTTTAACGGGATGATATTTATGGTCTTTTTTGGGCTCGGTACTTTCCCGGCAATGTTTACAGTTTCTATATTCAGTAAATTTATAAAACTCAATTTGAGGAAAAAATTGAGTAAACTGACTCCAGTATTTGCAATCTTTTTAGCACTGCTTTTTATTATGCGTGGAATGAATCTTGGGATTCCATATGTCAGTCCCAAGATAGGAGATAAATCACCCCAGCATCGTATGATGAATAATTAAAAATAAATAAAGGGGGCTTTAACAAGCCCCTTATAAGTTTTAACTATTTTTTCTTAGAGGGAAAAACTGCATCCTTTGCTGCTTTTGCGATTCTAAACTTCAGAACCTTTTTTGCAGGTATAACTATCGTTTGACCGGTAGCAGGATTTCTTCCCATTCTTTTCTTCCGGTCAACTACTACTAACTTGCCTAATCCAGGAAGTGTAAAAGATTTTTTTGCTTCCTTATGAGCTAACGAAGTCAGCTCATCTAAAAATTGATTAGCAACTTTTTTAGTAGTAGCGGTTTTGTTTGCAAGGTGATCGACTATTTGTGATTTAGTCATTGGTTTTCCTGCTGCCATAGTTTAAGCCTCTTTTATATATTGATGGTTAATAATTTCTTTGTGAAAATAAATATATTTTTTGATTAAAAAAAATATCCAGGGCTTTATTTGTCTTTTATTTTAAAATAAGTTTTAAAACTAATTTTTACACAACTCTGTCGCGTACGTATATTTTGTAGCTTAAAATTTAATTATTTATTTTGCTTTTAATATTTATACTCCATCGGTATATGTAATACCATCTCTTATTGAATAATGAAACAGCTTTTTATCTTACTTTTATTAAATGTTTGTTTGTACCCCCAAAATATTGATTCCCTATTAAATTAAAAAAAATCACCAGTCAATAGAAGGAGAGGTAAAAGACTCCGTACGTACAGATACAACAAGCCTATTAAACTCAAAAAAAAACCCTGTTAAAGTTGATACCCTTGCTCCGCTGCAGCAAAAGCCGTTATCGGACAACAGCTATTTTATAAACCATGAAACAATATTCCACTTTGATTACCGTTATGCTTCAGATTTATTAAAAGAATTTCCCTTTACATTTATAAAAGATAAAGGATTTATTGAACAGGGAAACGAGTCTTTTATCTATGGGGCGGGTTCCGGCGGAACCAGTTTTCTTCAGGATGGAATTCTCTATAATGATCCCTTTACAAATTCACTTGATTTAAATAATATACAAACGGAGTCTATCGATTCAATTGAAGTGGTTCCTTCACCAAGAGGATTTTTATATTCACTTTCACCGAACCCTGTAACAGTAAATTTTATTACAAAAGATTATCTTTCTGTTACCCCATATTCAAGGGTAAAATATTACCAGGGACCTTCCGGTGAAGCTTATGCTGATGGTTTTTTCAGTGCTTTGATGTTAAAAGACTTAAATGTTTCTTTTGATATAACAAATAGGAATATCGACAGCTCTTTTGCTAATAGTGATTTTAATATTTGGCATGTGAAAACCAAATTAAAATATTTTCTTTCCAATTCTTTAAATATTATAGGGACATATGGCTATATTAAGTCGAAGAGAGGGTTAAGCGGTGGAATTAATGTTGATACCATTATTAAAAATAATCCCGATATAAACAGCATTTTATATGATGATATAACTGCTCCTGTAAATTTTACAAACAGGAAAGAAGAATATATTCAGCATTATTTCCATGTAAGTTTACTTTCCAATGTATTTAACAATCTTAGCGGAAATCTTGATTTATATTTTAGGTTTAACCAGGATAAAATCTACGGTATCGATTCAATTAGCTCAGAGGTAAAAAATAAGAATAAAATCTACGGTATCAATTTAAAACAAGAATTTTCGAAGAGCCTATTTAAGATTTGTCTTTTGGGAAATTTTGAACATATAGATTATAATACCAGTAAAAGCGGAAAGGATATATATTCAGTAAATGGAAGTAATTTGGATAACCTGTCTCTTGCTTCCATTCTGTCTTTTCCACTGTTTAATGGAAATTTAATCCCCTCGTTTTTTTATAAATATTTTAAAGGAAAAAATTTTTATTTGCAGGAAAATAACATAAACGGTTTCGGGACAGAATCTGACTTATAAATTAAATGATAATTTTAAATTTTATTTCGGATACTCAAACTATGAAATTGCTCCATCTTCAAAGAATATAAATAATGCCGAAGCAAGTCTTAATTATTCTGCACAAAATTCTTCGGTAATATTTAAAGTTTTTAACAGAGACTTAGCAGTAGGCAAATCAGCTTCCGGAACATATAATTATGATTATAATAATCTAACAGGACTTGGGTTAAAGATAGATTACAAATTTAAGAAAATCTTACTGGAAACTTCGGGCGAATATTACCCGGCAGCCAAAAAGAATTTTGAGGACCTGATGCCTGAATTAAATATTAAGGCTGGGTTATATTATAAAGATATTCTATTCAATACCAATCTTAACCTAAAAACAGGTTTCATTTTCTATTACACCGGCAAGCAGAACCTGTCTCCAATTTATTACCAGGATGTTTTAACATATTTTAATAATGAAGTAGCACAATCCTTTACAGTTGATTTTACCCTGGTGGGAGAAATACGGAAAGCTGCAATAATATATTTTACATGGGAAAATTTATTTGATAAACAATATTTTATTACTCCTTTTTATCCAATGCCGTCCAGGGGAATCCGGTTTGGTATAGGTTGGGAGTTATTTAATTAGTATCAATAGAATTTTATTATATTATTATTCAAGAAGTAAAAGCAAGTTTGTTGTCCGTCAGAATAAAAAATATTTCGATATTTTTCTTCCCTTTTACTTAAACCTGGAATCAAAAGATAGTAAATATATTGCTTCTAAATGCTTTTAATCCGGTTAATGTGATCTAATCAATTTTATTCATTACTATCTTAGCAATTTTATCACCAATGCTTAACGATGCAGTAGCGGCCGGAGATGGTGCGTTTAGAATATGAACCATATTCTCATTTTCAATTATTCTAAAATCATCTAAGAGATTTCCGTTTGTGTCAACGGCCTGTGCACGAACACCTGCTTTATATGGAGTAACATCATCTTCATTTATTTCGGGAATCAGTTTTTGCAGAGCTGATACAAACGCTGATTTACTTAAAGACCGGTAGAATTCATGAAATCCTGTTTTATAATATTTCTTCCCCATTTTCCAGAAACCGGGAAAATTAATCATTTCTAAGGAATCTCTAAATGAAAAATCTTTGAATTTATACCCTTCTCTCTTAAATGCTAAAACGGCATTTGGACCTGCTTCTATTCCGCCATTAATCATTCTTGTAAAATGAACACCGAGGAACGGGAACCTTGGATCAGGTACAGGATAAATTAAATTTTTCACCAAGTATTCTTTTTCTTTTTTTACTTTATAATATTCACCGCGGAAGGGAATTATTTGAATATTTGTTTTAACACCGCATAAAGCAGCTATTCTATCGGAATGAAGCCCGCCGCAATTAATTAAAAGTTTAGTATGAATTTCTTCCGAAGAAGTATTAAGAATTAATTCATTTTTACTTTTACTTAATGATATAAATTTACAATTAGTTTTTACTTCCCCATTCCAATCCCTGATAAATGTTTCATAGGCTTTTGTAACTTGGGTGTAATCCACAATACCGGTTTCCCCGACAAAAAGTCCTTCAATAGCGGCAGCATGCGGTTCATAATTTTTTATTTCATCCTGAGTAAGCCTTTTAATATTTCTTAACCCGTTTTCTCTTCCTCTTCTTTCAAGCTCATTTAATGCAGGAATTTCATTCTTATCCGAAGCAACAACTATTTTCCCGCACCTATCGTAATTTATTCCATAATCTTCGCAAAATTTGTACAGTAAATTTCTTCCTTCCACACAGTTAGTTGCTTTAAGTGAACCCGGTTTATAGTATAGCCCTGAATGAATGATACCGCTGTTTCTCCCGGTTTGGTGAACCGCTAAATTGTTTTCAGCTTCAATTAAAACCAAAGAGAATTTTTTCTTTTGAAGTAACTGAAGTGCGGTTGCTGTGCCGACTATTCCCCCTCCTATAATTGCGATATCATATACTTTTGATGACATAAAGTAGAATAAATATGAAGAATAAAATTACTAAACTTGCTAGTTAATTGGAAAGGAGTGATGAAGAAGCAGAGATCTGAATACAGACATCAGAGGTCAGGTTCTACTGACTTCTGACCTTTAATTCCTGACCCCTTATTAACACCTATCCCTTTTTTAAATAAACATTTCCATTTATGGTTCTAATTTTAATTATATTTTTCCCGTTTCCAGTTTTTCCTTTTCCGTAAATAAATTTTCTTGCGGAACTATGTTCATGATCCCAGTCAGGAGTTGTTTCCTGCTTTAACGGAAAATCGCTGAATATTTTATAATCACCTTCCCTATTTTTAGTAAATGCTAAAGCGATGTCTATTTCCATTGATAATCCATCCGGTACAACCAAGGTGATATCACCAGAATTAGAAGAAAGGCTAACATCTCGATTTCCTTTATCTGGATTTCCAACCATTTCTGCCTGAATGTCACCTCCCAGTGTTGTTGCATCAATTGCTCCGTCTATATTTTCCACTTCAATACTGCCCCCATTAGTTCTAGCCTTTATATATTTCTTTGCAGATTTAACATTAATGGAGCCCCCCATTGTTTTTAAACTGGCTCCTGATGGCGCTTCATCTAAATTTATATCTCCCCCCATACTTGAAACTGTAATAGCATCATCTGTACCATTTCCGTTTTTTGAAGTAACATTTTTCATAATTACAGGCCCGCCATTGGTTGTACCTTTTACATTTCCTTTTACATTTGATATTTCTACTGGCCCGCCCATAGTATGCACTGTTCCATCTACTTCGGAATCATAGAGCTTAATTGGTCCGCCCATGGTTTGTAAATCAAGGTTCCCTTTTAAATCACCCAATTCAAGAGGTCCGCCCATAGTCTGACCATTAATTTTTCCATTCACGCTTCTAATTTTTATCCCTCCGCCGTTAGACTCAATCTTTAGATCAAACCGTGAAGGAACTTTAAAAATGAAATGCAAACCCCCGTTGGATTTATCATATTTAGAATTCGATTCAACTGTGACTCCATTACCTGTTTTGCTAAAATCTATATCATAATCGTCTAAATTGTCTTTTGAAGATTCAACATCAGCAGAGACAATATTTTTATCCCAGCCTTCTATGCTAATTGAACCTCCCGAATTTATATTTAGATCTAACGTTCCGCCTTCTTCAATATTAAATTCTTTATGCAGATTTTGTTTGTCATATTTTTGCAGACAGTTCTTATTAATTGGCTTCCCAAAAGAAAGATTAATTGGAAATAAAAAACCTGAACCTAATGAAAGAGTGTAATCTTCATATGAAGCTCCGCAGAAGATAAACAACAACGGGAATAAAAAAATTAAGAATCGCTTTTTCATTACAACCTCTAAAAAATTGTTTCTACACAGTTAGACTCAAAGGATTAAAATTGGTTGGGTTAGTAAAGATTTTTTACACTTTCTCCCCCGAAGTTTATTTTTATTTTTGATAGAGTTTATTTTAATTATTATTATAGATTTGTTAATAATTTTTCATAATTAAAAAGGAACTTCAAATGGAATTGAAAAATTTTAACGGTTCTGATGAAAAAGTATCTCATCTTGGTTTCGGATGCTGGGGGATTGGGAAGTCTGAATGGAAGGGCGCTGAAGACCAGGTATCGAAAAAAACCTTAATTAAAGCAATGGAAAATGAAATCAATTTTTTTGATACTGCTTTGGCCTATGGTAAAGGTCATAGTGAAAAACTTTTGGGAGAAGTTGAAAAAGAATTCGGCAAAAATGTATTCATTGCTTCAAAAATTCCTTCTAAAAAATGGGAATGGCCTGCCGGCAGCAATTCAACTTTAAAAGAATCTTTTCCAAATGAATATATAATTAATAAAACTGAAGAGAGCCTAAAAAATTTGAAAAGAGATTATATTGATTTAATGCAATTCCATGTTTGGAATGATAAATGGGCCAATCAACATGAATGGAAAGAAGCTGTTGAGAAATTAAAAAAAGACGGGAAAGTACGTTTCTGGGGAATTTCAATTAATGATCATCAACCCGAAAACGGGATTGAGACAGGGAAAACCGGTTTAATTAATTCATTCCAGGTTATCTTTAATATTTTTGAACAGAAACCCGTTGATTATTTATTCCCGTTCTGTAAAAAAAATAAAATTAGTATTATTGCAAGAGTTCCGTTTGATGAAGGTGCATTAACCGGGAATATCACTCATAATACAAAATTCCCCGTCGGAGATTTTCGAAATGATTATTTCAGGGGCACAAGGAAAATTGATGTCCAGGAAAGAGTAGATAAGATTTGGTCAGATGTCAAGGATACCGTTGAATCCAGGGCTGAAGCAGCTTTAAGATATGTAATAAGTTTTGACCCGGTAACAACTGTAATACCAGGTATGAGAAGTGAAAAGAATTTGTTTGCCAATATAAATAGTGTTAAGAAAGGTTCCCTCCCTCCTGAACTGCTTGATAAATTAAAAATCCATAAGTGGAGTAAGAATTTTTATGAATAGGAATCATTTTCCAAATTTAGAAAAATTTAAGACTTATAAAATTATTTTATGAATAAAATAATAACAGTATTCGGAAGCTCTCAACCTAAAGAAGGGCATGAAGAATTTGAAACCGCATATAAACTAGGTGTCTTGCTGGCTAAAAATAATTATAGTGTTTGTACAGGTGGATTCCAGGGAATAATGAACGCTGTTTCAAAGGGAGCAGCGGAAAACGGTGCCGAAGCCATAGGTGTTACGGTTGATTTGTGGGGATCAACTCCAAGCAAATTTTTAACCAGAGAAGTTAAATGCAAAACTCTTTTCGAAAGAATCTCAAAATTAGTTGAGTATGGTGATGCTTATGTTGTTTTACAAGGCGGAACCGGAACTCTTTTGGAACTTGCAGTAATTTGGGAAATGATGAATAAAAAGATGCTGAGTGTAAAGCCAATAGCATGTCATTCTTCTATATGGAAAGAAATTGTCGAAGTAATGGAGAAACAGCTTAAGCATGAAAATAGATCATCAAGATTTGTAGAATGTTTTGATAATGTTGAAGAGGTTGTAAATTATATAAGAAGCAAACTCGGCTAAATAAATTTTGCAACGGCCTGGTAAACCATATCTGCAGTTAATTCTTTTATGCATTTAAATTTCACATCATCTCTAAAACATATTAATGGACGGGGAGAATAAATAAAACAAGGAGAACAATTCAAACCAATGCTTACAATTTTATGTTTTGTGTTCCATGGATAAATATATGCCGGGTTTGTAGGGCCGATAATTGCTACAACATTCAGTTTCATTGCAGAAGCGACATGCATAAGGCTCGAATCGTTTGACACAAAAACTCTGCAGCTTTTCATAACAGCCGCACTTTGAGCTAAGTTTCCAGTATTAACAACAAAGGAACTATTTGCCTGTCCGGAAGCTTGGGCCGAATTTATTTTATCATTTATTGAATGCTTTAATTCATTTTCATCAGGACCACCGAATATCAATATTTTAGCATAGAATTCGTTAATTAATTTCCTTCCCAATTCGGCAAATTTACCGGGTTCCCATCTACGAAAAATATGATTCTTTAAAATTGCAGAACCAGGGTGAAAACCGATTACCAGATCCCCCCCCTCTATCCTTAATTTACTAAGATATGATGAAGCATAATCTTCATCTTCTTTATTTAAAGGGAACTCCAGGTCAGGCTCTTCATCGAATTCAACATTTAATAATTTTTCAGCAAGGACAATATTCGTTTGAACATTATGAAGTGAATCTTCTTCAATAAACCTGATATTATTTAAAAAGCCCAAATTTTGTTTATTCTTTCTTAAATACTCAACACCGGCTCTTTTTTTTGCACCAATTAAAAAACTCATAATATTATATTCTTTTCGGTTTGAGGGATAAACATTTATTGATGCATCATACTTTTTTCTTAAGCCTAAAACAAATTTCAGAGAATTAAAAGCGCCTTCATTTAAGAAATCAAAATAGATCACTTTATTTATATTTTTATTCCTTTCAAAAATATCTTTAGCACCTTTTAACATAATCAACACATCAATCTCATGATCAGGTGCTGAATTTGAGATGAGCTTCAATGCGGGAGTAAACATTAATGCATCACCTATTCCCGATAAAGCAATTATTAAGATCTTCATCTAATTTTAAAGTTATTTATTAAAAAAATAAGCGGTATTTCACCGCCTATTGCTTTATGAATCAAAGTCTTAAATAATTGATGATCATTTTGTTCCTTTAAGCATACTGTCGGCTTTAGGTGAATTAATTTTTAAAAGTTGATTATATCTAGCTATATTAGCCTTTACACTCGGATCATCTGGATAATAGATTTCAATACGTTTCCATATATCTAACAATTTACTATATGCCTTCTCTTTTTCATACAAATCCAGTAGTATTCTATATGGGCTGAAATAAGAAGTAAGATTGCTAGGATTCACTTCCATATCCTGCAAAGCATCGCTTTCGACTTCAGAATATATTTTTTTTGCTTTATTTGTTTCACCTGCATTGTAATACATGTTACCGATATTATATAATAAAGGATATTCAATACCAATTACATTTCTAGGCATTTTATTCTGCATTTCATCAAGTGTTTTTAGAGCAAGCTGTTTTTCATTATGATTTAAATAATAATATGCCAGGGATATAAAAACATTCCGGTAGTTTTGGGTCATTCTTTTATGGTTATCATCAAAAAAGATATTCTGATTATTCAAACCGCGGAATTTAAATCCGGGTTTGTATGTTTTGCTATACCCCGGGTTTTCCTGGATTTGTTTTTCCATGACATCAGGATTAATAAAATCATAATTTCCTTTACTTTTTTCAGGTACTAATCTTGATGCCATACCCTCGCTTTTAAGATAATTGTCCAAACCTATTTTACCGTCTTGAGATACAGTTGCCGCAAAGTAAATAGGTCTTTGCCATGCATTTGCTTCAACTATTTCTTTAACCATAATATCCTGTACTCTAATTCCATTCACATTGCCAAAACTTAAAGTAGGTTTCATAGTCCATGTTATATTACCCGATTTCATAACACCCGAATCAGCTATTTCATACTTTTGAAAGATGTCTTTTAAAGTATTGTTTGAATCAGGTTTTGGTGCTGCAATTGTGACATTTTGTGCATTCCAGCGTATAGGCTGAATCTGCTCAATTTGACCATCCGACATCCGTATCCTTACTGTACCAACTTTATAAGGATCATCATTCTTAAGCTGCTTAATATACCACGATGTATTTAGAAGACTGAGATTTGCAATTTTTATATCTCTTCTTACACCTTCAACATCCTGGAGATACCAAAGGGGGAAAGTATCATTATCTCCATTTGTGAATAGTATCGCGTTAGGTCCACAGCTTTGAAGAAGGTTATATGAATAATCCCAAGGAACCCAATTTTTAGATCTGTCATGCGTAAAGTAATTTGTTTTCAGCATATTTATAGGTACAAAAATAACACCTAAAGCTAATACACCAGCTATCCCGGCATTTCTAAAGGTTGTCCCTTTCAGTTTTTCAGAAACCAAGGCAGCTAATTCCTTAACTGCAATCGCAATCCAGATAGAGAAAACAAAAAAAGCACCCACATAAAAATAGTCTCTTTCCCTCGGCTGCGGATTCTGCTGATTTTGATAAAAAGCAGTGAGATAGCCCATAAGAATAAATGTAATCATAAAAACAGATGCCATTTTCCAATCTTTTCGAAAATGGAAATAGATACCGATTAAACCAAGAAGAAATGGGATTCCATAAAGAGAATCCCTCACTTTGCCGGCAAAATGAATTCCTAAAATACTTCCGAATATATTTCCTATCTTATTGAATGGAGCAATATCAACACCGGCATCCTGAACCCAGCTTTCCCTGCCGGCATAATTCCAGAGCCAATACCTTGTCATCATATGATTCATCTGGTATCTCCAGAAAAAATCTAAGTCACTTGAATAATTAGTAAATGTTCTTTGATGCATATTATCGGTTGAAAATCTTCTTTTAAAAGTTGGGAAATCACCATATTGCTCTCTGTTCAAATAAGTAACCAATTCGGTGAATGTGTCCGGCTTGTTTTCGTTCATCGGGGGGTTGTCATTTGCACGAATTATAACCATCGAAAATGTAGTAAATCCAATTAGTATAAAACAAAACGACATAAAAATAAGATGGAGAGTCGGTTTTTTTTCTTTGGTTGAATAATATACGCCGTAACCTAATAATCCTAAAATTACTACGAATAAAAATGCACCTAAGAAATCGTTGTTGCTGGCCATATCAGCTAAAATTCCGGGAAGAATCTTTACCACTCCCGGATAAACTGCAAATAAAGCAGCACCGCCAATAATTAGAGGTAAATAGAATGAATTCTTATTAAATATTTTTCTCCAAAAAACGCCCATAATAACAATGCTTATACCTAGAATTATCATCTTGAACCTTGTATCGTATGCTTGATAATCCTGAGCAGAAGGCGGGGTTGAGGATGTTTGTGAAGCCCACATTGCAAATGCAACAATTAGAATAATAGCTACATGTACTAGAAAAATATACCCGGTTTTCTTCGTCTCTTCTTCATTTTCAACATATTTTCTGAAAAGTATAATCATAACTACAGGGACAATTGCAAGCACGCTCATCAGGTGAACACCGGTGGCAATTCCGATAATATAGGCAATCGTTAATAAATATTTTTCATTGTCTTTTTGATCTGCTCTTTCATGCCACTGCATCATTAACCAGGCAACAAAAGCAAATAAAAATGTACTCATTGCATAGACTTCGGCTTCAACACCATTGAACCAAAAAGTATCGCTAAATGAGAAGGAGAGAGCGCCAATTCCGGCAGCTACAAAAGTTGAAACAGCTTCCCAAATATTTTCAGGTTTTCTTCCCCTATAATTTTCGATAAGCTTTACTGCTATTAAATAAAGAAACATTATGGCGAATGCACTGGACAAAACAGAAATCACATTTACTCTTAACCCGACATTTCCTGCTATCGGCAGCAGTGAAAATATTCTATCGAGAAGCGAAATAAACGGGGCTCCGGGCGGATGGGGCACTTGAAGATAAAATCCGGCTGCAATAAATTCACCACAATCCCAGAAGGAAACTGACGGCTGGACAGTAGAAAAGAGTACAAATGCCGAAATTAAAAAAACAATAGATGCAAATATTCTATTTAATAGCTTATAACTCATTAACATACCTCAGATGTAAAAATGGGAAACAAAATAATTATCCTTGTGATATTAAACAATGTAAATTGAAAAGATATCCCCCTTTTCCCCGAAATAATTTTTCACTCTACTCTTCCTTTTTTTTGAAGAATGAATCATATTTTGATTTATCTACGGATAGATTGTACTTATTATATAATTCTTTCAGCCGATTTAAAGATAGTGAATCAAAATCTTCATCATCTTTTTGCATTTTTAAGAACATTTTAAAATCTTCAGCTTCTTTACGGTCAAATTTTCTTTCGAATTTTCTTAATATATCGAGATATTTCTGTTGTTCGCGGAACGACATAATGCCTCCCATTTTATCTTTTTACAAAGATTTTAAACCTCGTACAAAATTACGAAAGTTTAATATAATATAGAAAAGAGCGAAATATTATTGAGTATTTAAACCGGCATATTGAATTAAACCGAGTTACTATTATTTTATTAAAATAAAGGAAATATTTACCGATAAAGAGTTATTTTAATCAAGTATTTCATTTCTGCAGCTGATGTTTCATTGCCTTTCAAAATGAGTTCTACTATTTTTATATTCATAATAGAAAACCAATTCAGGGAAACCAATGAAAATTTTATTCTCAATGCTCATCCTTTTTCAACTAATAATCATTGCTCAAACCAGGCACCCTTTAACAGTCGAGGATTTGTGGTCAATGAAGAGGATCGGCTCTTTTGATCTTTCACCGGATGGCAAAACATTGGCATTTGATGTTAGTACATACAGCATGGAACAAAATAAAGGGAATAGTGATATTTATTTGATAAATATTGATGGCAGTAATCTACATCCAATACAAAAATCAGGTAAAATGGAATCTCATCCCCGTTTTTCACCCGATGGTAAAAAGATTGCATATCTTTTTGAGGATCAAATTCATATATGCAGTTTAGATGGTTCAAATGATATTCAGCTAACCGATTTATATACCGGTGTAAATGATTTCCGGTGGTCACATGGCGGTAAAAAATTTCTTTTAACTTCTTCAGTTTATCCTGAATGTGTTTCACAGGATTGTAATAAAAATGTTGATCTGGAGAAGAAAGAATCAAAAGTCAATGTACGGGTTCTCACCCATTTAATGTTCAGATATTGGAACAAGTGGCTTAACGGTAAAAGAAATCATTTGTTCTTGTTCGATACTATTTCAAAAGAGTATGATGACTTAAATTATAGGATGCATAATGACATACCGCCTCTTGATCTTGGAAGCAGCAGCGATTTTAATTTTTGGCCTGATGATAAAGAAATAGTATATACTATGAATCCTGATACTGTAGTCGCTACAAGTACAAATAATGAGATATATTTGGTTAGCGTGGCTGATATAAAAAAAGATAAAAAAACAATAACAAAGAAAATATCTGAAAGTAAGGGAAATGATAACCAGCCTGTTTATTCACCCGATGGAAAATATATTGCGTTTACTTCAATGCTCGTCCCGGGACATGAATCTGCACAATCATATTTAGTTTTATATGATAGAGAAAACGGCAAATTAGAAAATCTAACCGGAGAATTTAACAGGTCAGTAAAAGATATAATATGGTCTGCTGATTCAAAAAGCATTTATTTTACAGCAGAAAATGAGATTTTCAGTTCAATATATAAAATTGATATAGCTTCTGAAAAAATAAAATTAATACTGAAAGATCACAGCAATACTGGACTTATTGTTTCTCCGGACGGAAAAAATATTTACTTTAAACAACAAAAATCAACCCGGCCTTACGAAATATTTTCTATGAATGATGCGGGTGATATTAAGCAAGTAACAAATTTAAACCGGGAAATTTTATCAAATATAGAATTCATACCTATTGATACTTTCTGGACAAAAGGGGCAGAAGGAAAAAATATAGAGTCAATTTTAGTGAAACCTCCTTTCTTTGATCAGTCGAAAAAATATCCGATGATTTTCCTAATTCATGGCGGACCACAGGGGCACTGGGAAGATGATTTTCACTATAGATGGAATACTGAATTATTTGCTTCAAAGGGATATGTTGTTATAGCGCCTAATCCTACCGGAAGTACCGGATACGGCCAAGATTTAACAAATGCAGTTTCAACAGACTGGGGCGGAAGACCGTATGAAGATTTAATTAATGTTTATGATTATGCAGTAAAAAAATTCAAATATATAGATTTCAATAATACATTTGCTGCTGGTGCTTCTTACGGCGGGTATATGATAAACTGGATTGAAGGACATACGGATAGGTTTAATGCACTTGTTTCTCACGACGGTGTTTTTAATACTATTAGTGAATGGGGAACTACCGAGGAACTTTGGTTCCCTGAATGGGAATTTAAAGGAACTCCCTGGACTAACAGGGAATTATATGAAAAATGGAACCCGCAAAGATTTATTCAAAATGCTAAAACACCTATGCTTATAATTGAGGGAGAGAACGATTTCAGGGTGCCTGAAGAGCAAGCTTTCCAATTGTTTACATCTTTACAGCGACTTGGCATCGAGAGTAAACTTTTGCTTTTCCCGGATGAATATCATTTTATTGTTAAACCACAAGATGCCCGTTTCTGGTGGAACTCTATTTTTGAATGGTTTAAAAAATATAAAAAATAAATTTGTAAGAATTTCCTTATAATAGGAGTTAACTATGAAAGAAAATAATAATGTTGAGGAATTAAATGAACTTGACGAATTAGATTTTGGCGGTGATACCGAAACTGCCGAAAAAATTAAATTTGTTGAAGAAAATTTATGGGAAAAACTTGAAAGGGTTGGAAAAAAAATATCATTTGCTAAAGATTTATTGGCACTGGTTAAATATATGCGCGATCCATATGTATCCTGGCATAGAAAAGCAATTGTAGTAGCTGCTTTGATATACTTTATTTCACCGATCGATGCAATCCCCGATATTGCACCGTTAATAGGTTATTTAGATGATCTTGGTGTAATTACTGCGCTCTTAAAATACCTTGGGCAGGAATTGGTTCCATATTATGAAAATAATTATCGATCTTGAAAGAATTTAACGGTTTCAATAGTAATTTAAAGACAATGTAATTTTATCATAATCCGGATTTACAAATGAATTTTAAAGTAACAAAAAGCAATATTGTATTTAAAGGAAAAGTTTTTGATTTGAAAGTCGATGAAATAGAATATGACAGTGGAAATAAAGGCATTCGGGAAATTGTGATTCACCCTGGTGGTGCTGTTGTTGTAGCCGTAAAAGATGATGGAAAGTTCATTATGGTAAATCAATTCCGCTATCCTTTCCAAAAAAAAATACTTGAACTACCTGCTGGAAAATTGGATTATAATGAAGATCCGTATAACTGCGCAGTTAGAGAACTTGAAGAAGAAACCGGTTACAGAGCAAAAAAAGTTGAAAAATTAGGCCGAATATTTACTACTCCCGGCTTTTGCTCGGAAATCTTATATATATATCTCGCAAAAGAACTAATCCCCGGAAATCATAACAGGGAAGAGGGGGAACACGGAATGGAAGTGTTTGAATTTACTATGGATGAAATTGAAGAAAAAATAAAAAGTAATGAAATTACAGATGCAAAATCGATTTGTGGTATATATCTTGCTCAAAAATATCTTCAAGAAGATAAAATAAATGCTTAAAAAATGATATTTAAGGATTTTTACATTTTAACTTGAATAAATCAGCTCATATAAAACAAAATATATCCAAAAATTTCGTAGAAAAATGAAATAATTACCGGTTTCATTTATGAAATTAATAACTCTTCTCCAATATTTTATTATTTTAATTATTATAAATTTTAATTAAATAAAATGTTAAAATCATTAAAAATACAAGATTATGCGCTTATAAAGAGTATTTATGTTGAGTTTGGTAAAGGTTTGAATATAATTACCGGCGAAACAGGTGCAGGTAAATCAATCCTAGTCGATGCAATGAATCTTCTTATAGGGGAAAGAGCTTCGACTGAAACCGTTCGAGAAGGTGCACAAAAAGCATTTGTTGAGGGGGTTTTTGATATCGAATCAAATAAAAAAGTTGAAAACATTCTTAATGAAAATCAAATTGAAATTTTACCTGAGCTTATTTTAAGGAGAGAAATTTCCTTAAAAGGAGCAAACAGGTGTTTTATAAATGATACCCCGGCTCCACTTTCAGTTGTTAAAGATTTAGGCGATATACTTGTTGATTTCCATGGCCAGCATGAGCATCAAGCCTTACTTAAACCTGATACCCATATTGATTATTTAGATGAATTTTCACATTCGGAAGATTTGTTAAGAAATTATAAGTGGCTCTATAATGCATTACTGAAGTTAAAAAAAGACTTGAATGATCTTAAAGGGAAGAGTGATTCTACCAACGAAAGAAGAGAAATCTGTTTATTTCAAATAAAAGAAATTGATGCTGTTTCGCCCGAGCAGGATGAAGAAGAAAAGCTTGTTAAAGAGTTAAAGGTGCTGGAAAATTCTGAAAAATTATTAGAGTTAACTTCAAATATTTACCAGCGACTTTATGAATCTGAGCATGCAGCTTATGATTCACTTGTAAAAATAAAAAGTATGCTTAATGAAACAACAGTAATTGATAAATCTTTCTCCGAATCAAATAAAGAATTCGAATCAGTGTTAACTGTAATAAAGGATATCTCGGAGCTTATAAGAAGTTATAATTCCAAAATTGAAATGGACCCGGATAAGCTGGGCGCTATAAGAGAAAGACTTTCTGCAATAAATCTTTTAAAGAAAAAATACGGCGGTTCTATAAAATCTATCTTGGAACATAAGATAAAATTGGGAGAAGAATTAGGAGGAACTGAAGATCCTTCTGAGAAGATCACAGAATTAGAAAGTAAAATAAAAACAGTTGCAAAAAATTGTGCAGATGCTGCCGAAAAACTTTATAAAAATAGAAGAGACGGCGGCAAAGATATGGAAGAGGAAATTAAAGAAATTTTAAAGTATCTTGGGGTTACATCTGCAAGCTTTAATGTTAAAATTACTCATGATAAAGCCGATGAAGGTGATGATAATGTGCTTGTAATTAAGGATAAGCCTTATAAATATAATTCCAAGGGTTATGATAAAGTAGAATTTTTTATATCGACGAATAAAGGAGAATCACCTAAACCATTAGCTAAAGTGGCTTCAGGAGGCGAAGTATCCCGCGTAATGCTTACATTAAAGACTATACTTGCCCGGAGTGATAGAACACCGGTTTTGATTTTTGATGAAATTGATACGGGGGTAAGCGGTCCGATAGCGCAGAAAGTGGGCGAGGCAATGAGGGCGTTAACAAATTATCACCAAGTTATCGCAATTACTCATTTACCGCAAATTGCAGGTATGGCAAATCATCATTTCCTAGTTGAAAAACTGACTGAAGACGACCGTGTCATTAGCTCAATAAGGAAATTAAGCAACGAACGACGTATTCTTGAAATTGCAAAACTTATGAGTGGTGAGATGATCACCGAAGCAAGTATAAAGGGAGCTAAAGAATTAATAAGATTATAGAAAAATGTTTGTTGGGATTAATAATATATGCTAAATTACATTTAACATTTATTCACATCTTTTATTTAAAATATCCAGTTACATATAAATTTCAAAATCTAAAGTTCTAAATAATTCTTTAAATAAACAGGAGGTATAATGAAGAAAGTCTTTACAGTTCTAGTAATCTCTTTTTTCTGCTCAATATCCATTTTTTCACAAATTGAAGATAGATTTTCGGAATTAAGTCAAACCAATATTTCCGGATATGCAAAACCCTTGGTTACAACACTGGGAACATCGATGAACTCCGGGGGTTATTATACTGCCGACATTTCTTCTTTTTTCGGTTTCTCAATTAGTTTTAGAGGGATGTATGTTTTTATTCCCGAAGATCAAAAGACATTTACTCCTCAGTTGCTGAATGGATATACAGCTGATAAACCAACTCCTACCATCTATGGTGAGAAAAGCGGTGCTTATTATGCCGGACCAGAAGGATACATAACAATGCCCCCCGGCCTAAATTTAAGCTCTGTGCCTCTTGGGTATCCTCAAATTGCTGCTAGTTTTATGGGTACCGAGGTTATGTTAAGATATTTACCTAAGATTGATATTTCCGATCAAAATTCCGTGAGCATGTTTGGTATTGGAGTACAACATGAAATAAGCAGATATTTCCCATTGTTACCTGTTGATATAGCAGCCCAGATTCTTTACAGCACTTTTGAAATTACTAATTTGGTTGATGTTAGCAATATTGCATTTAATGCTCATGTAAGCAAGACCTTTGGGGTTTTTACTCCATATTTTGGTTTACAGCTTGAATCTACTAAAGTAGATGTAACATATGATATAAAAGCTGATCCAAACAATCCGATGTTAACAAAAAGTCAAAAAATAACGGTGAGCATCGACGGAGATAATACTTTTAGAGCAACTTTGGGAGCTTCTTTAAAATTGGCAGTTATTGTGTTGAATCTTGATTATAACATAAGTTCCCAATCATTGTTAACAGGCGGATTAACATTTGCATTTTAATTTAAGGAGTGAAAATGAAAAAATTTAAATATTTAGTACCTTTTTTTATTACATTGTTTTTCTTACAAATGAGTAGCTGCGACGAAATTAATTCCATTGAGTTAAACGTTCCGGTTACGAAAGAAATAACAGCAACAGGAAGTAACAGCAGCATTACACAACCCGAGTCTTTTTGTTTGGATAAAGCTTCTGATACTTACCAGAGTTATCGCGATAAAATAAATAGTCTTAGCTTTATACAAGCAGCTTATAGAACAATTTCGGTATCAGATCCTTCTTTAAAAGGGGACATAAATCTTACTGTAATGGATATAAATGGGAATTCGTTATTTAGCCTATCTTTGCCTGGTGTAAGTCTTGCCGCATACATGAAACCTAATTCGCCTTTTATTTTACAATTAAATCAAAATCAAATTCAAGCAATTAATTCATATTTGAGCAACCTAAATAATCAATGTTTTAAAGCTGTATTAACAATAGATAATGTAAGTGGTGGTGCAACCCCATATAGTGTAACCGGAGCAGTTGATATACTTTTAAAAGCCGATACCAAAGTGTAAAATCTTTTACAAAATTCAAAAAATCCTTGCAAACCGACGCAGGGATTTTTTGTTTTAAAGAATTTGTTGTATTTGAATTTCAGATAGTGTTGCGATGAATCATAGTGCACAAAAGGGGGATGCTGACAAAGTATCCGATTAGTATGATATATATACGAAATGCACTTCTAAAATGTGGAATTAAGTACTATCAAAAGATCCGTATTCTTCAAGATATACTTTCAATTACTTAAAACAATTTATTATCTTTGAAAAGCTATTATGTGCCAATCACCTCTAAGGTGAATGGCAGATTTGACAAATCTAACGGTTTCGAATTTGAAAGAATCAGCTTTATACATACATATTCCATTCTGCGATCACAAATGCATTTACTGCGATTTTTATTCTATTATTACTGAAGATAATATTCTTCCTTATCTTAATTCACTGAAAAAAGAAATAAATTATTATTCAGAATTTTATTTTTCGGATCGAATTTATACCTCTATCTATTTCGGGGGCGGAACGCCTTCTTTAATGCAGCCGGAATATATTTCGGAAATTATGTCAACTATAAAAAAATGTTATAATGTTTCGGACAATGCTGAAATTACAATGGAAACTAATCCCGGAACAGTTGATAAAGAAAAGCTGAAATCATTTTATAATATAGGAATAAATAGAATTAGCATAGGCATCCAATCCTTTGATGAATATGAATTAAAGTTCTTAACCCGGATCCATGATAAGGAAACTGCAATCAAAACTGTATATGATGCAAATGAAATCGGATTTGAAAATATCAGCATTGATTTAATTTTCAATCTGCCTGGCCAGACAAAAGTAAAATGGAAATCAAATTTAAACATTGCAGTTCAATTACCGGTTACTCATATTTCCGCATACAGTTTAATCCTAGAAAGAGGTACAATTCTTAATAAAATGGTAATTGACGGTAAAGTAAAAATTCAGAACAATGATTATGATGCCGATCTATATGAAATATGTTTAGACTTTTTAGAAAAAAATAATTTTAACCAGTATGAAGTTTCTAACTTTGCCAAAAAGGGATATGAGTGCCTTCATAACAATGCTTATTGGAGATATAAAAATTATTTAAGCTTTGGTACTTCTGCTCATTCTTTTATGGATGGAAAAAGATGGTGGAATTATTCAAGTCTTAAAAGATATATAAATGAAATAGAAAAGGACAATAAAGCAGTAGCTAATTCTGAATATATAAATAAAGAACAAATGCTAGACGAGTATATCATGCTTGCATTACGAAGCAATGGATTGGATATTAATGAGTTTAGAAATTTATTCGGAGAAAGCTGGTTAAACACCAACTCCTGTTATTTAAGTAAATTAAGAGATGAGAAGTTTATTTTAGTTAATGATAATTATATTCGCTTAACTAAATCCGGTTATGCTTTATGTGATGAAATTTTAAGTAATATTTTATAATTAACGATTAATAATTCCCAAAATAATAGAAGTACAATGTTTAAAATTAAACTTCACTGGCAAATTTTAATAGCTCTAGTCCTTGCAATAATATTTGGATTGTTCTTTACAGGTTATGTGAAGTATGTAACATGGATTGGGGATTTATTTTTAAGAGCATTAAAAATGATTATTGTCCCTTTAATTTTAACCTCTATTATTTCAGGGGTTGCAAATATAGGAGGTGCCTCAAATCTTGGAAAACTTGGTTTAAAAACTCTGGCTTATTACCTTGTTACAAGCTTTTTAGCCATCTTAGTCGGATTAACTATGGTAAATGTAATTCAGCCTGGAGTAGGTGCGGATTTAGGTTTCCAAAAAAACGTACAGGAAATGGGTGCTTCCGGTGATCTTGGGAATATTCTTTTACGACTTATTCCAACAAATATTTTTGATGCGCTGGCGAGGGCTGATATGCTTGCAATTATATTTTTCTCGATTCTATTCGGATATTTTATTACAAAGATTAATGATAATTACAAAAACCCTCTAATAAATCTGGTTAATGCAGGGTTCGAAGTTATGATGAGATTAACATCATTTATAATAAAATTTGCCCCGATTGGAATATTTGGAATTGTTGCTGGTGTTGTAGCCGAACAAGCAGGGGATAAAGCAGCTTTGCTTGGAATTGTTCAAAGATTAGGCTTATATATGTCCACCGTTCTCTTAGGTCTAATCTTCCATGCTGTCATTACCCTCCCGTCAATATTAAGATTTTATGGAAAGATCAATCCATGGTTACACTTTAAAGCAATGACTACTCCTCTGTTAACTGCTTTTTCAACTTCATCATCATCTGCAACTTTACCGCTAACACTTGAAACGGTAGAAAATGAGGTTGGTGTTTCAAATAAGATTACAAGCTTTGTCCTCCCGTTGGGAGCAACAGTAAACATGGACGGAACAGCCTTATATGAATTTGTTGCTGCTATATTTATTGCTCAGGCTTACGGTATTCATTTAGGATTCGTTCAACAATTTGTAGTTGTATTCACTGCATTACTTGCTTCAATTGGTGCTGCAGGAATTCCAATGGCGGGACTTGTAATGATTACTGTGGTTTTATCTTCGGTTGGCCTTCCATTAGAAGGCGTAGGTCTTATACTTGCAGTAGATAGAATCCTTGATATGTGCAGAACAACTGTAAATGTCTGGAGTGATTCCTGCGGAGCAGCAGTTATTGCAAAATCAGAGGGTGAAACTTTAAGAGTATAAAAAAATTATTTCGATTTTATTAATGGTATCCCCGTACATTCATTAGACTCGGTTATACCTACTAAATTTGCTATTGTTGCAGCTATATCTACTATGTAAACCGGAGCATTAACTTCCTGGTGAGGAATATGCCACCCATAAAAAATCATCGGTACGTGCGTATCATAATTATATATTGATCCGTGTGTAGAGCCTTTTTTATGATCAGGTATAATATTCGGCTCGAATTCAAGAGCAATATCACCTGATCTCTTAAAGTTAAATCCATTTAATATTAAATTATTGGAACTTCTTTCAGCTATTTTTTTCTGTAATTCTTCTCTTGTAAAAACTAGAGCGATTTGGGGGAAATTAGTTAATAAATAGTCTTTGAAATTATGTTCTACTTCATTAATGTTGAGCCCTTTATTTTTAATTAATTTATAATCTAAAAAGATCTGCTTGTTTGAAAAATTCATAATGATTTTTTCATTACTATATTTTTTTTCCGCAAATGATTTAAGTGAATTATAAAATAACTTACCGTCAACATTTTCACCGTTTATTTTTAATTTCTTAAGATAATCAGGTGATTCCATAACCCCATGGTCAGCAGTTAAAAAAAGTAAATAATTACCCTTTCCAACTTGCTTATCCAAAACAGTCAATAAATCTGCAATTTGTTTATCCAGCTTTATATATGTGTCTTCAATTTCAACAGAGTTGGGACCATATGCATGACCGATATAATCTGTTGATGAAAAACTAACAGCAAGGAAATCCGGAACAGAATTTTTCCCAAGATTTTCATGTATTACTGCTGCTTTTGCCATTTCTAAAACGAGCTGATTACCAAAAGGAGTTGATATTAATGCTGAGTATTTTGATTTGCCTTCAACATTTTTTAATGAATGTGGAAATGAAGTTTTTCCTTCATTGAAAATATCACTTTCATAACCGGATTCATCAGGTAAGCTAATTGAATAATCGGATGCTTTAAGAGACAAATTCCACTCTTGAGAAATAAATTTATCCGGCAATTTCTTATTATTGAAATCATCAACCCATTTTGGGAGTCTTTTCATATAATAATCGGATGTAATAAACTTGCCGGTTTTACCTGAATACCAGAAAGCTTCGTCAGCTGAATGTCCACCGGGAAGAATAGCTGCACGGTCTTTAATGGAAATGCTAATAACTTTTGATTTTCCGTTGGTAGCAATTTTCAATTGATCTGTTATTGTATTAGCCAGCAATTTTTTAGGTGATCGTTTACCTTCATTTGTCTGAACTCCCACACTTTGAAATGAATTATCTGCGACACTGCTCTCCATGTCGTTATTTACTCTATTGAACCAATCATTAGCAATAATTCCATGAAAAAACGGAGTTGTTCCGGTATAAATAGAAGTATGTCCTGGAGCAGTAAAGGTTGGAACATAATTATAATGCATGTAGGTAAAATTACTTCCTTCGCTAATTAACCTGTTAAATCCATCATTACCGAAATATTCATTAAACCTGGTTAAATAATCAAAGCGCATTTGGTCTACAACAATACCAACAATTAATTTTGGTTTTTCCGATTTTTGGGGAAAAGAAAAAGATGAAATAAATAAAATTAAAAAAACGAAATTTTTCAGCATGAATAACTTCCTATATGAATAAAATAAAAATACTAAAATCGTATGTTATGGAGAAATTCCTGGTTTAATAAATTGGTAAGTATGAGATAATCCGGTTGGAAAATAAAAAAGCCATAAATTGCTTTATGGCTTTAAGGGTAAGGGATAGAAAATTGTTTTAGTTTTTACACTCTCTCCGAATTAAAAATTTTTATTTAATCACTACCCTCTAATTATTAAATAACTAAGGTAAAAAGAATTACAAAAACAATAAAAACTACTTCTATCGCCAATCCATTAATAAAACCACGCATGAAATTATCTTCTGTATTCATAAAAAACCTATCCCTTTCCCTATATTTTTTGACCACTTGCACTATATGACGAGCTAAAACTGTACCAAAATGATATATTGCACAAAATTTGATAAATATCTGTTTGCTTTATTATTTGTTGGCAAGACATTATGAATTATTTGCATCAACCGCGAAAATTATTCATGGTAAAAATTGCTTGAGATATTAAAAAGTTTAAAAGTTTAAATAATTATTTGATTTTTAGAGAATAGTTAATCCAGTTTAGCATTATTCTACTGCCATTTAAATAATGCCGATTTGGATATTTCCTTTTTAGATATGTTATCAAATATTGTGACTAAAATGATATAATTCCCTGGGTTTGATTTGTCCATATCTAGCTGAAGATACATTTGGGAGTTTCGACCCGAAGTTTGATATTTCGAGGACAGGGTAATCCCTCCTTTCTTTTTATTAATTCCAACGAGACCAAGGACAGAGTTCATTGCCTTTTGAAATCCGTTTTCGTCATTAACTTGTTTTATAGTAATTCTTTGATCAAAATCCGTTAAGCTATCATGACTAATTTCAAGATTATAAATTTCATAGTATAAATAGAGATTAATTTTTTTTGAAAATATTGAAGTCGGATTTGGAAGTATATTAATATCTTTTCTCTTTAAAGGAAGAATATCTTTCTTATCTTTATTAACTTTTTCTGCTAACAAAATATCGCTGATATCTAAACTATCCTGGCTGAATTCTTCTGTTGTAAATCTTTCATGATTTGATGAAACCCCTTTGTCTGAAGTCCTAATAATTTCAAAAGCAAGAGTGCCCGAGTCTGGCATAACTGTCATTTCTGCTGAATTTACTGCGTACTGAAAGGAATCGGTTCTAACGATATTGGAAATAGGAATCCCTGAAACATATCCTCTATTTCTGTAAATAGAATTAAAATAATCATCATTAAAAAATAATCCCCAATCATATTTATAATTGATATATTTATTAACAACTAAGCTGTCAATATCATTAAGTGCATAATTGAAATAGACATCGGTATTATTTTTTTTATCCAAGTTCTTAAATTGAACTATATTATGAGGAATACTAAATATTGGACCTTCGAATTTAGGATTATAATTTTCGAATCGAACTCTGCGCACATAATCTGCAAAGGCTTCAGTATCACCGTTAAACTGGGGAATGTATCTGCTGCCTGGAAAAGGATCTGAGAATACAAAGTTGCCGGACATGAATGTATCTTCAAAACCAAAAGTCATGTCTTTATACTGCCAAACATCGGTCTTAACCTGCACGACTGTCCTTCCCCCCGCATTTATTCTCGGTCTGTAACGAGTTCGTTTAAGGGGTTCGCCATATCTTAATACTATTTCTCCTCTATCTGTTTTCCAGCCCAGTTTATCGGGAAGGCTAAATCTTAAATTTGCGTAAGCAACCCTTGAATAATGTTCGAGCAACCTTTCATTATATTTGGTTAAAAAAAGAGGATCGTTTGCATTCCAAAATGCATCGATAAAATTTCTCACTTCTTTAGGCTTTAATTTATTAATTAATTCTGCTGCAACCGGGTCAAGCAATTCGACAACAGAGTTGTAAGTAAAATCAAGTCTTTCGGTTATGGGCATTAATAGAAGTGCATTCTGATATTCTTTATACGATTCAGATAATTTTGAAGTTTTATAATACAGAAGTCCCAAATACAAATGAGCATCTTCCTTATCGGGGTAAATCATCGAAAGTTTTTCGAGTATGGGGATCCCCTTACCCGGTTCATTTGCATCTTCATATAAAAAGCTAAGTTTTAGATAAGCATCTGCATTCAGAGAATCATAAATTAACGCTTTAAGTAAGTATGCTTCAGCATCTTTAAATAATTCCGAGGCATATTTTTTAAGACTTAATTCATATCCTTCATCGACCCTGTTAACCGAATTATTATAATCATAAAATTCTAAAGATTTAAGCCTTCCCATATTGTACCATGCCTTATCACACGTGCTATCAATATCAATAATATCTCTATATTTATTAAAAGCTATCCCTTTACTGTAATATTCCATTAAATCAGCATAGACTAATCTTATATTAATATTTTTAGGCTCTTTCCATATCGCTTTTTCCAGTAACTCCCTCGCTTTTCGTCTTCCTTGAATAGTATTTTTTTTTATATAAAGTTTTGATAATTCAAATAATGAAGGTACATCGGAATTCTCTTTAATTGATCTCATAAAGAATTGTTCGGCAGAAGAGTCATCCTTTTTTTCTAAAGCTGCAATTCCGCTTTTATAGTAAAGAGATTCAATAGATTTGTATTTTTGGGGAAAAGAGTTTATTGTAAATATTCCTAGGGAAAAAACAAAAATGTTTATTAGACTAAATTTCATTTTATAGTGCCGGAGTTTATGTCTTTTCATTTTAAATTAAATATCTAAATAGTCCACCTTGCAGCATTAGTTAGTAAGTTAATTTAAAAGGAGGGAAAATTCTATACTAAAATAAAAGTGGAAAAAAACACTCAAATTAAATGTGCAATTATTAAATAATATCATTCATTAATTAAAGAATACAAGATAACATTAAGAGCATGACTATCCTTAACTAGATATTTTTTCAATAAGCCTTCCTTTGTAAAACCGTTTTTTTCAAGAACTTTAGCAGACGGAGTATTATTTTCAAATACAATTGCTTCAATTCGTATTAAGTTATTTTCCTTAAAACCCATCTCGCAAAATTTTTTCACTACTTTAGTCATTATACCTTTATTCCAGAAATCCTTTGCCAGCCAATAGCCGAATTCATCTTTATGAGATTTAATTCCGTACTTCAGATGGAATCCGATTCCTCCAATAAGATTTAAATTTTTATCTCTGATTGCGAAGTTGGAAAGCTTTCTGCTTTCTCTTGTTTTATCTCTCACATGATTAATCCACCAGGTTGCATCTTTTGAGGTATACGGATGAGGAATATTTGAAGTATTTTTATAAATATCCAAATCGTTCAAATATCTAATTAAAGAAGATTTATCTTTTTTATTTACTTGAGATAAAAATATATCACCTGATACTTGAATTTGCATTTTAATATTTTTTATATTCAAGCAATAAAATTAAAGAGGAATTTATTAAGGTGTAAAACGATTCCTAATTTTATGAAAGGAACAGATTTAAAAGAATAGTATTTAAACGAATTACGGGAGATTTTCTGGTTTCTCTTCCATCTACATTATGGATTATTACTTCTGAGTGTAAGTTTTTTGCTATAGTAGTTGCCACTTGTACCGCTATATTTCTCTTTGTATGAATAGAGAAAGCATTTTTGTCCCCTTCTCCAATAACAGCCCAGCAATTACTGGCTCTTTTTTTAACATGAATGTTTTTATTCATTTCACTCATCCTCAAATTATTCAAACTTTTAGTTAAAACAATTCCTCAAATAAGAAAGGGTAAATCTTTATATTTATCAACTTATAATTTAATTTCTTAATTATCAATACCAATAATCGGAACAAGCTTTGGCCTAATATAAGAATAATTAAATATAAATTTGAACAGACTATAATAAGTTTTGAGAAAGAGCACTTCCTTACAATCGTAATTTATGATGAAGAGTGTAATGCTATGAAAGTTGACATGCCTTCATATATTCTATATATTTAATATCCGAAATGAAAAATACATCGCGGGGTGGAGCAATTGGTAGCTCGTCGGGCTCATAACCCGAAGGTTGTAGGTTCAAGTCCTGCCCCCGCTACACGTTCTACAGAAAAAATCCTGGTTGTGAAGAGCAATCAGGATTTTCTGTTTTAAATCTGAGATATTTTACACTCCGAAAGGTGTAATTTATATTAAACAAATCTTCAATAATGTTAGTTAAAATTTATTAAAATTACTATATGAGAAAATATGTCAAAGAATGCAGAACAATCTAAGAGTTCTTCGCTTCCAATAACCAAAACCCAATGGAAAAGATCACTATATGTTACCATCTCCTTAATATAATTTATTTTTACGAAGGTTATTCATTATATATCTTATACTTAGAACGTATTTTTTTAAAATTATCTAAATCTTTTTGCCATGAAGAAATAATTTCTTCAGGAGTTTTTCCGGCATCAAGCATTAAACGAACCTTAGGTGTTCCGCAAAGTCCGTCGAAAGTTTTTTTTCTCCATTTAAAATTATCCAGATTATTCTTCTTTATTTCCCAAAGTAAATAAAGGGCAGATTCAATCGGTTTGAAAATATTTCTGTCGGTTACTTTGATATAAACATCATTACATTTTTGATTAAAATATTTTGGTTTCGCGGTATTATTTGGAGTTAACACCGGAGTTGTTTGGATAGCTTCAAATTTAACACCGTCAAGGTTATAATGATTCAAATCCTTTGCTGCTTCAACAGCGTTTAACCATGAAGCCCCAATATATTCAAAAGGTTTATAAGTACCACGACCTTCAGATACATTAGTTCCTTCAAAAATACAAGTACCCGGATAGACAAGGGCTGTTGATAAGTAGGACATATTAGGAGAGGGTTTAATCCATTTTAATCCTGTTTGATCATACCACATATTTCGATTCCAGCCTTCCATTTTTGCAATTATTAAATTGCATTTCCGCCCATTGTGCAGCCATCCTTCCTGGTTATACATTTGAGCCAATTCGCCAATTGTCATCCCATAAGCAATTGGAATAGGTGCATAAGCAACAAATGATTCCATGGAATCTAAAGCTACCGGCCCATCAACATATACTCCTCTGATAGGATTTGGACGATCCAAAACCATAATTGGAATTCCTTTTTCTGAAGCAGCTTCCATAGCAAAGCCGAGAGTTGAAATAAATGTATAGAATCTGGCTCCAACATCCTGAATATCAAAAATAAGTACATCAATGTTTTTCATCATATCAGGAGTCGGTTTATATGTTTTACCGTAGAGAGAATAAATTGGAATACCTGTTTCAGGATCTAAAGAATTATTAATAGAGCCGGTAGTATCAGCCCTAATCCCATGCTCCGGCCCAAACAATGCAACAATTTTGACTTCTTTATTTTTATACAAAGCATCGACCAGGTGTCTGCCTTCAGTTAATATACCAGTAGGATTGGTTATAACTCCCAGCCTTTTTCCTTTGATATATTTAAAATATTTGGTGAGAAGTAAATCAGCACCGGTTTTTACTTTTGGATTATTTGCTGAAGGAAAGATATTCACAGATAAAAAAAGAAATACTAATGCCACAAAAGTTTTTTTCATAATATTAAAATTATTAATAATATTTCTATAGTTTAAGCTTTTATTTTTCAGTTTGAAATATTTATGAATTATTATCTTTTGAAAGAAGTGATAATAATTTTGCAACCAGTAACGCAGCCAGAACACCAACAAGTGTGAACCAGGTCCAGGCAACTAATTTTAATGATATAACCGTAATCATAATAAATATCCCGGCAACGAAACCAGCAAGTGCATCTTCTTGTTTAGCCTTCTTAATGAAAATGCCTATTAAAAAGCTTCCCAGCAATCCACCATAGGTAAAAGAAGCGATGCTTAAGGCTATTTCTACAACCGAACGGGGAGAATTCATGAAAAAGAAAGCTGATAAAGTAAGTAAAACAGCCCAGATTATTGTAAATGTTCTTGAGATTTTCAGCTGTTTTTTATCATCATTTGATTTTCCGAAAAACGGGATGTAAAGATCCATCATCGTTGAAGATGAAAGCGAGCTTATTGATCCGGCAAGTGTTGACAATGCTGCAGCAAATAATCCGGCTATAATAATCCCTGTAACACCGGAAGGTAATACGTCAATAATAAATTTGGGAAAAACTTCGTCCGGTTTTGTGATTCCGATTTCTGTAAAATCCAAAGTCCCGTAATATGCATATAACATAATTCCAACCAGAAGAAAAATAGCAAATTGAATTATAACAATTATACCGCTCCCGATAATGGCTTTTTTACTTTCTTTAAGTTCTTTCGTTGTTAATAGTCTTTGAACTATCAGCTGATCGGTTCCATGTGAAGCCATTGATAGGAATGCTCCTCCGATAATTCCTCCTATCAAGGTATAAGGCTGGGAAAAGAATCCGGCAATTCCATTATTAAAACCGAAATTAAATATTTGAAGTTTGTTTCCAGAAGAAGCTGCGCTAATTACCGACCTCCATCCTCCCGGTAAAATATTCAGTAAATAAATTGCTGCAAGTACAGCTCCGCCTAAATAAATAAACATTTGGATTACATCCACCCAGATTACTCCTTTAACTCCACCGGTATAAGTATATATTAAAGCAACGGCAGCAATAATTATTATTGCAGTAGTTTGATTCATCTCGATCATTAAATAGAGAGGTATTGCAGTGGCTGCCAATCGCACCCCGTCCGCGGCAGTTCTTGTAAATAAAAATACTATTGAAGCAAACGAACGCGTCTTTCCGCCGAATCTTGTTTCTAAATAAGTGTAGGCAGTTTTTAATTCCCCTTTATAATAAGCTGGCAGAAATACTGTCGCCACAACTATTCTGCCTAAAAGATAACCAAAAGTAACCTGTAAGAAGTTAAGATTTGCAATATAGGCAAGTCCGGGAATAGAGATAAAAGTTAAAGTGCTTGTTTCAGCCGCTACTATTGAAAAACACACAGCCCACCACGGAACTTTTTTTGAACCTAAAAAATAATCTTTTACTGATTTTTGTTTTCCCCCGGAAATAATTCCAAATACAGCAATACCAATTAGGTAAGCGGCAATAATAATATAATCAAGGGTATGGCTTTTCAAAAAATTTCTCTACTCTTTAGTACATAATTAATTTATAGTTTACAGTATTAATCAACAATTCTTCTTCTAAAATTAAAGTGTCAGGGTAAGTAACGTAAATAAATTTAATTGAATTTATTTTTGTTCTCAACTTTTAAAATGATTCAACCATCTTTTTATTTAATGTCTTTAAATGAAATATTCTCTATACGGTAAGATTTCCAACTTATATAATCGAAATGCCACCATTCAACATCCAATACTTTAAACCCATTTTCTTCCATTGTACTTCTCAGTAAATCTCTCAGCTTCCTCTGCTTTTCTGTACCTCCTTTATAATCAGCATATGAGCGCTCACTCATTTCATCATATTCACTGGGCATTTCAATTTCTTTCCCGGAAGCAATTTCGTATAAACTTAAATCAACGGCACATCCCCTGTTATGCCTTGAACCAAATTTTGGATTAGCTACAAACTCTTTTTTATCCTTAGGAGTCATATCCCAAAATGTTTTAGTCACACTCCAGGGACGATATCCGTCGAATATTACAAGAGCATATCCATATGGTTTTAATTCTTTGTTGACTTTTACCAATGCTTCTGCAGCAGGCCGCTGCAGGAAAGCTCTGGCTTCTTTATAAACAGGTCTGCCCAAAAAATTATTTCTGGTTGCATATCTAATATCAAGGTGGAAATTTGTATCGAGCTTAATCAATTCAACTAAATCTGATTTTTTAAAGTTACCTGTTTCACGCGGCGGATTCTCCTTACAACTATTTAAGGATAAAAATAGGGCTGCAGCAATTATCCATATCAAAGTTTTTCTAATAAAATAATTTATCATAAATAATCTCATTCTAAGATTGAATTTAATAAAAAGATATATCTTTAATCGCGAATTTTCCATCGGAATTTTGAACATTCTTATAAAAAAAATATTAAGGAAGTATCCACTGAGATTTAAGTCTGTTATATTCCGTCTGCGGAAGCTGGACCAAAATTGGAGATGTATTAATATTCAGCCAATGTAATATTTCAATTAAATTTTCTTCCTTCATTGCTGAACATCCTGCTGTTGTTATAACATCATCTTCCCAAATATGAAGGAAAATACAGGAACCATTTCCCTTTATTCTCGGCATACTATTATTTTCTACAAATATTCCCCACTCATATTCATTATCACTTAACTTCATTATTTCGGAACTTTTCCAATCTTTATTTTTTACTATATGATCGTCGATAATAGTATTATAAAATATAGAGTTAGTATCATCCACACACTCGACACAGGAAGTCAATATGAATGTAAGGCATTTTTAACCATTTAACATTATCAGATGACTCATACCCAAAAATTTTACTTAAACGGAATACACCGGCAGGAGCTTTACCGTCGCCTTCATGTTTAACAGGTCCTTCATCTAAAGCCCCTCCATGAAGTCCGGTTCCCCAGGCCAAACCGTTTCGACCTACAGAAACTGTATAAGCATCACCTGTTTGATTCCACTTTTCGCCTAATTTATTTCTTTCATATCTGAGCAAAATCCCGGTTGTATCTTCCCAATTTTTAGTTAAAATAATTATCATTTGAGTTGAAAGTGCAGTTGGGGCTATACCGGTTAAAGTTGAATCCGGATTAATCGCATATATATTAGAAATGAAAATTATTATGAATAATCTTAATAGATAAAATACTTGTTTTCTCATGAATTTATTAATCTGATTTTATCGAATTAATTAAAAATTTTTGAAAAGTTGAATAACTACAATTTATTAATCAAAAACAGAAAATGAATGCAATTTCAAATAAAATAAGATTCAGTATAAATCTAGTTGGAGAAGGTTAACAGAATAAACAAGAAGATGCTATATCTTAAGTAATATCCGGAAATATTTAATTACTTATATAAGAAATACTTCTTAGAGAATTCCCTGAATTCGGAAGCCTCTTTTCCAAAAAATTGATTTAAATTTTTAATATTGAAATTTCCCTTTATCATATCCCTGACTTTTCTGGTTCCAATAACATTATCAAACATTCTGAACCTGCTTCTATTTTCATCTTTAAAAGAGATGAATCGGGATACAATTCTTTTAATGCCTGAATTATGTAAAATTGTATCTGCATTAACTTAACATTTCTATAATCTGATATATGAGTCTCTACTCCGTGAAGATTTTCACCCTTTCCGAAACCGTAAAAAGGTTTGTAGGAAATTGGTCTGAAAATAACTCCTTCCAATCCATAACTATTCATTTTGTCAGTGAGTTTCCTTGAGTCAATCCAAGCAGCGGCAAATGACCGGAAGGGGAGAGTATATCCAATCCCGTTTGAAATTGAATTCAATTCTCCTACAATACCCGAAGAAACATAATAAAAAGTTGAATTCATATCAGGTATATGAGGAGAAGTTGGCACCCATGGTAATCCCGTTTCTGCAAATGTCATTCCTCTGTTCCATCTTTCCATTGGAACAACAGTTAATTTACATTTTACTCCTCCTCTCACCATCCCTTCACTATTAATTAATGTTGCAAGTTCACCGCATGTCAAACCATACACATAAGGTATTTTAAACATACTTACAAATGTAAAATATCCATCTTCAACCAGAGGTCCTTCAACTCTTACACCACCCAAAGGATTGGGCCTGTCAAGAACAACCACTTCAATATTGTTTTCAGCTGCGGCTTCCATTCTTAATCCCATTGTACTAATATATGTATAAGATCTGCATCCAATATCCTGTATGTCATAAACCAGTGCATCAATATTCTTCAGCATACTTAAATCAGGTTTACGGGTTTTACCATATAAAGAATAAACTGGAAGTTTTGTATATTCATCGGTATACGATTCAATATAATCACCTGCAGCGAAATCTCCCCTCACACCATGTTCCGGTCCGAAAAGAGCAACAAGATTTACATTCGGAGATTCATTTAAAATATCAATAGTTGATTTCAATTTGCTGTCAACACCTGTAGGATTTGTAACAAGCCCGACACGCTTGTCCTTTAGAATGTCGAAATTTCTATCTCTTAAAACTTCAATGCCGGTTTTTACAACCGGACACTTTCTAAAAAGTTCATCATAATTGATTTTCAATCCGGCAAGCTTTTGAGCTACCAGTTTTTGAAATGTGTTATCTCTGATAAATCTGTAGAAATCCTCACCCGGACATAAAGTTAAAGCATAATCTTTATGTCCTTTAATACTGTCTAAAGATACATTATATTTTTTTACCAGAAAGCTGGTTAAGTCAACAACAGCTTTTAATTCTTTTTCATTCAATTTTTGAATTTCGTAATTGCCCAATACACAAATAAGAGCATGGCCGCGTACATCATAATGTGTATTTGTTTCTCCCGGATATTTTAAAGGACGTGCTTCGTAAATATTTCCATCTAAATCAATAATGTAATGATACGGAATATCCATCCATCCTTTTTCTGTTCTGCTCCATGACTGCAGGTTTTTCAGGTAATCAACAACATTTTTACCTTCCGGAAAAAATTCACCGCTATGATGCAGAGTAATTTTTGTAATGGTTTGTTCAGCTAAAGTTTCTTCTCCTGGTTTCCAGCCCCACTCTTCCCGGGTAATAACTTTTAAATCGGATGGATATTTAATATTTGTTGTGTTCGTATCATATTTGCTTGCCGAGCATCCGTATATGATCAAAAATATTAATGCAACAACAGTTTTAAGATATTTCAATTTTATAAACATTGAATTAATACTGAAAAAATTATTGAAGTTTTTACTTTTAAAATGATCAGAAAAAGATAATATCTTCTTTATGAAATTGTTTCTTAAATATAATAATTAGAATATTATCAAAAATTTTATGATTATCAAAAGTTTTTAATATTGTTTATTTTTAATAACTTTGAAATAAATATAATCAGATATCTAAGTAATGAAAATAAAAGCACAATCTAAGTTTTCCATTTTAATTTTGCTGATTTTATTTATCACCTACCCTGTGTTAGAAAGTTATTCACAACTCCGGCAGAATGTCAAAAGCATATCATATCATTCAGACTTACCACCTCGGTATGATGAAAAAAGATTCTATTCTCTTGATAGTATAATCAACAAATCAATTACAGATTCTGCATTTCCCGGAGCAGTAATATTAGTACAAAAAGACGGGAAAATTATTTATGATAAAGCTTATGGTTATTATACATATGATACTGCATCCGGTAAAGTTTCGGTTAATACGTTATATGATCTTGCCTCTTTAACTAAAGTAATAGCTACAACTACCGCAACAATGATTTGTTATGATAGAGGACTATTTAACCTTGATGATAAAGTGTCAAATTATCTTCCCCAATTCGGTGTAAAAGGAAAAGAAAATGTTACAATTAGAAATTTATTAGTTCACGACAGCGGATTAAGACCCGATATACCTTCATATAAGGCTTTCGATTCTGTAAAGAAAAAAGAACAGGGCGTAATGGAGGAAATTTTTAATGATACACTTATTTATCCAACGGGAACAGAAATGGTCTACTCCGATTTAAATTTTATTTTAATGGGTAAAATTATTGAAAAAGTAACCGGAATGATTCTGGATAAGTTTTGCAATGCAAATATTTTTGAACCATTGGGAATGAAAAACACAATGTTTAATCCTCCAAAGTCACTTATAAACAGGATTGCACCTACAGAAAATGACGATTATTGGAGGCACCGCCAGATAAGAGGAACCGTGCATGATGAAACTTCACAGCTTTTAAACGGAGTTGCCGGGCACGCCGGTTTATTTTCAACCACTGGTGATATAGCCAAACTTCTGCAGATGCTGCTACAGAAAGGAGTTTACAAAGGGAAAAGATATATCGAAGCTTCTACAGTTGAAATGTTTGTGAAACAACAATCGGATTTAAGTTCAAGAGCTTTAGGCTGGGATATAAAATCACCCGAACATTCTTCTTCCGGTGATTTTTTCAGCAGCAACTCATATGGTCATACAGGTTTTACAGGTACATCGGTTTGGACAGATCCTGTAAGAAATTTATTTGTTGTTTTTTTAACTAACAGAGTACATCCAACAAGGAATAATTCAAAAATCAGAGAAGTCAGACCGAAAGTTCACAATGCGGTTATTAAAGCAATTGAAAATTGAAATTATCTTATAACTATTAAATAATATCAGACAATTGTGATTTGCTTCTTTATTTCATTCTTTTCTTCATTAACTCGTAAACTTTTGCTGAGAGTATTTTCATTTTAGGTGAAACTACATCTTCTGTAACAGGAGTAAATAAAGATATTACATATTTAACTTTACCGTCATCAACAATTCCAACATCATTAGTATAAATACTCCACCATCCCGTTTTATGATAAAACATAACATTTTTTAGCAAGCCTTCAGAAAGTTTTGATGTATCCAACTGCCGTCCTAGCAATGATTTCATCTGCATGCTTACCCATGGATTAATCAATTCGTTTTTATAAATCCTGTACATAAAATCTGCAGCATGGAGTGCGCATGTTTCTGTGCCTCTGATTGTATCATAACCGGGATCTTCATATTTTCGTTTCAAGAATTTACGGGTTACTTCACTCCCATTCCATCCGAAATCATCAATCATTCTATTTATTTCCGGACGCGTTGCCTTATCAATTAAACAATTTGCGGCAGAATTATCACTACGGGTTATCATTAAATCCAGAAGATAATTTATAGTAACAGTATCATTGTCTCTTAAAAGAGGCCGCGTATCATTTCCCATTTGCTTCGATTTATCAGCATCATTCGGCGATTTGACTACAAATTTATCGTATAAAGAAAATTTTCCTTCACTTATTTGTTTTAAAATAGAAACCGCAATATACATTTTGTAAACACTTGCCGGATAAATAAAGTTATCAAAATTTACTCCGCCCAGTTCAGCTGGATTTGAATTCAAATCAATAACTGCAAAAGAAATTTGTTCAATTCCGTCTTCGCCTGCATCATAATTACTATCGAGTCCAACACTATTTACAATTGAAAGAAGTGAATCGGAAAGTGAATTATCAATTTTATAATAATCCGGCACCTTTATATTTTTTTGTTGCGGATAAATTAAAATCGTTATCGAAAATAAAAATACAATAATGATTTTCATTCGATAATCCCTTTTTATTTTGATAAGCAAAGGTGAAAGAAAAATACACCAGCCGAAGCTTACACCGGGCTCCTGTTTTTATTTCTCCAGGTTATAAAATTTGTTATTAGAAATGGTTATAACACCCCTGGAGCCGATAGAATTTAAAACTCTTTTTGCACAGACAAAAGAGTCATCCCTATAAGCACTATAGTTTGGTTTATCCTTAGAAAAACTGTCTATCCTAATTTTTCCCGAGGCATTAATAAAATCACCATCACCTATATATATAGCCACATGTGTAATCTTTTGATTTGTTGTATCATTTGCTTTCCTGCCAAAGAAAAGAAGGTCTCCGGGTTTAAGGTTTTCCAGTTTATCTTTTGTGTTAATAGGTTCTCCTATATTAACTTGTTGAGATGCATCTCTTGGCAGTACAATACCGTTAAGAAAGAAAACTGTTTTTGTAAAACCGCTGCAGTCCATTCCCTTTGCAGAAGTCCCTCCCCAGAGGTAAGGTATACCCATAAATGAGCTGGCGGTTTTAATTATATTTTCAGCAGTTGGGTTTACTTCATTCAGCCACTCATTAAAAAGCTTACAATCTTGAGATTTAATAAAAGCTTTTTTCCCATCAGGGTAGGCTACTTTGCAGAAATCTTTTTCTTTACCTGAATATTTAAGAATATCTCCAATAACAAGATCCGATACTCTTTCGGAATTTTCATCAGCTTTTGAATAAGAGAAACCAAAATCATTTAGATATATGATTTTTTTTGAATTGTTCCATGCAGTTAAGCTGTCATAATTGACTCTGAAAAATCCGCCATTATCTATCCATGAAATATATTCATCTGGAGTTTGAACAAGATACCATCCCCTTTCTTTTTTCAGAACTTTAATAGGGGTACCAAGCAATGCTTGTGATGCCATTTCAGCTTGATCTTTAGGTTTTGTCCTGAGATTAGCTACGGAAAGATCAATTATTCCATAAATATCCTCGCCAAGTTCAGAATCAGGCAGAGTTTTAATCTGATCAATTATGTTGAACTTATTTAACTTTTGCAAAAGTTCTTCCTTTGCATCGGCAAAGTCTGTTTCACCTTTGAGAATGTAATTTGCATTTTCCTGTTCAACATTTATTTTAAAAATTGCCGTCCGAGTATCAAGAGCATACTTATTTTCTAATTCTTTGATTACGGATTTGATTCTATCCATTTCATTTTCTTCCTGTGCAAAAAGTGTGGATACAATTAAGCTTATAAAAAATATCGAAATAATTATATTCTTTAATCTCATAATTAATTCCAAATGACTATTGATTGTTTTCAGATTCATACTCAACTTTCATATCATAATTCCATTTATCAAAATAAAGATTTCCTCCCCGCCACTCTAATTCACCTCTTTGGAAATCAACCGTTTCACTTCTCGGGAAAATTTTTGATGGAAATAAAGGTGTTGAAAAGTCATCATTAATGATAAGATGATGCGCATCTATTCCGCTAAAGTAAAAATTTCTTTCATTTTCATTTTGAAAATTTTGTAATCCGAAATCCGGATCAACAGGTATCCAGCCGTATCCTTCGAAATAGATTTCCGACCAATCATGAAGATTTACGGAACCTGGATGCAGCATCCAGCCGCTTTGCCATTTGGCAGGAATGCCGTTGTACCTGCAAAGTGTAACAAAAAGCATAGATTTAATCCCGCAGTCCCCATATCCTTTTTCCACACAATATTGGGATATATCATCAATTGTTGAATATTCTCTCGCGCCTGCCCATGGGATATTTTTGCTAATCCATTCAAAAATTTTTTTAGTTACCATATAAGGATTATCCTCTTTCCCGACAATATTTTTAGAAAGATCCTTTATTACTTTTGTAAAAACTATATGCGGTATTCTTTCGGAGGTAAATATTTTATATTCATTGCTTTCTTTATTATAAGGAAGGATCTTATTAGGAATTATATTAAATAACTCTGCATAATTTGTAACCTCGAAGACAAGATTAAATTTAGTCGGTTCATCTTTGTGTGTTGTCTTTTCAAAATAAATAGATCTCTGAAGATTTTCATTTCCGGCGATTATATACTCATTACTATTAACAGATAAAAGCTTAATATTCGTTTGTCTTTCATGCCCTTCCCTTGGATAGGGGAGCCAGCAGCGAATAATTTCTCCGCCGGGAACTGCATTTGGTTTTACCGTAACGATATAGTCTAATTTATGAATTACTTTTTTTACCAAATTTTTATTTAGTCCTTTTGATTCTTTTACGGCATTCGGAATATAAGTTGAAAGATATTTGCTAAGTTCACCTGCAGATTCTCCGTCAACCTTTTCTTTCTGCTTTTTAGCTTCTTCGTTTACTCTGAATAAATTTGCAGCGGCACGATTGAAATAAAATTTCTTTCCATCTATTATTTTATATTCAAGAGAGCCATCTTTTTCCCATTTCTCAAGGGTATTATCATCGGCATCAGGGTAATATTTTCTAACATATTCGATCACATTTGTTGAAGATTTTTGAAAATCCAGTCTTATTCTGTTTAATTTATCTTTCTGAAAATTAAGTCCATATTTTTCTTTGGAAGTAAGCTCGTTTTTATTTATTATTTTATCAATCATTAATGAAGCTTTTGTAAAATTACCATCTTCTATTTCCTTATTCACTTCCGGATATTTTGTTTGGGAAATTATTGCTGCGGCTGAGCATACGAAAATCATAATTAAAATATTATTCATTTTAATATTGGAATCAAATTAAGTAACAGATTATATTTCTGCAAAGATTGATACTCTAACTTAAAAATAGAAAATATTTATTTATTCTTCTTTCAATAAATTTATTAAAAAAAATTAAAAAAGGAGAAATAAGACCTGGAAACATTAGAGAAAATTATCGAAGAAAGAACAATGATAATCCCTCCTTCAAAAATATCCGGTAGGTTACTTTCACTCGATGTTTTTCGGGGAATAACAATCGCGGGAATGGTTCTTGTAAATAATCCTGGAACCTGGAGTGCTGTTTTTCCTCCTCTCGAACATGCAGAATGGAATGGTTGTACGCCAACTGATGCAATATTTCCTTTCTTTCTTTTCATTGTCGGAGTTGCAATTCCTTTCGCATTAGGTAAAAGAATGGAAAGGAGAGAAGACCATAAAAGAATTATTTTACAAATAATAAGAAGAAGCGCCATCCTTTTTTTGCTTGGAATTATTTTAGCCGCTTTCCCGTTCGGATTACTTGGCCACAATTTGAATTTTGCAACTTTAAGAATACCGGGAGTGCTTCAACGGATCGCTGTTGTTTATTTGATTGCTGCTATCCTGTTTCTTAAAACAAATTATAAAGCACAAATATATATAGGTGCTTCTCTGCTCATAATTTATGCTATTCTTATGACTCTTGTTCCAGTACCGGGAGTTGGTCACCCAAGCCTTGAACCAACCACAAATCTTGGAGCATGGTTAGATAGAAAAGTGCTTAACGGTCATTTATGGTCACAAACTAAAGTATGGGATCCTGAAGGAATTTTAAGCACTATGCCTGCGATTGTTACTGCTATTATCGGGGTGATTACTGGCCGGTGGCTAAGGCTTGATAAAGATAAGACTTCAAAGACTGTTTGGTTATTTGTTATGGGAAGTATTTGTATGACTTTGGGATACATCTGGGACGGATGGTTCCCAATTAACAAAGGAATATGGACAAGTTCTTATGTTCTTTACACAGGTGGTCTTGCACTTTTATTCCTTGGTTTCTGCTACTGGTTCATTGACGTAAAAAATTCCAGGTGGTGGATTAAACCATTCCAGGTTTATGGTTTAAATGCAATTACTGTTTTTTTTCTTTCCGGTTTAGTTGGAAAATTATTATATATAATTAAAGTGCCCTACGGAAATGAACAGGTTGGTTTAGGTGCATTTTTATTCCGCAAATTGTTTTTACCCTGGCTCAGTCCGATAAATGCTTCACTCACCTGGGCAATTTGCTATGTATTGGTTTGGCTGGGATTGATGTGGATCTTATATGCAAAAAAAATATTTATAAAAGTATGAATGGATTTTATTATTTAATCTTAGAATTAAGTATTTGACCATAAATTTTACGCTTTCTCATTTCAATAAAAGCATCTTCTTACTTGTTGAAAAATTATTTACAGATATAGTATAAATATAGACTCCGCTTGAGAATCCATAACCGTTTCCAGTATTAGATGAAAAAGTAGCTGTATAATAACCTGCATCCATCTCTTCATTAATCAAGGTTGAAACTTTTTGTCCGAGTAGATTATACACTTCAAGTTTAACGAATCCTGCTTTAGGAATTCCTAATTTTATTTTCGTAGACGGATTAAACGGGTTAGGATAATTTTGTTCTAATATATAATCTGATGAAAGTTTAGAACTAATATTATTTTCAACGCCAACAGTTGTTTTATTTACAATTCTAAGATCATCAAAATATATCTCACCTATAGATTTATTCCCGGGCTTAAATGTTAATTGAAAACCATCAAATTTCAACGGATTGTCAAGAACGCCGTCTCCAAACCATGAACCTGTTCCATCATTAGTCATATCCCAGTTCACTAATTTCCAGCCCAGCCAATTAATTGTATACCAGGGACTAACTTCGACGGCATTAGTACTATCTCTCACAGCAAACCTGAAATCATTTCCGCTTCCATCCCCAAATAAATAAACCTGTAAAATATTACTGCTTGTGAAACTTAGTGTTGTCGAAGAATAATATTCTCTAATGAGCCAGCCAACTGACGTTGTATCCCACTCATAATTTAGTTTCATTGATTTGATTCCGCCGAAAATAGAATTAAAATAATTTGATTCACTTGAAACACCGGTTTGTTCGGAGATAATTCCATTGGTACTTCCGCTCTGCTGGGGTACCCACCAATTATCAATTCCATTTTCAAAATTATCAATATTTTCAACTCCGGTATCTTTTATATTTCCTGTTTTAAAATTAAATGTGTATTGATCTGCCGCCACATTCCCATAATCATCTTTATATCCGCCGTCAAGAATAAAAGTATAACTTTGGTTTTCGGCAAGCGGCGTTGAGGGAAATAAATTAATTATGCTTTTCCTGTTAAAAATATAATGTTTATATACCCCGGTTACGTATGATTGGTCTGAATCTCTTATAACTTTAACTTTACCGGACAATGATGAATTGTTAACCTGTTCATTAAAGCTTAAACTGATAACCGGCTGCAATTCTACTCCTATTTGACCTTTTGCAGGATAGTTATCAACTATTACTGGCGGCAGATAATCAGGCACACTGGTTTTAAAATTTAAAATAAAATCATCGCCGCCCGTGCCATTCCCGTCTCCGTCGAACTGATGCCCGTATTTGTCCTTCGCATTTCCTGAAATAGTAACCTGATAGTTAGTATTAAAACTAAAGTTTGAAGTTCTTAATGATAATCTTCTATCTCCATCAGACCAGATGAAAATAACAGAATCATGGGGTGATATAACCAATGTGGATTCGACTGAGGCTTTGTCCATTGGCCGGCTGAAAATAATTCCTATATTATCGATTCCGGGGTATAAACTATCATTTTGAGCAGGGAAAATTGAAGTAATATAAGGAGGCGTTTTGGAAACCATCCGGATATCCTTAAATGTAAAAAAAGTATCTTCTATCGTAACATTACTTGTGTAAAGATCATATCCCTCTGCAGAAACTGTAATCGGGATTGTTCCCGGAGGAAGATCTTCAAAAAAATAAAAACCATTATGCAATTCATCAGGAGAACTCGAATATAAATGAAATAATGTTTCATAAGTATCTGTTGTATCAACTTGTCCATTTAAAGATACTACGGCTCCATTTATTGGCTGACCCGATTCAATATCTGAAATTATTCCGGTTGTTATTCCGACAAATGGTCTATTAATATCAAAAAATTTCAGAAACGACCAGAAAAAAGTATAGGCTTCAAGTTTTTTCCACTTATCGTTCATATTTCGCTGGTTTTGAGTCGGATTTGTATGAAAACCGGCTTCACTTAATTCAGATGGCATATTAGATTCCCTGTTAACATGAAGATAGGGAACAAACCTGGAAGTGTTATCAGGAAATCCTTCGTAGAATGTTCGATCTGCATAATTTCCCCTGGTTGAAATTCTCATACCGCGTGTAAGTATATCAACGATAATATTGCTCATTTCTTTACCGCCGTTGGGTATCTTTTCTATGGTCTGGCCATTTTCTCTCCATCCGCCGTACAATAAAAGTGTGCTGTTTGAAGAAGGAGATCCGGCATCGCTATGAATTGAATGATACCATGCAGCTCCAACAGTATTTGCATAATCGGTCCTTTGTGTTAAAGAGACCACTTGCTGATCATCGGCCCGGCTCATATAAACAGTATCAATGTCTGTCTTTGACAGGAGAAGATCTCTTAGGTTAAGAGCAACACCTAAATTTTTTTTAGCTTCGGAATAACCGTAAATACCTACGTTTTCATCCTGGCTATGGCCGGGATCTATAAATATATTCCAGCCTGATAACCCGGTTACCTGCGCCTTAGAATGATTGGGAATTAAAATAATTAGTAATGTAAAAGAAAGAATGTATAAAAATTTCATTTATTACTTTCCGGAAATAGTTAGTGTCGCGGCTTCAATAATTTATTAATAATTATTTATATTCATACGGTTTAATCACTACTTATGGTGCATCCATAATATATATTGAACCTTCACTTGGAACATCAAAAGCAATTTTTTTTCCGTCCGGCGACCAATCCGGATTCATTTCAATTTGATCAATTGTGTTTGTTAAGTTTGTTTTTTCTGTTCCGTCATTTTTTATTGAATAAATATCGGAAGATAAAATTTGATAACCGTCGTCTTTTGTTATCATATAAACAATATGCTTATTATCAGGTGACCACTTTGGTCTATAACCCTTTCCAAGATCGGTCAATCCTGTTCCGTCAATATTCATTACATACATATCACCCCCATAAATTTCGAAAGCTACACTGCTGCCATACGGCGAAATCTGGAGGTTTAATACATGTTTGTCTTTAACCGGTTCAAAGGTTTTTAACTGATGAGTAATTAAATCTTCAACTGCAATTTTATTATTTCTTAAATAAATGATATTAGATGAAACTGTAGATTTTTTATATGGTTTTGCTTCAATCCCCGAATCAAAAATTTCCAGCTTATTTCTTCCAAACATATAAACTTTATTATTATCAGGAGTAAATGAGGGTAAACCCGGCATCATTGTACGGTAGTCTGTTAGTAAAAAAGATTCACCGGCTTTGACATTAAAAATTTTTACAGCATTGTATCTTCTCATACCTTCATATTTTGCAACCCTTGTAAGAATTGATTCGGAATCATCAGACCATTTAAATAAAAATCCGGCAGCAGTTTCATCTGTAATTTGTTTTATATCTCTGTTTTGAACATCGATTATCCATATACCTTTATACTTAGAACTTGTGAATGCAATCATCGAACCATCAGGCGACCATACAGGAGCCATGAAATTTTCTTCTGTGTTTTCAAACAGTTTTTCATATTTTGATTGGGGACTTGCGGATTCAAAAAAGAGAATTGCCAGCATGAAGATAAAATAAATATTGAAACGGATTATTCTTTTCATAATAAATTTTTACCTGATTAAAAAATAATTAATATTGGATTCCAACCTTATTCATTTTAGTAAAAATGGAAAATATAAAATTTGTTATTAGAATAAAAGAAGGAATAAGTTTATTTTTTGGAAATACAGAAGATGACGAATATTCATAATAAATTGTGTTAATTTAGAAAGAAAACTCATTTAATTACTGTATAATAAAGAAGGGATTATAAAAACCGCGCAATATAACACTTTAAATTAAAAAATCAATATTATTCATTGTTGACTTAGATAAATAATTTATTTAACTTTTTTTCAGTTTTGTCGAAGAAAATTTCCTTATAACAGAAGAATAAACTCATTATTAATAGGAGAAAAAGTTTGAGTAATTTTTACTCTTTTCTATAAAATAATTTCAAAAATTTCCACTCGCAATCTGATATATTTTTCAATTTAATGGTTCAAGCTCAGCATGATGAGCTTTTAACCAGTGATTAATATTTTTATCCAAAAGATAGAAGTAAAACAGTTGGAGGTGCAAATAAAAATTGTACTGTGTTAATTGTTATTGGAGGTATTAACAAGTTTATTTAGCTGCTTATCCTATAAAGACTAGCCTTGCAAACTAGTTCCATAAAAGTATAAAGCATCTTTAATATTTTTCTAAAAAACTTACATATTTTTTAACAATAATAAGGAGAGCTAAAATGAAAAAAGTTCTTGTACTGTTTTCTATTGTCCTATTGGTAACATTGAGCTTGCATGCTCAATCTCCAATTAATGCTTCTACGGTGGCAACATATAATGCTTATGCTGGTACTGCCCCGGACACAACAGTTCCATATTATAATGATTTAGGAGTGAGAAGAGTGATTGTAGCCGATGCCGACGGGGACGGTACACAGGAAATCATTGCTACCGATTACTCGAACGGGGGAAGAGTTCACGTCTTGAAGCCTGATGGACAGGGTAACCTGGAAATTATCTGGTCATCACCTGTAGATACTACCGAAAGCGGTTCTACACCCAGGTTTCCACGGGTGGGTGATTGCGACGGTGACGGGAATCCTGAAATCATCTTTGAACAAAACGGTGAAAAAAGAATAGTTTTTTATGAGTGGAATGGTTCCTCGTGGGGTACCGAACCTGCCTATGAAATCACTAATGATATGTTCCGGGCTGCAGGTTCTTTGGAAGATTTAAGATTCACGAGAGAAGTTTTCCAGGTTTACGATGTTGACGGCGATGGCATGTCCGAAATAATTCCTTACGGAAATTCTCCCAGGAGAGATATTTATATATGCGGAATTGAAGGGTCATTCCCCGGTTTTGCGACTTTAGTAATAGAAGGCGGTCATCCAGATAATTCTACAAATGGACGCATGTGGGTTACTGGTTCTCAGTGGAGTTCAACCCCTGCAGATATTGATGGCGATGGTAAGTTGGAAATTATAAATAACCATTGGGATAACTTTGGAATGTGGGGGATTCAGGTAAATGGGCCTGATTCATACACATATCCTGATACGAATAAACCAGGTGTTTATCATAGATACTCACCAACTGATGGAAACAGTTATTTCGGTTTGGCTGCTGCAGATGTTGACGGCGATGGAAGGGATGAAATTGCCGGTACAATGTACGGAAATAATTTTAATATGTGCTTATTCCAATTCCAGACATGGGATACTACTGCCAACTTATTTTATGATGATCCTGATTCAATCGCTAGTAGATTTGGAATTATTGCACCTATGACAGAACTCGCAGCTTTAGGCGGAAAAAGTACTGCGGAATTATGGCCATGCGTAAAAGGTGATTTAAATAAAGATGGTAAAGATGAAATTTATACCGGCGGTGGTGCCGGATTAAATCTTATTGCTGTTCAATACAAAGGTACAGGCAGTCTGCTCGATTCTAATAACTATACTGCTAATTTGGTTTATAACGGTGAAGGGAATGATATTTTTGATTCAATAAAAGTATATCATGGTAGAATCGATACCGTTATGTCCGATACCGATACTTCATACGTTCTTGATACAACAAAAGTTGATACAATGTACGCAGAAACTCCTTTTACTGCATATATTTATGCCGACAGTGTCGATCTCGATAATGATGGTAATATGGAAATAGTTCTTTCGGAGCAAAGTGTTTATGATTCAATAAATGTAATTCATTATGAATGGGTTGACTCAACTAAATCCTGGGAACGGAATAATGCACTTCAACATAAACTTATTAATACATACCGTAAAACAATCAGGGTTCTCGAATACGAAGGGGCAACTGGTTTAGTAGATCAAAATTATAATGTTGTAACTCCGGATGATTATATATTGGAAAACAATTATCCCAATCCATTTAATCCGACGACAAAAATTAAATTCATTTTGCCGATACAGAAAAAAATATCTCTAAAAATATACGATATGCTGGGCCGTGAAATAGCCACTCTAATTGATAATGAAATTTATCATAAGGGAAATTTTGAAGTTACTTGGGATGGAACTAATAAGAATGGGGTCAGGGTAGCCAGTGGTAATTATATCGCAAGACTTGATTATGGCAATTTTTCAAAATCAATAAAGATGACATTGCTGAAATAAAATTAATTCTAACAACTTAATTATCTTTGCCGGTCACCTTAATGTAAATATTGATAAGAAACATTAGGTGGCCGGTACATGGATAATCTTAATTAATAATAAAAGGCACAATAATGCAGAAAGTTCTTTCCCTAATCATTTTTGCATCCCTTTTTTTAATTAATTATAACCTGTATTCTCAGTCTACCGGTAAGATAATGGGCAGGGTTATAGATGAATCTACCGATGAAGGAATACCGTTTGCTAATGTTTTAGTTGACGGAACTTCAACCGGAGCTGCTTCGGATGTAAAAGGTAATTATGTAATATTAAATATACCACCTGGTGTTTATAGCGTAACGGCTTCGTCTGTCGGCTATCAAAAAGTTACTATTGAAAATACATCAGTTAACGTTGGGTTTACAACTTCCTTAGATTTTAAATTGCCGCCGGGGGAAATTACTTTAGCTGCAATCGTTATTAAAGGTGAGAAAAATCCACTCATCAGGCAGGATTTGACAAACCCGACGGTAGCAATAACTTCAGAATCGCTTGACAATTTACCGGTCGATAACATTGCAGATGTCATTAAATTACAAGCAGGAGTAGTTACAGGCGACGATGGCAGTATTCACGTCAGAGGCGGCTACGGTAATGAAATAGCTTACACTTTAAACGGTCTTCCACTAAACGATCCTTTCGGAAACCAAAGAGCTGTCGGTCTCGCATCCAATGCAGTTCAGGAAGCTTCGGTTTCAACAGGAACATTTGGTGCTGAATTCGGCAATGCATTAAGTGGAGTTGTAAACTATGTTACCAAAGAGGGTGGAGATAAATTCTCTTTCAGTTTAAAAGCATATGGCGGAGATTACCTCACCTCTAGAACAGATCTGTTTTCAAACATGCTGGGTTCGAGTAAAATTGATGGATTGAACAGGGGCAGAATAGAAGCTACGCTTGGTGGTCCGATCCCCATTACAAGTTCTACAAAATTTTTCGCTTCCGGCATTTATGAAAATTACAAAGGGACTTATTATGGTTATAGATTATATAATCCCTCAGATTCTTATTTAACTCCCGATAATTTTAAAAGTACCGATCCAAGATACGGTAATGCAACAGGAAAGTATTTTTTTAATCCGTATGCTCCAAATAGTAACGGGTTGCCAACAGGGGATAAGAAACTTGTTGCGATGGATCCGGATAATACTTTGAATCTTCAATTTAATATCAGTCAAAAGATTGGTTCATTGCTTAAATTAAAATATGAAGTCGTTTTCGATAAGGAAAAACAGAAAATATTTAATGCTGATCCGACAAGGATTGATAGGAATTATCTCTTTAATCCGGATGGACATGGCTGGGACTATAGCCGCGGGATTATACATACCCTGGATATTACTCATACAGTAAGTGATAAAATGTTTTATACTTTAAAAGGTTCATATTCATATCACAAGGGAGATCATTATCTCTATGCAGATCCAAATGATCCCCGGTACCTTCCCAGCTTTTATAGAAAAGTAATCGGTAATACTGTTTATTATGCAGGCGGAACTGATAATGATATTATCCATAGATCTACAACCACTTATAGTATTAAAGGAGATATAGTAGCGGAATTATTCGGTGTTCATGAAGCTAAAGCCGGGTTTGAAATCAGGCAACATAATATAAAGAGAGAAGGTTTCACAGTAGATTTTTACAAATATAAATTAATAAACGGGATGCCTTCAATTACTTCATTAACTATTAATGATGTACTGTATGATTCCAATTTAACAATCGTACGAGGCAGTTTATTAAGTCCATCAACATACGACAAAAAACCAGTACAGGGTTCAGCGTATATTCAGGATAAAATAGAACTTGCAAAAACAATGATTTTGAATATCGGATTGAGATATGAATATTTTGATGCTGCTGCTTTTTATAATTATGATTTTTCGAAAAACCTGACCGATTCGCAATCAGGATATATGAATGAATATCTGGCACCGGCTTCGGTGAAACATATGTTTTCACCAAGGTTTAGTGTCTCTTATCCAATAACTGATAAAGGGATTATCAGGTTTTCTTACGGGCACTTCTATCAAATCGGATCATTGGAAAAATTATATGAAAATGACTTAAGGTGGGTACCAAATATTTCAACGGTTGCAACATTTGGTAATCCTGATGTTAATCCTCAAAGATCTGTGCAATATGAAATTGGTTTACAGCAGCAGTTAACCGACGACTTTAAATTTGATTTAACCGGTTATTATAAGGATGTACGGGATTACATTTTTACCCAGACTGTTTATACAGAAAAAGCCAGGGAATACAGAATATTAACTAACCTGGCTTATTCAAATGTTAGGGGAATTACCCTTTCATTCCTTAAAAGAAGATCTCCCGGCGGAATGTTTGCAGCTACATTAGACTACACATTCCAGGTTGCTGAAGGAAACCGGACGGAACCGCAGGAGGATTTATTTTTTAGTGAAGCTTCAGGCAAGCAGACTGAAACTTATTTGGTATCATTAAGCTTTGATCGTCCTCATTTAGTTAACGGGACTATCACATTAACTGATCCGGATTCCTGGACATTAGGGGTAATTTATAACATTCAGGCCGGAACTCCTTACACACCAGCTTTGCCCCCGAGTTTATCAACCATTACTTACTTGCAGAATTCATCATTTAAATCAATGCAGTGGGAAGTAGATTTAAAATTTGAAAAGTACTTCTCTATAGGTCCGTTTGAATATTCGGTCTTTATACATATCAATAATTTATTTGATTCGCAGAATGACAGATATGTTTATGCAAGTTCCGGCAAATCTTTATCAAATGTAGAGCAGGTATTAAATGCAAATCAATTTAATGATCTTCGCAACAGAATTAATAGAGGAGATCCGGGCATGATTGATATAAGTTATCTCAACCAGTATTATTCCGGACGCCCCGAACGCGTCAGCAGACCAAGAGAAGTAAGGTTTGGATTCTCTGTAGTTTTTAATTAAATATTTTTTCCAGGATACAAATAATGACAAAAAAAAATATAGTAATTCTTTTATTATTGCTTCTGCTTCCAAGCTTAGCTTTTGCTCAGTTAAAATATAGCCAGCCAAAAGATAGTGCCGATTCCTACTATTATAGAAACTTAACACCGAAACAGGCAGAGGAAATTTTTGGTCCTATCAAAGGGAAAAAATTTAATAAAGTAGCAGGTGATGCCAGGGAAATAAAAGATATTACCATTAAAGGAAATAAGATTACCACTATTCTATATAATTACGGTTCTGTATGTTCACCTAGTGCATTATCAAATGTTGAAGATTTGGTTTGGAATGGTTTAGGGTATGGATTTGAATTCGGATTACTGGTAGGGGGAGAAGTTATAGACAATAACGGCGATACTCTTCATATAGTCAGTGATTCTCATGTACGTCCAACTGAGGGTGATTACGGCCCTGACGGATCTTTAAAATGGGGCTGGCTGCCTAAAGATGGATATTCTGATCCTAATCAGGATCATGTTGCTTCACTAAATGCCGAAGACTTAAATGGTGATGGAAAACCCGATTCCTGGCCTGAAAGCTGGTATTCACCAGGCGCTGGTAAATATTTATGGCCGGCTTTTTTAGGTGATATGGCCACTGCTCCTGATGAAGAGGTTTATTATGCAGTCGATGATTTCACAAACTATGAATTTATAGATAGATATCAACCCTTCCCTGATGATTTAACAAAAGGGGGCCTGGGATTAGAAGCAACTGTGAGAATACTTCAATTTAACAATCCCCTGGCAGAAGATATAATTTTTATGGTATATCAGGTTACAAATGCTTCGGAAAAAGATCTGAATAAGGTTTATTTCGGGATGTTCGGAGATCCCCATGTCGGTGGCGCTACAGATTATAACGATGACCGGGCATTTTTTATTCCTCCTAAAGGTGCGCTTGCCGAATCATATAACCAGAGAGCAAGAAGTATGGTTTATGCATGGGATGCTGATTTTAAAGGAATGGGGGGTAAAAAACCCGGTTATTTCGGATGGAAATTTTTAGAATCTCCCTCCTTTGATAATAACGGAGATGATGATGATGATGATGGAATTATAGATGAGAGTCCTTTTAATGATAAAGGTTTTTATATTGATGGTGTTGCTACTCCCCTAAATTACGGAATATACGATGTTGCAAAATATACCAAAGTCTATGGCCAGCCAAAACCAAGATGGTCAGGGGATGAGGATGGAGACTGGGATGTCGAAAAAAATGATGTCGGCATTGATGGAATCGGACCTGATTCACCTAATTATCCCGGTCCGGATTATGGTGAAGGCGATGGTGTCCCATCTCAGGCATTTTATAAGGATTTAAATGAGAATGGAAAATATGATCCTGAAGAAGCAGGAACTTTAAGTGATGTGCAATTACCCGGATATAAATGGGCCGGTTCCGAACCTAATTTCGGATACAGGGATATTTCAGAATCTGATATGATCGGATTAACCGGTTTTACAGCTGCAAGATTTGGTTCTCCCAATTATCCAAAAGAAGATGAATTAATCTGGCAATGGTTTTCTAAACCGGAAATAGATCCCGAGCAGGAATTATTAAAGCAGGAAGGCGATAATGTATTTTGTTTTTCGACTGGGCCGATGTCTCTGAAGAAAGGTGAAACGCAGAGATTCTCAATGGCAATAGTTATGGGTGAAAATAAAGATGATCTGCTTTTAAATTCTGAAACCGCTGTAAGAATTCTTGAAGCGGATTACCGGTTTGCACAACCACCGGCAAAACCAATTGTTAAAGCAGTTGCTGAAGACGGGAAAGTAAGATTGTACTGGGACGCGAAATCCGAAGATTCGGTTGATCCATTAACTCAGGATAAAGATTTTGAAGGTTATAAAATTTATCGCAGCAGGGATTATAATTTCTCGGATGTTTATACAATTACGGATGCTAATGGCGTGCCTTTTCTGGGACAGCCTTTATTAGATCCAAACACTGGAAAAAGAGCTCAGTTCGATTTGATAGATGATTATTCAGGATTAGGGGAAAGAGAATATGAGGGACATGGAATAAAATATTACCTTGGTAATAATTCAGGACTAAAACATGAATATGTTGATTCTACTGTCGAAAATGGTATAACTTATTATTATGCTGTAGTTGCGTATGATCATGGTACACCTGAAATTCCACCAACAGAAACTCAATCGGTTATAAAGCAGGATCCCTTAACAGGTAAATTGATTTTTGATGTTAACACGGTTGAAGTAACACCCGGATCGGTATCAAAAGGTATGATTTCGGCGGAAGCCGGATTGGATGGCTCTCCTACATCAGTAAACTCGGATGCAACCGGGAAAATAACAGTAAAGGTTCTGGATAATTTAGCCGTAGATGAGAAACTGTACAAAATTGATTTTAATGAAGCAGACTCTTATAATGTGCTGGACTCAACCGGAATAGAAACCACATTTATATCGAAGGATACTGTTCTCGTTAACCTTCCGAACAGAAACCTGGAACCCGGCAGTGTTAGATTGTTTGACCAGTCGGATAATTTGGTCGATCCTTCAAAATATGTTATTAATTATGTATCAGGTCAGATAGCCGGAAAAGGAAATGGCAACCTGATAAAAGGAAATACTTATAAAATTAATTATAGATATTTCCCGGTTTACAACAGCAGTTTATTAAGTAATGAAGATGCTAACCCGACATTTGACGGTCTGCGAGTGTTTGTAAAAAATGATTCTCTTAACTTCGATGCTGAAAATTCAAAATTTATTCATAATAGTGATGTGACTGTTAAGGATTCTATCTTTTATCCGAATTTAATCGGTCCAGTTAATTTAAGATCAAGAATCAGAGCGGATTGGGAAGTTCGATGGTACAATACAGATACCTTAGCAAATGGGAGTTGGAAATATGCTGACACGATTCAGACTCTGGCCGGAGATTTTGCTATACCTTTTGAAATTTATAATATAACTGTAGATGCTCCCGCAACATTTGTTATTGATGAAACAGGCTCAAAAAAAAGAAATAATAAGAGATGGGATTGGGGGGAAGGTATTGTTCTGCAGCCGCAAGGAGCAACCAATGCTGCTACCAGTTATGAAGTTGTTTTTTCTTTAGATAAGTCAGTATCAAATTTAAAACTTCCTCAAGAAGGAGATGTCTACCAGATTAAAACTAAAAAACCATTTAATAAAGGAGATATTTTTGTTTTTGATACTAAAAAAGCTAAGGAAGAAAAGGCAGTTGTACAGCAAAATTTAGACAATATTTATGTTGTGCCTAATCCTTATGTTGCCTACAGTATTGCTGAAAATCCTGGAAGAACTTTAACTAAAAGAGGTGATCGGGAAATACAGTTTAGAAATCTTCCGAAGAAGTGTACAATTAGAATTTACACAATAGTTGGTGAATTGGTCGATAAAATTGAAAAAGATGATTTTTCCAGTATGGCAAGTTGGGATTTATTAAGCTCGGAAGGAATGAGGATAGCCTATGGTGTGTATATATATCATGTTGATATTCCCGGCGTGGGAGAAAAAATAGGAAGGTTTGCTGTAATAAAATAATGTACTGCTGCTTTTGAAAGCAGAATATTTTTTACAGTCTCTTTCCTAACTGAAAAAAGAATTTATGGAGAAAAACGAATGAGAAAATTCATTCTAATTACAACATGCTTAATAATGTTTGGTAATATTATACTGCATGCTCAACTATTTAGAGATATTACTAAAGTTGGAACAACCGCTGGACAATTTTTAAAAATAGGGCCCGGAGCCCGGGCTCTTGCTATGGGTGGAACATATGTCGGAATAAGTGATGATATCTATGCTGCATACTATAATCCTGCGGGTGTTGCAATTAATCATGGAAACGGACAAGCTGCATTTAGCCATACTCAATGGATTGCCGACATTAACTATGATTATGCTGCCGCTTCATTAAATATTGAATCATTCGGTTCTTTATTTATTTCCGTTACCTCAATGAGGATACCCGAAGAAAAAGTAAGAACTTTTGATTATCCTGAAGGTAATGGTCAGTTTTGGAATGCAAGCTCAGTTGCTTTTGCCGTCGGTTTTGCAAAAAGTCTAACTGATAGATTTTCAATAGGACTAAATGCAAAATATATTCAGGAATCAATCTGGAGTAGTTCGGCAACTGGCTTTGCCCTTGATGTAGGCACTTATTATATGACTCCTTTTAACGGTCTTATTATTGGTGCCAGCATTTCTAATTTTGGTACTAAGATGAAATTAGATGGAAGAGACATTCAATTAAATTATGATCCGGACGGCAATTCAACAACCGGTCCCAATAATATACCTGCCAAGTATGAAATGGATCAATATGATCTCCCTCTTACATTTAGGATTGGGTTTTCAATGGATGTAGTTAAATCAAGATATATCAGGATTAAAGCAGCCTTTGATGCAACCCATCCCAACGATAATACAGAATATATTAAATCAGGAATTGAGTTCGCTTATGATGAATTAGTTTTTATTAGAGGCGGTTATAAATCTCTTTTATTAGCTAATAGTGAAGAAAGTTTTACGTTAGGCGCGGGGATAAATTACGAACTGAGTTCAGGGTTATTTGTTAAATTTAATTACGCTTATGGAGATTTCGGGAGATTAAAAAATATCCAATACTTTGACGTTGGATTAGTCTTTTAATTTCTATTAAATATAAAATTTAATTCTTATGAAAACTTTATAGTTGGTTGTATTATCAATTCTTTTAAATTTACTTTTCATCATTGGAAAAGACGGGAAAATAAGTGGACAAATGAAATCTTTAATTCAATGAATCTTCTATAATAATCCAATTCCAGGTGCATCGGTTAAAATTAATTTGCCGCCATCAATAATTTTCGTTCCCTTATACGGATCATTTTTTATTAATAAATTCCCGTCAAGGTCGGCCCAATCAACCATTGGAGATAATTGTGAAGCGGCTGAAATACCGCACGATGTTTCAGTCATACAGCCAATCATAACTTTCATTCCTAATGAACGTGCTAGTAAAAGCATTTTATATGCTTCCCTCATACCCGTACATTTCATAAGCTTAATATTTATTCCATTAAAGACCCCGTGTGCTTTAATAACATCCGGAATCCTTTGAACAGATTCATCACCTATAATTGGTAAAGGGCTGCGCTCGGTTACCCAGGCTATATCATCAACCTGTTCCTTCGGCATCGGCTGCTCTACCAATTCCACATCCCTTTCTTTAAGCCAATTAATCATTTCGAGAGCATAATGTTTATCATTCCATCCCTGATTGATATCAACCCTGATTGGTTTATCGGTAACGGAACGGATCGTCTCAATCATTTCCTTATCATCATCTCTTCCAAGTTTTACCTTTAAAATTTTATAGACTTCTGCTTCTTTTACTTTTTGTTTAACAACCTTTGGAGTATCTATACCAATAGTAAAATCAGTATAAGGTGCTTTATTTTTATCAAATCCCCAGATAGCATGCCATGGCTTATTAAGAAGTTTTCCAACCAGGTCATGGAGTGCTATATCCACAGATGCTTTTGCTGCAGTATTTTTTTCCGCAATAAAATCTATATAGCTAAGAATATCTTCCATCTCAAAAGGATCGTTAAACTGTCCGAGATCAACTTTTGATAAAAAAGTTGTTGCGGTTTCCTGCGACTCTCCAAGATAAGGAGGCATTGAAGCTTCACCATATCCAGTAATCCCTTCGTATTCTATTTCTGTTAGAATAACTGGGGTTGTTGTACGCGAGTTTACCGAAATGGTGAAAACATGTTCCAGCTGTAGAGTGTACGGTTTGAATTTTAATTTCATTATTCCTCTTTCTGAAATTTTATCTGTAAAAATATTAGTAGTATAACTGGATGCCTTAGTTGGTAATCCGGCAACCAATGCAGAACCAGCAATTAAGCCGCTTGTTTTTAAAAAGTTTCTTCTGTTATGTTTCATTTTACCTTCAATATTAACCTAATTTTATTTTTTATATTATTAATAAGTTGAAATTTTAGATTATTAAATATTTTAAGATATTAAAACTTAAATAATTAATATATATGATGTCAAAGAAGCTGTGGTTAATTTAATATTATCTTCAGGTGGGAAAATTGAAGTTTATGTTCATTTAAATTGAAAGGTTAAAGTAATGAGTAAGTTTCCATGATAAATAATAGAGTCTCTAAAATAATTTGTGAAAATGATTTTTATTCATACACTTAAATTCTTTTGAGTCTTTAAATTTATCATCCGGATTTTTAAGTTGCCTTCAAAAATGTAGTAATTAGCGTTCAAAAAAAATGTATGTACAATTTCCTTTTGCAATTAGCTAAATTCCCATTCTTTAGTTATTGTTTCCTGCCCCAGCTACTAGAGAAAAAGATAATTTGTTTTTATACATGTACAGATTTGAGCAAACATTTTTTAGTTATCTTTAATCAAAAGTCCCAAAATTCCACTCAAAAACTCATTTGGACCACTTCTTTTGCAGAATTGAATTCCGAATAGTACAATATCTAAACTATCAGTTTACTTCAACAAAATCTTTTTTCTTGTTTGAGCAAATGAACCTGCTGGTAATCTGTAGAAATAAACCCCGCTTGAAAGGTTATTACCATTAACTTGTATACATTGAAAATTTCAATTGAAGATTGTTAATATTAATAACTCACGTTACGCAAAAGTTAAAAATATAATAAAAAAAGATATTAAGTTTCAGATAGAAAAAATAAGAGGTTCAGAATGGATAAGCAACTATTGGAGACTTATACAGATTACTTAATGAGTTCATTTTCATATACAACCGCAACCGGATTGTCAATGATGGTTCAAGGAGAAATAAGCCACGATAAAATAACAAGATTTTTATCATCTCAAGATTTCAGCTCAACAGATTTGTGGAAGATGGTAAAGACAACAGTAAGAGAAATAGAAAGTAGTGAAGGAGTACTAATAGTAGATGATACAATAGAAGAAAAGCCAAGCACAGATGAGAATGAAATAGTCAGTTGGCATTATGATCATAGTAAAGGCAGCTCAGTCAAAGGAATAAATATTATATCAACACTTTATTATAGCAAAGGAATCAGAGTCCCAGTATCATTTGATTTAGTCAGGAAAACAAAGACGATATTCGATAAAAAGACAGGAGAAGAAAAAAGAGTAAGTGAGAAGACAAAAAACGAACAATATCGGAAAATGTTAAAGATATGTATAAAGAATAACATAAAATTTGGATATGTTCTAAATGATGTATGCTACGCATCCAGCGAGAATATGATGTTTGTGAAAAAAGAGCATAAAAAAGATTTTATAATGCCAATAAAGACCAATAGGAAAATAGCCTTAAGTAAAAGGGATAAACTAAATGGTAAATATGTTACAGTAAGTGAACTAGAACTAAAAGAGGGCATCGGTTATAAAATATATTTAGAAGCAGTAGAGTTTCCGCTTTTGTTAATAAAGCAAATCTTCAAAAACGATGATTCAAGTCAAGGTGTTCTTTATTTAGTTAGCAGTGACCTAACACTAACATATGATAACTTAGTAGCAATCTATCAGAAAAGATGGAAAGTAGAAGAGTATCACAAATCATTAAAGCAGCATGTTTGTTTATGTAAGTCTCCAACCAAAAGAGTTCGCACACAAAGCAATCATATTTTTGCAGCAATCTATGCATTTTTCAAGTTAGAGTTTTTGAGTATAAAAGCAAAAGTAAACCAGACTGCTCTGAGATCCAAAATATATATATCAGCAAATCGTGCTGCTTTTGATGAACTTGAAAATTTGAAAGCTTGCTTTGCTATGAAATTCTAAAATTAAAAATCTTAAATATTAAGTTTTTGCGTAACGTGAGTTAATAAGTATATTTTCCTCTCCGTTTTTTATAATGCCAACTAATTACATTTCAAGCCCGGGTGAGCTATTGGTATCAAGCCGTCCACTTAACTTCATCTCAATATAATTATTCGCTTTATCTGTTTGGATTTCCACAGTCAATCTCCTATGGCATTTATTTTTTTAGTAATGTATAAAATGTTTTTATTTTCTTTTCGTTCATATGATAGTTCATCTGTTTTTTGTTTAACTAAATGGATTCCTAATCCCCCGATAGTTTTATCCTGTAAGGAAGTGTTTAAATCTACATCTTCCTTTTTCAAAGGATTAAACTCCCGTCCATCATCAATTAAATGCAGTTCTATTACATCGGATTTTTTATTTATAATTATATCAATCATATGAACAAAGTCATCCTTATAACCATAACTAATTATATTGGTAACTAATTCATCCAGGACAAGATTTAGTTCAAATATAGCCTTTGGCTCTAGAGCATTTATTTCACCAAATTCTTCAACAAACCTAGCTACTTTATCCAGATTTTCAATTTTATTTTCTATTGAGAGCTTAATCATAATGTATATTAATAACGCAATAACAATACATTAATTTATTATCGACAAGAAATATTTTCTTTATTGAAAAAAGTTTATCTCCAATATTTTTATGGAATGTCTAAATTTTAAATAGAACTTTTGCTCTATTTGAAAATTGACAAAATTCACGCTTAGTAGTTATTATTTCGGCAACACATGTTACTAATAATAAGTTACGAAATCTATATGGTTTCGCAATTTTTGTTTTAAAGTAGAATTTACAAAACTTGAATTGATTACTGTAAAATCATAAATGAGTAATCAAAAAGTAATCACTTTTTCATTGCTTCAAAGAGCTTCAGTTTTTTTAATAAATTTTATTTTTAGGAAAAAACTCAAATTAACCGAATAAGTCAAGAAGTATTTTTATTCTTCGCCTCAGTCACAAGTCAAATAAAATCTAATTAAAAAGTAAATATGATGAATAAATGTATTGTCAGGATATTTGATGAATAATGAATTACAATTGATTATATTTATTACAAATTAAAATTTATATCAAAGGTGTCTATAATTTTAATTGATTTCTATCGTGTTCTTGCGGTAGTTATACAAATTGGAGAACATGTTTTTCCTTTGTAGTGTCAAGGAAATATAACAAAAGATAAATCTGGAAGAAGATTTTATCTTAGCAGTGAATTTGATGTAAGCACAGGAAAACATTTAATAGAGGAATTAACTTATCGTTACATCCCTAGATTGAAGACACCATATCCTTTTATTATTGACTATGGAGTCCACAATAATTCAAACGAAAATGTTGCATTATCAAAAAATAATTTTGCTAATAATATTCTTGAGAAAAAGGAAGGGTTTGAGAATTTCTCGTTTCAATATTTCGAATCTATTTTAACCATAATTCAAGATATCATAAACGAAGAATAAATATAAAGGTCATACACCGTTCTGCGTATGAACTTCAATTATCAGTAAAAGTCATTATTTATAATTTTTATTTATACGCTTTTATATTTAATACTGTATGGATTCAGATTTATCAGATAATGGGGACGGATATATAATTGGTTGGAGGGACGGTATAAAAGATATCTCAAAGGTTGGATTTTTAATGGTGAATGCGAAAAGTTAGGAGTGCAGATAATTGATCTACATAAAAATACCCGACCATTTTAACATGTGATTATTATTTTACTTATATTAAATGCCACTCATTTTCAACCAACGATTTGATAATTTGCTTCCCCCTATGTCCAAATACCGGATGATTTTCCCAGGAGAGTATGTCTGCCAGCTTTAGAGCAATATCTGAGGTCGGAATATTTTTTTCTTTTGATTCGTTCAAAATCTGCACTGTCCTGTTAAATATCGAATGTTCCCAATTTCTGCTGAAATGATTTTCAATCATTGGATCATTATTGATATACCCATATTGTTCATTTGCACAAGTTACAATTCCCATTCTGTTTGTCAGGAAATCCGGCACATAATAAATTCCTTTATCGGTGTAAAGTCTTTCCATCTCTTTGCATATCTTCAAGCTGATTATTAGCTGCTCCACATATTATTTTAGCTTTTAGCATTGGGATTGTTTGCGGATTCAGTACAGCACCGGTTGCATTTGGTGAAAAGATATCACAATCTTCACTAAAGATGCTAAGATCATTCTTGTCAATTAGTTTACATTCAAAATTCCTGTCAGCAAACTTTTTCTTTGCTGAACTAATATGTTCAGTATTTATATCTGCAGCAACTACTTTTTTGACATTTTTATCAAATAAAAACCGGACTAAAGGCTCCCCAACGTGCCCTAGCCCCTGAAGTGCAACTGTTTTCCCTTCAAGAGTTCCTGACCCTAAAAATTCTAAAGCTGCTTCCATTCCGGAAATTACTCCTTTTGCAGTAGGAATTGAAGGATTTCCGCTGCCGCCAAATTCCGGAGGAATACACGTAGTGAACCTGGTTCCCGAAAAAACATGTGCCATATCCTCAACACTTGTTCCAACATCTTCTGCAGTTACATAACATCCGTTCAAAGTGGAGATAAAAGAACCATATTCCTTATAGATTCTTTCCCTGACTTCCGGGTTCATCCTATCAACTTCCGGATTGTGAGCTATAACTCCTTTTCCACCACCCCACCATAAACCGGCAAGAGCATTCTTAAAAGTCATTCCGGCACCAAGTCTTAATCCATCCCGGAAATAAGATTCAACGGATTCATAATCCCAGTATCTCACACCGCCTGCAGCCTGTCCTCTGTTTGTTCTATGAACAAAAGCACCAAGAAGCATATCATAATATTCAGAAACTTTACAGAACCATCCTTCATGCTTCATAAAATCTCTTTTATCTCTAATAAAATAATCTGCAACGGATTGTAATTTAGTATGGGACGTGATGAGACTTTTTTTCACATCATCATAGACGAAATAAAATTTGCGGATATTCTCTTTTTTCAGGAAGTCAATAAATTCAGCCGGTGTAAAAGAAAGCAAGCCGGGTTTTTCAAGCATGATATCCTCTCTTTAGCATTGTAAAAATAGCATTTAATATATTAGCCTAGTATAATAAGAAATTAAAAAACATGCTTACTTCTAATAGAGAAAAAAATATCAATTCGAAATGGAAAAAGAGACAAAAGTAATTGGCTGCAAAGTTTTTTTTTCTTGAATTTCATTGAATAGAAATTTTCTCTGAAAACAAGTGAAATTCTCATTCTGTAGTTAGTGGTTCGGGGCCCCGCTACACTGACTAAAGAGGCCGAAAATGATTTGTTTTCGACTTTTTTATTTTTGTGAACACTAAATACCTACAGGTTTTATGTATCTAACTGAATATTTATAAATATTTAAGCTAGACCTTGCAAAAAATATTTTTTTATTTTATGTTACTCAAAGGTTTTCGAAAAGCTTTGAGTAAATACTTCGTTAAATTATATCTTAAAAACAAATCTTTGTAACTCATGTGGCGAAGCTGTATTTAAGAATTATACTGCAACAAATTTTTTAACCGTAAAGATGAGGAAAAATGTATAAGCAAAAATTAAATGAATCATTAATGAACCTTAAGAATGAATTTGGAACTGAAAAAGTTTATGCTGCAATAGAAGCCGTTGAAAAATTTCAGGTAGAAGTTCCCAGCTGGATTTTTGGTGAATTCGGTGGAGGAAGATTTGGCGACTATATGCCTCCTGGATTTGCAACAAATATTTTGGAAAAATTAGACGATGCGGCGTTTGTTAATCAACTGACAGGAGCCTCTGAACAAATCGCAACTCATACCTTATGGGATTTTTCTGTTGATGGTTTGGAAGGATCCTATGACACCGCTGTTGAAGTTAAAAAAGCAGCTGAATCTAGGGGATTAAAGCTTGGTTCAATTAATCCAACTTATTTTCTAAAAGGCTCTCATACTGGAAGTTTAAGTTCTTTTGATGAAAAGGTTAGGCAACGATATATTGACCAAACAATTCTTTCGGGAAAAATAGCTGAGGAATTATCAAATAAACTTTTAACTCTTTGGCTTCCCGATGGTTCAAATTCTCCTGGACAATTAGAATTAGACAAACTCACATCAAACACAATTAATTCATTAAAAATTATTTCAAAAAATGTATCTAAATCAGTAAGAGTTCTAATTGAATATAAAGTGTTTGAACCGGGAACGTACAGTACGGTTTTGGCTGACTGGGGTAGTGCATTAATGATGGCGCAAAGTTACGGGCCAAATGCAGGTGTTTTGATAGATATGGGGCACCATCACCATTCAACAAATATAGAACAGATTGTAGCAAGATTGATTAACAATAAAATTCACGGTGGATTTCATTTTAATACAAGATATGCTGCTGATGATGATCACTCAGTGGAACCTAATCCGGAAATTGCAAGAATATTTTATGAGTTAGTAAAGGGTGATGCCATTTTTGGTTCAAACAAATGGGATTTAATGATTGACCAGTGCAGCAGTAGAGAGAACAGGATTCAAGCGATTATACATTCAATTGATTCTTTACAAATATCATTAGCAAAAGCAATGTTAGTTGATCAAAAAAAACTAATGAAATATCAAAAAGAAGACAGCATAATTTTGGCAAATAAATTTTTTAATAATGCTTTGATTCTTGCTGATGTGAGACCGATAGTTTATGAAGCAAGGAATAATAAAAAATTACCACTTGATCCGGTTGACGCTTTTGTGCAAAGCGGGTATCAAACCAAAATAGAAAAAGAGAGAAAGAATTAAATTATAAATTAAGTGTTACAATCAAGGAGTTAAAATGCTCAAAGAAAAATTGTTATCACAATTGAACTCCGTTGAAGAATATGAACAAAGTCCTGTGCCCGAATCGCAATGGAAAGGTTGGGGAAGTTTTATAGGGATGTATGTTGGCGAACATACAGCCGGGACAGAATTTGTTATTGGTCCCTTGTTCGTTGCTCATGGAGTTACGGCTAGTGATTTAATTTTTGGATTATTAATTGGCGATTTACTTGCAGTTTTAAGCTGGGCATTCATTTGCGCACCGATTGCCACTAAATTCCGATTAACTCTCTATTATTTGCTTGAAAAAATTTGCGGAATAAAATTAACTTCCGTCTATAATTCTGTGAATGCATTAATGTTCTGTTTTTTAGCCGGTTCTATGATTGCAGTTTCAGCTACTGCTGTAGGGATACCTTTTCATCTGGGAATGCCTTCTTTGAATCAATGGTTGCCCAATAGCTTTGAATGGATAGTTATAGTCTTGCTGATGGGAATAGTAACTACTTTTGTAGCCATGTTCGGATATAATCAGGTCTCTAAATTCGCTAATATTGCAGCTCCATGGATGATATTGGTATTCATTGCTGCAGCAGTAGCTGTTTTACCTAATTTGGGGGTTACGTCATTATCAAACTTTTGGGAGATTGCAAAAACGAAAATTTGGACCGGCAAAGCCCTTCCCGGTCAAAGTCAATTTACTTTTTGGCATGTATTGTTTTTTGCATGGTTTGTAAATATGGCTATGCATATTGGTATGGCCGATCTATCTATATTAAGATATGCAAAAAAATGGTATCATGGTTTTTCACCGGCTTCCGGAATGTATGTAGGGCATTTTATTGCTTGGATTGCATCAGGAATTTTATACGCATTGTTTCTGCATGAAACTAATAATAGTACGCAATTTGCTCCCGGCCCGATTGCTTATAGAGCTGCAGGAATTGCAGGTGCTATTTGCGTTATCGTTGCCGGGTGGACTACTGCCAATCCTACTATATATAGAGCCGGTTTAGCTCTACAGGCAATTAAACCAAAATGGAAAACATGGAAGGTAACAGCAATAGTTGGAGCAATAACAACTTCTGCAGCTTTATTTCCAGCATTGGTTATGAAACTTTTAGAGTTCGTTGCCTTGTATGGATTACTGTTAATGCCTATGGGTGCTGTTATTATGATGGATATTTATGTACTTCCAAAATTAAATCTAAAATCAAATTTTGCAGAATTCTTTAATCGAAAATTTAATCCTTCTGCAGCAATAAGTTGGGCTATAGCATTATTATTTGCACTTTTTCTCAATATTTATTTTGGAGTTGAAGTATTCTTTTTAGGTTTGCCAGGCTGGTTCGTAGCATCACTAGTGTACATTATATCAAGCAAAGTTGTTCAACAAAAGGTTGGAAAATCAATGGAGGCTATAGCATGAAACTTTTAGTAAAATTTATTTCATATATTAGTTTAGGGCTAACTCTTATTCCATCATTCTTGGTTTTTACAGGAAATATATCATTAGATTCCAGTAAAATACTTTCGTTTGTAGGTACAATTGTTTGGTTTGTATCTGCTCCAAGTTGGATGAATAAAGCCAAAGAATAAATTCCATTTGCATGATTAAAATGAAAAAGAAAATAACTATAAAAGATATTGCGAAAGAGATTGGAGTTGATCCTTCAACAGTTTCAAAAGCTTTACGTAAGCAATCTGATATATCAGTTGAAATGCAAAAAAAGATAAAAAGATTTGCGGATAAATTAGGTTACAGACCTAATCTTTTAGCCAAATCTTTAATTAATAAAAGAAGTAATATTCTTGGAGTAATCATACCGGATCTGAGAATCTCTTTTTTTTCCGAAGCAACACGTGGAATTTATGAGGAAGCCACAAAAAATGGATATGAAACAATTTTATTGGTTCATGATGAAAATGATGAAAATGAAAAAAGAAAATTGGAATTTTTAAGCGATATAAATGTTGATGGTATTTTACTTAATGCAGTTGACGAAACGACCAATCTGGATTTATACAAGAAGCTACACTCTGAAGGAATAAAGATTGTTTGTTGGGATAGAAAACTCAAAAATTCAAATTTTAATTCTGTAACTATTAATGATAAAAAAGCTTCTTTTGAATTGACTAACATACTGATTGAAAACGGAAGAAGAAAAATAATGTTTATAGGTCCAAATACCGGAATACCTGTTGCACAAGATAGATTTGAAGGATATTTGATGGCTCTCAAGGAAAACAAAATCAAGGTAAAAAAAAGTCTTATACTTGAGACTGAAAGAACATTCGAGAGTGCTCATAATACTTTATACAATGCAATACAAAACGGTACTGACTTTGACGCGATAGTGTGTGTAGGTGGACTTATCGCTTTTGGGGCCGGCAATGCTATTCTGGAAAGTAAGTTAAGAATTCCGGAAGATATTTTATTAACTGAGTTTGGAGACAATCAAATAATTTCAAGGCTTGGGATTCCATTTTACACTGTAAATCAAAATCCGTACAAAATAGGACAGGAAGCTGTCAACCTTTTAACAAAATGTCTTGAGGATGATACTTATTGCACTAAGTCATTAAATATTGAAGTTGAGCATCAAATTGTATATCGAAACACTGGTGTACAAAGGATAAAAGATAAAATAAAACCTGCAAAAATATTCAATAAATCCGCTTAAAAAAATTAAATTAAAGGGAAAGAATAGTTGATATTTCATCTTTTACATCCTAGAGAACAAATTGTTCGGATAATGAATCGAATATATAACAATAAGATGACTACTCTTTCCGGTGGCAATTTATCTATAAAAGACCTCAACGGAGATATATGGATAACTCCTGCAGGTATTGATAAAGGAAAATTAATTCCTAATGATATTATGTGTGTTAAAACAAACGGTGATATTATTGGTCAACATAAACCTTCTTCTGAATTTCCTTTTCACATTTCAATTTATAAAAAACGGCCGGATATAAAAGCAATTATTCATGCACATCCGCCGGCTTTAGTATCTTTTAGTATTGTTCGGAACGTACCAGATACTAATATAATTCCACAGGCAAAACGAGTTTGTGGAAAAGTTGGTTATGCATCTTATGCCCTACCAGGAAGTAACAAATTAGGTGAAAATATAGCTGAAACATTTGAGAAGGGATATAATGTTGTTTTACTTGAAAATCATGGAGTTGCTGTAGGCGGAATTCGATTTATTGAATGCTTTTCATCGGCTTGAAACTTTAGAATTTTGTGCGAGAACAATAATTCAAGCAAAAAGAGTCGGAGACTTTACTACTTTAACCGAAGAACAAATTTCTTTTTTTGATCATCGTCAAAATGATTTACCAGAATTTGAATTAACTGAGCATAGCAGTTTAGAAAGAGAAATTAGAAGTCAAATTGTTGACATAGTTCATAGAGCATGTGATAAAAATTTAATGATTAGTACGGAAGGAGTAGCATCAATTCGTTTTGAAGGTAATGATTTTCTTATTACACCATCCGGATTAGGAAGACGAAGTATTGAAATTGAAGATATTGTAATGATTAAAGATGGTAAAAAAGAAAAAGGTAAAAATCCTAGTCGTTCGGTTTTGCTGCATCAGGCTATATATAACCATAATGGCCAAATAAATTCTATTATTACCGCACAATCTCCGAGTGCAACTGCTTATGCTATTTCTAAAAATTATTTTGAAACACGGACTATTCCTGAAAGTTATGTTGTTCTTAGGGATATTCCTAAAATTGATTTTGGGATTCAATATAATAATCCGGAAAAAATTGCCAAAACTTTATCAAATAGTATTCATGTAATATCTCATTCAAAATGATTGTTTACTTACAACGGGAAGAAATATTCTGGAAGCATTTGATAGACTGGAAGTTGCAGAATTTAGTGCAGAACTCTCTGATAACATCAAAAATTATCGGGGAATGTATCAGAATTGATGATAATCAAATTGAAGAATTAAACAAAAAATTCTCACTTTCGTAAATACAATAATCATATCGTCTGGTGAAATTCAGATAATTAGTAATAAATCCAATCATCTTCATAAAACAAATAACAGGATAAATGATAAAGATCAACAATTTTATACTTTTGTTATTATTCATAATTTTAAATGCCACTATTTTTTCACAAATTTATGTTGCTCCTGATGGAAACGATTCAAATCCGGGAACAATTGATCAGCCTTTCGAATCAATTCAAAAAGCACAAGAACTTGCAAGTCCCGGCGACACGGTTTTTATAAGAGGAGGAACATATCAAATTCGTGAGGATCAAATTTCAAGAGTTGTATCAAATCTTTTTGCATGTATAAGCTTATTTGGATAAAAGCGGAACTGAAGGCCATACAATTAAGTATTGGGCATACCCCGGAGAAACACCTGTTTTTGATTTCTCTGATGTAAAACCGGCAAACCAAAGAGTAGTGGGGATCTATGTAATCGGCAGTTATATTCACCTTAAAGGTTTGGAAATGACCGGAATCCAGACCACTATTACAACACACACAGAATCATATTGTATATATAGCAGGGGAAATAACAATATATTATGAAGAAATAAGTATGCATGATAATGTGGGAACAGGCTTAAGACATTATAACGGAGGCGGTAATTTATTTTTGAATTGCGATTCATATAGAAACTGGGATAATGTTTCAGAAAATAAACTTGGTGGTAATAACGACGGCTTTGGCTGCCATCCGGATACCAGCGTGGTCCGGATAATGTTTTTAGGGGTGCCGTGCCTGGTTTAATAGTGATGATGGATTTGATATTATCAGATCAAGTGCTGCTGTTGTATTTGATAGCTGCTGGGCATTTGATAACGGCTATTCTACTTCATTTCAAAGTTTGGGCGATGGAAATGGATTTAAAGCCGGCGGTTTTGCTTACGATCCAGCCAGTAAAATACCATCGCCTGTACCAAGACATACAATTAAGTTTTGTATAGCTGTTCGTAATAAAGCAAATGGTTTTGATTCCAATCACCACTTAAATGGAAATTATTGGTACAACAATTCTGCTTATCAAAATGAAACTAATTATAATATGGTCAATCGTGTAAGTCCAGAGGCTGATAGCAGTATATGGGAAAATGGATATGATCATGTTTTAATAAATAATTTAAGTTATAAAGCAAGAGGTTCGGATACAGCTTATATTGATACAGCGCAAAATACACTTTCTCATAACTCTTTTAATTTGGGTATAAGTATTACTGATAAAGATTTTGTTAGTCTTGATGAATCTCAATTAACCGCACCAAGAAAATCTGATGGTAGTTTACCGGATATTGATTTTATGAGACCGGCACAAGGAAGTAAAATAATTGATGCGGGAACAGATATTGGATTTGAATTCTTAGGTAATGCACCCGAACTTGGTGCAATTGAAGTTGACTATCCAACCGGTGTTCGGAATAATGAAGGAAGTATACCTGAGAAATATCGATTATTGCAAAATTATCCGAATCCTTTTAATCCTGCTACAAATATTATTTATGAGGTTTCAGATTCCGGATTTCGAATTTGTAAGATTAAATATATTTGATCTCATTGGGCAGAAAAGTTACATACTCTTGTAAATGAAGTAAAAAATACCGGGGATACATATAAAATTCACGCATTTGACGGAAGCAATCTGACAAGCGGAGTATATTTTTACAGGATGCAAATGAATGGAAATTCGATTGTTAAGCAAATGTTGTTGTTGAAATAAATTTATTGGAAGTTTTTGGAAAAGGTAAAAGGAAAGGTAAGAGAAATGAGAATCGCTTTTAAAATGAAATTATTTGAAGGAAATGTAGAGGAATACAAAAAAAGACATAATCCGATCTGGTCCGAATTAAAAGAAGTTTTAATAAATCATGGAGTTAGAAGTTATTCCATTTTTCTTGGATAAAGATACAAATGATTTATTCGGATATGCTGAAATTGAAGATCTGAAAAAATGGGAAGAAATTGCAAATACCGATGTTTGCAAAAAATGGTGGGTCTACATGGCTCCGCTTATGGAGGTTAATGATGATAATAGTCCGGTATCAAAAGATTTATTTGAAGTTTTTCATATTGAAAAAAATAGCTAGTTATAAGTTAAAGATTGTAGTTGATAAAAAGGTTTTAAAAGGATAAAATGAAAAATAAGTCTGTTCAAATTAATGTTCTAATCACTCTTCTGATATTTACATTTGGTGTCTCTACTTTTGCTCAAATTCATTTGCCTTCATTTATTTCAGACAACATGGTACTTCAACAAAAATTCAAAGCACCGATTTGGGGTTGGGCAAGATCCGGGAACTCATATTTCAATTACACCTAGTTGGGGTAATACAAATTATCAAACTTCAGCAGATTATAATGGAGATTGGTTTGTAAAGATTACAACACCATCTGCTGGTGGCCCTTATTCAATAATAATCAATAATGATACTTTAACAAATGTAATGATTGGCGAAGTCTGGGTTTGTTCCGGGCAATCGAATATGCAAAGAGCGATGTATAAGACTGAAAATGCGGAGGAAGAAATACGCAAGGCGAATTATCCGGATATTAGATTATTTTACGCAGCAAGAGATAATGCAAGGTCACCGAATAAAGATGTTTATGGTCAATGGGATGAATGTACACCAAAAGTAGATAGCACTTTTAGTGCGGTTGCATACTACTTTGGCAGAGAATTGTATAAAAAACTTCATGTGCCTATTGGATTGCTTCATTTTAGCTGGGGAGGATCAACAGTGCAGGCCTGGACAAATCCAGAAGTCTTAAAAACAACTCCTGAAGGAAGATATTACCTGGAAAAATTTGAAGAAAAAGTAAAGAATACGCCCCCTGGTGAACTCCCAAGAAATTACAGAGACCCCGGTGCAAATTTTTACGGATTGATAAAACCATTAATTCCATATGGAATAAGAGGTGTAATTTGGTATCAAGGAGAAAATAATGTTTTCGAACACCAACTGTATAGAAATTCATTTGAGACTATGATCAAGGACTGGCGTGATGAATGGGGAGAAGGAGATTTTCCATTTTATTATGTTCAGCTTGCTCCATACAATTATTCACAAAAATTAGTTGGTGCTGCTTTAAGAGATGCTCAAAGAAGAGCCATGGATATTAAAAACACAGGAATGGTGGTAACGCTCGATATAGGCGATACGGCTGATATACATCCCAAAGATAAATTGGATGTTGGAAAAAGATTATCACTTTGGGCATTAGCCAAAACTTACGGCAAAAAAAATATAGTTTACAGCGGACCAATTTATAAATCGATGAAAATTGTCCAAGGGACTCCTAGTGGAGAAGGTAACAAAATCAGAATAAGTTTTGACTATGTAGGTAGTGGCCTTTATTGTAAAGGAGATAAGCTTACATGTTTTACAATTGCAGGAAGCGATAGTGTCTTCCACCCAGCAAATGCCGTGATTGATAAGAATACTATTCTTGTTTCATCTGATGAAGTAATAAATCCTGTAGCTGTTAGATTTGCCTTTAAAAATGCAGATGAACCAAATTTATTTAATAAAGATGGACTTCCTGCTTCCACTTTTAGAACAGATAACTGGGATATTATTACGCCTCCTAAACCATAATTTAATATTAAAAATTCCATAAGGTTAAAATGTCTGAATTTTTGAAAATGTTGCATATTTTATAATTGGCATACTTTTCCTATTCCTTGTTAATTGTAATCTAATAGTTAAATCCAAATGAAACAAAAAATGTTGTGAAAGATTATCCTAAAGTTAGAAATGAATTGTTCAAAGAACTTGAAAATCAAATTTAATTTGATTAAGGTATTTGAGGGAGATAGTTAAATAGACTGGAGTTTATCAAATTTATTAGTCTTTTTAATAATGAACTTATTTGTAAATATGTTATTTACCGAATAGCTGAATAATCCTTTCAAACCACCAGAAAATTTTTCGATTAAAATCAAACTGATGGATTTATTTTAAGATTGGGATTCAAAATTAAAAAGAAAAAATTCATCCGATAAACATAGGAGTTAAAAAAACTTGACATTACTTTAAATTTATGATAATTTTCATTCAAGCGGGTTAGTAACTATGGTTTTGTTGTAAGTTTATTTCATTAGTAAACTAAACTATTAAATAAAAATAATTTTCCTCTAAAAAAATAAATTTTTTATCTATTCAAACTTTTAATTAATTCTGGAATTAGAATGAAATAATAGATAATTTTTTTGATCACTTTTCTCAAACGTTTTCGTAAAGTTAATAATTGTTCGAAGAGTTTTTCTAAAAAATAAATTAGTACAAGACAATTCAAATACTCAAACGTTTTCGTATTGATTTAGTAATTGTTCAAAGAATGTTCTCTTAAAATATAAGTTTATTGAAGATAATCTAATTAAGCCATAAATAATTCTGAAAATAAAAAGGAATTAAAATTATGCAAACAGTCTATACCAATTGTTACAAGTTAAAAACATTTTCCAAATGGATGTTCTTACTTTTGTTTGTTTTTGGAATTTAATATAGTTCAAGCACAAGTGTCAGGCAGAATTACAGGTAAGGTTTTAGATATAGATACCGGTGATCCACTCCCTGGAGCAAATGTTTTCCTGGAAGGAACAAGTTTGGGTGCAGCTACAACAGTTGATGGTACATATATCATCCGTCAGGTTACTCCGGGAAATTATAATATGATAATTAGGTATATAGGTTATCAAGAAAAGAAGATGTCAATTACCGTAATATCGGCAAAAACTTTGGAAATTAATGTTGATCTTAAACAAGTTACACTTGAGGGTAAGGAAGTAGTTGTCTCTGCCCAAGCACTGGGACAAACTGAAGCTATTAACCAGCAATTAGCTTCAAATACCATTGCGAATATTGTATCGGCTGACCGTATTCAGGAGATTCCGGATGCAAATGCAGCAGAATCTGTTGGACGTTTACCTGGAATATCTATAATAAGAAGCGGCGGTGAAGGGCAAAAGGTAACTATCCGGGGAATGGCACCGCAATACAATGTAATGATGGTGAATGGTGTGCGGCTGGAATCTACTGATCGTGATAATCGTAGTGTGGATCTGAACATGATAGCACCGAATATACTTTCCGGGATTGAAGTTAAAAAAGCATTAACCGCTGATATGGATGCTGATGCGGTTGGCGGAACGGTTAACCTTAAAATAGGTAAAGCCAAAGAAGGATTTCATAGTAGCTTTTCGGCACAAGATGGATATACTTCGTTAGCAAATAAGAAGCCCTTTGGTAATTACCGGGTAACAGGCCTGGTCACTAATCGTTTTTTTGACGACAAGCTAGGTGTACAGCTTTCAGGCTACCTGGATAGATACAATAGAAACTCTGATAGATTAAATGCCACATATATAACAAATGTAGAATCTATAACGCAGAATGGATTGATTCCAACACTGCTGAATGAAGTTAACATATACGATGAAGTTACTGACAGAAAGAGAGTTGGCGGCAGCCTGGTATTTGACTATCAACTTCCAAGCGGTTCATTAATGTTAAATAATTTTATAGGCAACCTGCATGAAAATCAGATAGAGCAGCGAGATTATTTAACTACAGCTTATGATTGGAGAGGTTATGGAGTAGACAGGGAATTTAGTAATACGGTAATTAGTAATGCCCTTCAGGGTGAATTTGAATTTTTTAACATTAACATGGATTTTTCACTTTCAAACTCAATTACAACACTACGCAGACCCGGCGATCTAACACTAGATTTAAGAACTAGATCAGGCGGCGTACAGGGATGGAGCCCGGATTCAGTTATATCAGGTAAAGAGAATAAGGTATCACCAAGTGTACTACTAAATCATGCTCAAATTCTAGGTCAAGATAAAATTGTAAATAACGCATCTACCCTCCAGCGGAATGTTGATGAAACTGCCCAATCGGCTATACTTAATTTTAAGATGCCTTTTAATTTTACCACATATCTCTCAGGTAACCTGAAGCTTGGTGGTAAATATGTACGCAATACAAGAAAAAATGATGAAACCCAATGGGGAATTGATGTGGACAGAGGAGGACTTTCATTAGATTTCAATACTCTCTTAAGGGATCAGGTATGGACGGACCTTGGTATATCTTCCCAGGATAATGGTTTAAAAGCTTCTTTATTTGCAGATCCGAATTATGATATTGGCAATTTCCTTTCAGGTAGTGAGGGAGTCGGTAGTAATGTTTTCTACAACAAAGTTTCAATTTGGAAAATGCAGCATTTGGCAGATTTGGCTAAGCAATATGGCTACTATCTTCAGTCACCGCAAGAATCAACCCAATATGATTATCATTATACACGAAATTTCTATGCCTTTTACATTATGTCGGAATTGAATATTGGTAAATATGTTACTTTATTGCCTGGAATACGATACGAAAAATATGGTTATGATTATACTGCAGATTCTACATATGTCTTTGGCCGGCTAACAACACCGGGTGAGCATTATTATGACTATAAAGAAGTGCATTGGGATTCTACAAAAGCAGAGACCTGGTTTCCGCAAATTCAACTGCGTGTTAAACCGACAGATTGGTTAGATTTTCGGTTGGCAAGTACCAAAAGTATAATTTATCCCGATTACCGCGCTATTTCTCCATATCTGTTTATTGATACATATGCTGCTCCTCCTGTATTACGCTTAGGCAATCCTTATATAAAGCCTGCAGTAACTCAAAATTATGATATTTATGCTTCGATATATGAAAATCATATTGGTTTATTCACGGCAGGGTTCTTTTATAAAGAAATAAATAATTTAATTGTTTCGATCAAATATTTTACTAAAGATGCTTCAAAGATTAATTATAGATATCCATTAACTCCAACTCAACGAAGCGAAATTTACACCTGGACTAATTTAGATGAAACCTCTTATGTAAGGGGTATTGAATTAGACTGGCAAACCCATTTTTGGTACTTGCCGTCATTCCTAAGTGGATTCGTTTTTAATATTAACTATACACATATTAATTCTACTACGCGTTATCCATATTTCAAAAGTGTGGCAACAGGCGGTGGTCCATTTAAAGTATATACTTATATAGATACGACCAGAACCGGCAGGTTGATCGATCAACCAAATGACGTTTTGAACTTAACATTGGGTTATGATATTGGCGGTTTTTCTGCCAGGTTATCATTTCAATACACGGACAATGTTTTAAGAACTGCAGATCCGGTTTACCAGGAACTTGATTCGTATACAGCACCTTATTCCAGGTGGGATTTTACTGCATACCAAAAACTTCCCTGGTATGAAGGTCTTCAAATATATTTGAATATAAACAATATTACCAACAGACCGGATCGTCAATTTATAAGTGTTTTGGAAAAATTGTCTGACGTGCAATATTATGGTAGAACAGCAGATTTAGGAGTTCGTTATTCGTTTTAATAATATGTATAATTTTCAACCAAACTTAGATGAGCAGGAGGTGATATGACATAGAATTAATTGTAAAAGACTTCTGAAAAATTAATCAGATGTCATCCTGAGTTTATCGAAGGATGAATAAATCTAACAAATTTCAAACTTCGACATGCTCAGTTTGACATTTTAAGTTTATCAAATCAATTTTTTCAGAAGTCTGTGTAATATATTGAGAGAACCAATTTCTTAATTAACTAATCAAATCAACAATATTAAAAGGAGTATTTAATGAGTAAGTTAATACTACTACTAGCATTTTTCCTAATACTTGCATCATCTATGCTAGCACAGGAAACACTTGATCCAAACCAATTTGTTAACGTGCAAATTGCTTCCGATACCCTATTAGATGGGTCGCATGATCCGGCAAAAACAGTTTATATGGCGCAAAGCAGTAATTTCTATGCTTTTGACGGAACATTGGATTGTGATTTTGACTTAACAATAATAGGTCCTGATAATGGGTGGATTAAGAATGAAGCCAATCCGCCGGTACTCTTACAAATTCCGGCTGCAGATGGTACACAGAGAGATATGATTCACCTTAAGGCGGGAGGAAGTATAACGGTAAAAAATGTTCTAGTTGACGGACTTCTTCAAAATGATGAACTTGTCGGAGTGTTTGTAACTAATCAGGGCGGTTATAAAATGATCTTCGATAATTGCGCTTTAGCCGACATGCAATGGTTTACCAGTAGAAATCAAGCAGTAGCTGATACAATTAGTTATACCAACTGTGTTTTTGTAAATATGGTTCGAAAGGCTAGTACACCCTTTAATGGTATGCTATTGCGTATTGATGCTGCCGTTACAAATTTTATATTCGAAAACAATACAGCTATTAATTGTAGCAGGATGTTTGGTAATGGCGGTAATTTTTTTACTTCAACAATGAAAGAGATACATAATACTATTGTTAATATGCAGGTAAACGGACATGAGCTTCATTGGTATGAGGGGTTACAGGCAAACAATATTTATTATAATTGGAGTTATAGAGGACGTAATTTAAGTACTAACCACTATGAAGCACCTTTTACAACATGGGATCGTCATTATGAAATAGCAACTAAACTTGATTCTATTTCACTATACGAAGGAAGAAACTTATTTTACCTAGATCCAGCTTTCCCGGCTTATTGGAACAATACAATTAACCCATTGGTTACGAATGATTCTCTTAAATTAATTCCATGTTTTTTATGGGATACGGGTGTTGACACAACTATGATGACTGATAATAACTTTAAAATAGGTAAAAACTACTGGCAATTTGAACCCATGTTTGCTAATAATCCGAGTAAACTTGATAGTATGTTAGCGTGGTGTAATTATTATTGGGCTGGTACTTTGGGGATTAGTGGTTTAACAACTTGGCCTGATTGGCGTATTCAAGTAGCTGTAACTTATGATGATCAAGGTCAACCGATTTTACACTGGCCACAGGATTTTGATTTAAGTTATACAAATGATACTTTACTAACAGCCGGTACAGATGGTTTGCCGCTTGGCGACTTGAACTGGTTCCCTAATGCTAAAGCTACTTACGAAGCAAACAGAGCTACTTATATTGCTGCATTGCAAGATTCAATGACAAATGCGACTTTTGTTTATGTTCCCGGCGATAGTTTGTCAGCTTTTATTACAAAGGATAATTTAACTGGTGTTGAAACCTATAGCTCAAATGTTCCAAATCAATACTACTTAAGTAACAACTATCCGAATCCTTTCAATCCAAGTACAACAATAAGATTCGGATTACCTGAACAATCGGAAGTTACTTTGAGCATATTTAACATCTTAGGTCAAAAAGTATTGGAAGTAACAGAGAAGAGTTTAGCAGCTGGAGAACATTTATATAATTTCAATGCTTCCCGGTTAAGCAGTGGAGTTTATATTTACAATATTCATGCTGTTGGGGTTAATGGGAAAAGACTTTTCTGCATCTAAGAAAATGATGTTACTTAAATAGTTTGGTAACCTTCGAGGTTAACGGATTTAAAACAACGGGCAATCCTCGAAGGTTCTGGTATATTAAGTAGTATAAGTTAAGAATGTATTCAATGAGTTTCTCCAAACCTGTTTTGGAGAAACTCATTTTTATTAAAATTTATTTCATCTTATTGTTTTCACTACATTTTTTAGAGTTAAAATAACATAATTATTAAATTCAATAGAATTCTTTCTTTTAATGTGGATCAAATTAATTCCTAACTATTCCCAAATAAATAACTATTCCAATTAAAATTGTGAAAAATAGAGATAACACTATAAGTTAAGTTTTTTGTTTTTTTTCTCTTCTTGGTAGGGTAAATACAAAAACAATAAGAAGGTAATAAGGTTTACAGAAGATTTTTATTGAGAATTACTAAGGTTAGGAAAATAGAATAAGGTTTTTATATTACATTACTCAAGTTGACCGCCAAATAGGTAAACCGTTAAAACGGTTATAAATATTGATAATTTCACATTAACCTCGGAATTAATTCCGAGGTTAATGTGAGCCTAAAAAAAGATTATTAAATGTTTTTACAGTTTTTTCATCTTTAGCGGTCAACTTGAGTTACATAAAATTTAAAAATGGTGTATTCTTAAGAAAGAAAAAATGAAATAACCTTATTAAATTAAAAAACCTTAGTAACAAGAATAATCAAGAATTAAGTCAACCTTATTAGCTTATTATTATATATTGAAAAGAATAAAATGGTTAATATTATGTCAAATCCAGTATCTCTTCATAAGATTTTAATTCATGCATTTTTAGGATTAATAATAATAGTTGCTTTCAGCTCATGTAATAGACCTGAAGACTTTACTATTTTAAATCAAGGGAATAATTCTTTTGCATCTATTCAAATTCATAATCCTTATGGGGATAATGTTTTAATTGCATCAAATGATAGCTTGGGTGCAATTGGTTTTATTATTCATGGAAAAAATTATTGGGTAACGGGGCAACCTCAAATATCACATCCATCATCAAATAAATCATCCTATAAATGGCAGAATGGTGATATGTCCATAATACTGGAAACAGAAAAAAAGGATGATGATTTAGATTTTAAATTTAGACTAGAAGGTACACAATTAAAACCTTCAGCCTGGCTAATAAATACAAAAGTAAATCCCAGTGAATATTTCACCGGTATATTTGAGCGGGTTGTTGACGGTACTCAATATAAATCGTGGGAAAAAGGAATAACAGAAGGACTTAATCTGCGAGGTCAAAAAGTAGATGTTAAATTAAAACCAACAGTTTCTGCTTACGCTCCATTTTACATTTCATCAGGTAATTATGCAATTTTTATCCATGGAACTTGGCCGGGAGTAATTGATTTTTGTAAGGAACAAAAAGATTTAGTTCAGATATCATTTGAAGGACCCGAATTTTCATTTTCTTTAATGATGGATAAGGGACCGGCGGAATTAATTAAACGTCATGCATTAGAGACAGGACCATCTTATGTGCCGCCCAAATGGGCTTTTGGACCATGGCGCTGGCGTGATGAACATGTTAATAATAAGAAATATTATGATGGCAGTATTGTGCATGCCCCATATAATTCTGAAATTGCTGAAGAAATTCTTTTAATGCATGCATACGACATCCCTTGTACAGCTTATTGGATTGACAGACCTTGGGGCCCGGGAGTTAGAGGTTTCGATGATTATAAAATTGACTATAACCGGTTACCAAACTTTGAAAATATGGTAAAATGGCTGAACTCAAAAAAAATTGCAACTATGCTTTGGATAGCACCCTTTGTTATGGGCAATATGGCTAACGTTGCTGAAGAGAGGGGATTTGATCTAAAAAGTCATATCTGGAAGGACTCACGCCAGGTTTTAATGGATTTTACAAACAAAGAAGCTTGCAAATGGTGGGGTGAAAATGGACCTGCAAAATTAGCAAGAATGAGGGTTAAAGGTTATAAACTTGATCGTGCGGATGGTGAGAAACTTTTAGATTCACTTCAACTAAAAACATCCATTGGTACAAGCTACCGGGAAAATTATAACGACTATCCGCGTCAATATGTAAAAGCAACTTACGATGCAGTAAAGCCTGTACTAGGTAATGATTTCATTTTGTTTCCCAGGGCTCAATATACCGGAAGCGCAAAATATGGCGGTCTTTGGGCAGGTGATACCGGAAATCCTCCCGAAGGACTTCGTTCTGTGATTATTGCTGCTCAGAGATGTGCAGTTATGGGATACCCGGTTTGGGGATCGGATTGCGGAGGATATGCGAAAGATATTGATCGTGAGGTTACTAAACGTTGGCTGGGATTTGCATGCTTTTCTCCTATAATGGAAGTTGGTCCTACAAATAATACAGTATTTTGGGATATGAATTATAAGCCGTCATTTGATAAGGAATTACTGGCAGTTTGGAGATTTTATACCAAACTAAGAATGAATCTTGTTGATTATATTCATCACTTTGCAGAAGTAGCAAGTAAAACAGGAATGCCTATTGTTCGACCTTTGTTTATTGAATATCCTGACCAAAAAGAAAGCTGGAAAGATTGGACAACTTATAAATTTGGAGATGACCTATTAGTCTCTGTGATTTGGGAAAAGGAAAAAACAAAGCAGTCGGTTTATCTGCCTGCCGGTGAAACATGGATTGATCTTTGGAACAATAAAGAATATGAAGGGGGGAAATATATTGAAGTTAACACTCCTGCATATCAAACTCCTGTTTTCCTTCGTAAAAGTTCTAAACTAAAGTTACCTGACTTAAATAAGTTATATGAAGAATCTGTAAAAATAACTTCAACTAAATTTGATATGAACAAATTGGAATCAAAAGAGAAATGGCTGAATGAATAGTTTCTTGTATTTATGGTAGTGTCAAAAATTTTAAAAAAAATGAAAGTTGATTTAACTGTGTTTGAATTAGGTTTAATAAGGGTTAATACATTATATAAGGTAATAAGGTTTTGTTTTTGGGGGTAGGTTTGAGTTACTAAGGTTAAACATAGGATAAGGTAAAGCTTATTAAATTAGACTAAGTTTTTAAATGATTATTAAACTAAAAAAATAAAAAACCTTATTAAATTATTAACCTTAGTAACTTAATGTGAACTTCATGGGAGAAAACCTTATTAGCTTATGAGAAAGCATTCTTTTGGCATAAAAACAATTTATAAACTAGAATTGGTTTATGATAAATATGTATCAACAACTCGTCCATTTTTTGTTATTGAAATAATCCTAAAATCCCCCAAACAGCGAGAGACAAGTCCTGTTAATAAAAATAAACTAAGTTCTTATTTTGTATGCATGACGGGCAGGTATGCAGGTATTTAAACATTAACTAATAAATAAAAAACTTTTGATAAAATGCTTAACCGAATGGGGAAATTTATGAAAATAAAGAAGATTAGACTTTTATTTTTAGTAATAATTTTATTTTCATTTAACCCGGTATGTTCAAGATTATCCGCACAGGAAAAAAGCCGTGTATTAGAATACAGAAAACCAACCGAAAAAATTCTTGAAAAAATAGCAGACCGGATACTTTCTGAAACAACATATCGTTTTATTGATGAAGAAACCGGTAAAACCTATAAATCAACAAAAGGTTTGCCGCTTAAACTTTCCGTTAAAGTAGAAAGCCGCTACAATGATTGGCATTACACAAACGGTGTTTTAAATTTCGGAATGAATGAGCTGGGAAATTTAACGGGTGAAAAAAAATATAACGAATTTGTTGACAAAAATTTTGATTTTGTGTTTAACCACGGTGACCTGGATTATTTCAGAAAATTGTATGACGAACAAAAGAAAAAAGACTGGTACAGTGTAAGAAGTGTAAATTGGCATATGTTCTTCAGAATGATTAGGCTTGACGACTGCGGAACAATCGGTGCAAGTCTTATCGAAGTCTACGCAAAAGATCCTCAGAAAAACTATAAGAATTATATTGATTTAGTTGCTAATCATATTTTAAACACCGAGCCCAGACTACCGGACGGTACAATATCCAGGTATTGGCCGCATGAAAACACAATTTGGGCGGATGACCTTTTTATGAGCGTAGCCTTCCTGGCAAGAATGGGAGAGTTAACTGATGAGAAAAAATATTTCGATGATGCAGTTCATCAGGTTAAACAGTATTATAAATATTTGTGGGATGATGAAAAAGAAATTTTCTATCACTGCTACCATACAGATATTCAACAAAATGGTGTTGCTCACTGGGCGCGTGCGAATGGATGGATTTTTATGGCTCAGGCTGATTTATTAGATGTTCTTCCGAAAGACTATCCAGGACGAGATGATGTATTAAAAATATATAATAGACAAGCTGAAGGATTAGCGCGTTGGCAAAGTGAGAGCGGTCTCTGGCATCAGCTCTTAGATAAAAATGATTCATACCTTGAGACATCTGCATCGGCTATGTTTGTTTTTGGATTTGCCCGTGGTGTAAACCGTGGCTGGCTGGATCAGGATTTTTCATACGTGGCAGATTCCGGATGGGATGGAGTTCTTTCAAACATAGATGAAAAAGGAGATGTCAAAAATATTTGTGTCGGTACAGGGATAATGCCGGCGTTATCTTTTTATTATAAACGTCCCGTTGAATCAAATATTCCAATGGGGGAAGGACCTGTGTTAAGAGCAGGCGTTGAAATTCTTCAAATGGAAAAATACCATGAATTACCTGCCTATACAAAATACGACCGTATCTTAAAAGAGGCAAAAGAAAAATAGTATTAAAATTAGAGGATAGAAATGACTAAGAAATTGTTTTTAATAATTTTTGTTTTACTCAGTTTTAGTTCGTGTCAAAAAAATAACGTTAATAAAATTGAGATATTGGAAACCGGTTCTGTAAAACCTATGCCTGAAGAATGGATTGATAAAGACACAGGTCATAAAATTATTCATCTTATCCCGGGAGGGGGAGAAAATAGAAGTTTTTATTTTCACAATAATCCATTTGTTCCATCAGATAGAATGAATAATGAGAAAATGATTTTCTACAGAAAGGTAAATAATGAGAACCAACTTTTTTCGATTGATTTAAAAACTAAAAAAATAGATCAACTTACAAACAAATATAGAGTTAGGGGAGAAATAGTCGGTAAAAAAAGCAGAAAAGTATTTTACCAATCTGGCGATAGTTTATTTTCAACTGGAATAGAAAATCATGATACAAAATTAATTTATGTTTTTCCTGAGGATATAAGAGGTAGTATAACTACACTAAATGCAGATGAAACGCTTTTAGCTGGTGCTTTAATAACAAAAAAAGAAGCAGAAATTTTCAAAAAATTTCCGAGAAAATCTGATTTTTTTGAACGTGTTTATGAGGCTAAACTACTTCGATCTCTTTTCATAATAAATGTTAAAACCGGAAAGTTTAAGAAATTTTATTCAGAAAAAGCATGGCTTAATCATATACAATTTTCTCCGACAGACCCTGAGCTGTTAATGTTTTGTCATGAAGGTCCCTGGCACAAAGTTGATAGGATTTGGACAATTAATATAAACGAAGGCAGACCAAAATTAATGCACAAGCGTACTGTTTACCGCGAAATTGCCGGACATGAATTTTTTAGTCCGGATGGTAAAAATATTTGGTACGATCTTCAAATACCAAGGGGAGAAACATTTTATCTTGCATCTGTGAATATTGAAACCGGAAAACATACTAAATATGGTTTAACCCGGAATGAGTGGTCAATTCATTTTAATATATCTCCGGATCAAAAACTATTTGCAGGAGACGGAGGAGACTCAAGTCAGGTTGCAAAGGCGAAAGATGGTATGTGGCTGTACCTGTTTAAGATAAACGGAGATAGTTTGAAAGCAGAAAAATTAGTGAATATGAAACATCATGATTATAGATTAGAACCGAATTTACATTTTTCACCGGATGGCAAGTGGATTATATTCAGAGCAAATTTTGAAGGACACTCTGATATTTATGCCGTTGAAATAAAAAAGACAGAAATTTAATCTATCAGTAACAGGTAGGTAAATAACAAAGTAAAAAAACATAAAATGTAAGTGAATAAAAAATAAAGTAAACTGTAAATAAAAGATAAAAAATGAGGTAATAAGGTTTTCGAATGTGTTAGCCAACGATGGTTCTAAGGTAAAACCAAATGATAAGGTCCACAAGTCTGTAATATGTTTTATTGAATAAATATAAATAACTGACCTTATTTTTAATCTGATAACCTTAGTAACTCGATGTAATTCATAAGAGAAAACCTTATTAGCTTATCTTCCACTATATATTAAAAATATAACAAATAAGAACTATACTTAAGAAATAGCTGTTTTATGTATGAAATTAAATTCCACCAATAACTGGATATTATAGAAAATGAAAAAAAACTTTATGAATTTAAAATCAAAATTGTTAAGCCTGGTTATACTCATAATTTTGATATCTTTATTTTCATCTTGTTCCACTAAGCAGCAAAGCAATTATAAAGCTGAATGGCCTTCCGTCAGTAATGTAACACATCCATGGACAAGATGGTGGTGGCATGGAAGTGCAGTAACAAAGAAAGACCTAACTGCAAATATGGAAGAACTTAAAAATGCAGGTTTCGGCGGAGTTGAAGTAACAGCAATCTATGGTACTAAAGGATATGAAAAACAGGATATAAGTTTTTTTTCCCCGGAGTGGATGAAGGTTTTAAAATATACTTTAGGATGAAGGACAAAAATTAGGACTTGGAATTGATTTGGCCAATGCTTCTGGGTGGCCTTTCGGAGGGCCTTGGGTTTCTGCTGATGATGCGTGCAAAGAAGTACAGTATAAAATTTATGATTTGAAGTCCGGAGAAAAATTAAATGAAAAAGTTGAATTTATTCAACAACCATTGGTAAGAGCAGTTGGTCACAAAGTTGATATTTCAGAAGTAAAATTTCCGATAAGCAGTAACACTAATTTGCAGGAACTCGCGTTAGATCAGGTTCGTTTTAAAAAGAAATTACCGCTTCAAACACTTATTGCATACAACGATAATGGAGAAAAAATTGATCTTACATATAAAGTAAAAAAAGATGGAACATTAGATTGGATTGCACCTGACGGAAATTGGAAACTTTACGCTGTTTTTCAAGGCTGGCATGGTAAAATGGTGGAACGTGCCAGTAAAGGCGGTGAAGGAAATGTTATTGATCATTTTTCTGAAAATGCAGTAAAACATTATTTGGGATTTTTTGATAAAAATGCTAAAAATATTCAATTAAAAGGTATCAGAGCTTTTTTTAATGATTCGTATGAAGTTGATGATTCACAAGGAGAAGCAGATTGGACACCATTATTTTTTGAAGAGTTCAAGAAATATAGAGGTTATGATTTAAAAGATTATTTACCTGCATTATTTGGAAATGATTCTGAAGAGATGAACGAAAGAGTTCTTTGCGATTATAGAGAAACTATCTCTGATTTACTCCTGGACAAGTTTACTAAAGTATGGAGACGATGGTCTCGCAAGTATAATGCGGTTGTTCGTGATCAGGCACATGGATCACCAGCAAACATACTTGATTTATATGCTGCAAGTGATATTCCTGAAACGGAAGGGGGATCAGATTTACGTATGAAAATGGCAACCTCTGCAGGACATGTTTCAGGTAAATCATTAATTTCCGCCGAAGCTGCAACATGGTTAAATGAACATTTTCTTTCAACTCTTTCGGAAGTTAAAAAACGTTTCGATCGGTATTTTGCAAATGGTGTTAATCATCTTGTATATCACGGTACACCTTATTCGCCTGTTTCTGCAGAATGGCCTGGATGGCTGTTCTACGCCTCTGTTCATTTTGCTCCTACAAATACATGGTGGGAAGATCTTAAAACAATTAATTCATACGTAACAAATTGCCAATCGTTTTTACAAAGCTCCAAACCTGCAAATGATATTTTATTGTATTTCCCGATTTATGATGCATGGTCGCAAAAAGGTAAAAGTATGCTTGAACATTTTGGAGCGCATGATGAAGTATTGACCAAAGGTCTCGGTGAAATGTTATTAAATAACGGTTATACCTTTGACTACATTTCCGATAAACAAATAGAGCAATTAACAGTTGATGATAATAAAATTCTTTCCAATAATTCTGAATACAAAACGATAATCATCCCGGACTGCGATTATATTCCTTTAACAACAATTCAAAAAATTATTAACCTGGCAAAAGAAGGCGCAACAATTATTATTCAAAATGATTTTCCTAAAGATGTACCTGGATTAAATGATTTAAAACATAGGCAGGAAATTTATCAGAAGATTAAAAATGGGATAAAATTTAATTCCCAAAGTGATTATGAAAGCAGTCAAGTCGGAAAAGGGAAATTAATTAAAGGAGATGACTTAAGCACAATTTTAATTGATATTAAAGTTTTTCCGGAGTCAATGACAAAAAACGGACTTTGGTTTGACAGGGTTAATCGTAAAGAAGGTATTTGTTACTTTATTAGTAATTGGGGAGACACAGATATAGATCAGTGGATTCAATTTCGTTCATCCGGAAAAGAAGCAGTTTGGTTTAATCCAATGAATAAACAAATTGGAAAAGCTGAAGTAAGAAATTTAAGTAAAGGTCATGCTGAAGTTTATTTGAAGTTAGGTAAAGGAGAAACTTTAATTTTACAATGGTATCCAACGGAACAAAATATTGAAGATTATAAATACTATGAAAAGACAAATGAGGTAATGAATATAGATGGAGAATGGAAAATTAATTTTGTAAAAGGCAGGCCAACATTACCAAATTCATATACTACTAAAAAGCTAGAATCCTGGACGGAACATTCAAACGAGTTGAAGTGGTTTTCCGGTACAGCTAGTTATAAAACAACATTTGAGAAACCTAATTTTGAAGCAGCAGCTTATATGCTGGATCTTGGTAAAGTATGTGAATCTGCAGATGTTTATCTAAATGGTAAAAAGCTGGCAACTTTAGTTGGGCCGGAATTTCAACTAACAATTGAAGCAAACAAGTTGCAGAATACAAATAATCTTGAAATACAGGTAACAAACTTGATGGCAAATCGAATCATATATATGGATAAAAAAGGGATCAATTACAAAAAATTCTATAACATAAATTTCGCTGCTCATGATAGAAAAGACATGGATGAAAACGGTTTATTTACTGCGAAGAACTGGAAACCGCTTGAATCCGGTTTGATTGGGCCGGTTAAATTAATAGGACTAAACTCCACAAAATAAATTTATGTTACTAACTCAAGTTGACCGTTCTATGAATTATGAAAATATAAAAGCCACTAATTAACACAAATTACACTAATTTAATTCAACTAGTTCAAAAATATTCGTGAAAATTAGTGTTAATTCGTGGCTAAATAATCCTATTTCTGTAAAGCGGTCAACTTGGGTTACTAAATAATTTTTAATTACGGATAAGCTACATCTTAATTTTTACTAATTAATCATTCTAACTTTAAAAGTAATTTAATTCCTCTTATAACACGGTTTTGAAAATGAAAAATTATTATGCAGAAAATAATAATAATTTCATAAGTCTGGTTGTGAGTATATTATTTCTCTTCTTTTATACAATTCAGTGCTTTGCACAATCATACCCCTTTGAAATTAAAAAATCGATTTATCATAAGGGTTGGATCGATATAAATAAAAACGGAAAATTGGATCCGTATGAAAATCCTAAACTGCCGGCAGATGAACGTATTGATGACCTGCTTTCCAGAATGGATATCAATGAAAAAACTGCACAGTTAGTTACATTATATGGATATGGTGCAGTACTAAATGACGAACAGCCGACAAAGGCATGGCTTGATACTACATGGAAAGATGGGATAGCAAATATTGATGAACAATTAAATGGACGCAAAGACGTTAAATCAGATTTATACTGGCCTCCTTCAAAACATGCTCAAGCATTAAACAATATTCAACGTTTTTTTATTGAACAGACGCGACTTGGAATCCCTGCTGATTTTACCGTAGAAGGAATAAGAGGATTAAAGGCAGTTAAAGCAACAAGTTTTCCTGATGAGATTGGACAAGGCAGTACATGGGATCCTGAACTTATATATCAGATTGGAAAAGTAGAAGGTGAAGAAGCCCGTGCGCTTGGTTATACAAATGTTTACTCTCCTGAACTGGATATTTCAAGAGATCCGCGATGGGGGAGAGTTCTTTCAACATATGGTGAAGATCCATATTTAGTTGGTAGCCTCGGGAAGCAATGGTAAAAGGAGTGCAGGGAGAACATGTTGTTTCAACATTAAAGCATTTTGCTGTTTATAGTGTTCCCAAAGGAGGTCGTGACGGTCATGCCAGAACAGACCCTCAAGTAACACCTCGTGAAGTCTATACTTTGTTTCTACCTCCGTTTGAAGCAGCAGTTAAAGCTGATGCACTTGGAGTAATGAGTTCATATAATGATTATAATGGAATTCCTATTACAGGCAGTTATTATTTCTTAACTGAATTGCTTCGTCGGAAATTTGGTTTTAAAGGATATATCGTAACAGACAGCGGTGCGCTTAAGTTTATTAATTCCAAACATCATATTCAAAAAGATTTTAAAGGAGCAATAATCCAGGCCCTGGAAGCCGGGGTTAATGTTCGTACCGATTTTGAAAAACCATCTGTTTTCCTCACCCCATTGCGTGAAGCTGTTTTTAATGGAGAACTACCAATGAGTGTTCTTGATCAGCGCGTTCGTGAAGTTCTAAATGTTAAATACTGGCTGGGACTTTTTGATAATCCTTATGTTGATACAACCAAATCAAATCAAGATGTAAATAAACCGTCAGCTGAAGAATTATCTTTAAAATCTGCAGAAGAATCTTTAGTGTTATTGAAAAATTCAAACTTGCCTACCGGGCAGGCAGGCAATGTTTTACCTCTTGATAAAAATAAAATTAAATCAATTTTAGTTGCAGGACCAAATGCTGTAATGGAAGAAAATTTAAATAGATATGGTCCGACACATATAAAAGTTACATCGGTGCTTAATGGAATTAAGTATGAAGTATCAAAAGAAACAAAAGTAACTTATGTTAAAGGCGTAGATGTTGTTGACGAGAATTTTCCTGAAAGTGATATTATGGATACACCTTTAAGCGACGATGAAAAAGAACAGATTCAACAAGCTGTTACAGCTGCAAAAAAAGCGGATGTTGCTATTATTGTAGTTGGAGATGATGATAGAACTGTCGGGGAAAGTCGTTCGCGGGTAAGTTTAAATTTGCCGGGTCATCAATTAGAACTTGTTAAAGCCGTAGTTGCAACCGGAACTCCGGTTGTAGTAGTATTAATGAATGGCCGGCCTTTAACAATAAATTGGATTGATAAAAATGTAGCTGCGATTTTAGAAGCCTGGTTCCCGGGAGCAAAAACCGGAGATGCAGTTGCCAAAACTCTGTTTGGGGAATATAATCCCGGCGGCAAATTACCGATCACTTTTCCAAAATATGTGGGTCAGGTGCCGTTAAATTTCCCTTATATGCCCGCCAGTCAATCTTATTTTCCTGATGATCCTAAAGCAAGTGCAAGGGTTACAGGTCCTTTATATCCTTTCGGATATGGATTAAGCTATACACAATTTGAGTTTAGTGATTTGCAGATTTCACCGTTGAAACAGAATACCGGCGGCAATATTCAGGTTTCTTTGAATGTTCAAAATACAGGTAAACTAAAAGGGGATGAAGTTGTTCAGCTTTATATTCATGAAAAGGTTACTCCTGTAATTGTACCTGTAAGCGTACTGCGAGGATTTAAAAGAATAACCTTAGAACCCGGACAAACTCAAGAAGTTAAATTTGAATTAACACCCGAAGATTTACAATTGCTAAATCAAAATATGGAATGGGAAGTAGTACCGGGGACATTTGAAGTTATGATTGGCAGCTCATCAGTAGATATAAAACTAAAAGGTGAATTTGATATAACAGGTAATACTTCTAATAAAGCTTACGGTTTGTAATTAGTAATACAGCAAATAAAAGTAATTTGAACAGAGCGCTATGATACAATGATAAATCTGAGATAACTAGTAAGAATATCTAATTTGGAAGACGTAAGAGATGCTTTGCATTTCAACTCAATGGGGTAAGGCACAATGGAGTAACGATTTGCAAAGAAATATCTCAAGAAATTTAGCAGCAAGTAATTTCTTTTAATTAACAGGTAGTAGAATGAAACGGTTTAGTATTACACTTTTCATAGTTATGCTGTTAGTATCATATAAATATGGTGAAAATAGTAAAAAAGAACAAAAAACAATAGATAAGCCCATAGTTGTTTTAACATTTGATGATGCACCGATAACTGATTACACTTATGTTGCACCACTTTTAAAAAAGTATGGTTTTGGAGGTACTTTTTTTGTCTGCGAGTTCCCATTAAAGGTACCAGGAGATTCCTCAAAATATATGTCGTGGAAGCAGATAGCAGAATTAAACCGTATGGGCTTTGAAATAGGTAATCATACCCATACTCATAAACATGTCAATGGAATGAATCGGCAGGAAATGCATGAGCAATTGGGCTATATTGAAGCAAAATGTAAAGAATACGGAATTCCAAAACCTGTTTCGTTTGCATATCCCGGATATGATACAAGCTATTTAGCGTTAGTTGTTTTACATGAAATGGGGTATAAATATGCTCGAGTTGGTGGCAGCAAAAAATATAATCTTTCAAAGGACAATCCACTTTTGATTCCTAGTTATAGCACTACAGGAACTACTGAAGAAGCAAAAAAAAGGGTAATGAACATTCTTGAAAATGCTAAATCAGGTGATATTATTGTTTTTACAATTCATGGAGTACCTGATTATGCTCATTCCTGGGTTACAACTTCCCCTGAACTATTTAAACAGTATCTTGAATATATGCATGACCATCATTTTATAGTTATTGCCATGCGGGATCTAGGAAAATATTTAATTAAAGATATAAAACTAAAAGGTGGGTTTGAATTAACAGGCAGTACTTCTAATAAAGCTTATGGTATGTAACAGCAATGCCATTAACAATTGGTGATTAACTGAGATCTCTTCAGAATAAAATTATTTCAAAAAATTCTATGCTGCGTTTTCTTGTCATAATCTTTTTCTCAGTATTGTTTATTAGCCATGCACAGGAAATTGATAAAAAAGGTAAAATAGCTCCAAAGCCATTATTTCGTGATCCGGTTTATGACGGTGCTGCCGATCCGACTATCATCTGGTATAAGCAGGAAAAAAAGTGGTTTATGTTTTATACTAATCGCCGGGCAAATGTTCAAGGTCTCGATGGCGTTACATGGGTACATGGAACACGCATCGGGATTGCTGAATCATCGGACGGCGGGGCTGACTGGAAATATCTGGACACATGTAATATCCCGTCTCCGTACACTGAAACTCAATGGGCGCCGGAAGTATTAGAATATCAGGGAACATATCATATGTACCTGTCGTATGTCCCCGGCATATTTAAAAGCTGGAGTCATCCGCGGCACATTATTCACCTGACCAGTAAAGACTTGATTAATTGGAAATATGAATCAACATTAAAACTGGCATCGGATAAAGTAATAGACGCCTGTGTATTCCGGTTGCCTGACGGAACATGGCGTATGTGGTATAATAATGAAGTTGACGCAAAATCCATTTACTATGCTGATAGTAAGGATTTGTACCACTGGAAAGATATAGGTAAAGCTATAGCAGATCAAAAGGGTGAAGGACCGAAAGTTTTTCAATGGAAAGATAAATATTGGATGTTAACAGATGTATGGCAGGGATTAGCATTATATGAATCCGAAGATTTAACTAAATGGAACCGGATTCACGGAAATCTTCTTGAAGAACCCGGCACGGGAAAGGATGATAAGGTTGTAGGTCATCATCCTGATGTTGTTGTTAATAACGGCAGGGCATATTTATTTTATTTTACCCATCCGGGACAAGTTGATTCCATCTCTAAAGATAACTTATATGAAAAGCGCCGCAGTTCTATTCAGGTTGTCAAGTTGGAGTATAAAGATGGTCGGATTACCTGTGATCGTAGCAAATTAACATATATTGATCTTCAACCACCTAAATAAAGTTCAGGGAAATTTTATATTTATAAAAGAGCAATTAGAATGAGCAAGAAAAGAAGTCTATACTTTCTAACATTCGTTATACTTATCCTGCTGCAGGCAGTAACGATTGCCGGCAACGCACCCGGGATCCCGGACGGTTGGTTAGATGGCTATGTGTATGCAAACGGGATTCGGATTCATTATTACCATGCTGTTCCTGCCCCGGGAAAACCAGTAATAGTTATGATTCACGGTGTTACGGATAACGGACTTTGTTGGACTACTCTAACCTGGAAATTACAAGACTCGTATGATATATACATGCCAGATACCCGGGGGCACGGCTTCACAGATCCTTTTACTTGCAACGACGATAGCAGCACGTTGGTCAAGGACGTTGTGGAGTTTGTTCATGCAATGAATTTTCATAAACCCATACTTATGGGCCATTCAATGGGAGCTGCCACCGTTATGCGTGTGGGCGCAGAATATCCGGACCTAGCGAAAGCTATCATCATGCTTGATCCATTTTTGAAACCTATTAATGCAACACCACCTCCACCGCGTACCGGGCGTGATGCTCCACCCAGCCCTTCTAAAAGTGAAGCACGGGACAATCTTTCCATAAGTATGTTCGGAACTCCTGAAATACTTGTAGCACAGAACAATTACAGCTTCGACGATCTGGTGGCAACTTGCCGCCGTCAGAGTCCTAAATGGGATATTATAGATTGCAAATATTGGGCGCTTTCGAAAATACAGTATCATGGTGCTTATTCAAAAAATGCCTGGCAGGTGATGGCTGGTGTAATGACGACAGGTGATGCGTTGGCGAAGATAAAGGTGCCTGCACTTGTTCTGAAAAGGGATGAACCTGCCGATGTTCGCAAAGAAGAAAGAAAGGCAGCCAGTGTGATGCAGAATGGCAAGCTCGTAATTATTGATGGAGCCGGTCACAATCTGCACCACGACCAATTGAAACGTACAGTAGAAGTGCTGAGGGAATTCCTGTCAACGCTATAGCCAATTGAATTCTTAAAACTAGTTTAATTAAAATACAGTAAAGATTTTTGTGAAAAGAAAAAAAACGCAATACCATTTTCTATATGAAAAAAGAAATCGGATTATTGCTTTAGTTTGGCTGTTGATCATATTCTGTATAGAACAGAATTTGGTTTTTGCCCAAGCTGTTGCTCCTGTTAAGTTATCCGGGATTAAAGGATATTCAGCCGGTGATGCTTCGAAATCTTATAATCCGGAAGATTCTGTTTTCCGGATTGTCAGCAAAAATCAAAGTGTTCCTATTCTCTATGATCGTAATGATGCAGATGTTGTCGGCATAAGTGCAAAAGCTCTGGCTGGTGATATTGCACTTATCACTGATATTAAGCCGGCGCTTGAAACAAGTTTAAAAGTTAATTTTGATGCAGCCATTATTACAGGAACGATCGGGAAATCGAAACTGATCGCTGCAATGATCAAAACAGGGAAACTCTCTGTGGATACCATAGAGGGAAAATGGGAAAGTTTTCTTATACAAATTGTGGATAATCCAATTGCCGGGATCAACAAAGCACTTGTTATTTGTGGAAGTAATCCCGAGGGTACGGCATTCGGTATATTTGAACTTTCGAAACGTCTGGGTATATCGCCATGGGTATATTGGGCAGACGTTATTCCCGCTAAACGGAAAAATCTTAATGTAGCAATTGACAAAATAATTATGGGTCCGCCGTCGGTAAAGTATCGCGGTATTTTTCTTAATGATGAAGACTGGGGTTTGCAGCCATGGGCAGCCCGCAATGTGGACACTGATATTAAAGACATTGGTCCCCATACTTATGCACCGCATCTTCGAACTTATGCTGAGGCTTAAAGCAAATTACATTTGGCCTGCTATGCATCCGTGTACAAAGGCATTTTTTTATTATAAAGGAAATCCGAAAGTTGCAAAACAATATGACATCGTGCTCGGTTCCAGTCATGCTGAACCTATGCTTCGCAATAATGTAGATGAGTGGAAAAATAATTTCAAGGAAGAATACGGAAAGCAGCCTGGTCCTTGGCGGTATGACACGAATAAAAAAGAGATTAATAAATATTGGGAAGACCGGGTAAAGCAGGTTGCTGACCAAAAAATAGAAGCTATTTTTACTATCGGGATGCGCGGCATTCACGATAGCGGTATGCCTGGTCCAAAAACAATTGAAGGCAAGGTTGATCTGTTAAATAAGATAATTATGGATCAGAGAAACATGCTTTCTAAATATTTTGAAAAAGATCCAGCCGATATCCCACAAATTTTTTGTCCTTATAAAGAAGTGCTCACTTTGTATAATGCTGGGGTAAAAGTACCTGATGATGTTACCCTTGTCTGGGCAGATGATAATTTCGGATATATTCGCCAGCTTTCAAACCAAAAGAACAACAGCGAAGCGGAGGAAGCGGAGTTTACTATCACTTATCTTACTGGGGCACACCGGCAGATTATCTCTGGTTATCTTCAACTTCTCCCTCATTGATTTCTTATGAAATGAGTAAAGCATATGCTTATGGTGCAAAGAGGTTATGGGTTTTTAATGTTGGCGATATAAAACCTGCTGAAATGGATATTGAATTCGCTATGGACTTGCCTGGAATGTTAATGCCTGGCCGCCGGAGAAAGCCGAAAGTTATATTGAAGAATGGGCGGAAAGAACTTTCGGTAAAGAATATGCTGAAGAGATTGCCGAAATTGAAACTATTTATTATAAGTTGGCTGCTTCAGGCAAACCTGAACATATAGATAAAATAAAATTTACACAAGAAGAAATTAACAAACGTCTCACGGCTTATCAGGACATTGCTCGAAAAGGCTGAAGATCTGGAAAGCCGCATTCCTAAACGTTTGCAAGATGCTTATTTTGAATTAATTCTTTATCCGGTTCTCGGTGCAGCAAATATGAATGAAAAAATATTTTACGCTCAAATGGGAGATCAGTTAGGTCAATTGAAGCATGCCTACGATGAAATAAAAAAACTAACAGATATTTATAATGAAAAAATCTGCTGACGGTAAATGGAATGGTATAATGAGCATGAATCCGCGCAACCTTCCATTTTCGGAATGCCTGAAATAAAAATCAAAATTCAAAAACTATTTCAAGCAACAAACAATTGGAACCGATTAAAACTGTTTCCGTAACTGAATTAAAATTTGATAGTACAAAATTACATCTCATTCCGGGATTGGGGGTTGGTGGTGTAAGTCTTTCATGGATTAAATTCGACAGACCCAGTTATATTGAAGAAAAAGTAGAAAGCGCTCCTTCGGCTTCAATTAAACTTGAACTGCCTAAAGGCAAGCGTATTATCGAACTGATTTGTGTTCCCACTCATGCAGTTTATGAGGGACATAAACTGAGAACAGCGATCAGCCTGGGTGATAATCTTCTCGGGATTGTGGATGTCAACACACCTTCAGGGACAGAAGCATGGAGTAAAAATGTTATCAGGTGTTATTCGTCGGCAAAAACTGCATTCATGCTGAAAGAGAAGGGCATGGTAGACTTGAATCTGTCACTTCTTGATCCGGGATTAGCCATTAGCAAAATTATTATTTATTAAAGATCGTATAGTGATATTTGTTCCTGTGCTCTAAAAAGAAAGACATAGCTTAAATTCAAATCAATCAAAAAAAACAAACTAAATTTTACATTTATTAAAAAAATGGAGTTTCCTGCCTATTAAACATATTTTCTTTAAAAAATTTGATAAAAAGGAGGTGGTGAATTTCTTAAAACAGTTCAAAAAAAATGTTTTTAGCCATAACTAAATAATTCATTAATAAAAAGGAGGAAAAATGAGTTATAAGTTTTCATTTATTTTTTTATCAATTATATTGCTATTTTTTAGCAATGTATATCTCAACGCCCAGCCAGAATCAAAAACAATCGCTTTTGTGAGTAAAACAAGTGTAGTAGATGAAAATGGTGTACTAGCAGACAAACCTTTCATCGATGATTTGTTAGCTGAAGGATATACAATAGATACACTATACACCACTGCGCTTGAAACTTCAGATAGTCTGATTAATGTCTTGAACTCTGCTGATTTGGTTATCATCGGCCGTTCAGGTGGAAGCGGTGATTTTGGCGGTGCACATAAAGCGGCATGGAATGATATCACCACCCCAATAATGTTACTCCATCCATGGTGTGCCCGTAACAACCGCTTAAACTGGCTGCCGACCGGCACGACCACATCATTCGACACTGGCGGTGATACCATAAGTGCCAAAATCGAGGTACCGGATGATACTGTATTCGCTGGTGCCACAATTGCAGCAGATAGTACAATGGACTGGGTTACTACTCCATACGACTACATGGAAACCACTAATGGCGGTAATGGTACTGTATTAGCACGTTCTGCCAGTGGCGGCTATGTGTTGTTTGAACGCTGGGATCCTTGGGTAGAGTTCTATAATGGCGCTGGTGAAGGAGCAGCCGGTTACCGTACATTAATAGGTAATGGTAACGACCATGCAAATTCGGCAAACGGAGCCCCATTCAATTACTATAATTTCACACCTGCTGCAAAACAAGTATACTTGAACGAAGTTGCACGTATGGTTAATTTGCCTGCACCTCCTCCTAAACCAGTAGGTTTTGGCAAAGAAATCGCTTTTGTAAGCAAAACAAGTGTAGTAGATGAAAATGGTGTACAAGCTGATAAGCCTTTCATCGATGATTTGTTAGCCGATGGATATAAAGTTAACACACTATACACCACAGCCCTTGAAACTTCAGATAGTCTGATAAATGTTTTGAACTCTGCTGATTTGGTAATCATCGGACGCTCAGGTGGAAGCGGTGACTTTGGCGGCGCTCATAAAGCTGCATGGAATAATATCACCTCACCTGTTCTGCTTCTCCATCCGTGGGCTGCCCGGAACAACCGTTTAAACTGGCTGCCGACCGGCACGACTACGTCATTCGACACTGGCGGTGATACCGTAAGCGCCAAAATCGAAGTGCCGGATGACACTGTATTCGCTGATGCCGCAATTGATTCAGATAGTACGATGGACTGGGTTTATACTCCATACGATTACCTGGAAACCACTAATGGCGGTAACGGTACAGTATTAGCACGTTCTGCCAGCGGCGGCAATGTGTTGTTTGAACGCTGGGATCCATGGGTAAGGTTTTACAACGGCGCAGGCGACTATGCAGCAGGCTATCGTACATTAATAGGTAACGGAAACGATCATGCAAATTCAGCAAACGGAGCCCCATTCAATTACTACAATTTCACTGATGCTGCAAAACAAGTATACATGAACGAAGTTGCACGTATGACTAATTTGCCTGCACCTCCTCCGAAACCGGTAGGTCTTGGTAAAGTAATTGATTTTGTAACTCTTTCAACAAATACTGATCCTGCTACAGGTGAAAACAGAGACAAACCTTTCATTGATGATTTGAAAGCAGCGGGATATACTGTTAATACAAACTACAGCAGTGCCCTTGAAACAGATACCTTGCTGATTGATACTTTGAATTCTGCAGATTTGGTTATCGTCGGACGTACAGGTACAAGTGGTGATTTTAGCGGTGCACATAAGGCCGCATGGAATAATATTACCTCTCCGGTAATGCTGCTCCATTTATATGCAGCCCGGAACAACCGGTTAAACTGGCTGCCGACCGCTACAACCACAGCATACGATAATGTCGGTGACACCATAAGAGCAAAAATCGAGGTGCCGGATGACTCTGTATTCATCGGCATCACACTTGCTGCAGATAGTACAATGGCTTGGGTTGTTTCGCCATACGATTACTTGGAGACCACTAATGGAGGTAACGGCACTGTATTGGCGCGCGAAGCCAGCACCTCCAATGTGTTGTTTGAACGTTGGAATCCATGGGTAGAGTTTTACAATGGCGCAGGTGACGTTCCAGCCGGGTACCGTACGTTAATAGGTAACGGGAATGACCATGCAAATTCAACAAACGGAACCCCAGTCAACTACTACAATTTCACTGATGCTGCAAAACAGGTATATATGAACGAAGTTGTACGCATGGCTAAGCTGGGGAAAATTTCAAAACCGGTTTCGGTTACTGAAAGCAACAGTAACATGCCGAAAGCTTATGCTCTTGAGCAGAACTATCCTAACCCATTCAATCCGACTACAACAATCAAGTTTTCATTGCCGAAGAGCAGTAATGTGAAATTAGCTGTATATGATATCTTGGGTAGATTGGTTACAAAGCTTATTGACGGCAATCTTGAAGCGGGTTATCATAAAGTTCAGTTCAACGCTTCAAACCTGGCATCCGGTGTTTATTTCTACAGAATTGAAGCGGGTAATTTTGTAAATGTTAAAAAACTTATGCTTCTCAAGTAAGTCACCTGATTACTCTTCAAGGCTGTGCCGGTTTATCGTGCACAGCCTTTTTTATGCGCAAGTATGACAGCGTTTTAGGTCTTCCGTGCAAAATGGAGCAATAAATATTTGAGAGAATACATTACCATTCTACCAGACTGGCTAAGGAGTCCATAGAAATCAAGCTATCAAAAATGGAAAAACAAAATATTAGAGTTAAAAGATAACATCTATATTAAAATATCCTAATTATTATATATTGGAAGTATACTCTTGAAAGAAAAAAGTTGAAATATAAGAATGAAAATTCTTTTTGCTTCATTATTATGTTTAAATGAGAGAAAAGTATATGAACTTAATAATTCGATTGCTTCCCAAAAGTATGGAGATGAAATCTAATAAAATTTTAAAATCATTAGCAGCTTTATCATTATTATTTATTTTGTCGCTTGTAAGTTGTTCGCAATCAATAAACAAAAACATAATCTCCTTAAAAGGAAAATGGCAATTTCAATCTGATCCGGAAGATATAGGCATCAGGCAAAACTGGTATAAGTCAAAATTGACGGATGCTGTAAATTTACCCGGTTCAATGAGAGATAATAATAAGGGCGATGAGATTACAATTAACACAAAATGGACCGGCAGTATTTATGACAGTTCCTGGTATTTCCGCCCGGACATGGCAAAGTACAGACAGGAAGATAATCTGAAGTTTCCATTCTGGCTTACACCAAATAAACATTATGTCGGAGCTGCGTGGTATCAGCGGGAGGTTGAAATTCCTGCTGATTGGAAGGGAAGAAAAATTGAGTTGTTCCTGGAACGCCCTCACTGGGAGACAACATTATGGGTGGATAGTATTAAAATCGGAATGCAAAACAGTCTTTCAACATCTCATCGTTATGATTTATCAAAAATATTAACACCCGGTCGTCATATCATTTCAATCAGAGTGGATAATCGTATTAAAGATATTAATGTTGGTCCGGATTCACACAGTATCACAGATCAAACACAAGGGAACTGGAATGGGATTGTGGGAAGTATTTGCCTTAAATCAACCTCTTCGGTCTTCTTCGATGACATCAAACTTTTCACAAATATCGAAAAAAAATCAGTTAGAACTGTTATTTCTTTAAACAATATTACAGGAAAAGATGTATCTGCAAAACTAACGCTTAGTGCAAGGTCATTTAATTCAAAAACGGCGCAAACTGTTGAGCCTTTGGTCAAGAAAATAAATGTAGCAAAAGGAAAATCACATATTGAAATTGTATACCCCATGGGTGAAAACTTTCAATTGTGGGATGAATTCAATCCGGCACTTTACAAAATGACTGCTGTTGTAACCGATGAATTTGGAAATACAGATGAACGGGAAATCCAATTCGGGATGCGTTCATTTTCAATAAACGGCTCTCGCTTTGAAATAAATAATCATCCAATATTTTTAAGGGGAACTGTTGAAAATTGTGTTTTTCCCAAAACGGGTTATCCGCCTACAGATGTTGCTTCATGGGAAAGGATATTCACTATTTGCAAAAATTATGGTTTAAATCATATGCGCTTTCATTCATGGTGTCCTCCCGAAGCTGCATTTGACGCTGCTGATAAATTAGGATTTTATTTGCATGTCGAAGGTCCAAGCTGGGCAAATCACGGCACAAGTTTAGGGGATGGTAAACCTATCGATCAATATATTTATGATGAAACTGATCACATTCTAGATGCCTACGGTAACCATCCGTCATTTTGTATGATGGCTTACGGCAACGAACCGGCAGGACGGAATCAAGCGGAATACCTTGGAAAACTTGTTAATCATTGGAAAGCAGAAGACAACCGCAGGGTTTATACAAGTGCTTCAATAGGTAGAAGCTGGCCGCTTGTACCGGAAGCTCAGTTTATTGTTAGATCAGAACCCCGCGGACTTCCATGGAGTAAGCCCCCAGAAAGCGTGTTTGATTATACGGATCGAATTGAACAATACACCGTTCCATACGTAGTACATGAAATGGGACAGCATTGTGTCTTCCCGGATTTCAAAGAAATTAAAGAGTACACCGGTGTTTACAAGGCTAAGAATTTTGAATTGTTTCAAGAAGAGTTAACGAAACATCATATGGGAGATCAGGCCGAAGACTTTTTAATGGCATCAGGAAAACTGCAGGCTTTGTGCTACAAATTTGAAATTGAAGCTGCATTACGTACACACAAATTAGCAGGTGTTCAGTTACTCAGTCTCAACGATTATTCCGGACAGGGAACAGCTTTGGTTGGAGTGCTTAATGCATTTTGGGAAGAAAAAGGATATATCACTGCACCGGAATTCAAACAATTTTTTGGACCGACTGTACCGTTAGCCCGAATACCAAAATTTGTTTTTAAAAACGATGAGACATTTCATGCAGAACTCGAGGTTTTTCATTTTGGAAGTCATCCGCTTAAAAATATAGCAACACAATGGAAGGTAACTGATTCTAACAAAAATATCATTGCTCAAGGCTCTTTAAAAGAACGTGGATATTCCAATTGATAATTGTATACCTCTGGGTGATGTCAATGTACCGCTTTCACAAATTACTAAAGCTGAAAAATTGAATTTGGAAGTTTCTGTTGACAGATCATATTAACAGTTGGGATTTCTGGGTTTATCCTGCCGAACTTCCAACCTTAAATAAAGGTGATATTTATTTTTGCAATAAACTTGATGAAAAAGCTGAATCTATATTAAAAAATGGAGGGAAAGTTTTTTTACTTGCAGCGGGTACTGTTGAACACGGCAAAGATGTAGTCCAGTATTTGAAACCTGTATTTTGGAATACGTCGTGGTTTAAAATGCGTCCGCCGCATACAACAGGAATTTTATGTAATCCCGAACATCCGGCTTTTGCAGATTTCCCGACTGAATTTCACAGCAATTTACAGTGGTGGGAAATTCTTGATCGTCAGCAAGTAATGAATCTTGAATTGTTCCCGCCGGAATTCAAACCGCTTATACAGCCGATTGATACATGGTTTTTAAATCGCCGTTTAGCTGTATTATTTGAAGCGCAGGTTGGAAAAGGAAAATTAATGGTTTGCAGCTCCGACCTTCAAAACAATTTAAATGAACGCCCCGCAGCGAGACAATTACTCTATAGTTTAACGAAATATATGTTGTCGGATAAATTTAATCCGAAGTACGAAGTTGATTACGCAACGGTTGCAGAACTCTTCGAAAAGAAAGATCGACCGCCGGCAATAAATTTTTATACAAAACAAAGTACAGATGATTTAAAACCTAAAACAAAATGATCGATTTCAAATCCGAACAGTTTTTTTAATTATTGTATTTCAACGAAGTAAAAAAATGTATGTATAATTGATTTTTATGATGTTATGTTAATACGATTTCACTCAAAAGGAAGTAAGCGCTCCAATTTTAATTTTAGATATATAATAGGCATCTCAATTGTTTCAGCGCTTGGCGGCTTGTTGTTTGGTTATGATTGGGTTGTGATTGGCGGAGCAAAACCGTTTTACGAAAGATTTTTCTATATCACAAATTCACCTGCACTGCAGGGTTTGGGAATGAGCAGCGCACTGATTGGATGTGTGTTTGGCGCTGCTTTCGCAGGCGGTTCAAGCGACAGATTCGGACGAAAAATTATATTAATCTTTTCAGCTTTGCTCTTTACATTGTCAGCTATCGGGACGGGATTTGCATACGGTATAACGGACTTTGTGATATATCGATTGATAGGCGGTCTGGGAATCGGTTTAGCTTCAACAATTTCACCAATGTATATTGCAGAAGTATCACCTGCAGATTACAGGGGAAGATTTGTTTCCTTAAATCAATTAACAATTGTGATCGGCATTTTAGCCGCCCAAATTATCAATTATTTAATAGCAGAAGCTGTTCCACCTGGTGCATCTGATAAAGTAATCGTTGCATCCTGGAATGGTCAGATAGGATGGCGGTGGATGTTCTGGGCAGAAACTGTACCGGCTGGGTTTTTTCTTTTGCTTGCATTTTTCATACCCGAGAGTCCACGCTGGTTGTTGAAAGCGGGTCAGTCTGAAAAAAGTTTTGCTGTGCTCACAAGAATCGGCGGGAACGATTATGCCGGAAATGAAAAAGCGAACATTGTATCAACCTTAATAAATACCGGCGCCGGAGTGAATTTCT